>NZ_QXJF01000001.1:0-77320 GCF_003670275.1 Helicobacter labetoulli
GCGTAAGATCGTCGGCAGCGTCAGATGTGTATAAGAGACAGGTACTGTTTAAATGGGGGAATTTTGGAAGTATTATCGCGGGGAAAAACACTTATAAAAATTTTTTTATTTTATCCCAATTGTCCCTTACCACCCCCCCCCCCCTTGTTTTGTTTTTTTTTTTTTTGTATCCTAGCACCTTTTAAACTTTACGCCACTTTTTTAAAATAGGTTCAAGGATATTTATGTTTTTTTCCTATCCGCTAGATTCTACACTTCTTTTGCGTAAGAAAAAATCGCTTAAGAGACAATTGCTAGATACTTTACAAACGAATACAGAATCCACTTTACACAAAAATATTGCTATTTTGGGTGGATCTAGTACGCAAGAAGTATGTGATATGCTTGAGCTATTTTTGCTTGATTGCGGGATTGTGCCGCATTTTTATCAAAGTGAATATAATAAATTTTATGAAGATTCTATTTTTGAAAATAAAGCTTTGAAGGATTTTAAGCCAGATATTATCTACATTCACACGAGCTTTGTTAATGTGCGTTTTGATGAGAGTGAATGGGCGGCTTTTACTCAAGTGTGGCAAAGTCTAAGCGATACATATCAATGTGCGATTATTCAAAATAATTTTGAATTGCCTCCGTATAGAATCTATGGCAATCTTGATTCTATCCTGCCGAGTGCGAAAACGCAGTATATCCACACGCTGAATGCGAAAATCCACACAAAAATATATGAAACCCCAAATCTCTATATACACGATATTTGCTATCTTTCAGCTAGTCTTGGACTAGAAAAATGGTATGACTTCTCGCTCTATGCAAGGACAAAATATGCCCTAAGTCTTGAGTGCATACCACATCTGTCGTGGAATCTAAGCCATATCATCAAAGCGATTTTTGGTATCAATAAAAAGGCTTTGGCGCTTGATTTAGACAATACGCTGTGGGGAGGTGTGATAGGCGATGATGGCTTAAGTGGGATACATATAGGAACAGAAACACCATTGGCAGAGAGCTATACGCTCTTTCAAAAATACATTAAAGACTTAAAAGATCGTGGTATTATGCTGAGTGTCTGCTCTAAAAATGAATATGAAAATGCTAAAAATGGCTTCACACACCCTAGCTCCATTTTGCGATTTGACGATTTTATGAGTTTTCAGGCAAATTGGAATCTAAAAAGTGAGAATATAAAAGTCATAGCTAAAGAGCTAAATATTGGGCTAAACACACTTGTATTTATTGATGATAATCCAACTGAAAGACATCTTGTTTCACAATCTCTGCCAAGTGTAGCCGTCCCAGAATCTCACAACCAACAAATTGACAGAGATTCTCAAGCTGTCTCTCAAATGCTTGGCGTAGATGTGCTAGATTTTATCCCCCATATTGATAAAAATGGCTATTTTGAAAGCATCTCTGTATCACAAGAGGATTTAGAGCGTAATAGCTACTATACGCAAAACAAGGCAAGAGATGAGGCTTTAAGTGCATTTACAAACTATAACGAGTTTCTTCAAAGCCTTGCTATGAAAGCCCAAATTATTCCATTTTCCCCTCTATTTATGGAGCGTATAGCACAGCTTACAAATAAAACAAATCAGTTTAATCTCACCACTAAACGCTATACACAAGCCACTTTAGAATCCATAGCAAAAGATTCTAGCTTTATCACATTGCAGGGGCGGCTAAAAGATAGGTTTGGCGATAATGGGCTTATTGCCCTACTCATCGCAAGAATAGAGGATAAAACGGCACATATTGATTTATGGCTTATGAGCTGCCGTGTCCTAAAGCGGACAATGGAGTATGCTATGCTTGATACCCTTATCAAACACGCAAAAACTAAGGGCGTGAAAACACTTATAGGTTACTACTACAAAACGCAGAAAAACGCTATGGTAGCAGATTTATATAGCGATTTTGGCTTTAGCTTGAAAGCACAAGATGGCGATGATAGCATTTGGCAGCTTGATATAGACAAGTATAAGCCCAAAGCTTATTTTATAGGAGTAAATGATGACTAAAGAAGCAATTCATAGTAAGGTGCAAGATATTTTTAGAGATATTTTTGATGATGAGACACTCAATATTGCAGAGCAAACTCATAGTGAAGATATTGAAGAATGGGATTCTTTAAGTCATATTAATTTAGTTGCTGCGATTGAAAAAGAGTTTTGCGTTAAATTTGCATTGGGCGAACTGCAAGAGCTTAAAAATGTCGGTGATATGCTGAATCTTATTATCAAAAAGCGTGTGTAAAATGAATGCTTACACATTTGATGAGATTAGCATAGGGCATACAGAAACTTTTGAGTTTAGTGTGAGTGAAGAAAAAATGGATACATTTTTAAAGCTTACCAATGATACAAATCCTTTGCATATAGATTCTACTTACGCAAAGCAAAATGGCTTCAATTATCGCGTAGTGTATGGAATGCTAAGTGCGAGCTTTCTATCAACCTTTGCAGGTGTATATCTCCCCGGTAAGTTTTGCTTACTGCACGAAGTGGCTATTGGATTCTTAAAGCCTGTGTATGTCGGCGATATGCTAAAGATTACAGGAAAAGTGATAGAAAAGCAAGAAGCATACAAGCAAATCACTATTAAAGTGGCTATTGAAAATACGGGGGGAGGGGTAAAACCATTTAAAATTGCCAAAGGACATATCAAAGCGGGTGTTTTACACTAGAGATTTTACACAAGGGGACAATATTGAAAGATTCCATTCTTATTACCGGAGCAAGTTCTGATTTGGGTGTATCGCTTATTCAAAGGCTAGATTCTAAAGCTACCATTTTTGCACTTTATCATAGCAATAATGTTTTCAAACAACAATGTTTTAGTGATAGGCACATTATTCCACTGCAATGTGATTTGAGCGATATACATCAAATACAAGCGATGATAACACATATTCAAACCATAGCTATACCTAACAAGATCGTTCATTTAGCTTCCCCTAGAATCTGCAATACACATTTTGGCAAACTTGCTTGGGAGGATTATAAAACACATTTAAGTATCTCTTTGGAATCCATATTTCACATTCTTCAAGCCTTTATACCGCAGCTTGTAAGGCAAAAAGATAAGCGGGATAAAAAGGTAGTCTTTATGCTTTCAAGCTGCACTATGGGCGTGCCACCTGCGACGCTAAGTCATTATGTAACAGCAAAATATGCACTTTTAGGCTTACTTAAATCGCTCACAAGTGAGTATAGAAGCAAAAATATTCAATTTAATGCCATCTCTCCATCAATGATTGAAACAAAATTTCTATCAAATATAAATGAAAAAATAATAGAGCTAAACGCCTATAATCACCCGCTTAAACGCAACGCTACAATAGATGATGTCCTACCTACACTGCTCTTTTTGCTAAGCAGAGAATCTAACTACATTAATGGCGAAAATCTCATCATATCTGGCGGAGAGGTGTTTTAATGCTATTTTCATCATATATCTTTATTTTTGCCTTTTTACCTGTGGTGTTTTGTGTGTATTTTATGCTTAATCACAAAGGCTTTTATAGGACTTCTATTGTGTGGCTTACATTTGCTAGTTTATTCTTTTATTCATATTGGAATATTATGTATCTGCCGCTTTTGCTACTCTCCATTGGCTTTAATTATACGATTTCTGGCTTTATGCTAAAAGCTCAAGAGAAAGCAAAGCTTGGCAGTATGCAATTTTTGAGTAATAAAAAATTGCTTTACATCGCAATTATTTTTAATATCTCATTACTTTGCTTTTTTAAATATATGGACTTTTTTATAGAGAATGTGAATCTGGTTTTTGGCAGTGACATTGGGCTACTTCATATTGTGTTGCCTTTGGGGATTAGCTTTTTTACTATTACGCAAATTGCGTTTTTGGTGGATTGCTATGAAGGTTTGGTGAAAGAGAGAAATCCTATCAATTACGCACTTTTTGTTACATTTTTCCCTCATCTTATTGCCGGTCCTATTTTGCATCATAAAGAGATGATGCCCCAATTTGCCGATACGAATAATAAGATTCTAAACTATAAGAATCTCTCTCTTGGGCTATTTCTCTTTTCCATTGGCTTATTTAAAAAAGTAGTCATTGCTGATAGTTTTGCAAGGTGGGCGAATGCTGGATTTAGTGTGGTAGAAAATGGCGAGATTCTTAATTTTTTTGAATCTTGGGCGAGTATTTTATGCTATGCTTTTCAGCTCTACTTTGACTTTAGCGGATATAGTGATATGGCTGTGGCTTTGGGACTTATGTTTAATATCAAACTGCCTATTAACTTTAACTCCCCATTTAAAGCGTGTAATATTTCTGATTTTTGGCGTAGGTGGCATATAAGCCTTACAAATTTCATCACCACTTATATCTATACGCCTATGATTAGAGCTTTTAAGAATCCTACATTTGCCAAAATGATGGTGGCTACATTTTTGACTTTTCTCATCGCTGGAATCTGGCACGGATCTGGCTGGGGCTTTGTGATATTTGGGGCTTTACACGGCTTAGCCCTTGTGATCCATCAATATTGGAGTAAAAAATGGAGTAAGATTCTACAATTTAAGTTTCCAAAGATTCTAGGTTGGCTACTCACTTTTCTACTCGTGCTTGTGGCTTTTGTATTTTTTCGTGCTGAAAATCTGCAAGGGGCGGTGAATCTGTTAAAGGGAATGTTTGGTGGGGACATAGTCTTACCTAGCTTTTTAGAATCTAGGCTTGGATTCTTAAGTGAATATGGGATTCAATTCCATTGGTGGTTAGAGCAGATAGAGGGGAGCTTTATAACGCCATTGTGGATTCTAGGGGCTTTTATTGTGTGTTTATGTTTCAAAAATAGTGTGGAACAAACAGCACATTTCAAGCCTACAAGATTCAATCTTTTTACAACCGCTCTTTTTTCGCTTATAGCTTTTCTTTCCATTGATAAAGCACAACAATTTTTATATTTTAATTTTTAAGGAGCAAAGATGAAATATAAAAAGTTTGTTTTATCTTATTTTATGATTTTGCTTATATTTGGACTACTGCTTGTAGGCATATTTTATTATCTCTCTAGAATCTTTGAACATAATAGCTTTGAAAGCATTGTGAAAAGACAACTGGAGCAGAACTCCATTTATGGCACAGCATTAAATGAAAATGTCTTTGCCTACAAGCTTGAGCTAGTGAAGCAGATAAAGCCAAAGATTATAGCACTTGGTGCCTCTAGGGTATTGCAGTTTAGAGAAAAGTTTTTTATAGATTCTTTTGTGAGTGCGGGTAATGCGATGAATACACTCAAAGAAGGGAGGTTATTTTTAGAAGAAGTATTAAAGTTTTACAAACCTGAAATAGTCATCTTAGGGCTTGATATTTGGTGGTTTAATGCTTTATATCCAAACTATGAAAGGGGAGAATATTTTAATATCACAGGGACAAATATTAGCACAACAAAGATACTTGATATAGCAAAACATATTTACAACCAGCAATTCTTTCAATCTCAATATCTCTTAGACAATCATTTTATTACAAATCCTTATAGCAATCTTGATTCTTTAGGACTAAATGCCATATATAATGGCAGGGGCTTTTTCAAAGATGGCTCATATTTGTATGGAGAGATTTTTAAAAACGAAAAGACTAAAGATGCCAACTTTACTGACACCTTGTTACGCATTACACAAGGAATAAGTAGGTTTGAATATGCTTCCCACATAGATGCAAAGCGTATGCAGGATTTATTTGATATACTCAATCTTTTAGAAAAACATCATATACAAGTTGTTATTTTTATCCCTCCTCTTGCTCCAAGTGTATATCAAGCTATGCAGGACAAACAAGAAAAATATGCTTATATTGATGAACTCTTTGCAACATTGCAAAAATATCACATCCCTTTTTTCAACTATCACAATCCGGCAGTTTTACATAATGACAATTGCGAGTTTTTAGATGGTTTTCACGGAGGAGATGTATTTTACGCAAGAATCCTTGCAGATATGGCACAAAAAAGTGAGATTCTAAAATCCTATGTCAATATGCCTTATCTCACAGAGCTAATACGCACACATAAAGGCAGGGTATTTTCTAAAGATTCTGTGAGCGATTTAAAAGAGCAAGACTTTTTAAATTTGGGGTGTGGGAAGTAAGGCTATCTCCCTTTTTTCTTTTTATTGTCCCCCCCCCCCTTTTTTTTTGCACCGCCTTTCTACTACTTTTTTGCCCTTTTTGTTTATTACTCGTGTCGCAGGGCGTCAATGGGGTTAAGCTTTGAAGCGCGTCTAGCTGGGAGATAGCCAAACAAGATTCCAATAAAAGCAGAAAACAAAAAGGCAACAATGGCTGTTGGCACATCAAAAATAAATGGAATCTCCATATAATAGCTTAATCCAAGTGAAGCAAAAAACGCCCATATAATCCCAATCAAACCACCAAAGGAGCTTAGTGTAATAGATTCAATCAAAAACTGCATAAGCACCTCACTTTGCAACGCCCCAATCGCCATACGCGTCCCAATCTCCTTTGTCCGCTCGGTTACAGAAACAAGCATAATATTCATAATGCCAATACCCCCAACAATCAAACTCACCCCCGCTATCATACCCAAAAGCCCTGTTAGCCTTTTTGTCGTGGAAGTAAGTGTTTGCTCAATTTGCTTAGTATCCATAATCTCAAAGGAATCTTTCTCACCAACGCGGACATTTCTCACTTCACGCAAAGCCTGAGTTAAAACAGGAAGTATTTCTGTGGAATCGGCATTATCCTTTGCCCTAAGCATTAAGCGATTAACAAAAAAGAGTGAGTTATTCCCTGAAACAGAGCGTAAAAACGCCTTCATAGGCAGTAAAATCACATCATCTTGATCATTTCCCATACCGCCCTGCCCTTTAGATTCTAAAACGCCTATACATTCACATACAATGTTATTTAAGCGGATTTTCTGCCCGAGCGGATTACTCTCATTAAAAAGATTTTTTCGCACAGATTCGCCTATCAAGCAGACATTACTCCCCACACGATATTCATTTTCTTCAAAGTCCCTGCCCTCACTACTATCCCATTGCGTTACTTCAAAAAAGCCTTCCGTTACGCCTTGAGCCTGTGTAGTGGTATTTTGAGATTGAAATTGCAGCACAACTGAACTTTGCAAGATGGGTGCAACAGCTTGTATATAATCTTGTGTAAGGGCTTGTAGCCTTTGGGCTTCTTGCAAACTAAAATTACGGCGTAAATTTGCCCCACTTGGATTCATAGCCCTTGCAGGAAACACAAGCAAAAGATTGCTTCCAAGTGAAGAAATTCTATCTGTTATCATTTTGGTTGTGCCATTGCCTATGCTAATCATCACAACAACCGCCCCAACGCCAATAATCACGCCAAGCATTGTCAAAAATGCGCGTAGAAAATTCCGCCTTATCTGCCGAAAGGCTAACATAAAGGCATTGAGTATCATAAATCCCCCTTAGAATCCATCTCTAAAGTATCAGTAGTTATAGAATCCGCCCTTAAAGATTCAGCCTTTTGAGCGTTTAAAGTATCGCTTTGTGAATCAGCCACCAACTTACCATCTAAAAAATGCAATTCTCTCTTGGCATATCTCGCCATATCCGGCTCGTGCGTTACCATAAGAATCGTAATACCTAAACTTTGATTTAAGCTCTTTAGAATCTCCATTATCTCCACACTTCTTTTGGTATCAAGATTCCCCGTTGGTTCATCGGCAAGTAAAAAAAGTGGTTCCTGTGCGATCGCCCTAGCGATAGCCACTCTTTGCTGCTGTCCGCCACTTAGCTTGGCACTTGTATGCTCTGCCCATTCTCTAAGCCCTACTTTATCAAGCGCTTTCAAGGCTATCTCTTCACGCACTGCCTTTTTCACCCCACGATACATCAAGGGTAGCTCCACATTTTCAAGTGCCGTTGTGCGGGGCAGGAGATTAAATCCTTGAAAAATAAAGCCTATATAATTGCGGCGGAGCAAGGCGCGTTCATTGTGAGATAAGCTAAACACATCTATATCCCCAAAGTGATATTCTCCACTACTCCCCACATCAAGTGTGCCTAGAATATTGGCAAGGCTTGATTTACCCGATCCACTAGGACCCATAAGGGCGACAAACTCCCCCTTATCTATCTGCAAACTCACGCCCTTTAATGCTTCAAACGCACTCTCTCCCTTGCCATAAGTCTTATGAATATTTTTTAGGACAATAAAATTACGAGATTCCATATCTCTGCCTTACTTCATCTTTATATTTGTAATGATGGGCGTTGTTTCATCAATTCCACTTAGAATCTGCGTAAAATTCCCATTGCTAATGCCTAGCTCCACGCTCACAGATTCTGCCTTGCCATTGTTTAGAATCCACAGAGTCCCCGTTTTTGTATGAGATTTTTGTTTGCTATGAATCTGTGCTTTGGGGCGAGGTGGCGGGGCAAACATATTCCCAAGAGATGAGCTAGTTTTTTTACCCCCCACTTTTTGCAAGGATTTGTTTAAGTCAAAATACAAAGCCGAGCTTGGCACAAGCAGGACATTTTCTGCCTTTGCAGTGATAATATCAGCTGTAGCACTCATATCAGGGCGTAAAAGCAAGGATTTGTTATCCACTTCAATTTTAGCACGATAGATAATAATACTTGAGCTTGAGCTACTAGAACTTGAATTACTTGAGCTACTAGAACTGCCATCACCTGAGCCAAAATTCACACGATTAACCTTTGCGTGAAAGATTCTATCTGGATAAGCATCAACGCTAAAAGTAACCTCCTGCCCCTCTTTGACTTTGCCAATATCAGCTTCCGAAATACTTGCATAAAGCTGCATCTCTTCTAGGTTTTCAGCTACCTTAAACAAAGTTGGTGCTTGAAAACTCGCCGCCACACTCTGCCCTACTTCCACATTACGAGTAAGCACAATGCCATCAACGGGCGAGATAATCTCGGAATTTTTTAAATCAATCTTAGCACTTTCAATACTTGTTTGAATCTCCACAATAGAAGCGCGTTTAATATCCACATCAGCACGAGCACTTGTATAATTTGTCTTGGCATTTTGTAGCTCTAAAAGCGAGGGAGAAGCTCCATTTGTCGCATTATACAACTCTTGCAATCTATCATAATTCCACTTTTTATCCTTTAAAGTTTGCTCACTTGCTTTGAGTTGGGCTTTAGCGGAATTAAGCTGTGCGGTGTATTTGGCAATTTGCTGATTAATGCTTTCAGGATTAATGCGAGCTAGAATCTGCCCTTTTTTCACTTCATCATTTTCTTCTACCAACACTTCAAGCACTAGCCCAGAGATAACACTCCCTATCTCCACTTCATTCACGGGGGAAAGTGAGCCAGAAGCCGAAATGCTTGATTGTATATCGCCTCTTGTTGCGTGTGTGCTCTCAAAACTTACTTTTGATTGAAGCAGCCACCACACAAGAGCACTGCCTAGAATGATGATAACTAATATAGCGATGATAATGCCCCACGCTAGAGGCGTGAGCTTTTTTCTTATTTTTTTGGGCTTTAATGTTTGATATAGATTCATCATTCTACCTTTTGCGTTGAAGTTTGTTGTGCTACACTTTCTAGTGCGAGATTCCCACCTAATGCTTTAAAAAGCGTGATGAGTGAGAGAATCTCATTTGTCTTTGCGTTAAAAAGCTGTGTTTGCAAAGATAGATAAGTGTTTTCTTGTGTTAAAAAATCATTTGTATCAAGCACTCCACGCGTATTTTTGGCACTATTACTTTCATAAGCTTTTACTCCCACTTCATAGGCATTTTGCGTATTTTGAGTTTGTCGTTTTTTAGATTCTATATCAAACAAGGCATTTTCAATTTCACTTAAAGCGGTGTTAATATTATTTTGCAAAGTGTAGTATGCCTCTTTACTTAGCTCCTTTTGAATAAGGTAGTTTTGCTTTAAAGATGTGCGATTAAGAAGCGGGGCGGTAATGGAATTTGCGATTTGAAAAACAAGCGACCCAGCCCCTGCACTGCTATATAGAATCTCACCTACAGAGCCACTAAGAGAAATGCTAGGCAACCTTGCAGCTTTTGCATTAGTTTGCTTGTAAAGTTGAGAATGTAAGGCGTATAAGCTAGATTCAATATCGGGGCGAGAGAGCAGAATCTCACTTGGCATTTTATCTATATGAAATGTTGCAATTTGTGGAAAAGTATAAACAGATTCCATAAAATCTATATGTTTATTCAGCTCACTCAATTCAATGTTAAGTAATACAAGCAGGGCATTTTTATTTTGTTCAAAGGTATAAAGCAGGGTTTCATAGCTATTTTTTTGTGTCGTGGTATTTGCCACAAAGCTTTGATATGTAGCAATGTCAATAAGCCCAAAATGCAACTTTTGAGTATTGATAGATTCAATCTCTTCAAGATTCTTAAGCGTATTCTTAGCAAGATTTAACGCTCTAGCATTATCACGCAATGTAAAATACAGATTTGCCACTTCGGCAATAAGCGAGATTTGTGCGTAGGCGAGATTGCTTTGAGCGATGGCATAGTCTTTTTTACTTGATTGACGCAAAGCATTAAGCTTCCCAAACAAATCAAGCTCCCAGCTCATACCTACACTTGCATTTATGGAGTTTGCTCCGGGGCGGATAGCTGTGGTTTGTGAAAGGGTGCGTCTATCAATGTAGCTTGAGTTAAGGCTACCATTGATTGTAGGGAGCATACTTGCGGTATTGATTTTTACTTGCGATTTGGCTTGCTTAATACGAGAAGTCATTGTCAGCACATTAGTATTATTTTCTAAAGCAATGTGAAGCAAAGAATGAAGCTCTTTATCATCAATGAGTGCTATAAATTGCTTAAGACTAAAGGGCATATCATCTGTGTGATTTTGAGTAGATTCTGTATCTTGTTTTATTTGTGAATCTTGAGATGATAAATCTTTGGCAAGTGAAGCAATATTATGAAATTTTTGTGGGATATGCGTTTGCTCTGCACTCTCTTCAAGACTTGGAATCTTTGTGCTACACCCTGCAAAAATGCAAATAAGTAAGATTCTGCTAAAGGCTCTAAAATGCGTCATTCTATCCCCTAAAATCCTTAATATAAAATGAAGTCTGGCATACTATTGAAACATTGTGAAGTTTAAGTGAAATCAAAAAAAAAAAAAATATAATATGAACCCTCTCAAAATTTTACACAAAAGGAGTGCAATGAGGTATGTTTATTCAGTTTTAGTGCCATTATGGCTGATTTTAATGACTGCGTGTTCTCATCAAGGGGCTTTGCAAACTTTCAACGAACACTATTATGGTGGAGAGGATACAAAGGCTTATGAATACGCAAAATCACAAGCAGGAGATTCTGGAGATGTTTTATGGAATCTACAAGCGGGTGTCAGTGGCTTTGGCTCATCACAAGAAGATGTTGCAACTTTGCTAGAACAAGGAGAGGGATTGTTTAACAAATATGAATCTGAAGGCTTGATGGGTGGCTTATTTGGCAATGTGGGTGCTGTGCTTGTGAATGAAAATGTCAAAACCTATCGTGGCAATATCTATGAGGGCGTTTTATTTAACTACTACAAAGCGTTAAATGCTATGGAGCTAGGAGATTACGCTTTGGCTCGTGTAGAGTTTAATAGAGCAAATGACAGGCAACGCAGGGCAAAGGAGTATTTTAGAAAAGATATTAATAAAGCAATGGAAGAAAGCAAGAAGGAAAATGCTTCAAATGAGGATCTTAAAAATATTAATGCTGGACATACCAAGGAAAGCACAGCTTCTATTTTAGAATCTCAATATAGCAACCTTAAAAACTTTAATATCTATGAAGGCTTTATTAACCCAGCTGTAAGCTATGTTTCAGCTCTATTTTTTATGAGTGAGGCGGATTACTCAAAAGCGACTGATTTGTATAAAGAGGCTTATGGAATCACTCACGCTTATGTAATCAATCAGGATTTAGAAGTGATGAATAAACGCAAAAGGGGTGATAAAACAAAATACACTTGGTTTATCATAGAAGATGGCAAAAGTGCTTCACTTGAAGAGCTATCCATTGACTTACCTGCATATCTTGTAAGTGAAAGTGTCTTGCACGTGGGCGTGTCAATCCCACAACTGAAAGAGGGTATCCCAAGTGCAAGTTTATACCAAGCAGTGAGTCATAAGAACAAGAGAGAATACAAGGCTTTTGAAGTAAGTGATACCGATGGTGTTATTGCAAATGAGTTTAGTGAAAAACTCCCTTTTATCCTTACTCGTGCTATAAGCTCTGCCATCTTAAAGGCAACAACTCAAGCGACTTTAAATAATGTGGGTGGCGATCAGTTTGGTGCGACTGGAGCGATTGTAGGATCGCTTGTTGGAGCGGCTTATTCTGCAGCTACAAATAATGCTGATGTGCGTATCACAACAGCTCTGCCAAAGCGAGTTTTAGCTCTGCAAGTGCCAAATAATGCGTTAGATTTTGCACTTCAAGCCGATGGCAACACATTGTATGAAGTAAGTTTTTCTTGCAAAAAAGATACAGAAAGCGAGAAAAAAGTAAGCAATGTTATTGTTTTGTGCGATAAAAATGATAACATTCTTTATCTGCGTTCAAAAGGTAAAAATCCAACTTATCAAATTCTAAAAGGAGGAATCAATGAATAAGAAGTTAGTAGCGTGTGGAGTGGCTTTAAGCACACTTCTCATAGCTGGGTGCAGTGGCGGACCTGAATATGTAGATGCGTCAAATTCTAAGGCGTATGCGAGTATGGGCTTAGATTACCACGATATTGAAAAGGCAGCCACTGATAGTGTGCAGTCTCTTTTGAGCAGTGCTCAAGTGCGTGAAATCTCACAAGGTGGGAAGAAAAGAGTCGTTATGATTTCTGGTGTAATTAATGACACTATGCAGACGATTGATACCGACCAGCTTAGTCGTAAGATTACACGCGATATGAGAAATAGTGGTAAGTTTGTGCTTACTCTAGCTCAAGGGGCAAAGACTGAAAAAGGCATTGATATGGCAAGAAGTGCGCGTGATAATGATGAGTTTGATCAACGCACAACCATAGAAAAAGGCAATCTAAAATCTGCCGAACTTTCACTCTCTGGGAAAATCGTGCAAAAGAACACAAAAGTTGGCTCAAAGCAACGCACAGATTATTTTTTCTTACTTACACTGACCAATCTTAAAGATGGAACTGTTGTCTGGGACGATGAAGTCAATATCATCAAGCTTGGCTCAAACTCATCGGTAACTTGGTAAGATTCTAAAACTAAAAACAAAGGAGATAAAATGAATACAAAGGCAAAATTGTTAGCAGGAAGTGTTGTAGCGGCATTATTACTCATTGGCTGTGGTGGCGATGATTCACTTGGGGTTGGCGGTAAAAGCATAGATAAAAAAGCACTTAAGGCTCTCAATCTTAAAGGTGCGCCAAATTGGGTGCTTAATGCTGGACAAGGCGATATGAGTGCTATTGGAGATGCGGAAATTGTAGGTGGAGATTTAGGCTTTGCGCGCAATGAAGCCCTTGCTTTAGCTAGAGATGAAATCGCACGACAAGTTTCAGTAAGTGTTAAAGGCTCACTTTTAAATGCTAAAAGCAAAACTAAAAGTGATATGGGTGATGCGAGTATGCAGTCTATCACAGAGGAAATTACAAAACAAAGCACAGATACGATTCTTAGTGGGACAAAACAAACTGACACTTGGATAACTGATGATGGCTCACGCATTTTTGTTCTTGCAAAGCTTGATGAAGGTAACAAAGCAAAACTTGAAGCAAATGTAAAAAAGCAAATTGCTCAAAACAGGCTTATCCCCAATGATATGAAGCGAGAAATGCTGGAAAACCTTGATTTAAGCTCTAGTGCTGAATAAAGATTGGTAGAGAATGCGGTTAATAGGTATCTTAGCGATAGGGGCTGTTTTTTGGTTGGCTGGTTGCGGTGGCGATTCGCCTAAGCAACCTACTTGGTTTGGTAAAAACGCACAAAGTGAAGCTTTTATGATTGGCTTTGGTAGTGCCAAAACGCTTGATGTCGCCAAAGCAAGAGCATTAAGTGATATAAGCAATCAGCTAAGTGTGCAGGTGAGTTCGCAGTTTAAATCACACACACAAAGGCAAGATTCCCATATCACACATAGTGTGAGCAATGAAGTCAAGCTTGATACGGCTGGGATTGAGCTAAGTGATGTGAGCTATGTCAAAGATGAGTTTAAGGACAATCAATATTTTGTCCAAGCTCAGATTCCAAAAGCTTCACTCATTAAGCAGTTTCAAAACTCATTTAACAAAGAGTATGGTGCTTTAAACTTTAATAGAATGTCGCAATGCAGTAGCATTTCAATCAAAGACAAAATGCGTCTAGCGTATGCATTAGATAAACTTAGTCTTTATGGAATGCTTTTGCACTCGCTTGGTGTGAATACAAGGGATCTTTCAGCACTTGAAGATACGCTTTCCGCAAACTCGCCCATGCCCACCGCACGGCTTCAGATTCAAGGTGCAGAGGCTGATATTGTCTCAGCTGAACTTGCACAGGAGCTAGGAGAGTTTTACAACTTTGATTCAGAGGCGGAGAATGTGATTAATGTTAAGCTTAAGATGGTGCTTATTAACGGGAATACAATTAAAGCTGATGCGATTATGACAATCTATGATTGCCGCAAAAATGCTGTATTTACAACTAGTGTAAGTAACATTGATGATTCGCTTAGCTTCACAGCCAAACGCATTGGGGTTCAGCTCTACAAAAAGCTTCAAGAATGGGTAGAAAGCTAATCTCTTAACATTTTGAAGAATCTCTTGGCTAAAAAGCCTTTTGATTTTTTTAGCTCTCCACTTCGGGGAGCTATTTTTCACTTAACTTTATAGATTAAAACTCTTACAAATTAAATTTTAAGATTTTGAAATCCGCCCTACATTCTCTCGCGTAAAAAGCTACTTAAATGCTTTATTTTTTTTTGGGTAAGACTTTAAGAAAAAAGCTATTTTTTAAGGAATATGTCAATGAAGTAAAAATTGTTTCTTTAAAAAATTCCGCCATTTACATTGTCAATAAACTTCATCTTATTCACAACAGAATCTATAAGCCCCTTCATTTCTTTGCTGTGATTATCATTTGAGGCAATTTTCTCAAACTCATCAAAGCTTAATTTTGATGAGTTGTTTTTGAGATAATCCATTGCAACTTTTTCGTTACTATTAATCAACCCCTCTTGCTTGAGTGTCTTTGCAAGATTCTCAAAAGAAGTCTTATCTTTGAATCCACCCTCCAACTCACCGCCAATTTCCCTAGCCTTTTCCAGTTCTTGAGATGGAGAAAACTTATCTTCAATTCTTTTGGTAATATCTGTATATTGTAGGGAATGTGTGGATTTGTCTCTATTATGGAGGCTATCAACGCCATTAATATCCTGCTCAGATTCACGAGTTCTATTTGCATTTTGCGGTTGATTAGCGACATTATAAATATTGGCGAGTAGCCCTTGCACACCGCCGTGATTAGTTTTTGTAATATCCACTCTGCACCTCCATTAAATAACAGAATATAAGCAAATAATATTCCTAAAAATCCCAACCCTTGCGTGATTTATCCTGCTCTACCTCCTGTTTCTCATCATTGCTTGAATATTCTTGTTTGCTTGTATCTTCTCCTTTAGATTCTAATAGCTCTAGCAAAATTGAGTAAGCCTTATCAATCTCCTTAAGATAAGTAAGGGAAGTATCTTGAAAGCTTTTGTTGATATTTTTATTATCAAAAATATTTTGCTTTGTCTGCTTGATAAGATTATGATACTTTTCGCTTAGCTTTGCCTTGTCTAGCTCATTTGTATCTGTTAGCTCAAAAATAGCCTTAGCCTGTTTCAAATCCATTTTCAGCTCATCAGCATATTCTTTTTCAAACGCATTGTATATGGCATTAAAATCATCATTAGCTATCTCAAAATACGCCGCAATATCCACAATGCTTTCTTGCTCAGAATCCTCAAGCTTACCATCAGCATACGCAAGGGCAAATAAAAACTCCACAACTTTTAACCGCTTTTTATACTCACCCTTTGTTAAAGCCACATAGCTCTCACATAGCTCATCAAGGCTGATACTTGGTGTTTGCTCTTTTTGGACAATCTCTTCTAGCTCCTCCTTGCTCAATCGTGGATTCTTAGATTCAGCTGCCATATCACTTAGAATCTCATCTAAAAGCTGCTTTTCCAAAAGGCAGATTTGCTCATCACTCCACACTACCCGCGCAATAATAGCTGCAAGAATTGAAAATTCATTTGATTTGATTTTACCTACCCAAGGATCTTGCATTTGATAAGGATTATCAAAATTTATAGGTGTATTATCCGCATTATTTGAGCCAAAAGGCATATTTTGTGGATTTTGATGAAGTGGATTTTTAAGATAATCTTGCAAAGTGTTGTAAAGAAAGTATATAACAACTCCAGCAATGAGTAAAAGTACGATTTCCATAATCTATTATCCTTTTGTGAGTTTTGCGGCATTTTAGCAAAATTTACTTTAGCGTTTGTTAATGCGTTTTTCAAAATCTTTTTTTAGCTTTTCTTCTTGCTCTCGTTCAGCTTTTTTTAACCTTTTAAGCTCTTCAATCCTCTCATTTTCAAGGGCAATTTTTTTCTCCCTACTATCACGGATTCTCTGCATATACTGTTCACGCCTTTTTGGGTCTTGATAGCGAATAGGCTTCATAAACAGCACACCCACGATGATAAAGAAAAATACCAACGCCATTGCAGCATCTTCCCCACCAAAATGATACCAAGTCGCCCCAACAACCGCCGCTAGAAGAAGTTTCCAAAACGCCTGCATTAAAACATCTCTACTTTTTGCTGATGATAGTTAAAACCGAGCTTTTTAGGGTCATTTTCTCCAAAAGCAAGAAGTAAAATTTGGGGCAAAAACACAATGGGCAATGCGATATTATCACGATTATACGCTCTACAAAGTCCAGCTCGTTTAGAATCCAACATCTCAAATTGACTTAATGAATGCGTAAGGATAAAATCTATCCCCAAATCTGCCAAATCAAAAAATAATCTTGCACTATTATATAACGCACTTTGCGAATTGCTCTGTAAGAGATGAGCATAATATTGTAATGCGATTGGATTTTCAAGCATTGTTAAATCAATTTTTTTATAAAGTCCGTGATTTGTGCTTTTGGGTAAATGCCCTTGATAAGCTCCACGCACAATAATGGAGCTAAAGGGTGAAAATCTTTTTTGGATAAGAGATTCAAAATTGATAGTATTTAACAAATCTGGTAGATAACTCATCTGCACCTTACTATCATAAAGCAAGTTAAAGCGATGTAAAAATTGCTGTTCAATATCACGCATAAGTTCAGAATCTGATTCTATAAGTGTTTTAGCATACAACGCATTAGCATACGCATCTTCTTCTAAAAAAACAAGCGTGGCATTCAGCGAGTTTGCCAAGGCAAGATTGTAGGCGACATTACGCAACAACACATCTTTTTGCACAAACCTTGCAAAATATCCACCACAATCAAGCAATGAATCTTTTGGCTTTATTATCTCAAGCTGCAATCTCCAAAAAAGCTCTCCTGTGCTGGTTAGCAACGCTTTGGCGTTTTCATATCTGCCATATATAATATACTTCATAGCCTAAATCTCCTTGAGTGTGTATAAATGACTGAATTGCTTGTGTTTTGTCCTAAGCACAAGCTCTATAAATTCCCATATTTCCTCATCAAGTGCAGTGCCGCGTGGATATACCATATCTGTCAAACTTACAAAGTTTAAAACTCCACTTTGATGCTCAATCACCCACTCTAAAATCTCGCCAAGCTTCTCTGGGTGGCGAGCAAGTAACCATTTAAGATACAAGAAAAATCCATCTCCTAAATACTCATCATTACTCATCGGCGTAATGAGATTAAGCAAAAGATATTTATCTAGCTCTTCTCTCTCCTCAACACTCAAAAAGTCCGCCCACGCAAAAAATGTATCATATTTTTTTCTCAACGCCTTTTTATCAATAAGTAAATCTTTATACGCATAATAAGTGCTTATAGGCTCAATCTGCCATTCATTGCCAAATCGTTGAGTCAAATCAATCATTTCAAGATTCTCAAAAATAGCAATACCATTAATCCGCAATGCCAAATGCTCCACATCACAGGCATATCCACTTATTTCTTGGCTCAAAAATATAAGCAAATCTCGCAAAGTTTGATTGCTTTTTACCTGAAAAGATAGCTTTTTATAATAAGGGAGATAATCCACACCTGCTTCAAATGCAAAAACCTCTAATTGCACCTTATCCATTAAAACTCCTTAGCCTTATAGATTCTATTCTTAAATGCCCCGATTGTAGCACATTTCATTTGCACTATCCCTTAAAAGGTTAATTATTTTTTAAAAAATCTACCATTTTCTGGATTTAACGCAAAGGCGAGATTGGACTGCTCTAGCCCCTCTCTTTGAATAGATTCAATCTCTTGTAGCTCTTCTTCTGAAAAGTTATAAAAGCAAGGGTGGCTTACATTGGTAAAAAGTGGAATCTCACGCAACAAATCGTTATCGTGAAGCAGAATCTGCACAATTCCCTCATACTCAATGCTTACAAAGCTCCCAATATTTTCACTCCCAAACCCCGCCTCAAAACTCATACAGCCCTCGTGCAACTCTATGCTTTCAAAAGTGTATCCCGCCAAAACAAAAAGCGTAATCTCATTAAAAGTGCTTGTGATATGTTCGGGTAGCTGTGGAGAGAAACTTGCTTTTTTCATATCACACAAAATGTTGAAATTAACACTATTTTGAACTAAAAACTGCAAAATATCCCGCGTATGTGTGTTCATTACCGACTTAAACTGCGGCTGAAAGAGTATCTTGCGCATTGACTAGCTCCTTAAACTCCGTAAGCATTTTTTGCACTTCATTCATACCGATGAGCCAAAACTTATCACTTTCTAGATTCAGCCCAAACGCACTGATTAGCTCTTTGGGACTCTTGCTTCCCCCAAGCGATAAAAATTCCGTATATTTTTGGATAAATTTCTCTTTGTTGCGTGGTGTTTTTTGAGATTTGTATAAGCCAAAAAGAGCCAAAACAAGCAATTGTCCATAGCTATACGCATAGCAATAAAAAGGTGAATGCACAAAATGAGGAATATAACACCACCAGCTTTCATAATTCTTGCTTAACTCAAGGCTTTCCCCAAACATTCTCTCATTTTCTTCACGCCAGATTCTATCAAAATCCTCCGCCTTAAGCTCATCACTTAGAGCGTGAATCCTCCGCTCAAAATGTGTCATTGTAACTTGACGAAAGAGTGTTGAGAAAATATCTTCTAGCTTCCCAGCATAAAGCGGAATCAGCTCATCTTTATGGAGAGAATTTTTCAATGTATCAAAAAGTAGCATTTCAGCAAAAACAGAGGCGGTTTCTGCCGTAGTAAGTGGCGTGTCCATATTGAGATAACCTTGAGTTTTTGAAAGCTCTTGGTGAATCATATGCCCAAACTCGTGAGCGATTGTAAAAACATCACGACGAGAATTTGTGTAGTTTAAAAGCACATAGGGGTGAGCGCTTGGCACACTTCCGTGGCTAAAAGCCCCACCGCGTTTATTTGCCATAGGGTGTGAATCTACCCAGCCTTTTTTCAATGCCTTTGAAGCTATGTCTTTAAACTCCTTGCTAAAATCTCCAAACGACTTTAGCACAAGCTTCAAGGCGTCATTATAGCTCACATCACTTTGCTTAGATTCAAGTGGTGCGTAACGATCATAGTCTTTTAAACGCTTAATGCCAAGCAACTTTGCCTTTATCGTGTAATATTCTCCAACAAGCCCATAATGCGAACTCACAATATCAATGAGCTTATCGACACTTTTTTGTGTCGCACCATTACTTAAATGCCGAAAAGATTCAGGGAGTTTGTATCCACGCAACGACTGCATAATATTTAAATCCTTACACACCATATTGAGAATATAGCTTAATAGATGGCGTGATTTTTTAAGCTTTTTGGTAAAGATTTTTTGAGCTTCTTTACGCACACTGCGTTTAGAATGATGTAACAAACTAAGTATCTCTTCTTCACTTAAACTAGCTTTTTGTTTTTTAATCTTTTTTTGCACAGGGCTTTTGGTGTTTGCTTTGTCATTTGGTATAGGATTTTTAAAACTAAGATGAGATAAATGCTCATCAAAAAGCCGAGAAAATGCCCCCACACCAACCGGTGAAGTAGCCAAAAGCACCCTTTCTTCTTTAAGTGAGAGACTAAACTCATCTTGCTCAATAAGCTTTTGTAAAAAATAGGAGTATTGTGGGCTAGATTCAATACATTCTTGCCGCTTATGCTGTGGGAGTTTGCAAAACTCTAGTTCAAAAAATAGCACGAGATTCTGAATCTGTGTAGTTTGCAGCTCATATTTGGCGTATATATCACCTTGTGTGGTATCTTTAGCAAAGCCCAAAAATACAAAGGTCATAACCCGTCCAATACCCTCTAAAATATCCTCATATTCCTTGATAACCGCACAAAACCCCTGTGGCTCTATCTCACTTAGCTTGCCTTCATATTTTTTAGCAAACTGCTTGGCATCACGCTTGAGAGAAAGCATAAATCGCTCAAGCTGCTCTTCACTCCTAAAAAGTGCCTTTAAATCCCATTCTGTAGTTTCTATCATTCCTCGCTCCTTTTTTAAAGTTTGTATATCATCTCAAATCTTTAGCTCCTCTAGCTCATCTTCTTGAATGAGTGTCAAAGCTTTAAGGAAGCTTAGCTTATCCATTTGCATACCTGAAGTCATATTTTTCAAAGTAAGCGTTTTTGAGTTAAACTCACTCTCACCAATTACGATAACAAACTCGTGTCCTTTGGCATTAGCATAGCCAAACTGCTTTTTAAGCTTACTCACCTCTGGATAAACTTCAATGGGGACTTTTGAGCGGCGGAAAGATTCTGCTAGAAAATGCGCGTAACCAAAATACGCACGATCCATACAAACAATAAGCGCACGAGCGGAAGTTGCCTTTTTATCAAGTAAATTTAGCTCTTCAAGTGCTGCTAAAAGCCTATCAATACCAATGCTCGCACCCACACCACTCATTTTATCCTTAGAAAAGGTGCGTGTGAGATTATCATACCGCCCACCTGAACACACGCTCCCTATACTTTTTAGGGCATTCAGCGTTGTTTCATACACAATCCCGGTGTAATACCCAAGCCCTCTAGCGATTGAAAAATTCACACGATAAGTATCCCTATCCATTTGTAAAGGCTCTAGCACCGTATACAAGGCTTTTAAATCCTTTATGCCTTCCCTTGTATTTTCATTCCACTCTTCCATAAATGATATTTGTTTGAAAAAGCTCTCACTATCGCCCTGCTGCTTGATTGAAGTATATTCTAGCAGATTATCAGCTTGAGTGCTAGAAAGACTAAGCTCTTTTTGTAGTTCCGCACTTACAGCCTCTTTTCCAATCTTATCTAACTTATCAATAATCCGCAAAGTCGCATTGACATTCCGCTCCCCTACAATGCCGCAATACTCGCAGATTCCATTTAAGATTTTACGATGATTAAGCCAAATAGTAAATTCATCTATGCCAAGCCCCACAAGCGAAGCGTATATCACTTGCAGAATCTCCGCATCACAAGAGATACTATCACTCCCAATAAAGTCAAAATCACATTGTGTAAATTCCCTATATCGCCCCCTTTGCGCTCTCTCTCCACGAAACACATTCCCAATAGCAAAGCGTTTAAAAGGCAAATCCACTTCGTTTTTATATTGCGAGACAAAGCGTGCTAAAGGCACAGTCAAATCAAAACGCAACGCTACATCTCTATCCCCGTGATCCTTAAAGCGATACAATTCTTTTTGAATCTCTTCACTCCCCTGCTTTACAAGCACTTCAGCATATTCCAAATGCGGCGTCTCAATGGGGACAAATCCAAAGTTCATAAACACACTGCTAACCTTACTTAACAAATGAGCTTTAGCAAGAGCCTCTTTGGGTAATCTATCCTTAAAGCCACTAAGTGTGCGGGGTGTGATAAGTGCCATTATAAAACCTCCTAGAATAAAAAAGCAAAATTTTAACCTATTAAAATTCCAAAACTCTACATTTTTTGGTGCGATGTTTAGATTTTTTAAGATAAATGCAAGATTTTATCTTAAAAATGTTGTATTTCGGCTATATTTTTAACTATTTTTATTCTCACATACTTTAATTTTTGAATTTTTTGGCTTTTTCTTTGCTACAATTTTGACTTTATTGCATTATGCTAATTTGTGGAGTTAGAATCTTGTTTCAGTCTCATCATACAATTCATACCAAAGATGTTAAAAGCATTTTGTTGCGGCTGCCAAATTGGCTAGGCGATAGCGTTATGGTATCTTCTGCGTTTGAATGGCTTAAGCTTAGCTTCCCCTGTGCTGATTTTAGCCTTGTAGGCACAAAGGCGAGTTGTGGAATCTATGAGCGAGATTCACGCATTAAACATATTTTTATTGATGAAAGCAAAAAGGCTAAATCTAGAATCCTAGCCACAAAAGACTTAGCCAACGCCATAGGCAAACACGACTTAGCCATTACTTTTAGCAACACCTTTTTTTCTGCCCTGCTTTTGTATCTCATAAAAAGCCCTGTGCGTATAGGTTACGCAAAAAACGCTCGTGGATTCTTGCTTACCCACGCATTAAAATTACAAAAGCAAAATTTACAAGGCAAAAAATATCATCAAGTGCTTTTATATCTCTCTCTCATCGCCCCACTTTTACAAGTAAGAGAGCAAGTAGCCCATAAGCTCACACAAGCAAATAACTCAAATAACACCCCAAAAGAGACAATCTCACACAAGATTCTAATGCCAAATGAAATTTTAAATACCCTCTCAACAAAGCCTTTGCAACTTATTGCGGATTCTATACAGATTTGCTCAAATAAGCCTAACATCGGCATAAATCCCGGTGCTGCCTTTGGAAGTGCCAAGCGATGGGAGCAGTCGTATTTTATAGAAGTTATACAATACTTTTTAGATAGAGAATATGAAGTCTATCTCTTTGGCTCAAGCGCTGAATCTAGTGCAAATACAGATATTGCTTCTGCCTTAAAGAATCATAAAAACTTACAATATTTTCATAATCTCACAGATAAAACAGGCTTAAGCGAATTAATTGACTATATCAACGCTATGAATGTTTTTATCACTAATGATAGCGGACCTATGCATATCGCCACAGCGTTGAAGGTCCCAATAGTAGCCATTTTTGGACCCACAGATATAAATGAAACAGCTCCGTATATCCCAACCCACACAGAGCAGTCCATTACCTTACTTCATATTGACTTGCCCTGCTCTCCTTGCAAAAAGCGTGAATGCCCTTTAAAACATCATAATTGTATGAAGCTCATCTCGCCACAAGAAGTTATCACTTCTACACTAAGAGTGCTAGAAAATCAACCAAAAAGGCTAAATAATGATAATTGACGCACATAGCTCCACACCATTGCAACGCTACAAGATTCTAAGCAACACCATAACCCCCCGCCCAATCGCGTGGGTTAGCACGATTTTTCCAAGTGGCAATATAAACCTTGCACCATTTAGTTTTTTTGCCCCAATTAGCGTGAATCCACCCATTTTTTCACTTTGTATAATGCAAAAAAGTGATGGTAGTCAAAAAGATACTTTTAGAAATATCATACAATCAAAAAAGGCTACTATCAGTATGTGTGAGCTTTCACATCTTCAAGCCTTGCAAGATTCTAGTGATGAGCTAGACTACAATGTCAGTGAGGCAAATGAGTTTGACATTCCACTTGAGATTATAGAATCTAACTATCCACCCGTGCCACAAGGGATAAAAGTCGCTTTTATGTGTGAGCTATATGATGTGCTAGAGCTTGGCGATAGTAAAAGTGTGCTACTTGAAGCAAAAAGCTTTTATATCGCTGATGAGCTTTACACAAAAGATTTAAACTTTTTGCCACAATTTATTGGACGCGTAGGGCGTATATACAAAAGCCCGGGCAGTCAAATATTCTTACAAAATAACCACGAGAAAAAGGACTGATATGCCCGTGTCTTTACTTAAAGAGTTGATTAGATTACCGAGTGTTACGCCCAAAGAATGTGGGATTTACACAATAATCAAAGCAAGGCTTGAGCAGATTCAATCGCCACTTTTAGAAAAAATTGTCATTGAGCAGGAAAATGAGGGGGTAAAAAACCTCTTCTACCTCTTTTATCCAAAAGGTAGCGATGTAAGCACATTGCCCCATTTTTGCTTCGCAGGACACATTGATGTCGTCCCCACAGGTGAAAATTGGCAGTATGAACCATTCTCTGCTAAAGAAGTAGATGGATATATCTATGGCAGGGGAACACAGGATATGAAAGGCGGTGTAAGTGCCTTTGTGAGTGCGATTTGCCAAAGTTTAGAATCTCAAAGCCTTGTAGATTGTATGCTCTCTATCCTGCTTACAAGCGATGAAGAAGGGGAAAGAACTTATGGCACAAAAATTATGCTAGAAGAGCTACAAAAACGCGATTTGCTTCCGCATTGCTGCATTGTCGCCGAGCCTACAAGCACACATCACACAGGCGATATGCTAAAAATCGGTCGCCGCGGCTCCATTAATGGCACACTCATCATTGAAGGCAAACAAGGGCACGCCGCCTATCCGCAAAAATGTCTTAATCCCATAGAATTGCTTGGGAGCAGACTTGGGCTTTTGGCTGGAGTGAATCTTGATAATGGCAATAGCTATTTTGAGCCGAGCAAACTTGTGATAACCGATATTCGCGGTGGTATGGAGGTCGTGAATGTAACGCCACAGAATCTTAAAATAATGTTTAATGTAAGGAACTCTCCCTTAAGCGATGAAGATTCTATCCGCACATATATAGAATCTACTCTTGCCACATTGCCCTATACGCTGACACTCAAAACAAGCTCCCTGCCCTTTATCACTGAAAGCAACACAGAACTTGTAAAATCACTCAATGCCGTGATTGAAGCAAAGATAGGCAGAAAGGCGGAGCTTAGCACAAGTGGTGGAACAAGCGATGCGAGGTTTTTCTCTGCTTTTGGTGTCAAAGTGGTAGAACTTGGCGTCCCAAATGATAGAATCCACGCCATCAATGAGCGAGTAAAAATAGATGATATTCTCATACTGCACGATATTTTCATTGATTTTCTAGCAATTTTTAAAAATAGTGCTAAAAAATTTGTTTGAGTTTAGAATCTACACAATCTATAAAAGGAGTTATAAATGGCAATTATCGCACAAGCTAGGACATTAGAGTGGTTTTTTAAAGCTTACCCACAGCTCAATGTCGTAAAAGAATATATCTCTCAAGCTCTCAATCCGCAAAGTGAGATTCATAAAAGAATTTCAACACTTCAAATTCCACAATCTCAAGATAGAATTGAAGTGAGCTATCCCCTTGAATACGGCATTAGAGCCATTGAGCAAAGCTATTATCTTAAGCCTATGAAAAACGCATTTTTTGAAACACACAAAGCCTATTTAGACTTTCAACTTGTAGTAAGCGGTTATGAATATATGTGTATTGGCGATAAAGACACTTTTGATGTGAAGATTCCTTATGATGAAGCTAGGGATTTAATCGTGTATGAAAACACCCTACCACAGAATCTTTGCTTAAGTAATACAAATACCAAAGGAACGCAAACACAGCAAGATTCTAGCAATAATCAAAATAGAATGCTAGAATCTTGCTATACACTCCCAAACAACGAAACTTTAAATGCCCCTTACCGCACACAGATTCTTTTAAGTAGTGGGGATTTGGCTATATTTTTTCCAGAAGACACACACGCTGGGGGCTTAGAGCCAACACCTGATATACTCCCACATTCTAAAATTATCAAAAAAAGTGTGCTAAAAGTCCCGGTAAGCCTGATTCTCTAAGGCAAGTGGTAAATTTAAAAACTTGTAAATTAGAATCTCTAGCAAAACTCAATCAATCACTTGCGAGTCTGCTTTAAGTCCAAAATCTCTAAAAATAAATATGCTTTCGCCTAGAATCTCAGCTTAACTTTCCTGCATACACGCCATAAACTCTTCCTCACTCAAAGTCCTAATTCCTAGAATCTGTGCTTTCTCTAGCTTACTCCCTGCCTTTTCTCCATAAATCACAAAATCCGTCTTCTTACTGACACTTGAGCTTATCTTTGCTCCCTTAGATTCTAGCATTTCAACAACCTCATCTCGTGGCTTATTCAATGTGCCTGTTAGCACGATACTTTTGCCATAAAAGATATGATTCTCATCAAATTTTATCTGCTCACTCTTTGGCTTAAGAATCTCAAGCAATTTAGCGATTAGCTCTTTATTTGCGTGGTTAAACTCCACAAGTGAATACGCCATCTCTTCCCCAAAGCCATCAAGACCTAGAATCTGCTGAAAATCCGCACTAAAAGTATCTCTGCCAAAGCTTTGAGCTAATCTCTTACTCGCCCCCTCACCTATATGCTCAATTCCAAGTGCGTTGATAAAACGCCATAGCTCCACACCTATAGTATTTTGTATCGCTAAAATAAGATTTTTTGCCCTTTTTTCTTTCCAACCCTCAAGGGCTAAAAGCTGAGATTCTTCTAAAGCATAAATATCTAAAATACTTTGGATTAAGCCATTTTCAAAAAGCTGAATTACAATCTTTTCGCCTAGTCCTTCAATATTGAGTGCTTTTTTTGAAGCAAAATGGATAATAGATTCTATCACTCGTGCTTCACAGCTCAAATTTTGACATTTGATAAAAATCTCTTCAATCAATAGCTCCTGCTTACACACTGGGCAATGCGTGGGCTTTGTGATAGGGATTTGTGTGCCATCACGCAACGCACTTAAAGGCTTTATAATCTTAGGTATCACATCACCACTGCGGATAATAATCACTTCATCATTTATGCGTATGTCCTTGCGTTCAATCTCGCTAAAATTATGCAGTGTCGCACGAGCAATCATCGCCCCTTCAATCTCCACAGGCTCTAGTTCCGCCACAGGCGTGATAATGCCCGTGCGTCCCACTTGCAAGGTAATATCTAGAATCTTAGAGCTTTTCTCCACAGCTGGAAACTTAAACGCACACGCAAAACGCGGAGATTTAATCGTCCAGCCGAGTTTTTGCTGAGATTCTATCTCATCAAGCATTATCACCATACCATCAAGCATTATGGGATAAGCATCGCGTTTTGATAAAAGGTTTTTATAAACCTGTGAAATGTCCTTGCTATCCCTACAATGTGTAAGGAAAGGCACAGGAGCAAAGCCGAACTCTGTAATTTTTTGCAACGCTTCATAAAAGCTACCAAACTCACCAAGTCCCGCTCCAATCCCCCAAGGCATAAAGCGGAGTTTGCGTTTGGCTGTGATTTTAGAATCTAGCTGCCTTAGGCTGCCAGCGGCAGCATTGCGTGGATTAGCAAAAAGACTAAGATTCTGTTCCAATCGCTCATTATTGATACGCTCAAAATCATCTTTAGCTATCACCACTTCACCGCGTATCTCAATCTCCCCTTTATAATCAATACTTAAAGGAATGCTTTGAATCGTCCTTGCATTGCTCGTTACAAGCTCACCCATAATGCCATCGCCCCTTGTAGTTGCACTCACTAAGATTCCATCACGATACAACAAGTTGAGACTTGCCCCATCAAATTTTGGCGAACAAGTAAAACTCGCTTGTGGGTGGCTTTTATATATCCTCTCACACCACTCTTGCATTTGCGTTTCATCAAAGACATCTTCTAAACTCCACATACGCTCTATATGGGAATTTTTACTAAAAGATTCTAAGGGCGTGTCGCCTACGCGTTGAGTTGGGGACTTTGGGCTAATAAGTGTTGGGTTTTGCTTTTCAAAGTTTAAGACTTGATGATATAGCTCATCATATTGGCTATCAGTGGCGATTGGGTCATCAAGCACATAATAATGATATGCCATTTTTGTGAGTGTTTGAATATGTGTATTGTATTCTTGATGTGTCATAGGCGTCCCTTTAGATTCTAAGTTTAATGGGTTTTAATGCTATTTTATGTATTTTGAGGTAGAATTATAACACTT
Source organism: Helicobacter labetoulli (assembly GCF_003670275.1). Taxonomy (GTDB): domain Bacteria; phylum Campylobacterota; class Campylobacteria; order Campylobacterales; family Helicobacteraceae; genus Helicobacter_C; species Helicobacter_C labetoulli. The sequence continues at coordinate 28,035 of NZ_QXJF01000001.1, forward strand.
TCACTCAAATACTAAGTTTTGAAAATACTAAATTTTGGAGGCAGGGTTTGACACAGGGACAAAATGCGATTGACAAAACCACTTCGTTACACCTTAATAATGAAGTGCAGTTTTTATGCTTCACACTTGAAGAGGAAAAAGATGGCACAAATCAGCTTTATGCGATGAATGTATTTAAAATCCGCGAGATTATTTATTATGACAACGAGCTTACAGAAACTGCTGGGGATAATAGTGGCATTATCCTAGGCTATCTTACCGTGCGTGATGAGACGATACCGCTTGTAGATATGCGACGATGGCTCTATTATAGCAAGGATAATCCCTATAGAGATTTGCGAGAATATTCGCTTAATACAGAAAAAAGCCTTGTGATTATTTGTAGCTTTTCAAATAATACCGTTGGGCTTAAGATTATGGGTGTGAAACGCATTATCCATAAAAGTTGGAATGATATTAATGTCGGCTCGGAGTTTGGCATTGATGGAGATTCAAAGATTACTGCGACAACAAAATATGATGATGGCTCTGTGATACAGATTCTTGATGTGGAGAGAATGCTTATAGAAGCCTTCCCTGCGGGTAATGCCGCAAATGAGCTTGAGATTAATGATTTGCAAAGTATTTCAAGTGATAAAATCATACTTTTGGCTGAAGATTCTAAATCAGCTGCAAAATCCTTGCAGAAAATCATAGAAAAGCTTGAGTTAAAATATTTTAGCTTTCCTAATGGCAAGGCTTTGCTTGATTATATTCATAACCCCGGAGTGGTGGCAAATATCGGTGCTATCATTACGGATTTAGAGATGCCTGTTGTCTCTGGCTTTGAAGTGCTAAAGCGTATCAAAGAAACCCCTGCGACTTGCCATATCCCCGTGATTATCAACTCATCAATGAGTAGTGATAGCAATCATCAAATGGCGGAACGACTAAAGGCTGATGGATTTATTAGCAAATCTAACCCTACTGAGATTGAACAAGCATTGCGTCAGATTCTCGTAGGGCTTGATTTTTAGATTCTATTTTATAACTTCATAATTTTAAAGGTAAAAAATGTTAAGAACTCATTTGTGCACAGAATTAGGCAAAGAAGATATTGGTAAAGAAGTTCAAGTATGCGGTTGGTGTAATACTTACCGCGACCACGGCGGCGTAATTTTTATTGACTTGCGTGATAAAAGCGGGATTATCCAGCTTGTGTGCGACCCGAATAGTCAGGCTCATAGCATTGCTTCAAGTGTGCGTGATGAATATGTGCTTTTAGCAAAAGGTAAAATCCGTGCTCGTGGTGATGGATTAGAAAACCCAAAATTAAAAACGGGTATGATTGAAATTGTGCTTGAAAGCCTAGTGATTGAAAATAAATCTCCAACCCCTCCAATTGCCATCGGCGATGAAAGTGTGAATGAAGAACTAAGGCTCAAATATCGTTATTTAGACTTGCGTTCACCCAAAGCGTATAATATTTTTAAAATCCGCTCCGATGCGGCAATTGCAGCAAGAAATAGTTTGCAAAAAATGGGCTTTCTTGAAGTGGAAACACCCATTCTCACAAAAGCCACACCTGAAGGGGCAAGGGATTATCTCGTGCCTTCTCGCGTTCATTCTGGTGAGTTTTACGCCCTGCCTCAAAGCCCACAGCTTTTTAAGCAACTCCTTATGATGAGCGGCTTTGATAAATATTTTCAAATAGCTAAGTGCTTTAGAGACGAGGATTTGCGGGCAGATAGACAGCCTGAATTTACTCAAATTGACATTGAAATGAGCTTTTGTGAGCAAAATGACATTATTGCTATGGCTGAAACATTACTGCAAGATATTTTTGCAGCCTGTGGAGAGCAAATCGCCATACCTTTTATGCGTATGCCCTATACTCAAGCAATGGAATCTTATGGCAGCGATAAGCCGGATTTACGCTTTGAAATGCCGCTTGTGGAAGTTGGTGATTTGTTCTTAGATTCAAGTAATGAGATATTTAAAAATATCGCTAAAGATTCTAAAAACAATCGCTTCAAAGCCCTTTGTGTTAAGGGTGGGGATACTTTTTTCACACGCAAAAGTCTGGGTGAAGCTGAAGAATTTGTGCGTAAATTTGGAGCTAAAGGACTTGCTTACATTCAAGTTAAAGAAAATGAGCTAAAAGGTCCGCTTGTCAAGTTTATATCAGAATCTGCAATGAATGAGCTTATCTCACGCGTAGGAGCAAAGCCAAATGATATTATATTTTTTGGTGCTGGAGCAAAAAAAGTCGTGTGGGATTATATGGGGCGTTTGAGACTTAAAATTGCCGCGGATATGAATCTTATTGATGAGAATATGCGTAAATTTTTGTGGGTGGTGGATTTCCCAATGTTTGAAAAAGAAGATGGCAAGGTAAAAGCCCTGCACCACCCTTTCACAATGCCAAAAGATTTAGACAAAGATGATGTTGAAGAGATAGAATCTATCGCCTATGATGTGGTGCTAAATGGTATTGAACTCGGCGGTGGAAGCATTAGAATCCATAAAGATAGTATTCAAAAAAGCGTCTTTGAGCTGCTAGGCATTACACAAGAAGAAGCACAAGATAAGTTTGGATTCTTGCTTGAAGCCCTAAGTTTTGGAGCACCACCTCACGGGGGGATTGCCATAGGTTTTGATAGGCTTATTATGCTTTTAGCCAAAACACAAAGTATCCGCGATGTGATAGCATTCCCAAAAACGCAAAAGGCTACCTGTCCGCTCACTCTTGCCCCAAGTGCGGTAAGTGATGAGCAGCTAAGAGAACTTCATATCCGCCTTAAAGGCTAAACTTAGAATCTAACACAGAAAATATAAGGGAATGGAGTGGATTCTCATAACAGCATAAAAAACAAAAGAAGAATCTTTTTCCTGCCTTTTCTCTTTGTGCTTTATGCGACACTCTGCATTCTTGGCATTTTAGCTTACCGATATTTCATTACACAAATGCCACTTTTTGACCACACTTTTTTAGAGCTTGTATCAAGGAGATTATCCTTGTTTTTATCTTTTTGTTGTGAATCTCCCCGCATTTTTTCCTATACTTTTTCCCACTTTGCAACATAACCTTATTGTTTTTGGTCTATGCCTTGCTCTTGTTGCTGTATTTTCTTTCACAGGGCTATCTGCCAATACACCTAAACTCAATGTGTCTATCGTGCTATTTTCAAGTCTTAAAATCATCTTTGGCTTTTGCCTTGGCATTGTATTTTTTATATTTTGCATAGCATTTCAAAGCTCTATTTTTGAAAGATATGACTTCACAGGTAGAAACTATGGGATACCATTTCATAAAAGAGTTCTCTTTCAAGACTTAGGATTCTAGATTCTCACAATCTATAAAAATCACGCAAATGCCATATTTTTAGCACGAGTTAGAATCTCCTTAGCCCCTTTAGCAATAAAGCTTTGTGCGAGATTTTTGCCAAGAGATTCTGCCCTGACAATTTCATCTTCCAACATAGAATCTTCCAAACTCTCCTGCAAAATTTCTTGCCCATTTGGTAGCCCAACCATAGCCCTAAGCCTTAAAATCTCACCATCATACACCCCTTGCACGCCTATTGGCACTTGACAGCCACCCTCAAGCACACGCACAAAAGACCGCTCCGCACTCACGCACAATGCACTTTTTTTATGCGTGAGCTTTGAGACAATCTCAAAATATGCATTATCCTTTCTCATCTCAATACCCAAAGCCCCCTGCCCCATAGCAGGTATCATAAAATCTAAAGGCACAATATGGCAAATCCCCATATCATTTTTTTTCACATCAATGCCTAGTCGCTTCACACCCGCTTGTGCCAAAATAATCGCGTCAAACACACCATTTTTGAGCTTTTCTAAACGCGTTTGTATATTCCCACGCAAACTTAGCGTATCTAAATCCGCACGAAAGGCTTTAATCTGCATAGAGCGGCGAAGTGAAGTCGTCCCCACTCTCGCACCTTGTGGCAAAGATTCTAAACTCTCATATTTCATACTCAAAAAACAATCCCTGCAGTCCTCACGCTCTGTAATTGCCGCCAAATCAAGCAAAGGCATAATCTCCACAGGCACATCTTTTAAACTATGCACGGCTAAATCAATCTCTTTATCCAAAAGCTTTTGTTCTAGCTCCTTTGTGAAAAGCCCCTTGCCACCGATTTTTGCCAATGGCACATCAAGAATCTTATCACCTTGCGTTTTGATAATCTTAAATTCTGAATCTAGCCCACACTCATTTTTCAAGCGAGATTTGACATATTCTGCTTGCCATAGAGCCAATGCACTCCCGCGTGTGCCAATGATAAGTTTTTTCTCCGCAACATTTTGCATTTTTACCCCTTTAGCTATTCCGCCCTAGAATCCCAAGCAGATTTTCAAGTGTATTTTCATCACATTGAAGCTCAAACTTCTCTAATCCCTTACGCTTGATAAGCTCTACTCGCCCATCATTTAGCCCTTTTCCCACAATCAATGCAAATGAAAACCCAAGTAGCTCAAAATCCTTCATCTTCACTCCAAACCGCTCATCTCTATCATCAAGTAGCACATCTATACCCCTAGCCTTGCACTCTTCATAGATTTTTGTAGCAAACTCATTTTGCGTATTGTCTTTAACATTTGAAATGATAATGGCTAAATCAAAGAGCTTGACCTCTTTTCCCCACACACAGCCAAGCTCATCGCTTTTTTGCTCTAAAATTGCCGGTAAGATTCTAGATACACCAAAGCCATAACACCCCATAATCAAATCCTGAATCTTGCCATCTTTATCTAAAAATTGTGCATTCATTGCGTGAGAATACTTTGTGCCAAGTTTAAAAATATGCCCCACTTCAATGCCTTTTGTGTAATACAGCTCACCTTGACATTTTGGACATAAATCTCCCTCTTGTGCTTTAGCAATATCCACAAAGTTAAGATTCTCAAATGTGTCTAAATCCACACCGACAAAATGATAATCTTTTTCATTGGCTCCACAAATCAGCCCTTGAGCCTCTCTCAAACTCTCATCAAAATAAATGTATTGACTTTGTGTTATATGCCCCAAGCCATAAGGTCCTATGAATCCAGCCTCTAAGCCCACTTGTGTCATCTCCTCTAACTCCGCATCTTCTAGGCTTAAAAAAGAGCTATCCACGCGATTAATGGTATTAAGCAGTTTTGTCTCTTCAATCTCATCATCACCTCGCACAAAGCCATACACAAGCTCAAAGCTCCCATTAGCCCTTATTGCCTTTTTCACAACCGCCTTTAAGAGATAGAATCTATCCACTTTGAAAAACTCGCTTAGAGATTCTATGCTTTTAATATTTGGTGTATAGAATCTTGCAAACTCCGCCTTTGGTGGATTCTTATCATATCGTAGCTCATTTGGACGCGGGGAAACTCGCAACGCCCTTGAGCCTATCTCAACATTTGCACCATACTCGCAGTTTTTACACACAACAATCGTATCTTCCCCGCAAGGAGCCAATACCATAAATTCCTTGCTTCCACTTCCGCCAATCGCTCCAGAATCCGCCTCCACGATTTTAAAATCCACACCTATGCGTTCTAAGATTTTTTTATAAGTTTGTTCCATTACATCAAACTCTCTATCTAAGTCCTCAAAGCTACTATGAAAACTATATCCGTCCTTCATAATAAATTCACGCCCACGCATAAGCCCAAAACGAGGACGCACTTCATCGCGGAATTTTGTGTGAATCTGATAGAGATGAATGGGGAGTTGCTTATAGCTTTTCACACCATTTTTAGCGATAAAAGTTACCACTTCTTCGTGTGTAGGTCCTAGCACAAACTCATTATCCTTCCTATCCACAAAACGCAAAAGCTCTCGCCCATATTTCTCATATCGCCCAGATTCACGCCACAAATCCGCAGGAGTAACAAAACCCATTAGAATCTCTTGTGCACCGGTTTTATCCATCTCTTCTTTGATGATATAACGCACTTTATCAAGGAGCTTCTTTCCAAGCGGCAAAAAGTTATAAATCCCACTGCCAACTTGCTGGATAAATCCACCCCGCATAAGATATTGATGACTTTTTAGCACCGCGTCTTTTGGGGCATCTTTTAGGGTATTAACAAAAAGCTGTGAAAATCTCATATATCTTCCTTTACAATGGTGGTGTCTTTTTCGCATTTATAGTTATTTAGCATAACAATTTCATCGCCAATATCAAACATACTCTTCATTGCTTCAATGATAGGATCTCCTTGATGGCTCTCACTTGCTTGTCGTAGCCTCATTGTGGGATTATGTAAAAAGCTATTAAATGCCCCGTGGAGAATCTTCTCTACATTTTGACGATACTTTTCTGGTAAAAACCCTTTCTTAATCGCCCTATCAAGCTCTTTGAGTGAAGCTTCTTTAGCCAAATAACGGATATGCTTTATCACCGGCTCAACACTCAAAGTCTGCAACCAAGTAAAAAAATCTCTCGTATAAGATTCTAGAATCTTATGTGCCTCTTTGGCACTCTCATCACGCACATTTTTATGCTCATTGATAATCTCCTGCAAATCATCAACACAAAAAATTTCTAAATCCGCAACGCTCATAGATTCTATATCGCGAGGCAAGGCTAGGTCAAACCACATACGCTTGACTTGACTAGGCTTCACCATATTTGCCTTAATAATACACTCTTCTGCACTTGTCGCACTAAAAAGCAAAGTAAAATCATTTAAAATTTGAGGGAGTTTTTCAAAAGATTCTATATTTACATTTTGAGAATCCAGCTCTTTAGCAAGGCTATGGGCGTTATGCTTTGTGCGGGAAAGAAGGGTAATTTTTGCTCCAGCATTAAGCAAATGCTTGCACGCAAGGCGTCCCATTTCTCCACTACCTATAACCAATGCGTGAATGGAGCTAAGATTCTGTCCAATTTGCTTAAGCTTATGCTCTGCCATACGCACCGCTGTGGAGGCTACCGAGATGCTATGGGCTGAAATATCAGTTTTTTGTCGCACACTTGCTGCACACTTAAAAGCAAAATGCATTAAACGCGTCATATCCCTACCACACAGCCCACTATCAAAAGCAATTTTATAGGCATTTTTAAGCTGTCCTGTGATTTGTGTCTCACCTACCACAAGGCTATCAAGACTTGAAGCCACACCAAAAATATGATAAATCGCATACTCATTTAAACGCACAATGGCATTTTGCTCTATGAGTGTAGAATCTAAGCCTGTGTATTTTGCTAAAGTGTCGTATATGTGCGTTCTTGCTATTTTTCTATTATACATACTTACATAAATTTCAATACGATTACAAGTGCAAAGCAAAATACTCTCGCTTATGCTTTCATTTTCATTAATCTCTTGCAAAAAAGGAAGTATTTGGGTTTGAGTGATATTTAGCTTTTCACGCATAGCAATATCTGTATTCTTATGTGAAAAGCTTACCACCATATATTGAGTTTGTTCTTCTTGTCTTTGCATATCCACCTCTAAAATGTCCGCTCAACCATCTGCGTGATAATTTCTTGTAATTTTGCATTATTTTCATTAGCCACAGCCATAAGGGCTTTGTTGGCAAATATTTTTGCTTCATCTATACTTTGGGAAATGATATTGTGCTTTTGCATTTGCACTCTTATCCAAACCTCCTCTTCCTCGCTTAGCTCCTTTGCCCAAAGATTACGGATATGCTCACGCCCATTTTCATCTAGCTTTTCATACATAAGCATAAGGGGTAGGGTTATCTTACCTTCTTTAAAATCACTCATTGCGGGCTTGCCAAGTGTTTTTGAATCCTGTGTAAAGTCCAAAATATCATCAATAATTTGAAAAGCTATGCCAAGATTTTCACCATAGATTCTGTATATATTTTTATTTAGCCCTTTGAGTATTGCTCCACACTCTGCTGCAGCGACAATAAGAGCAGCAGTTTTATTCGCACACATTTTAATATAGGCTTGTTTATCAATATGGAATCTTGAAGCAAGTGAAACATCTTCAATCTCGCCAATGGATAGTCTCACCACCGCTGAAGACACACTTTGGGCTAATCGCACATCAAGACAACTTAATTCATAAAATGCCTTAGAATACAGCACATCGCCCAACATAATGGCGTTTTTATTTCCAAAAAGAGCGTTGATTGATGGCTTTTGACGCCGTGTTTGTGCCTCATCAATCACATCATCGTGCAAAAGAGATGCACTTTGAATCATCTCAATCATCGCACATACCCTTAAGGCATCTTCACTCACACCACTAATAGCAAGTAAAAGCTTGCTTCTTAGCATCTTACCTTGGCTAAGATGGGAGCTAAGATTTAGCACTTCATCATTACCGCACTCTTTGATATACATATCAATATGTGCCTTAATCCGCTCTAATGCAAATTCCAAACTCATCAATCCACCCCTTGCGAGAGATTTTCATCAAGCACAGAGACGCCAAACCCCTCGATATATAGCTTCAAATGTGCTTTCTTATCAGCAAAATCTTTAAAATATAAGAGTAGTTGCGGGTCATCTTTTAGCGTATTGTCCCCTCTACTAAGGGGAAGCTTAAAGGCGTTGCGTTGATAGTCCTGATACAGCACAACTTGATGATTAAACTTATCATAACGGATATACAGCACAAGTCCTTGATTTTTAAATAATGTCCAGCGAAACTCTAGCTTTTTTTGCACATTGCCCAAATCAAAATGTGCAGTATAGACCTGCTCTTTTTTAAGCTCAAGGCTCTTTTCCCAACTCCATTGTGGAATCGCCCCATAAGCTTGTATCACAACAAATAGGGCATACAAGAGACATAAAAACTTCGCTCTATTCATAATTTCCCAATATATTTGCCATAGAGGTTATTGCAAGATTCTGCTTCCCACTCTCTATCTCTTCCTTATTTGCTTCATCAAAATAATACGCCTTAAAAGCCTTATCCACATCTATATCTTTTTGTTCTAAAAGTGCCTCATACACCACTAAGCGTTCTAACAATCGCTCTAGTTCCAACCCAACTAAAGTAGGTGAAGCATTGCAAATAATCTCTTGCCATTTTTGTAATACACTCCCCTCAAAAAACGCATCTTCCATTCTACCCTACTCCTTTATAGAATCTAGTCTTTTTAAGACTGCTTGTGCGTGAGCGTGAAGAGATTCACACTCCGCTAAAATAGCACAAGATTCACCCATTTGCCTAATAGCTTGTGCGGAGAAAGAAATAATAGAACTTCTTTTTGTAAAATGCTCCACTCCAAGGGGAGAAAAGAATCTTGCACTTCCTCCTGTTGGCAGCGTGTGATTGGGACCAGCGAGATAATCTCCAATAGGCTCACTTGAATACTCTCCTAAAAATATCGCTCCAGCGTGCTTGATATAGGGCAATACATCAAATGGAGCTTGAGTGAGAATCTCCAAATGTTCCACAGCTAACGCATTTGCTATCTCTATACTTTCTTGTAAATGGCGTGTATAGATGAATATGGAGCGATTTTTAATGCTTTGCTCCGAGATAGCAAAACGCGGCATTGTGGGGAGAATCTTTTCAATCTTTGTCTGCACATTTTTGATAAGCTCCATATCATCGCTTATGAGAATGGAGCTTGCCATTTCATCGTGTTCAGCTTGAGAGAGTAAGTCATAAGCGACATACTGCGGATTTGCACTTTTATCAGCAATAATGGCAATTTCGCTAGGACCTGCCACCATATCAATATTGACTTCACCAAAAACAAGTTTTTTCGCACAAGCGACAAAAATATTGCCCGGACCTGTGATAACATCTGCCTTTTTTACACCCTCAACACCATACGCCATAAGCCCAATAGCACTTGCCCCGCCAACTTTATATGCCTCTGTAATGTTACACAAATGTAAAGCTGCAAGTAGCAAGGGATTTAGCTCATTATGTGGAGCGGGGGAACAAACGATAATCTCCTTGACACCTGCGACAATAGCAGGAATTGCATTCATCAAAAGTGAGCTAGGATAGGCGGCTTTACCACCCGGAATATATAGCCCAGCGCGTTCCATAGGCGTGATTTTAGAGCCAAGAATTGTGCCATTTTCTTCACAATCAATCCAAGTTTGTTGTTTTTGTTTTTGATGAAATGCATAGATTCTATCATAGGCAAGATGAAGAGCTTTTTTTAAATCTTTTGGCAAATCATCATAGGCTTTGGCACACTGCGTTTGAGAGATTTGCAAATCCTGCAAACTTTTTGCTTCCCACTTATCAAAACGAGCGATATGCCTTTGCAAAGCTCCAAAACCTTCATTTTTTATCTCTTCAAGGATACTCTGCACGATAGATGAAACCTCTCCCATATCCATCTTGCCACGCTCTAGAATCTTTGCAAATTCTTTATCAAACTCACAAGTATGCGTATCAAGGATTTTCATTCTTTTCCCCATAATCAAAAGTAAATGAGAATTATATACAGCAACTCTAAACAGACAAACACTTGCACCAAAAGGCACTAGGATTTAGATTGTAAAGCCTAGAATCTAAAAATCATAGCCGCGTAAAATCCCAATATTAAAATATGCTCTCAAACTTTATATCGCACAAAAAGGCATTTTAAGAATCTGAGCTGTTTTTGAACGCCACTCATTAAAATGAGTAATTTTCTCTTCTAGTGGTCGCTTATACGATGGAATCATCTCGGCAAGTTTATCTTTCCACGCACTACTTTTCATCTCTTCACCAAAACAACGCTCAAGCACTTGTAGCATAATATCTACAGCTGTTGAAGCCCCCGGCGATGCACCAAGCAGAGCTGCCAATGTCCCATCACTTGAAGTAATGACCTCTGTGCCAAATTGCAAACTTCCCCTGCCATTACTATCTTTTTTAATAATCTGCACCCTTTGCCCAGCAAATAATGCCTCCCAATCTTCAATCTTCGCATCGGGAAAAAATATGTGTAGCTTACGCATTCGCTGCTTATTTGACATTAAAATCTGTTTAATGAGATAAATTGTCAAAGGCACATTGTCAATACCCGCTTGAAACATCGGCAAAAAGTTACTAAAACGCACTGACATAGGAAGGTCAAGCAAACTTCCGTGTTTTAAGAATTTTGTATTAAACCCCGCATAAGGACCAAAAAGCAACTCTTTTTTACCCTTAATAATACGCGTATCCAAATGCGGCACAGACATCGGCGGATCACCAATAGATGCTTTACCATATATTTTCGCATTATGTTTATCAATAATATCACGATTTTTGCACACAAGCCATAAACCACCAACAGGGAATCCACCATAGCCACGACCCTCTGGTATGCCACTTTTTTGCAATAATGGAAAAGAACCACCACCTGCACCTAAAAATACAAATTTTGCCTTGACTTGCTTTTTTTCACCAGTCTTAGTATTTAGCACATCTAAAACCCATGAAGCACCTTGTTTTGTGAGATTCTGCACCTTGTGGCTGACATATACATTAAAGTTATCTTTTTGGCTAAGCTTTTCTTTAAACTGCCTTACAATCTCGCCAAAATCCACATCTGTGCCTTCCTGCATATATGTCGCAGCTATGGGTTGATTCTCATCTCGCCCTTCAAGCAAGAGTGGAGCCCATTGCTTAATCTGCTCTTTATCTTCAGAATAAACCATATTTTTAAAAAGCGGACAACTTGCCGTGAGTGTTTCATAGCGTTGCTTCAAATATGGCACGATATGATCCACCACAAAGCTCAAATGCGGCACTGAATTTAAAAAAGTCTGTGGCTCCTTTAAAATTCCAGATTTTACACAATACGCCCAAAACTCCTTGCTAAGCTCATATTGCTGATTAATCCTAACTGCCTTTGTAATATCAATACTACCATCTTCTTTTTTTGGTGTGTAGTTTAACTCACAAAGTGCCTGATGTCCTGTCCCGGCGTTGTTCCATACCATGCTGCTTTCCAACGCAACATCATCAAGCATCTCATATACACTGATATGTGCTGAGGGTTTAAGCTCCTTTAGCATCGCTGCTAATGTCAAGCTCATAATCCCTCCACCAACCAAAACTACTTCTGAATCCTCACTCATTCCCTTGCTCCTTCCTCATACTTACGCTTTGGGCTAGGCTTATATAAGCTTAAATGCTTTTGTGCGTTAGGGGATTATTATGTATTAAACCTACCTTTGAAGTTCTCTTTATGTTAGGACATTTTTGTAAATGAGTATTCAAAAAAAGTAAAATAAAAAATAACTTTGTTACTAAAATCACTTTTTTACATATTTACACTATAAAGATGGGAAGTTTTGCCACACTCTACTAAGCTTTATGCAAGATTCTAGAGTATTAATATTCATATCTTAAAGCTTTGTGTTAAAGCTTCACACCCACATATAGCGTGGAAATATTCGCACTATATGATTTAACAAAATAACTCTTCACGCCCCTTTGTGAAAGTTTTTGTGCCAGCTCATCGCTACTTACAAAATTTTGTATAGAATCTGGCAAATATTTATATGCTGCATAGTTTTTTGACACAAGCCCACCCACTAAAGGCAGAATCTTAGAAGTATAAAACCGCATAAGAGAGCTAAACACTCCCCTCTTCTTATTGTTCATAAATTCCAAAATAACAATAACGCCACCGGGCTTTAATACACGCACAAACTCATCTAATGCCTCTTCAAGTGCCACAACATTACGCAATCCATAAGCAATGGAGAGAATATCCACACTTTGAGACTGAATATCAAGTGCCTTTGCCTCACCCTCTTGTAAGGTAAGCCTCCCCTCTTCCAGCAATGCAGCAAGCTTTTGATGCGCCACTTCAAGCATACCACTTGATGGGTCTATCCCACGCAAATGTGCAATATGCTTTTGTGCCTTGTTGGCTTCATTTTGCCAATGCCAAAGCATATCGCCCGTCCCACAAGCCACATCAAGCACACATTCAATATGTTCTTTCCCCAAAGCCTCAAATGCCTTCTTACACGCACTCACACGCCAACTCACATCAACGCCTAAGCTCATCATACGATTTGCCTTATCGTAGCTTGGGGCAATCTCATCAAACATATTGACAATCTTTTCTTGTTTATGCAATGTTTCTTTTGTGATTGAGTCGTGTGGATTCTGCTTACTCATTACTTTCCTTTACATCATTCATTTTTTGTGTTACAAAGCCAATAAGTTCATCAATTTGAACCTGCGTTTGTCTGCTTGAAGTCCCGCCTAGTGTGTCTCTTGCGTTCATAGAAGATTCTAAACTTAGCACTGCCTTTACCCCCGCCTTTATCCTAGAATCTATACTTAAAATTTCAGATTCAGCTAACTCACTTATATCCACGCCCTTATGCTCCGCATACGCTACAACCTGCCCTGTGATATGATGTGCGTCTCTAAATGCTACGCCACATTCACGCACCAAAAAATCCGCCAAATCAGTCGCACTCAAATGTCCGCATTTTGCCATTTTTGCCATATTTTCTGTATGGATTGTCATAGTTTGAATGCACTCCTTAGCAATTCGCAAAGAAATTTTTACATTTTTAATCGCATCAAACACGCCCTCTTTATCTTCTTGCGTGTCCTTATTGTAGGCAAAAGGCAAACCTTTCATCACGCTAAGCAGTCCTATGAGTGATCCATACACTCGCCCACTTTTCCCACGCAGGAGTTCAGGCACATCGGGATTTTTCTTTTGGGGCATAATGGAGCTTCCTGTCGCATACGCATCGCTTAGGGATATAAACTTAAACTCCGCACTGCTCCATAGCACCAGCTCTTCAGCCACACGCGATAGGTGCATAGCAATCATTGATAGGCTATAAAGCATATCCAAGGCAAAGTCCCTATCACTTACTGAATCCATTGCATTAAGCGTAGGCTTTGCAAAGCCAAGCGTTTGAGCTAAAAATTCCCTATCATTACCATAAGGTGTCCCAGCCAATGCCCCGCTTCCAAGAGGGCAGAGATTATTGCGTTTAAAATCATCTTCCAAACGCTCCACATCTCGCTTAAAGTTACACGCCCACGCTACGAGATGAAAGCCAAAGTTAATGGGTTGGGCGTGTTGCAAATGTGTCATTCCGGGCATAATGCTTTGTGTATGGGCTTTGGCAATATCTAAAAGTGTTTCCATCAACTCTAAAAGTAGAATTTGAATCTCTTTATTATTCCTTAGCACAAATAGCCGAAAATCCACCGCCACTTGATCATTACGAGATCTTGCGGTGTGAAGTTTCTTGCCCACTTCACCGATATGCTTTGTTAGGGCAGATTCTATTGCCATATGTATGTCTTCATCGCTTATCTTAAAGCTAAAATCACCAGATTCTATTTCCTGTGCGATAGATTCAAGCCCTTGTAAAATCTGTGCTAGTTCATTTTTATTTAAAACACCGATTTTTTCAAGCATTTGAGCGTGGGCTTTTGAGCCTTGTATATCCTCACGCCACAAAATCTTATCAAACAAAATAGAAGCGTTAAATTCCTCTAAAAGTGAGCTAGATTCTAACTCAAATCGCCCTCCCCAAAGCTTTGCCATCTCACTCTCCTAAAAAGGCTTACACACTGCTAAAAACGCAATGAGAATAATGGCGATTGTTGGGAATTCATTGAAAATTCTAAAAAATGTATGTGTTCTCTTGCACAAGCCATTACCCAAAGTTTTAATAAAGTATCCACAAGCAAAATGATACACCACAAGCAACAACACGATTGTAAGCTTGATATGTAGCCAGATTCCAGAATCTGCAGGTTTTAACAGACTTGGGTTTAGAGCTATCATCGCTACACCTGTGGCAATTGTCAGCACCATTGCAGGTATGCCAATAAACTTATATAGCCTTATCTCCTGAAGCTTAACAATCTCCACAAACTCCGCATTATCCCTATGCGTAGCGTGATAGACAAATAATCGCGGCAAATAAAACAACATAGCCATCCACGACACAAGCACAACAATATGAAATGCCTTTATATAAAGATATTCCATTTTTTCACTCCTTTTTTAGAATCTTAGCTCAAAATCTCAAGGTCGGTATTATACCCACTTTGAATGAATAGGCTCTATCTGCTTAAATCAAATTTGTTTATCAAATTTTGCCTTTATGCTCTCTATATTCTCCTTTTCTCCTTCTAAACGCAAAGCAATGCTATTTTCCAAAAAAGATTCTTTAACTAGCTCCACGCCTAGCTTCTTTGCCATATACTCGCATTGTGAAAGCAAGGCATAGTCAATCTCAAAGTTAAGATTTTCACGCAATACAAAATCTTCCAAAAGCCCTTGTGATTTTGCAGAATCTATGGCATCTTTTATCGCATTCGTATAAGCCCGAACAAGCCCTCCAACACCTAACAATGTCCCGCCAAAATACCGCACCACAATCACGCCAATATCAATGAGATTCTCCCCACGCAAAACATTGAGGCTTGGCATTCCGCTGCTTCCCTTTGGCTCTCCATCATCATCAAAAGATTCTAGAATCTGCTTAAACTCATTCAAATGCCGCGTAGCACTCACAAAATGAACTGCTTTAAGATGTTCTTGTTTAAGAGAGGTAAGCAAAGATTCAAACTCACCATAAGGAACTAAAAAAGCTAAAAACTTTGATCCCTTACTTTCAAAAATCCCTTGTGCTTGAGAATATAAAGTTTTCATTTATATTGCAAATAATAAGTCGCCTTATTGCCCCTTAGCTCCATTTTATCACCCTTCTTTTTAACAGCAAACTCTCCATCAAGTGCTTTAAAAAACCAAAATTCATAATTCATTCCCTCATTCTCTTCACACATACGGCGAGATGAGCCTATCCCGCTTACTTGCAGTTTTTTGCCAATGAGTGCAAATGTTGCAAAATAATTATTACACACACCCACGCCAAAAATGCGATTTTCATCAGCGTCAAAAATCATTGTTGATTTTGCACCCTCCCACACAGGAGTTAGCTCTCTAGCATCGTGCAGGACAATCTTATACACATACCATTCCTGTTTAGATTCTAAAAGATTCTCCTTATTTTCCTGTTGTAATAAATCCACAAAACAACCCTGAATCCCTATCATAAGCCCAGCAGCCAAAGCAATCCTAAAGAATAAATGTGAAATTTTCATAAAAACCCCTTTGTTATATTTTAAGTTATAGCAGAATCTAAGCCATTTGTAAGTGTGCCATTATAGAATCTCATTGCAAATAAAACCCAACTCAACAAAGGCAAAATATGCGTATTGACCTACATAATCACACAACCCTTTGTCATCACGCCACAGGAAGTATGGAGGAGTATATCGCTTGTGCGATAGAAAAAAAGATTGATGTTTTTGGCTTTTCTTGCCACGCACCTATGGCATTTGATGAAAAGTATCGTATGTCTAAAGATGAGCTGCTAGGGTATTGTGAGAAGATTCACTCTCTCAAAGAATGCTATCAAGGGCAGATTCAAATTTTGTGTGCCTTGGAGGTGGATTATATTTTAAATAAAGAATATTTCATAGAATCTCAAGTGCTAGAATATCCCTTTGATTATCTCATCGGCTCCGTGCATTTTTTAGATAATTGGGGCTTTGATAATCCTGAGTTTATCGGCAAATACGCTGAAATTAATATAGAAGAATGTTGGGGCGAGTATCTCCACTCCATAGCACAAATGGCACAAACAGGGCTTTTTCAAATTGTTGGGCATATAGATTTGCTCAAACTCTTTGGGCATACGCTCCCAGATTCTCAAATCCCCAATCTTAACCTTGCTTTAGAATCTATTGCTGATAATCATCTTGCCATAGAGCTAAATCCAGCCGGATTGCGAAAACCTATTAAAGAAGCCTACCCATCAGCCAATATTCTACAAAAAGCCTACAAAAAGGGCATTCCCATTACTTTTGGCTCGGACGCTCACGCTTTAGAACACATAGGCTTTGGTTATGAAAAGCTATGCGATTTGGCTAAAAGTATCGGCTACACCCACGCCTTGTATTTTACAAACAAAGAACCTGTGAGTGTGAGAATCTAGCGGATTTTATTTGTTTCAAACCCTAATGTAAAAAACAACAAACTACAAAGCTTCCGCACTAAAATTTTCAAGCTTTCAACACCACCAAGATTCTAGCTTTTAGGCTACCTATAAAAGCTAGATTAAATCTCCACTCTGTCCTTACATTTCAGGCACTCACGCATTTGCTTTTTGCGATATTCCCTCTCACACATTGCCCCACCGCATTTTTCACATTTTTGGGCAGTAGGTTGAAACTTTGAGATAAAGTTACATTTTGGGTAATTCTTACAGCCAAAAAACGCTCCCCTGCGGCTAAATCTCTGCACTATCTCCCCTCCGCACTCCGGACACGCCACACCTTCCACACTCTTTGGCTCTGCTTTATTTTGCAGTGATTTTGTATTTTTACACTTTGGATAGCCACTACACGCGATAAATTCTCCATTACGCCCAAGCTTCTTTACCATAGGCTTGCCGCATTTCTCACACTCTCCATATTCCGTAGAATCTGCTTGTTCATTCTCTTGTGGTTTCCTCTCATTAGGCTTAATATATTTACACTTTGGATAACCACTACACGCGATAAACTCTCCATAACGGCTTTGTCGCTGCACGAGTTCCTTTCCACACTGCGGACACATCTCGCCTGTGGGGATATTGACTTTTTGTGAAGTGATATTTTTCTTACCAGATTCTATTTTCTTGATAAATGGGTCATAAAAATCCCAAAGCACCACCTGCCAATCCATACGCTCCTGTGCGATTTCATCAAGCTTATCTTCAAGCCCTGCGCTAAAATGCGAATCTACAATCTCATTAAAATTTTCTTCAAGCATAGCTGTGGCTTTAAAGGCACTCTCTTGTGGCACAAGCTGCTTTTTTTCTAGCCTCACATACTCTCTATTCACAAGCAAGGCAATTGTTGGTGCATAAGTTGATGGACGCCCTATACCTAAAGTCTCCATACTTTTAATGATACTTGCTTCAGAATATCTAGGGGAAGGCTCTGTGGATTTTTGCTCACTTTTTACCTCTTTTAGCACTACACTTTGCCCCTGCTTACACTCGGGCAAAAGTTTATCCTTATCATCACTCCCCATAATTTTATAAAATCCATCAAACACAAGCTTCCGCCCACTTGCTTTAAACACAATCTCATCATTTGCTTCATTTGGGGCAAAAAGAATGTTTTGCGTTTCAAATACCGCATCTTGGCTTTGTGAAGCAAGAAAGCGATTATAGATTAATGTATAGATTTTTAACTCATCAGGCTTTAAATACTCTTTAGCAAGAGTTGGAGTAAAAGCGAGATTTGTCGGGCGGATAGCCTCGTGAGCCTCTTGAGCGGCTTTAGACTTTGTACTGTAATTTTTAGCTTTAGCCGGGACATATTCCTTGCCATAAGTTTTTAAAAGCACCTCCCTAGCAGAATCTTGAGCCTCTTTGGCGATATTTAGACTATCTGTTCTCATATATGTAATAACCCCCATCGTCCCAAAGCTCGTATTTACCCCTTCATAAAGCTTTTGAGCGATACTCATTGTGCGTGTAGGTGAGTAGCCAAGCAGACTTGAAGCACTCTGTTGTAATGTAGAAGTCATAAATGGCGGAGGCGTGGGCGTTTTCTTGCTTTTTGTAGTGATTTCTTTAATGTAAAATTGCTGTTTTTTAATGTTTTCACACATTTGCTCTACGAGCTTAGAATCTTGGAGCGAGAGTTTTTCAAGCTTTTGATTATACACGATGAGTTCAGATTCTATATCGCTATTTTTTTCTCCGCCCTGTGTGGCAAAAATCGCCCCTATATTGAAATAAATTGTTGGCTTAAAAGCCTCTATCTCCCTTTCTCTATCTACGATGATTTTTAAAGCCGCACTTTGCACACGCCCAGCTGACAACCCTTTTTGAATCTTAGAACTCATAAGTTGAGAGAGCTTAAAGCCTACAATCCTATCAAGCAGCCGCCTAGCCTGTTGTGCATTAACCCTTGCCATATCAATTTTTCTAGGATTTTCCAAGGAATGTGTAATGGCATTTTTGGTTATCTCGTGAAAGACAATGCGCGGAAACTCATCATAAGGTCGCTTCAAAGCCTGTGTAATATGATAGCCTATCGCCTCCCCTTCTCTATCCTCATCGGTTGCGATATAGGTTGTTTTTGCCTTTTTATGGGCTTGTTTTATCTTTTCAACAACATCGGCGTGATCTTTACTAATGGTGTATTGTGGCTCAAAGTGTTTATTCTCAATCTCTATCCCAAAGCTATATTTTGGCAAATCGCGAATATGTCCTTTTGAAGCAAGGACTTCATATTTGTCTCCTAAAAAATGTTTGATTGTTTTTGCTTTGGCTGGTGATTCTACAATGATTAAGTCTTTCATAAAAGCCCCTCTAGTTCCATATAAAAAGTAAAAGCGGATTTTAGCACAGATTCTAAACAGAATTTCTACAAAAAGCAAAATATAGACTGCAAAAATTGGAATGCCTTTTGCTTAATCGGCATAAACAAAAAAACTTTAGCAAAGGATGCAAAAATGAGTTTTAGGATAAACACAAACATCTCCGCCCTAACTGCCCACACCATTGGTGTGCAAAACAATAGAAGTTTGCATAGCTCACTTGAAAAGTTAAGTTCTGGTTTGCGATTAAATAAAGCAGCAGATGACGCTTCAGGTATGGCGATTGCCGATAGTTTGAGAAGCCAAAGTGAGAGCTTGGGACAAGCTGTAAGAAATGCCAATGATGCTATTGGTATGATTCAAGTAGCTGATAAAGCAATGGACGAACAGCTCAAAATCTTAGATACTATTAAGACAAAAGCCATTCAAGCCGCACAAGATGGACAAAGCACAGAGACAAGAAAGGCATTACAAAGTGATATTATCCGCCTCTTAGAAGAGCTAGACAATATCGCCAACACTACAAGCTACAACGGACAACAAATGCTTTCCGGTGCATTTTCAAACAAAGAATTTCAAATTGGGGCTTACTCAAATACAACGGTCAAAGCCTCTATTGGTCCAACAAGCTCGGATAAAATAGGACACGTGAGAATGGAAAGCAGCTCATTTGCAGGGGAGGGAATGCTCGCCTCTGGTGCTGCAAACAACCTAAGTGAAGTAATGCTAAAATTCCGCCAAGTTGATGGAAAGCACGATTTTGAACTTGAAACGGTAAAAATTTCAACTTCTGCTGGGACAGGCATTGGTGTTCTCACAGAAGTCATCAACAAACACGCTGATACGCTTGGTGTGCGTGCTGCGTGGAGTGTTATGGCAACAGGTGATGTGCCGGTTTTATCTGGAACGGTGCGAGGACTTGTCATCAATGGCGTAACGATTGGGAATGTCAATGATGTGCGTAAAAATGACTCCGATGGTCGTTTGCTTAATGCCATTAACTCAATCAAAGAGAGGACAGGCTGTGAGGCTTACACAGACATTACAGGGCGGATAAATGTAAGAAGCCTTGATGGAAGGGCGATTTCCATTCAAACAGAGGACGATAGTGGTAAAGTCTTTGGTGGTGGAAACTTCGCTGGAATCTCCGGGACAGATCACGCCATTGTGGGGCGTTTAACGCTTATTAGAACAGATGCGAGAGATATTATTGTAAGCGGGATAAACTTTAGCCATATTGGATTCCACTCTGCACAAGGTATTTCAGAATATACGGCAAATCTCCGCTCTGTGCGTGGTGAAATGGACGCAAACATCGCTTCAGCGTGTGGGGCAAACGCTAATGTGGCTCAAGCAAACTTACATTTTGATGGTATTGGTGCTGGGGTTACAAGCCTTAAGGGTGCAATGGTTGTTATGGATATGGCAGAATCTGCACGGATTCAGCTTGACAAACTAAGAGCGGATATTGGTTCGGCTCAGATTCAGCTTGTTGCAACGATTAACAATGTCTCTGTTACGCAAGTTAATGTCAAAGCCGCAGAATCTCAAATCCGCGATGTGGATTTTGCCTCTGAATCTGCGACATTCTCTAAGCATAATGTTTTGGCACAAAGTGGTAGCTTTGCGATGGCTCAAGCTAATGCGGTGCAACAAAATGTTCTTAGACTGCTTCAATAATCGCCCTAAAGTTCTAATAACCTAAAACTTTAAGAATACGCTATGCAGGATTTTTTCTCTCTTAATCTTTCAGCTTTGGCGGTGCGTTCCCCCGCCCTTGCCTTAAAGCTTAAAGATTTTGTCCCAAATCAAAACTATGAAGTGTTTCAAGGCAGTGATGTTTTAAATATTAATATCATTGATAAACGCACAAATACGCCTTTATTTCAACACAATCCCCTTGACGAGACAAATGCCAAAATCGCCGAGTTTGGAGCATACTCACACTATCCATATTTATATTTTTTTGGCGTGGGCAATGGTGTGCTTTTTAAGGTTTTATTACAAAATGAGCTTCTTAAACGCATAGTTGTGCTAGAGCCAGAATTAGAGCTGCTTTTTATTGTGCTTCATTTTATGGATTTTAGCCGAGATATTTTAGAGCAACGCATTATGTTTATTGATGCTACAAGTGTGGATTTCACAGGCATTGATATTTTATTCTCCACTAATCGCGATGCGAAAATTTACTCCAAAGTCTATGATTTGCATTTGTTTAATGCCTATTATAACGCTTATGCGGATTTATATATCAAAATCAATCAGCTTTTTATCCGTGCTATTGAGCATAGTGTCATCAGTGTGGGGAATGATAGCCGAGATTCTATTGTTGGTATTCAACAGCATATACAAAATATCCCAAGCGTGATTCAAAGCCCGACTTTGCTTGATTTACTCGCACAGATTAAAGGCAGAGATACAGCTATTATCGTAGCCACCGGTCCAAGTCTTAGCAAACAACTTCCGCTTTTAAAGCAGATTCAAGACTATGCGACTATTTTTTGCATTGATGCTTCATTGCCAATCTTAGTAAGAGAGGGCATTAAACCTGATATTGTCTTTTCATTAGAACGCGTAGAGCCAACGGCGAAGTTTTACGAAGATACACCAAAAGAGCTAAGAGATGGCATTGTCTTTGCTATTACTTCTATTGTGCATAAAAGGCTAAAGGACGCATTAGAGGGGGATTTGGTGCAATACTCATTGCGTCCATTTGGCTATACAAACTATTTTGAAATTGCTGAATACGGCTATTTGGGTATTGGTATGAGTGCGGCAAATATGGCATACGAGCTTGTTGCTCACGCTAGATTCAAGCGATGTATCATTATAGGACAGGATTTAGCCTTTGGTGAAGATGGCACTTCTCACGCTAAAAATGCCGTATATGGTGCAAATGAGATAAACCCCAAAGTCATAGAAAAAAAGGGACAAAAGGTTATGGTAGAAAAATATGGCGGTGGAGGCGAGATAGAATCCACGCTTGTATGGAAGCTGTTTTTAACCTTTTATGAACGAGACATTGCCAACACCCCCTATCCCATTGAGGTGATTAACTCTACTGAAGGTGGAGCTAGGATTGCAGGGACAAAGGAGATTCCATTTGCTGAATCTATCAAGCTTATTGACACTTCGCACAAAAAGCAGCCCATCAAACTCACCTACCCCACACAAGAAATGTATGAGAAAAATTTAGAAAAAGTGCGGCAAAAAACGCTTGAATGGATTGAATTAGGATTAAAAGATAAAGCTTTTGTTGAAGAGGTGTTTTTGGAAGTGGCAGCACTCACAGAGCGGCTTGAGCTACTCAATAAAGAGGGGAGACTAGATGAACTAGATTCTAAAGAGTTGCAAGAGTGTATTGATAGAATCCAGCAGGTTAAAGAACTTTTTGATGATAGGCGGTTTAGAGAATGCTTTATGGACGCGATACAATCTTATATATTCCATCAAGAAATGGATATTGCTAAAATTCTTGTTATGCCAACAAACAATGAAGAATCTAAGCTCATCAAACAAGCTGAGCTTATTTACGCACACAAATATTGGCTTTTCTCCCTTGCAGGTGGTATGGATAGCGTGATTGAAGTTGTGAAAAAAGCGTATGAAACTTGGGAAGTATAAGGGTATTTAAGATTCTAATGTTTCTCATTGCAAGATACTATCGTAGATTCAAACAAATAATAAAGCATAAGCCATACAAGCACCAAAAGGCAATGCCAAAACAAAAAATCTTGCAATAGCATAAAATACAAAAGGCGACTGGTTAAGAGGTTGGATAAGATGCCCTGCCCATTAGTCAAAGGGCAGAGCGTGGATAATCTTAGCTACCATTATACTACTATAAGACATAGTAGTATAATGGTAGCTAAGATTTTGGAGCAAATCTTATCCATTCTAGCCTCCTTTACAATAAAGTAGGCTATCACTTAAGAGGCTGCCACCTCTTAAGGACAATCTCAAAGGCATTGTATCACTTTCTCTTTAACTTTCGTTTTTTTGATTTTATGTTTAATGGCTATGCTAGGGTAGCGAGGCACTCTCTATACTAAATTGCGATTTTATTTTATCTCCTTAAGTTTTTCTAAATTCAAAGATTCTTTGCTTATAAGGCTACTTCCACGAACATTATTTGCCTTATAGTCATATACTCTAAATCCCGCATTTATGGCGTTTTCACGCACTGCCCTGCTTTGGGAATAAGTGGTGATAATG
Source organism: Helicobacter labetoulli (assembly GCF_003670275.1). Taxonomy (GTDB): domain Bacteria; phylum Campylobacterota; class Campylobacteria; order Campylobacterales; family Helicobacteraceae; genus Helicobacter_C; species Helicobacter_C labetoulli. The sequence continues at coordinate 51,544 of NZ_QXJF01000001.1, forward strand.
CCCTGTGGGTGTAAAAGATGATAAAGCAAGGCAAAATATTCCTTGCTCCATAGAGTTGGATTTTTCTTAGGGCTAAAGGCATCTTGAAAAATAATGTGAAACTCACCGCATAAATCCCGCTTAAGATTTTCCAAAAACACAAGTGTATCGCCTTTATAAAGATAAATCTCAAATTCCATATCGCCTATTTTCCCATCATATTGACTGACTTGCCTAGCAGATTCAAAATGCTCTAACATCTCATTAAGTTGCAAAACATCGCTCATATATGGCGGATAGGTGAGATTATGAAGCATTTTAAAGACACTCTCATCTTTTTCTGGCGAGTATATCTTCACCTTGCATGCAAATGGCACTCCTAGAATCTGCCCTCGTGTAAGCGTGCTTAAAAGTGCCAAGGTGTTATAGCCTAAGCCAAAGCATATATCAAGCACATATAGAGCATTTGGCAAAGCCTCTAAAGTATCGCCATAATGCGTTTTGCAATGCCACAAAGAGGGATAGATATGTTTATACAAGCTCTCATTCAATGCCCCATCTTTCAAGCTATGATAACACTCATCAAATTCCGCATTATACGCACTCATAGAGCCATCGGCACTTTGACGAAAACTTATCATATTCTCCATTTTTTAAATCCATTAAATCCACTCAACCCATTTAGCTTAGCTTGATTACTTGGCTTTCTTCTCATTTTTAACTTCATAGCCATTTTTTAGAATCCACCAGCTCAATGCCGTGGCTTGTTCCAGTCGCTTATAAAGAGATTTTGCCAATTCTTTATCGTTATATTGAGCCGTGCCTTCATTAAAATACTCTATCTCGCCATCTTTATTAGCAATAAACCTATCCGTAGCGATGGCAAAATAGCCCAATGCACTATTTTTTTCACTCAATGCCATATTCTCATTGCTCGCAAGTGGTGTGCCAAAGCTATGGTATGTATAGCCATTTGGTGCGATAAGCTCTACAATACTTGGTGTTATATCAATGTGAGAGCCGATATTTGCGAGCTTTTTTATCTCCAGTGTTGGAGAGTAGATAATAAGTGGAATGGTATTATTTGCCTTAAGCATCGCACCTACTTTTGGATACTCTCTATCATAATGATCACCTGTTATCACAAACAAGGAATTAGGCAAGATTTTTGAAACTTCCTCAATAAAGCGAGTAATCATCTTATCCTGATACCAAATATGCCCTATAAGACGAGGATTCTTCTCTTTGTAGTGTGATGACTTGGCAAAAAATCGCTCAATTTCTTTTAAAGGGACATTAAACTGCTCCAAAGGCACATCATAGGGCGGGTGATTGGAAGTTGTAAGAATCATATTAAAGCTTGGCTTGTTGCGTTCTTTAAAGGTATTGTCCCGCACAAGTGCAAAAAGATGATGGTCATACGCTCCCCACAAGCCTTCATAGGGTGCAGAGTAGCCATTAAGCTTTGCATTTTCAATAATCTGGGTATTGTAATAAATCTTTTCAAAGCCCTGTGTAGCAGTGTATTGGTCTAGCTTTTGCCAAATCCCACTCCCACCATAATAAAAGTTATTTTGATAACCCAAATTTTTCATAATATAACCCGGAGCGGTTACAAAAGGCTCTAAAGTGCCAAGCAAGGAATTCACCGGTATTTCAGTTTGGAAAAGCCCTGTAAGATGCACATCCATACTTTTAATCGTAGAACCAGCATTTTCTAAAAACACGCCAATTTTTACGCCGTGTTTATCCTTAAGAAGCGATTTTAGCCCAGAAGTCAGTCCAATCTCATCAAAATATTCATCAAAATGCCATTCACTCAAAGATTCAGCTACGATATAAAACACATATTCTATATTTTGCCCTGTGCTATTAGTTACTTTCTTTTCTAGCAAATCTTTAAGATTATATTGTGTCTGTTTTGAATCTAGCTCAAAATACTCCTCCACAACTTCAAGTGGATCTTGCGTAGTATAATCGCTAAAGCGTGAGTTTGAAATCCTCGCATACCCACGATACACCAAATATAAATCCCTAAACGCACCCGGTGAGGCTTTACGCAAAAAAGTATTTTCAACAGGCTTTAAGGCTTGGTCTAAGCTTATACCCTTAAAACTAAAAGCAGAATTAATGGAAATCATCATAAAAAATGCAAAAAAGATAAAAAGAATAAAAGTTGCTAGAGCCGATTCTCTGCGTGTAGAGCGAGAGCGAATGGAGCTTAGTGGGTCTTTGCCATATTCTCGTGTAATTTTCCCAGAGATTCTTGTATATACCCACATAAACACAAAGCTAAGAAAAAGCCAAAGTAGCACTTTTGAAGTAATACCATACTGCCCACTTATGCCTGTATGGAAAATTGCCTTCTGGTCATCAAAAATAAGTCCTAGCAAATTTGCATTAAACACATCATTATAAATTTGATAAAAAACAATCTCTGCAATACCTATAAATAAACTCAAAACAACAACAATCAACGCATAAATCCATAATATAAACCAACGAAACTCCGTCCAAAAAAATAATAATCCAAGCACAAAATACGCAAGGCTTAGTCCTGCGATATGCCTTGAATCATAACGCAACCCATTAAAAAAAGTATTGACATATTCCATATAGCTTTTAACTTCCCCGATAGCCCCGTGATGTACGCCACTATACAGCACAAAGCTAAGCTTCATTACAAAAAACAAAACAAACAAAAATAACGCAAATACAATTGATTTGACAAGAAGTTTTTCAAGCCACTTTCTTTCCATTTCTCGCTCCAACACAGATTCTATACCCAAAGCAAAAGCCTCGCCACAACGCTACCATAATACACAAAGTCCATAAAAATGGGTCAATGCAATACTCCCAAATACTCATCTGCCCTAGAATCTGTATTTTGTAAGCAATGATACAAAGGATTATCCCCCAACCTGTGAGAGTGCTTAAGCCATAGGATATAATGGATATTACGCATAAAATAAAAAGCGTTATTCTAAACTCTAAATGGTAAATATCCACAAAACCATAGCCCAAGATTCCAAAGTATAGAAAAATTCCAAGCACAATCCACACATACTGCACGCTTGGAGGGAAAAATGACTTATCCCAAAAACCCTGCTTTATATCAACACAACCATCTATATAAAACTTCATCAAATAATATAAACATAGCAATATAAGCATCATACTTGGCACATCAAACAACGCATAAGCATAATTTTTTAAGCTCCATTCCATAAAGGGTATATTAAAGATAAGAATCCACACTCCACCAATGCCCAATAAAGCTTTTTTTGAGCTAAAAAAATGAGATAAAAAGCTAAGCTTAGAACAACACCACACAATTCCCGCAAGAGTGATGATATTTAGCCCAATACTTATGGCAAGATTGACAGCATTCACTTTTGCCCTCCTTGTGTAGCATAATTTTTCAATACTGCTTTTGGTATCAATGCAACACGAATATGCAAACGCCCATAAGTGTAAGCAACCGCGATAAACTCATCGCCCACAGCCACGCTTGGATAAGACACTTCATTATCAAGGAGTGTATCTAGCTTCAACACAGGCTCAAAGCTCACAGATTCTGAATCTAAGCTTTTTTGATTAAGAGACATAATCCACAGCTCCTCGCGTTTATTGCCACTTTTCCTTTGTGTTTGATTATGAAGCAAATAGATAGAATCTAGGCTCGTAAAAAGCACGGAAGAAAAATCAAAGCTTTGCAAATTGCTCCGCTTTGGGCTTTGACAAAACTCATCGCACAATGATGTGAAAAGCACATTATCATAAGCTTTGTGATTGCGATATACCCCAAAAACAGTGTGCGAATCTAATGCGATAAAGCTAGGCTGAAGCTGTGAGTGAATATTTAAGGGCTTTATTATAGAATCTAGCTCTAATGTGGAGCTAAAATCAAGCAGGAGTGGATATTTCCTTGCAAGCTCGTGATAAATTGGCAAGATAAATCCGCCATCTTCTTTAAGCATTGGCGGGGTGCGGACAAGATGAGAAAAGTTTAAAAATGGGCTTAAATGTAGCTCCCTAACAAAGCTAAGATTTTGCAATGTAGAATCTAAACACAGCCAATATATCTTACTTGTCGCCCAACCACCTAAGCTCACTCCCACAACAAACAAATGCACACGATTTTGCCTATCCACAAAAGTGATAGGATTGCCTAGCTTTTTGATAAATTTTCCACTAAGTTGTGAAAGTTTTTGTGCATCTAAAAGATGATGTGGCTCACTCCAAGTGCCAAGATTCTCACTCTTACTTTCATTACCCAAAGCCTTGCTATCATTAAAAGTAAAAAAGCTTTGATAAATCCCCACATCTCTAGCTCCCTCTCTGCTCCCTGCAAAATATAGTAACATAAAATCCTTATCACTCACAGAGCGGATATTTGTAATTGCACTTGCGTGAGCTGAAGCTTGAGCATTTGGAATATCAAAATAAGTTATAGAATCTAAGGTGTGTGTGGGCAGATGTGAAGCAAAGGATTCTTCATTCTCTAATCTTAGGGAAGAGATGAGTGTATGCTCGCTTAAATCAAGTGTCGTTTTTGGGCTTTCATCAGTGGCTATGCACCACCAAGCACACAAAAGCAAAACACTCACAAAAGCTATGCTTTTTCTTATCCCCATCTCTTTAAACTACCCAAAGGAATTAAAGCAGTGTTTTAACAAACTTAGCAATACGCGATACTCCCTCTTCAAGCTGCTCTAAAGAACACGCAAAAGAAAGTCGCACAAAGCCCTCCATACCAAAAGCACAGCCCGGCACTAACGCCACACACTGCTCTTTTAGCAATGCTTGACAAAAGCTCATAGAATCTGCTCCATACTGAGGCAGGGCAGAGATATTGACAAATAAGTAAAACGCACCCTGTGGAGCAATAACGCTAAGATTTTGAATATTATTAATCGCATCACACGCAAACCGCATACGCTCTTCAAATGCCACTCGCATTTCTTCAATATCATTATCTGCTTCGCCCTTAAGAGCTATTATAGAAGCTTTTTGCGTAATGGAGTTAATATTTGAAGTGCATTGACTTTGGAGATTATCCATAAGTTTGACAAGCTTTTTATCCTTACACGCAAGATAGCCCATACGCCACCCCGTCATTGCTACTGACTTGCTTAGACCATTAATAGTAATCGTGCGCTCACACATATCTTGGCTAATTGCCGCAGCAGAAGTGAATTTCACGCCATAAATAAGCTTCTCATACATCTCATCACTTACAACCCATACATTTGTATCTTTTAGCACCTCTGCAAGTGCCTCTAGCTCCTCTTTGGTATAAACCATACCTGTTGGATTAGAAGGAGTGTTAAGCACAAATATTTTTGTTTTTGGGGTGATGGCTTGTTGTAACTGCTTTGGCGTTATTTTAAAATTACTCTCCTGTGTTGTCTCAACAAAAACAGGCTTTCCACCGCTGAAGGTTACAAGCTCTGGGTAAGTAACCCAATAAGGCGAAGGGATAATCACTTCATCACCAGAATCAATCAAAGCCTGAAATACATTAAAAAGCGAGTGTTTTGCACCATTGCTAACAAGAATCTCATTCTTTTCATATGCTAATCCATTCTCACGCAAAAACTTATTTTGAATAGCCTCACGCAGCTCCACAATCCCAGCTACGGCTGTATATTTTGTAAAACCACTCTTTAATGCCCTAATGGCTTCATCTTTTATCACCTCTGGTGTGTCAAAATCCGGCTCACCTGCTGAAAAACTCAAAACATCTTGCCCTTGAGCCTTTAGCTCCTGTGCTAGTGTGCTTATGGCGATTGTCGTAGATTCTTGAAGTAGCTCTACTCGTTTGGCATATGTGTGATTTTTCATTTGTTTCTCCTTTGTATGGATTTATTCCTTAATATCTGCAAGTTTGATGGTAAATTCTATCTCACCCTTGCTTAAACGCATCTCTTTTGCAATCGCATCTATACTCCACCCATCGCGAAACATTCCTAAAATGCGTTTTTGGTCTATATTTGTGCTTGAGCTTGGGAAGTAGCCAAACTCGCGGATTTTCTCTTCTAAGCTTACAAGCTTCTCTTCAATATATGAACGCTCTTTATTAAATTGTGCTTCTAAAATCTCAATCTGCCGATATACGCTCACAAGCGAATTATTAACCGCATCAGCAGATTCTGTTTTGATTTTGGTATTCAACGCTGTGGAGCTTAGCTGACTTTCAAGCTCACTATCTTTAATCCACTTATGAATCTTAAAAATCTCTCCATTAATATCCTCCATACCCTTTTCAAATCGGCGCATGCGTTTATGAATCTCCAAAGAGCGACTATAACTCAAAAAGGCTATCAAACACACAATTGCTATGGATATAAGCGAAAATATCATCGCCATACTACTCATTGAAACTCCAAACATCACTCCACTCCTTTTACTACACTTTTAGAATCCAAAATCATTAGCCGCTCCATTTGTGCCACAAAACTATCAAAATCCCCAACATCACCTTGATGAATCTGCGTAAAAACGACAATCTTTTCATCAATGGAATGTGCAAAGATTCCAATATGGCGTTTTGGGAATGCAGGTAAAAATATCCGCAAATAATACTCCTGTCCCCTTTCAAATACGCTCTCTGGCATACACAGCACACTATGCCCCACAAAGTTTGCAATCCCCTCTGCACCCAAAGGCACATAGGCAAAGCTTTTATTCAGCAGAATCTGCTCAATATTTTCCACCTTTTGGTATAACTCCACAAGCAGCTCAAGCAGGACTTCATCGGTGTCTTCTAGGCGATTTTTAGATTTATTTTTATTCAACCACTGCGTAATAGAACCATAACGATGTTGGGAAAGTGCAACAAACTCCTTTTTATATGCACTAAGATTCTCTTCTGCTTTTGCAAAAGCCACTTCAAGCTCACAAGGCACTATACGCGTTTGTATGCCATGAGCTTGTAATATTTCTTTAATATCCATACATTACTCCCACACAATCCACTAAAATACACACAAAAAACATAATGCCCAAATATCCATTTGTAACAAAAAATGCCTTTGGAATATTGCTTAAATGCACGCTTACAAGATACTGCTCATAGCATAACATTAAAGCCCCCACTCCCACACCTATCCACGCAACCACACCCAAATGTGCCTCATACACAAAATATGCCCAAAAAGCCACCGCCAAGATATGACACAAACGCGAAATCCACAATGTCGCCTTAAGTCCAAAATAAGCGGGTATAGAGTGGAGATTTTTAGCCTTATCAAAGTCCATATCCTGAATAGAATATAATAAATCAAACCCAGCCACCCAAAACAACACGCCAAGAGAGAGTAAAACACTCCACAAAGGCACTTCTCCCATAACGGCAATAACCCCAGCAATAGGAGCTAACCCTAAGCATACTCCAAGCACCCAATGAGCTATGGCACTCAAACGCTTTGTGTAAGAATAAAACGCCAAAATCATCAAAAATGGCACACTCAAATAAAATGCAAGATTGTTAATCAAATACGACACTGCCACAAAAAGCAGTGCATTTATGATGTTAAAGGCAATAAGTGCGGATAGTTTAATGCGTCCATCAACGCTTGGTCGCTTACTTGTGCGGAGATTCTGCACATCAATATCCCTATCTTTGAAACGATTAAAGCCCATTGCAAAATTCCTAGCAGTTATCAATGCCAAAACACAAAGCCCAAATGTCTCCCAGCCACACCACGCAACTCCATACTGCTGCATACTCGCTACAACCATCGCAATAAGAATAAAACTGCTTGAAAAAATAGTATGTTCAAAGGCGACAAGTTCGCTGAAATTTTTAATCTGTTTGCCTAAATTCTGCAATGCACTCATTATGCAAGTTCCTTGATTTTTGCTCTCAATTTTATTATTTTTAAGGGTAAAAAAAGCAGGATTCTAAAATACCTTACCAAAAAATAAGCTAAAACTCTTGCAAAATAACGCAAAATCGTTTAATATATCGCCTTTAAAGCCCAAATGAAATATTTTTATTAAGGATTTTAGATTATGGATAAACTAAGTTATATAGACATAGGAATTATTGTTTTGCTTGTTTTACTCTCTCTTAGGGGGATATGGCAAGGAGTCATACGAGGCTTGACAAGTTTTTTAGGTATTTTATTTGGGATATTTTTCGCCTCAAGATTCTATAGTGGGCTTGGAGAGTGGTTTGCACAAAATGTCTATGATCTCAATACGCCAGAGCTTAACTCTCTTGTGGGCTTTGTCATTATCATTACGCTGATTTGGGCAGGATTCTTGCTTGTCGGAGAAATTTTGTTCCGTATGGTGCGATTTACGCCATTAGCTGGGATTGATAAGGCTTTTGGACTACTTTTTGGATTCTGCAAGGCTTTTTTACTTCTATCAATCATCGTCTTTGGAATCTCGCAAATCGCTTGGCTCAAAAACTTCTCGCAAAATGTTGAAAAAAATAGCTCTATTTTTCCTATGATGAAAAATCTCTCCATAAAAATTATGAATCTTGAGCAGATTCAGGAGGTAAAAGAGAATCTTAACCTTGATGGAACACTTGATAATACCATTGATGATGTCAAAAGTGAGCTTGACAAAGCCCAAGAGGATTTAAACCAAGTTATCAAAAGAGCTCAACAAGAAACTTTCAAAGATGTGGAAGAGCTTTTGCAAGAAGCAACCAAACTACAAGAGATGAAATCAAAGCGTGAAGATTCTAGCAAAGATTCTAATGATGTATCCACGCAAAACACACCTACACAGACAGAAAGGCTATAGATGTTTTCTAACTTTTATATTCAACAGCGTATTAAAAAAATGCAGCTTATGCGTGAAGAGGGCTTAAATCCTTATTCCAACGATGCACAACGCACTATAAGTAATAATGATTTTTTACAAAAATATGCCCATCTTACAGCTCAAGATTCTACACATACAGACTCTCAATCCACAGAATCCGCTCCTAAAGAATCTATTGTAGGACGAGTGCGTTTTATCCGTCTAATGGGCAAAGCTTGTTTTATTAAGATTCAAGATGAGAGTGGGATACTTCAAGCTTATGTTTCAAAAAATGACATAGGCGAAGACTTTGCGTATATTAAGAAGATTCTAGAAGTGGGAGATATTATCAATATATCAGGCTATGCGTTTGTAACCAAAACCGGTGAGCTTAGCATTCACGCACTTAGCTTTAAGATTTTAAGTAAAAGCATTGTGCCACTACCTGAGAAATTCCACGGGTTAAGCGACATAGAGCTGCGTTATCGCCAACGCTATGTGGATTTAATTGTCAATGAAGATGTGAGAGAGACTTTTAAATTGCGAAGCAAAATCATCTCGTGTGTGCGGCAGTTTTTTGAGAAAAAAGGGTTCTTAGAAGTAGAAACACCTATGCTACACCCAATTCCCGGCGGTGCAAATGCGCGTCCCTTTATCACTCATCACAACGCACTTGATGTAGAGCGATATTTGCGTATTGCTCCAGAGCTTTATCTTAAGCGACTTATTGTTGGTGGATTTGAGGCAATCTTTGAGCTTAATCGTAATTTTCGCAATGAAGGAATGGACCACTCACACAACCCAGAATTTAGTATGATTGAATTTTATTGGGCATATAAAACTTATGAAGACCTTATCACGCTCACACAAGAGCTTTTTACATATCTTTTAGAAAAGCTTAATCTTCCGCAGATTCTAGAGCATAATGACACACATATTGATTTTACAAAATGGCATATTTTAAGCTACAAGGAAGCTTTGGAAACTATAGGTGGTTTGGAGAAAAATGTCATTGAAGATAAGGCATTATTACTCAAAACACTTCAAGAAAGGCATATCAAGGTTGATAGCTCTTTTAGCTATGGAAAGCTCTTGGGCGAGGCATTTGATGAGTTTGTGGAACATAAGCTTATTAATCCTACTTTTATTACACAATACCCTATTGATATTAGTCCGCTTGCAAGACGCAATGATGAGAATCCGGACATTGCTGATAGATTTGAGCTTTTTATCGGCGGCAAAGAGATAGCAAACGGATTTAGTGAGCTTAATGACCCACTTGACCAACTTGAACGCTTTAAAGAGCAGGTTAAAGCAAAAGATGCCGGAGATGAAGAAGCACAATATATGGATGAAGACTATGTGTGGGCTTTAGCACACGGAATGCCACCAACTGCGGGTGAAGGCATAGGAATCGACCGCTTAGTTATGCTTTTAAGCAATGTAAAAAGCATTAAAGATGTGATTTTATTCCCCGCATTAAAGCCAAGTAAAACAAATTTTGATATAATGCCGAGCGATAACGCCACCCAAACAGACCAAACAAACAAGGAGAAGCAATGAGCTACGCGATAAAAGAGCAAGATTTTGAAATTTATGAACTCATAGAAAAAGAGCTTGAGAGACAAAATGATCATTTGGAGATGATAGCGAGTGAAAACTTCACATTCCCTAGTGTTATGGAGGCTATGGGTAGCATTTTAACCAACAAATATGCTGAGGGCTACCCTTTTAAACGCTATTATGGTGGTTGTGAGTTTGTGGATAAGATTGAAGAAATTGCCATTAATAGAGCAAAACAACTTTTTGGTGTAAGCTTTGCCAATGTCCAGCCTCATTCAGGCTCACAAGCCAATGCTGCTGTGTATGCCGCACTCCTTAAACCTTATGATAAGATTTTAGGAATGGATTTGAGCCACGGCGGACATCTCACGCACGGAGCGAAAGTCAGCACCTCCGGGCAACTTTATCAAAGCTTTTTTTATGGGGTTGAGCTTGATGGCTATATTGATTATGACAAACTCGCATTTCAAGCTCAAACAATCAAGCCAAATATCCTTGTATGTGGATTTTCAGCCTATACTCGTGAGCTTGATTTTAAGCGGTTGCGTGAGATTGCAGATTCTGTTGGTGCTTTACTTATGGGTGATGTGGCTCATATAGCTGGGCTTGTAGTGGCTGGAGAGTATCCAAATCCTTTTCCACATTGCCATATCGTTACGACAACAACACACAAAACACTGCGAGGACCACGCGGAGGAGCTATTCTAACAAATGATGAAGAGCTGATAACAAAGATTAATAAAGCTGTATTTCCCGGGATTCAGGGCGGACCACTTATGCATGTTATCGCAGGTAAAGCAGTTGGATTTAAAGAGAATCTAAAGCCTGAATGGAAAGTGTATGCTAAACAAGTCAAGGCAAATATCCAAGCATTAGCTAAGATTCTTATTCAACGCAATTATAATCTCGTAAGCGGTGGAACTGAAAATCACCTTGTGCTTATGAGCTTCCTTAATAACGACTTTAGCGGTAAAGATGCAGATTTAGCACTTGGGAATGCAGGGATAACGGTGAATAAAAACACCGTCCCGGGTGAAACACGCTCTCCTTTTGTTACAAGCGGTATAAGGATTGGGTCTCCAGCCCTTACAGCAAGGGATATGAAGGAAAAGGAATTTGAGCAGATTGGCAAGTGGATTGCTGATATTCTTGATGATATTGCCAATGTTGATTTGCAGCATAAAATCAAAAAAGAAATTAAAGACTTTTCACGAGATTTTAGAATCTATGAGCGACCAATTTTTTAGGGGGGTAGATTGTGACTGAAATGGATCTGAAACTGATAAAAATGGATACTTCCCATTATTATCAGCGTGTCAGCGGATTGGGGACAAAGGTAAGTCATATGGGGAGAATTCTCTATGACAAATATGAGCGAGTAGATTCTATGCTAACTTCTATGCTTATTAATAAGCATTTTCGTAGAGAAATTACAATCGCTCACTCACTTTTACTCGGTAGAGGCACAAAGGTAGAGAATATCGTCTTTGACTATAATGGACGCAATCCAGAGAGATTCTATCATCGTGCGCAGCTGCTTTTACGGGAGGAAGGCTTTTTGAACTTTACTGCCTTTTCTACCAAAACTCCCGGGCACTTACATCTTTATATACATAAAGGGCATACCGAACTTGGTGAAGGGAAACGACTGATAAAAACTCTTTCTATGAAGTTAGCACAGCATTGTCCAAAAGAATGGAGAGTATTTCCAAATGATGAAATGCCCCCGCATTTTAATATCCTGTGTTTGCCTTATGATGTTTATGCAAAAGAGCGTGGAGCATCGTGGGCAAGACATATGTAACTAAATCAATTAAGGAGCAAAGATGGAAACAAAACGAGAATTGAATGATATTTTAATCAACGATGATGACTTACAAAAACAAAATCGCACCAAAAAATTGATGATGATGATTGGTATGGCGATTATCTTTTTGTGTATTTTAATTGCTGTGATTTTTGTTATCACGCGTGATGAAGAGGATCTTGGCGAACAAACCATAGCAAACAACAACGGCTTAACCCCAATAGAATCTACCCCTATCCAAGAGCCTCAAAAGAGTGAGTTTGAGAATGTGCCTCTTGACAAAAATGCGGGTAATGATGATAGATTCCAGCAGATTCTTGATGATATTCGCAGTCGCGATCCTAAAAATCCAGCGGCACAAAGCACATCAACGCAATCTCCTAGCATACCACCACTTGCCACACCTGCAACGCAAGATCCTAAATCGGCTCAAAAACCAACACAACAGCAACCAAGCACCAAAATAACTCAAACTACGCAGAATCGGCCTGTATTACCAACCAATCCAGCAACGCCAAAAAAACAAGAACCGGTTAAAGTAGCACAAACAACAGGCACTACAGCCCCAGCCAATACAAATGCAACCAAAAAGCCAGAAGTAGCCAAACCTACCCCTACACCTAGCCAAGCACCAAAGCCAGAGCCGAGCAAACCAGCCCAAGCGACAGGTAGTGTTGCCAATGCTTTTGAAGGGGTAGCTACACCGCGTATGGACACTTCAAAAAATGGTCAAGTCGCTGAAAAAGGCTTCTATGTGCAAGTTGGTTCTTTTGCAAACAAGCCAAGTGAAGAATTTTTGAAAAAAATCAGCAACTACAGCTACCGAGTCTATGCAGGAACATCAAGTAATGGACAATCAACTACAAAATATCTTATCGGTCCATACAATTCACGCACAGAAGCAGGTAGAAATTTGCCAAATTTCAAAAGCCTTGTAGCTGACCCTGTGCATTTTGAAGTTAAATAATGTATGATTAAAAATCCTAGCAAAACCTTTGGATTAATCGGTGTGGGCGGCTTTGTCGCTCCACGACATCTTCAAGCCATTAAGCAAAATAATGGCTCTCTTCTTTGTGCGATTGACAAGCACGATTCTGTAGGAATCTTAGATAGTTACTTTCCACAGGCTGATTTTTTTACTGAATCTGAAAGATTTGAACGCTACCTTGATAAACTTAAACGCAATAACACGCCACTTGATTATCTTAGTATCTGCTCCCCAAATCATCTTCACGATACGCATATCCGTCTTGCCCTGCGTAATGATGCTTCAGCAATTTGCGAGAAGCCCCTTGTGCTAAATCCGTGGAATCTAGACGCACTCTCACAAGCCCAAAATGAAACAAATAAGCATATTTATAGCATTTTACAACTTCGCTTACACCCAAGTATTCTTGCACTTAAAACACGCATAGAACAATCAAGTAAAAATTGTGTACTTGATATTGATTTGAGCTACATTACCGCTAGAGGTAAGTGGTATTTCCACTCGTGGAAGGGCGAAGAGAGCAAAAGCGGTGGGGTTGCAACTAATATTGGGGTGCATTTTTTTGATATGCTACTTTGGATTTTTGGTGATGTGCAACAAAATATTGTGCATTATCGTAATCATTCCAGTGTAAGTGGAATCTTGGTGCTACAAAAGGCAAGGGTGCGATGGTTTTTATCCATTGATGAAAATCTTTTGCCACAGCATATAAAAGAGCAAGGCAAAAGAGTGTATCGCTCCTTGTCTTTACAAGGTGAAGAATTTACCTTTAGCGATGGATTTAATGACCTTCACACACTAAGTTACACTAAGATTTTAAATAATGAAGGTTTTAGCTGTGAAGATTCAAGAAAGGCTATTGAGCTTACTTATCATATTAGAAACGCTACTCCCATTGGATTACAGGGCGATTATCACCCTTTAAATAAAAGGCTTTAAATGGCTATTTTTATCCACGAAAGCAGTATAATTGATGAGAATGTCATCATTGGTGAGGGCAGTAAGATTTGGCATTTTTGCCATATTCTTAGTGGCAGTGTGATTGGCAAAAATTGCTCTTTTGGGCAAAATTGTATGGTAGGCAAAAATGTCATTATTGGTAATAATCTCAAAGCCCAAAATAATATCAGCATATATGAAGGGGTGAGAATCTGCGATGATGTTTTTTTGGGACCAAGTGTAGTTTTTACAAATGTTATTAATCCCCGCTCATTTATCTCGCGTAAAGATAGCTTTTACCCCACATTGATTAAACGCGGAGTTTCTATTGGAGCAAATGCAACAATCATTTGCGGTGTGGAAATTGGCGAATACGCACTCATTGGTGCAGGAAGTGTGGTAACAAAAAATGTGCCAGATTTTGCCCTATATGTAGGCAATCCTGCAAGGCAAATCGCGTGGGTAGATAAGGCAGGAAATAGGCTTCACTTTAATGCGGAAAATCTCGCCTATGATAGCTATGATAACACCGCTTATCGCCTTTATAACAATAGAATCTTCAAGGTATGAAATGCCTATTCCCACACTCCAAAACGCACATATTGCTATTATTGGCTTGGGCTATGTGGGTTTGCCTTTAGCTGTGGCTTTCAGCAAGGCTTATCCCACTATCGGCTTTGATATAGATAAATCGCGGATTGATGAGCTAGATTCTGCTTTTGATAGCACACAACAGGTAAGCAGCCAAGATTTACAAAACTGCACAAATCTTAGTTTCACTCACAAGCTTTCTCAAATCACAAAGGCAAATATTTATATTATTTGTGTGCCTACACCTATTACAGAGAATAAAACACCAAATCTCTCCGCCTTGCTTCACGCAAGTGAGCTTGTAGGCAAGGTTTTACAAAAAGGTAATATCGTTATTTATGAATCTACCACCTACCCTACCTGCACGGAAAATGAATGCAAAAACGCCTTAGAAAAAAGCTCAAATCTAGTTTTCAACACTGATTTTTACCTTGGCTACTCGCCTGAACGCATTAATCCAAGCGATAGCTCCCATACACTCACGCAGATTCAAAAAATCACTTCAGGCAGCACACAAGAGGTAGCCACTTTCATTGACAGCCTTTATGGCTCAATTATCACAGCTGGGACTTTTTGCGTCTCATCAATCAAAACGGCTGAAATGACAAAAATCATAGAAAATGCTCAACGCGATTTAAACATTGCATTCATCAATGAAATGTATATGATTTGTGATGTATTGCAGATTGACGCTTTAGAAGTGCTTGAAGCGGCAAAAACAAAATGGAATTTTCTCCCTTTCACACCCGGACTTGTTGGGGGGCATTGCATAAGTGTAGATCCCTACTATCTCACACATAAGCTTAATAGCATTGGTTATCACCCACAAGTGATTAGCTCTGGGCGATTGATTAATGATACTATGCCACATTTTATAGCACATAAAATAATCAAGCTTATGCTACAAAGCGACATTGAGATTCTCAATGCAAAAGTGTTAATCCTTGGCATTACCTTTAAGCAAAATTGCCCCGATATACGAAATTCCAAAGTCCCTATTGTCAAAAAAGAGCTAGAATCTTTTGGCGTAAGAGTAAGTGTGTATGACCCTATGGCAGACAAACAAGAGGTGCAAAAAATGTATCATATCTCACTTTTAGATGAGCTTCCTTTAGCCTATTTTGACTGCATTTTTCTAGCCGTAGCTCACGATAAGCTACTCTGTCTTAATCGCAAAAAGTTAGGCAAAGTAAAATCTGTATATTACACACTCACATCTCATAAACTAGATTCATAAACCGCATACATAAAAAGATGAAAAAGCTCCCACCCACGCAGTGTAAAGCTATATAAGCCACCCTAAAACGCATAGCCAAAACACACAATAACAAAAAAGCTACCAAAAGCCAAGTAGGCGTATAAAACTCAATAGAATCTAGCTCTAATCCCATAGCCCATTGCAACAAAACATCACATAGCCCACCAAAGCCCAAAATATGAGCCACAAGCATACAAGGAAAAAAGATCACAAAAAGCAGGCTTAAAGGAATACTAAAAAGATTTAAAGGTGTAAAATAAGGGAAAGACCAATGCACTAAGATAAGCATATCAAGGAAAATAAGCGTGTTAAACCACAAAGGCAAAAAGAGAAATTTTTTCAAAATCCCACCTTCTTGCCACTCAAACTTGCTAAACTTTATAAACAAATAGATAAAAAACACTCCGCTAATAGATAGCCCAAACCCTACGCTAAAAATTAAACGCGGAAATAAAGCCAAGCACAAAGCCACAGCCACAAAAAGCAGCCTAAAGCTCAGTAATTTTATCCCACTAAAAATAGCTACAAATGCACACACACTCATCACATACGCACGCAGAAATGATGGAGAAAAATCAAGCACAAACAAATAAACAAGTAGCACCGCACAAAGCAAGATTCCAATATCAAAATACTTATTGCGATAACTCACAAATCTATGAAACCTCCCATACACAAAGCCCAAAAGCCCACCAACCACAAGACTTAAGATTCCAAGATGAAAGCCACTAATGGCAATAAGATGTGCCACTCCTAGCTTATTACTCAAATCCCTCCAAATATGGGGCAAAAAATCTGCCAAAAAGAGCGTTTTATACAAAGAAGCAATAAGCGGCTCATTATGTTGAGCTTCTATATATACCCTAAAACTCCGCCTATAATCAGAATCTGCCAAAAGGCTAATGCGATAGGAGACAAAAAAACAGCTTTTTAAATACTCCACAAAGGAGCATTCAAGCCTTTTACCATAGATTCTCACAAACCTATGACTAATGTCCCTAATATCCTCCTTGCTTGTTGTATAGAAAATCTCGCCCTTGTTGCTTTTAAGTTTTAAAACTTGATAGCTTGAATCATTCTTATGCTTTGTGTATTGAGCAATGACTTGAGCATAAATCTCTTGAGTATCTTGTGGGGCGATATAAGCACGATATGCACTATATTCTAAAAGCATATTCCCTACAAAAAGAGCCAAACACAATCCCACAAATGCCAAAAACTCCCTTTTTGTATGTAGAATCTCCACTGCCAAAGGAGAATGTGTAGAGTGAGCTTTTCTATTCACTTTTTAAAAAACATTAGGTATATCAAAATTAGAATCTGTGGAGCTTTGAGATGATGTGCTTTTTTCCACACCTTGCAAAAAATCCACACCATCAATACGCGTTTGTGTCATCTCGTGGCTGTTTTCTTCAGGTTTATCCTCAAAACGCGTGAATTTTTTATTAAACCGAATCTCCACATTGCCAATCTCACCATTGCGATTTTTAGCGATAATAATCTCGGCTGGTTCAACCTCACGCTCGGTATGCTCGGGCTTAAAGTCCTTTTCCTTACCCTCTTTTTTAAATTTTGCATATCGCTCCTTATCTGCCCTTCTAGCATACACATCATCACGATACAAAAACAAAATCACATCAGCATCTTGCTCTATTGCTCCAGAATCTCGCAAATCCGAAAGAATAGGACGCTTATCATCGCGAGATTCTACAAGGCGATTGAGCTGAGAAAGGGCGATAATAGGCATTGAAAGCTCCCGTGCTAACATCTTCAGTCCGCGTGAAATTTCGGATACTTCAGCTTGTTTGCCAAGCTCCCCCTTGCCACCATTCATAAGCTGCAAATAATCAATGATAGCCACGCTAATTTCAGGGTATTGTTTTTTAAGCCTACGCAGCCGCCCTTTGAGTTGAGCAATACTAAGAGATGAGGTATCTACAATCTGCAAAGGCTGACTTGCTAGTTTATCCACCACTCTACTTAGCTCACTTATCTCATTTTCAGTAAGATTTGCTCTGCGGAGATTCTGCAAAGGGATTGATGCCTTTGCACTTAGCATTCTCATACCTAGCTGCAAATATGGCATCTCAAGGCTAAAAATCACAACGCCCTTATTGTTATCTAAAATATGTTGAGCAAGATTGAGCACAAAAGTAGTCTTTCCCATAGATGGACGCGCACCTATGATAATCAAATCACCATCATTAAAGCCTGTGGTAAAGTGATTAAGCTTTTTAAAGCCTGTATCAAGCCCGGTTACAATGAGATTACCACGATTTTTAAGCTCTATAATGTAATCCATCACACCATTAGCAACTTGCTGTGCATCATACACATCATCATTTGCTTTTCCCAAACTCATATCACTTAGCTTTTTACTCACTTCATCAACAATTTCTTCCACACTTTGATTATTATCAAGCGATTTTTCACGCAAAAGATTAGCCAAAGAGTGCATTTCACGCTTAATACTCGCCTCTTTTATCTCATTAATATACGCTTCAATATTAGCAATAGGATTAATAGCTTGAATCTCAAGTAGCTCCTCTTGCGTGATTTTCTTATTTGCAGGTTTTTTAGCAAGGATAAATTCACTATCAATAGGCAGATTCTCTTTATTCAAAACCTCACACATTGCAAAAATATCCCTATGCACAGGGTGTAAAAAATCCCTTGGGCTTAGCTCCGCGGCAATCTCTTCAAACTTTTCAGGCGAGAAAAAAATAGATGAAAGCACAATTTTTTCAATCATAATAATCGTTTCTTGCATACACAATCCTTATCAATTTGAATGCGAGAATCCTACACTTTTTTGAATTAAAAAGTGTTTTATTTTCTACCTTCTTGCTTCCATATTAAAGTAAAACAACTTCCCTTACCTTGTTCGCTCTGCACTTCTATATTTATGCCATATTCATCGCAGATTCTCTTAATAAGCGTTAGCCCTATGCCAAAGCCCCCTTGATAGTCATTGCACCGCACATATCGCTCAAAGATTCTTTCCTTATCAGAATCTGCCATACCACAGCCGCTATCGCTAATGCTTAAAACCCCTTCTTTTAGGCTTATATCAATCTCACCGCCCTTTTTATTGTATTTAATAGCATTGCTTAAAAGATTATCAAGCACACAGCTCATCTTTTCCGCACTTGCAAAAATATAGCTCGGCGTAATGGTGCTTTGCAGTTGCAAAGCTTTTTGCTCAAAAAATGGCGAGAAATACTCTAATCGCTCCTGCAGCAAAATATGCAAGGCAAGATTCTCACACTTATGATTTATGCTATGAGGGAAGTTATATGCCACTAAGATTTTATAAATATGACTGAGACTTTTAGAAGCAAGTTTAATACGCTCTATCTTTTGGGATTGTGCAGGGGTGAGATTATCAAGTGGAAGTGTCTCAATACTCATTAGAATAATGCTTAAAGGTGTATTTATCTCGTGAGTAGAATCTTTAATAAACGCATTCAAAGCATTGATCCGCTGCTGCATAGGCTTCAAAGAGAGCTTGACTAAAAAATACGCCACCACACCCACGCCAAAAAGTGAAAGCAAAAAATACGCAATCATCTTAAGGCGTAAAAAAAACATTTGAGATTCCAAAGAAGTATCTTGTATAAAAATTTTATATCTCGCATTATCGCGGTATTTTGATACAAGATTCTTCTTACTCTTATGGGCTTTTGGAATCTTCTCGTGCATTGAAGGTTCAATAATCACATAGTCCCCACGCATAGCAAAACCCTCTTCTATCTCGCTTTGGGTAAGCTCTACTTGCAAAGTATCATATATCACCACGCTTTTTTTATTGTAGATTCTAAGCGGTGTGCTTATCTCGCTTTGAATCTGAGCGAGTCCAGCTTTTACATCATCTTTATTGTTATGTAAAATCTCATACACCTCAAGGCTTATCTCACGCAGCTCACTCACTTGCTGTGCTACCAAATGCCGCACTTCCTTGGCATAAGAAAACCAAAAAAACACGCATAAAAAAATGCCTGTTGTCCCCAAATATAGACTTAGAATCTTAATGATACTCTTTGCATTCTCACTCATTCTACTCCACATTTGACCTATTTTCATTATAGCAATACCCCCTGCCACGCTGATTAACAATACTATCCTTGCCTAGAATCTTACGCAGATTCTTCACATACGCACGCAAACTCATTTCACTTGGCTCTTGCTCGTATTCCCACAAAGTGCTAAAAATCATCTCTTGGGAGACATAGCCCCCCTTATGTTGCAAAAGCAGTGAGAGCAAAAGGCTCTCTTTTTGTGTCAAAGGCACAATGGCGTTATGCTCATCATAGAGCAGTTGCGTTAAGATTCCAAACTTCATACCATTATGCAGATTCACATATTCTGTATGCGTATGTGAAAAGGAGCGTTTGAGTAAAGTATGGATACGATATTGCAGCTCCAAAAGCTCAAAGGGTTTTTTAAGATAGTCATCACACCCAGCCTTATAGCCATTTTGCAAATCATCAATCCTATCAAGCGAAGTGATAAAAATGCTCGGCGTGTTCTTTCCGCATTCCCTAAGCTCTTTTAGTATATCAAATCCATTACCCAAAGGCACTTTCACATCAAAAAGCCATAAATCAAAATGCTGCTCATAAGCGTAGTTTAACGCATCTTTAGCATTATCACAAAGCTTCACATCATAGCCCTGCTCCTGTAAAAATTCCAATAGAATCTCACTTAGCACAAAGTCATCTTCTAGCAACAAAATCTTTGCAGACATCTTTTACTTCCTTTTTGCACTTTTGCTTTTTGTCACACTCTCGCACTCCACCATTGCAAGATTAACATATAACAATCCACAAGAATAGAATCTTTTGCCTTTTTCCTTGTTTTTTTGTCATACTGAGCGACAGCAAAGTATCTCTTTTTCAAGATTCTAAGTTTTTGTTTTTTTCATAAGGGGGATGGGCTTAAATTTGCAAGTGTGGATTATTGCTCCGCAAGAATGCAAACTCGCTCCCTCCCCCCTTATATAATCTCCCCTTGCCTTTGGGCGTTCGTGAGCGTGCCACTCACCCCCTACAACGCTTTAAGTGGAGGCACTTCGTGCGATTATTTTTACACGCTTAAAGATATACTTTAAGCGTAAGTTAGCCTTGCTACCTTTCATTATCATTGCAAGGCAAATTTTTTATTTCTTTTTTGGCTCACAATGCTTTGTATCCTTGCATTCACCCTTACACGCTTTTAAATGCTTGTGCTGTGGCAATCCACTCTCTTTTAGCTCTTTTTCACTCATCTTTTCCACACGCTTTTTCATTGCCTCGTGCGTAGCCCTCTTATACTCTCTATATTCCTTGACACTCATATTTTCAGTAGCCTTTTCATATTGAGCTTTGAGCTTTTCTCTAAAGTCTTTTGCCTCTTTTTCACTTTTAGCTTTCATTCGCTTTGCTATCTCAAGCTCATAGTCAGCAAACTCTTCAACCTTAACTATGCCAGAGAGTGAAATAAGCTCCTTATCACTTTTCTTGCTAAAATCCGCTGCATTCGCACACACTAGACTTCCAAAAGCCACAGCCAACACACCTATTTTCAATGTCCTTGTAAGTTTCATAAAAACTCCTTTTATGTTAGTTTATCCTTAAATGGATAGGCGAAGTTTATACTTTTAAAATGAAGTCAAAGTGAAGTGAAAAATTCTTTATACAATAGATTCACACAAGCCGCCAAAGACACGCACACCACAAGCGGTTTTATAATCTTCACTCCATAGCCAATAGCCACCCTTGAGCCTAAACTCGCCCCTGCAAACTGCCCCAACGCCATACATAAGCCAACAAGCCACAAAATATGCCCCCCAAAGGCAAAGACAAGCATTGAAGCAAGATTTGTAGCAAAATTAAAAAGTTTCGCATTTGCCAAAGCTTGAAGTAGCCCAAATCCCCCCAATGCAATAAGAGCAAGCATTAAAAACGAACCAGTCCCCGGACCAAAAAAGCCATCATAAAAGCCAATCATTCCTAGCACAAAGCCAAGCCCCACACTGCCTAGCACTGCTTTGCTAGAATCTTGCGTGATTTTTGGTGAAAATAGAAAGTAAAAAGCAAAAATAATGAGTAAAAACGGGATACATTTACGCAAAAAATCACTCTCAAAAAGCCCTACACACAAGCTCCCAAGCATAGAGCTAAGAAAAACCACACACACAAACCCCGCACTTCCTTTTAAATCAATATGCCCCCTTTTGTAAAAATGCAAGCTCGCCCCAAAGCTCCCAAAACAGCTTTGAAACTTATTTGTCCCTAGGGCTTGAAGCGGTGGGATTCCCACAAAGAGTAAAGCAGGGATAGTTATCATTCCACCCCCTCCAGCAATAGAATCTACAAATCCAGCCACAAATGCCGCTAAAATAAGAAAGCAAACCATACCTGCACTTATATCCATACCAAAATCAAATGCCATAGAAAAATCCTAAGAAAAAATGTGGGAAAAGCAGTATTATAAGCCTAAAGTGCTAAATATGATATGAAACTTTAAAATAAAAGGAAGTAAAACAAAAGATGTGAGAAAAAGCAAAAGGTGTCAAGCGACACCTTTTGAAGCACAATCAAAGGATTAGAAATCCCATTTGATTCTAGCAGCAGCGATAACACCTGTTTCTTTGCCACTAAATTTAGCATTCTCACTTGTTGTTGTTGTCACTGCATTCTTGTTAGTTTCTATCGTTTGATAGAAGCTTACTTGTGGAGCAAAAGTAAAGTTTGAGCTAACTTTGTAAGGAAGCTGAATAAACGCTGAATAGCCTTGAATAAAGCTATCTTTCGAATCACTTCCTGCTTGAGCTTTTTGCCCTTTTCCACCAAATGTCGCTTGATACCCAGCACCAACAATTAAGCTCATATCATCTGAAAGCTTTGTGCCAAACTCAGCTCTTGCACCAGCTCTTTGTGCGTCTAATCCAGCTACATCAAGCGTAGAATGCTGATAACCACCTGCACTTATTCTTGTGAGTTGCTCACCATAGAGATGCCCATTTTTACCATAATGTGCCATAAGTGATAGGAATGAGCTACCAAATGTAGGTTTATAACCTATCCAAGCGTGATATGCACTTGTCCCAGCAGGCACATTTTCTTGAATTGTGTTAGAATTGTAGTATTTATAAGTCGCTGCTACTTTAAAGGTAGGTTTGCCTTTATCATCATTGATGGTATAGCTTGCAGCGATACGAGGAGATTCTTGATTTGGTTTAGCTGCATTGCTACTTCTACCAGCACCTGTTTTATCTTCTACAAGCGCTAGGCTTAGTCCAGCTACATTATATTGAATCTGAATCTTTCTGCTTCCCGTAGCAATACCACCAAAGCCACTTGATCCATTGTCATTGTTGATAAAGTCATTTGTGAAGCCATTATCAATTGTTGGGGTATTTGTCTTACCAAAGAGGATTGTTCCAGCTGAAGTTGTATAAGATCCCCAATATTGTCTCCAACCTGTGCTTTGATCAGTGCCATCAACGCCCGGCTCTACTGCACCCCACTCTACATTAGCTTTAAACTTATCTTTTTGGAATTTCACACCAAATTGTGAGTTATTTTGAATCCCAATAAGGTATCCTGCATCAGCTCCAGCCTTGCCACTTTCGCCATAGCCTACATAACCACGGATTGATCCATAGATATCAACCTTTGTATCATCGTTATTATGCACTTCAAAAGCCATTGCTGGCAAGACAAGAAGAGCCGATAAAGCACTGCTTACAACTATCTTTTTCATAAAAACCTCCATTACGAGTTGTTTAAGATTATAGTTCAAGATTGAACTAGTGCCATTATCATTAGAAAATGTATAAAATGTCAAGGCTAAATGTAAAATTTATGTAAAATATGGGGAATATCTCCACAAATTGAGTATTTTTCTTTGAAAAAGTAGCGATCAGATACAATTCATTTAAGATTGATTCAAAAGCTGCATAAATTCTGCACGCGTTTTAAAATCTTTCTTAAATAGCCCACGCAACGCAGAAGTGATGATATGCGACTGCCTTTGTTTGCCCCGCATTTCAAGGCACAAATGCCTTGCCTCACATACTACCATTACACCCTTAGGGCTTAGCTCACTCATCAGTGCATTAGCAATTTGCGCTGTAAGCTGCTCTTGAATCTGCAAACGATGTGTAAAAACTTCCGCTAATCGTGCCAAGCCACTAATCCCCACAAGCTTAGAATCCGGAATATAACCTATGGATATAGAGCCAAAAAAAGGCAAAAGATGATGCTCACACATAGAGTAAAATGGCAGTTTTTTAAGCACTATCATCTCATCACACACGCCATCTTCAAAGACACTACCTAACGCCTCTTTGGGACTTTGAGCGTATCCATCTAGCATTTCTGCAAAGCTTTTAGCAATACGCTTAGGTGTGCCCTCTATCCCTTCTCGTTGTGAATCTTCCCCCACAAACGCGCATAAAGATTCAAAAAACGCCTTTGAGCTTTGCTCTAGGGCTTTATCTTGTGGTGTTTGCATTTGACACTCCTTTAAAAGTTAAAATGGATTAATGCGATGTGGCTGTAAGAATCTACTTGAGATTCTAGAATCTTGTCATTTTGAGCCTTTAAAAAAGGCGAAAAATCTCTTTTAGATTCTGTGCGAGATACTTCGCCTAAAGGCTCAGTATGACAAGGGATAGAATCTGCACCGCAAAGCTCAGTATGACAAGGGGTAGAATCTGCACCGCTAGAATCTTGGCATTCTAAGGATTGAGATGAGAAAACCAGCAAAGCGGTGCAAGGCGAAGCCACAGCAGGTTTCTTTAGTGAATTGGTGTTTTTGCGTGGGACGGGTTTGACTTCGTCTGCACCAAGTGAGCCAACAAGAAGCTTACTAGGCGTAAGTGCCGTAGTTGGCGAACGCAGAATCGCCGATTTATCACTCAATACTGAATGCCCTAAAAAATCGCCACAAGCTAAATGCCCTATACGCATTTCAAAATCTTTGCCCTAGCAATGATTTAATACGATTTTGTATGCTAGGGTGAGTGCTTAGAATCTCGCTTGTATCAAAAAGATACGCATTTGCACGCGTGGGGTTTGGCTCTATGTAAGTGTTTTGAGCATAATCTTGGCTAATCTTTTGTAACGCCCTAATCATCGGCTCACTATCTCTCATCAAATACGCCGCACCAGAATCTGCCATATACTCGCGGTTGCGAGAGATAAAAAGACTTAGCACCATTGTAAGCAAAGGCAAAATAAACTGCAACACAAGCAGGATATTCCTAGCCACACGCGCCCCTTGAGAATTTGAACCACTAAAATAAAAGGCAAAGATATTCACACCCAAAAGCATAATATTGCTTAAAATCCCCACACACATTGTAAGCCTTACATCGCCGTGCCGTATATGGCTTAGCTCGTGGGCGATGACAGCTTTTAGCTCATCTTCTTTTAGTCGCTCTAAAAGTGTGGAAGTGATAGCAATCATAGAGTTTTTTTCATTCCACCCACTTGCAAAGGCATTCATATATGGAGCTTCTATGATATATAACGCTGGTTCAAAAGGGCAATTTGCACTTCTAAGCAAATCGCTAAAAACACCATAGAGTGTGGATTCTCTGCGGGAAAGCACGAGATTTGGATTTATGCGTTTATACTCATTGCCACTTAGCATAATGCGTGAAAACTGCCCCACACTATACATTATCACGCCAAATGCCACAACGCCCATTATAAAAGTGATAAGGGGGAATTCCTGCAATGTGAGTAAGAGATAGAATCCATCCTGCAAACTCTCGCTATTTAGCCGAATAATATCCGCCAACAGCCCGATAAAAACAAAAATGGCAATATACACGCATAAAACAGCGTAGGTTTTAAGCTGATTTTGTCTAATAATGCGTTCAAAACGAGAATCC
>NZ_QXJF01000001.1:77419-155206 GCF_003670275.1 Helicobacter labetoulli
AAAATGGCAATATACACGCATAAAACAGCGTAGGTTTTAAGCTGATTTTGTCTAATAATGCGTTCAAAACGAGAATCCATAAGCTCACTTGAATCCATATTTGCCTCCCTTGCTTAAGTCATTTATTAAGCGATATTATGGCAAAGTTTTGCTAATTTATCTTTTTAATCTTTGAAGAGTGATGTAAGAAGAGAGATATGGGGGATGCTTTGTTAGATGTAGAGGGGGGGGGGCTTAGAGGGTAAGCCCCTTTTTATGGGATGTGTGGATGGTGTAGTTATTGTCTTTTACTAAAGGTAATAGCATAGGTGCTATCGCGTAAGTTAAATAATGGATCTTTGGGTTCACCTATGCCTTGAGGGAGGGTACCTGGCATAAACACATCGCCATTGCAGTCTATGCCATTGTATTTATTTACTTTGAGTGTGCCTATAGCCAACTCTTTATGCTCACCACTCCAAAGGGCTGTTGTGTCATTAAGGGTGTCATTGGCATTAGCAAATACTACTATGAGCTTGTATTCAATAGGTTTTTTAGCTACTTTAGCTTTGAAATCAGATTCTAAAAAGTCATCACCGCGAGCTTGAAGCTCTTCATCTGTGAGGTAGGATACGCCATTTAAGGGCACGAGTTTAAAGCGAGCAGGGAGCATGTCGCCACTTTTGGCGTCTTTAAAATAAAATGCGTGAATGCTGTGATACATTGTGTTAGCTACGCTTCCTGTAATACCTATGGTGCTTAGTAGGGCTTCAAAATTGCGATATGAGGCTACTTTTTGTGTACGCTTTTGAATATTTTTGGTATCTAGCTTGCCATTTTTGGGCACTTTCATAGCAAAAAACTCATAAAACTCCTTAGGATTCTTAGCAAAGTTGATTTCAGTATTAAGCATAACAAGCTCCCAGCTTTCGCTTTTGCCCTCTAGTTTGATAGCAATGCCTCGGGGCTTTGATTTGTCACTTGCTTGTGGGTTACCACCACCTAGAGAAAAGCGAATCTGTGCAGGAATAGAGCTTTGATTGAGTATGGGGATTTGGAGTGTTTGCGTGATGTTTTTAACGGGTTTAAACTCACCAAGAGCACAAAAACCCTTAGCATGGTTGATTTTCTTATGAGGGTTGGCGGCATCTCCATTGAGTGCGTAGAATACATTAGCGATATCTTGGGCATCATATTCTTTTGCCTGGACTTGTAGAAGTAGGGTAGATGAGTATATGCCTATAAGCAATACTTTTGTTATGTTGATTTTTAGCATTTTCTTTCCTTTGGTATTTGAAATAGAAATAGAATACTAAAGGTTCTATGTAAATATTATCTAAATATATAAATTTTCCACTCTATCTTTTTATGCCTTGTGCAAGGCTTTAAAGTAAGGGTAATCTATAGCAAGAAAACTATAGATTACAAGAGGTTAAGGAGAGTATTGAGAATTTGGTCTGAGGTGGCTACGGCTTTGGAGTTTGCTTGGGAATCCTCTCTATACAACAATGAGTTGTGTTAAGCTGCGACTTAAATCCACATTACTCATCGCAAGTTTAGAGCCAGATACCCCACCTTTTCGCCCTGTATTTGGCACTCCAATCATCGGCTCACTATCTTTCATCAAATACGCCGCACCAGAATCCGCCATATACTCGCGGTTGCGAGAAATAAACAAACTGCAATACAAACAAAATATTTCTAGCCATACGCACCCCTTGAGAGTTTGAGCTACTAAAATAAAAGGCAAAATGGCAATATACACGCATAAAACAGCGTAGGTTTTAAGCTGATTTTGTCTAATAATGCGTTCAAAACGAGAATCCATAAGCTCACTTGAATCCATATTTGCCTCCCTTGCTTAAGTCATTTATTAAGCGATATTATGGCAAAGTTTTGCTAATTTATCCCACACAAGCAAAAATCAAGGAGATATTATGAAAAAATCAAAAGCAGTATTTGAAAATGAACTCGCACAGATTTATGAGCTTAGTCAGCTTCAAAGTAAAGAGATTTATACATTCTTTGATTCTATTATGCAAAAAGATTCTAAGAAATATGCTCTGCTTTGCGATTTGAGTAAGCAATGTGAGCTTGAGCCTACTCAATCTACGCTTATGGCTTTGTGTGAGCGTATCATCAACTTGCGAGAGGATAAAATCGTGCAGATTTTACAAACGCAATATGCAGAGAATGAAAACAAACAAAATAAGATTGACAAAGCACGATATATGCTCCTTAGCTTTGTGATGAGATTCTATCAAGCTCAGTTTGAAAATCTTTTACAAAGCATAGAGCAAAAGGGGCTTTTAAGTGCATTTTATAGGGAGATTTTATATAGCACACATCGCGTTGGACTTGCGATGAATGACTTTTTTGTATCGTGGCAAAAACGATTGATTGATAAGATAAACCGAGACTTTGAGAAAACATATAGCTTCGTAGAATCTCCCACAAACCTAGATTTTACACAAGATGTCGCCGCAGAAGTATCTTGTGATGATTTTTTGGGTTCTCAAGGTGGAGGCGAAGGGAGTTTGCCAAATGCAAATGACCGAGCCAACACCGCAGACTCTCACAAAAGCACACAAGAGATAAGGCAGATTCTAGAATCTAGCCTTGACACAGATAAAAATGGCGTATATATCGGGAGGTGCTACTCTATCCCGCTGCAAGTTGGCACAAAGTTTATCTCACAGCCCTATGTCAAGGCATTCTCACAAGATGTGGAGCGTATTATTGCAGCTCTAAAACAAAGTATTGCACATCTTAACTTGCTTGAAGATTCTATCTATCAGGCAAAAGAGGCTTATATTGCCTATTTTGAGGCACTTATAAAAGCGTGGGGAGAGAGTGAGAGTAAAAATCTCATTCAGCGATGGCAGGAAGTGGATTTAGCGTGGATGGCTATCAAAACGCCTTTGCAAATCGCCCACCCCTTTGAATATTATGAAGATATTTATCGCCATAGTGTCGCACCTGAATGGGACTTACGCCTAGAGAATAAAAAGAATGAAACACAAAGCTATGCAAAGAATCTTGTGGGGGCAATGTTTCAAACATTAAGTCAAGAATTAGAGCTAGATTCTACGCTTTATAATGCCATTACTTGTGCGTTTAAGCAAACAAGCTTGTATAACTCAATGCCGCTTTTGTATTATGGAGCGGAGAATAATGGACTATTTTCCGCACAAGTGGTGCCAAATGATGAGACAATCTCCAGTCAAAAGGGCAAAAAGATCTTTGCTTTCCCAGATAGAATCATCAATCAAGCTAAAGCCAAACCGCAGATGAAAATTAATGTAGAGTTTTTCGGGGCGGAGCTTTTGGAGAAGTGGCGTGAGATTTTATTTCATAATGAAAGGCTTTGGCACTTTATGTATGACATTAGCACGAATGGACACGAGTTTGGGCATATTCTGTGGGTGGATTGGCAGAGTGAGGGGCTTATGAATATTGATGGAGAGTTTAAAAATATAGAAGAATTTAAGGCTACTTGCGGTGGACTTGTGGCGTGGTTTTTACACTATGAGAAAGCAAAAAATATGGGGCAAGATTCTGCGGATTGCAAAGATTTGAAAGAGATTCTTGCTTATGAAACAAGCTTGGGTGGAATGGATAAAATTTTAGAATCTTTACTTGAAGACCACATTAGGCGTTGCGTTGGGCTTATGGCGTGGAGGAAGAGCTTGGAAGTTCTGGCATATTATTGCGAGGGATTATTGCATTTGAGTGGGTTATTTCAAAGCGGGGTATTAAGCTTTGATAAGACACAAACACCGCATTTGCAGATTCACAAAGAGCATTACCCTAAGCTCATAGCGTGGTATCAGCACACTTATAAATCCCTTGCCAACCACTATATACAAAAGCTCCCGGCAAATGCGTGGCTTAAGACTTACATAAACAACAAAGGCTATCACGCTTTGAATCCACAAGTTAGAGAGTTTGTCGACTTTTATTGGGAACGATACAAAAGCATTGGGAATGAGATTTACACACCTTTGTAATGCTTAGAATCTCACGCAAACTCCGCAACTTGTCATACTGAAGCGTTAGCTGAAGTATCTTACAAGGAATCTAACAAAGATATTTCGCCTTTTTCAAAGGCTCGCACGAGCAAAGCTCTTGCCTACACTTGCAAATATGACAAAGGCTTAAAATCTCAAAGTAGATTCTAGCTACACAAACAAAAGCCTAGAATATCACGCAAAGCTTCAATAAGCTAAGATTCAACAACAAAAGCATAAACCTAACCCCTTAGCTCCCTCGCCCTTACAAGCAAAGCTTCCCTAGAATGCTTTAATTTTTCACTCACAATCTCTTCAAGCAATATCTGCAAGATTCTGCCAATGTCTTTTTCCACAAAGCCCAATGCCCTTAAGTCATCGCCATTTATACACAGCTCCTTGAGACTTAAGGGCAATGTAGAATCTAGCACCTGTTCCACATTTTTTTTAAACTCTTTTAGCCCCTGTTCATCTGCAATAACACTCTTAAGCCTTATCATATCACGCAAAATCCGCTCTCCACTCAGCCATTCACGCCTAGCCTCTCGCCCACCAAGAGCAATAATGTGCCTTGCTATCTCATCTTTACTTGCCCTAAGTGGTATTTCACACGCTTTTAGAATCTCCACGATATGCCGCCTTGTTTTATTATCAAACCTTAAAGATTCTAAGAGTGCTTCTACTCTCTGCCTTTGACACACTTGAGCCAAAAATAAAGCCCAAACAAGCGTGTGAGATTCTACATTTTGTGGCAATATCACTGCTAGTCCTTGAAGTCTTATCATTCCGCCAAGTGCTACACAAAGCACATCGCTATACTCACGCACAATTTTTTGAGCTGCCCTCCCGCATAGAAGTTTTGTTAGCTCATCTCTTATGCGTTCTTTTGAGATATAGCATAAATTCTTAGCACATTCTCGCAATGCAGAATCCGTGTGAGATTCTATCTCAAAGCCCAAAGTCGCAGCAAAACGCAACGCACGCAAGATTCTTAAAGCATCTTCATCAAAACGCAAATGTGCCTCCCCCACACACATAATCTTACGATTGATAATATCCCTTAGCCCACCTACCTTATCAATAAGTCCCGTATATGGCGAATACGCAAGGGCATTCATCGTAAAATCCCGCCTTTGCAAATCCTGCTTCAACTCAAGGGTAAAACTCACGCTATCTGGAGCGCGTTTATTACTATAAGTCCCCTCTATGCGAAAGGTGCTAACCTCATACATTATATTATCATACATAACACTTATCGTGCCGTGCTTTAAGCCGGTGGGGATTGTGCGGGGGAAAAGCCTTATCACTTCACTTGGCAGGGCAGAAGTGGCAATATCATAATCACTTGGTAGATTTTGAGACTTCACATCGCTTTTGGCATTGCTTTGAGATTCTAAAATATGTAAAATCATATCACGCACACACCCACCGACAATATACGCCTCATATCCGTGCGATTGCAAGTGATGAAGGATAAATTGCACATCTTTTGGTAAAGATGGGGAGAATGTTTTGGGATTAAAGCAAGATTCTAGCATTGTCCATATTCTAAACTAGATTCTACGCTAGATGATTTTGCCATTTTCTAGCCCTTTTCTTAGACGCAATAGCCCAAAACGCAAAATCAAACGCCGAATGCAAGGCACAAACATAAAAGGATACCGCACATAATGGCGAAACAAAGTTTTTAAAATAAGCATTCTAGCCTTTGTTCTATATGCTTTATGCAGGGCGTTGTGAATCTTATCGGCAGAATGCAACGCATTTATATCACAGGCATTTAAAATATGGGCTAGAATCCTAGAGCTATTCATCGCTCCGCTTATGCCTTCCAGCGTGCTTGCATTAATAAACCCAGCTGCCTCACCGATTAAAAACACACCACTATGCCCTAAGACAAAATCCTTGAATCTCGTGGGTTGCAGCACTAAACACGCCTCCTTTTTGAGCGGTTTTCCAAAAATAAAGCCTAAAGTGCTAAGTCGCTCTATCTGTGTGGCAAATCGCTCTTGGCAATTTGCGTTCGGATACGCCCCACCGAAAATAAAATAACCATTTTTTGACATACTCCAGCTATAACTTGGCGTGAGCTGCTTATCAAACACACAAGAAAGCATAGGGGCGTTATTTTCCTTATACCATTCTTGAATACACACAAGCGACTTTGTCTTAAGCTGTGGGTAGAGATAACGCCTAAGGTGGCTTTTTGCCCCATCTGCCCCGATGACAATTCTAGCCTTACAGGTAAAATCTTGGGATATTTTTGAGTGTTTAGAATCTTGTTGCTTAAAATGAAGTGTGTAGATTCTATCCTCTTCTTGTTTTAGGCTTTTAAAATACGCATTATGAAATGTGGAGATATGACTAGGAATGCGTGATTTTTGCCATAAATCAAAGGCGTGTCGCTCCATATTGATATAACCCTTTTGGATATATGAGGCGTGAGAATAGCCATAATCAATGGTATTAATAGCAAAGATTTGAGGCTCTACAAGCAAAGATGTAGGGAGATTTAGCCCTTGTGCGGCAAATGCCTTTTGCCCACCCTCGGATAGTAGCCCACCACAAGGCTTATGAAAGCTCTCATCAAAACAATCTCCGCTAGAATCTTTTTTATCAATAGCGATGACTTTGAGACGAGAATCTAAAAGCGAGGCAAGATTGCTCCCTGCTACGCCTAGACCGATTATAGCTATATCAAACTCCCCTAAATCACGCATTGCCATTGTATTTTCACGCATTGCCCCATCTACAATCCTTTCTATAAATTTTTATCCCATCAAAATAAGCAAAGAATTTTAACATAGCTTTGATACAATACTTGTTATGCTTGATAATATTTTATTTATACTTTCCTACAAATGTCTCCAATACATCTAAAAACCCTTGTAAATCACTTGATTCAATATCTCCAATATTTGCTATGCGAAACATATTTAAACCAGCAATTTTTCCGGGATAAATCGTATAGCCCCTTTCTTTACAATAAGAGTGCAATTCATTAAATTCCATACCACCAGAAAGAGTAATAGCTGTAATAATAACACCATAAGAGTTTTTTGGGTAAATATCAAAGCCAAGCCGAGTTAAACCATCTCTTAGAATCTTGTTGCTTTGCTCATATCTTTTATAGCGATTTTTTAAGCCCTCTATTCTTAATTCATTAATAGCCTGCCTTAGCGCATAAAGTGTTTGCACAGGTGGGGTAAATCGCATTTGGTAATTATGTGTGAAGTACTCATATTGTGCTTTTAAGTCAAGATAAAGGCTTTTTGCATAGGTAGCCTTTAAAATATTTGCTTCATTGGCGATTACAAAGCTTACTCCTGCCATTCCTTGAATATTTTTATTGCTTGATGCAATAATGAAATCCACAATATCAAGGCTTAAGGGATAACACGCATAGCTACTCATACAATCAGCAATTATCTTAATATTCAAAGGTTTGCAAATACGACTTATAGAATCTAAATCATTTATTAAACCACTTGTTGTTTCGCTATGGATAAGGGCTAGAAATTGTGGTTTTTCCTTTTGTAGAAATTCATCTAGTTTCGCAAAATCAATGGGATTCAAAAAATCAGATTCAAATGCTACATAGTTAATACCCGCATATTTTGCCATATCAGCAATTCTTTGTCCATACGCACCATTTATGATAATCGCTAATTTATCATTACTGCCTACAACGGAGCTAACACACGCCTCAACCGCTAGAGTCCCACTCCCACCAAAAAGCACTGCCTTTACTTTATCACCACCTTCCACAAACTCAACAAGTCCTTTGCTTACTTCCTCCATAACTTTACCAAACTCTTCTTCTCGCGGACAAATATCTTCTACCACCTGTGCTAGTTTCACGCTTAGAGTTGTGTTTGCTGGACCCGGATTTAAAAGTATGTTTTTCATATTTTTCCTTTTTTATAATTTTATTGAGAATCTTTTTTAAGAATCTTTGGGATAATAAGCTTTTTTGCTCGCTCTAAATGCTCCAAGCAATCAATCTCACACCATATAAGATTCTCAATCTTTAACACATCAAAACCTTTTAGTAAATATTCATAATCATTTTGACTATGGCAATCAAGCTTTACAAAGCTTTGTAAAGAAATCTTAGAAATGCCAACTAGCTCTCCATCAATAGAATCTAGCTTTGTTTTATCCTTGCTTAAATCTTGTAGTTTGCCTTGCACGATACTCATATACACTTCATCGCCACTCCGTGTTGTGCCACTTGCTAAAACAAGATTTTTTCTTTCATCTTGAAGCAGAGCTTTAATCGCCAAAGGATTATATACCAAATCAGATTCTAAAAGTAAAAAATCTTGTGTAATCAACTCTCTTAAACACCACAGCGTATAAGCACTTCCAGTGGTTGCAAAATCTTTATTTTTATGCGTTATTATCTTAAAATCTTTAGTTGAAAGCCTATCTGCTAGGGCATCATAAGCTTTGTTTTCATACCCTGTGCCAATAATGATTTCTTGTATGCCTGCTTCCTTTAAAAGCCTTAAGCTTCGCTCAATCAAAGTTTCTTGTAAAGATTCTATATAGAGAAAGCCTTTTGGTAGATTCTTCTTAATATCGCCAAGCCTAGAACCAAGCCCAGCTGCTAAAATAACCGCTTGCATTAATCTTTTTTCTCCATTATGACATTGAATCTAAAAGGCGAGTTTGCATAACCTTTAATATTTTGTTGCTCTATATAGATCTCGCACTGCTTAGATTCTGCAAGCTCCACAAACAAATCCTTTGGACAATACAAATGTTTTGTTGTGCCTTCATATAGCTTTTCATAGTCATCACCACATATTTGCTTTTTATAGGCAATGTCTGCTTCTCTCTGGTCTAAATCCAAAATATCAAGAAATAAAACCTTTTTTCTAGCCTTATCAATCATCTTTGCAATCACTTCTTTTGCATACTGTAAAGACGGAAAATAATGAAACACACCAAATGAGCAAACACTATCATAAGACGCAGAATCTATATCCTTTGCCTCACCTTGAGTGATATTTGCATAAGGCAATACTAACTTTGCAATGTGAGATAAATTCTTAGAATAGTCAATACCGCCAAGTTTTTTAAAGCCTCTAATATCCTTAAAATCTAGGGTAGAAAGCGGATTTTCTAACACATCACATTGAGACAGCATTTGCCCCCCCCCCGTAGAATCTGTGCTTGTATTTATGCTATTTATAGCCGTTTGATTGTTTTCTGCTTTTTGCATATTTATTGCATAGAGAAACGCACCAGCCCCACAACCTACTTCATACATACTATCACATTGCCCCAACTTAGCTTTTTGGAATATATCTGCAATAAAATTACGATAAGACTCAATGCTAAACGAACCGGTTTTAGAATCAAAGCCATTACATCGCAATAACTCTTTTATCACTTCGTTTGTGTCCATATTTTGCAAGTTCATACTAGAATCTAGCCTTTTACTTTCCCAAATATCCCGCCAAGTCTTCGTTTGCATTCTCGTTCCTTATTTTGAATTTATTTTTTAAGCTTCAGTTTATGAAACTTCTCTATTTTTAATTTTTGTTTCCAACTATTGTCTCATCTTGTAGTTTTGCAAAAAACCCATCTTGTACTAAAACTCATCGCCCCACCCCCGCATATGCTCGCTTAGCCTTTGTGCTACTTCTTGTGGTGTAATCTTTGGTCGCCCTAAATTCTCTTTAGAGCCTTTTTGGATTTTAAGGTAGATAAACCACGCCCCTTTTTTAGATTCTGTATTGTTAGAATATGCTTGAGATTCTATAACTTTGTCATACTGAGCCGTAAGCGAAGTATCTTTGTTTGAAATGTTTTGATTTTTAGATTTTTTATTTTTTTCTTTAAGGAGGAAGGGCTTAAATTGCGAAGTCGCTCCCTCCCCCTTAAAAATCTCCCACCCCGACAATTCCTTCCTAGTGCTACGCACGAGTGCGGTATTGCTTTGTAAGTTTTGTGTGAATTTGGGGGCAGGAGTTACCTTATGAGTAATGACTGCCTCAAAATCCACACAATCTTGCAAATGACTACCCAAAGACGAATTGCCACAAGCTGAATTCCTCGCATCTAAAAACAACCGAACATACAACTCAAACTCTTCTAAACTCTCCGCTATATACACATTCACATACCCACACGACCTAGCAATACTACTAAAATCCACAAAAGGTGAGAGATTAAACTGCCCACCAGTGCTATCGTGGCTTTCGTTATCTAGCAAAATATGGCAAAAATTATCCCTATTTCTTGTGTAATACGCATTTGTGCTTAATGCACCAAGTCGCATAAGCAAGGCAGAATCGCCATCTATGGCAATGACTTTTTGCTTACTTTTTAACGCAATGCCAAGTGAAAGGGAGCTTACACAGCCCATAGAGCCAACCATATAGAGCTGATTTGGACTATCCTCTATCTCATAAAGCTCCCTACCGCATTTACCTGTGGTAGCAAGTAATAAGGCTTTAGAATCTTTTGCTAGAGTATGCAAAATTGTCAAAGCTTCTAGCCGTGTAGGTATTTTGTTTGTGGGTTGTGTAGGTTTAGAATCTGTGTTGTTAGAATCTACTTGAGATTCTAGAATCTTGTCATTTTGAGCCTTTAAAAAAGGCGAAAAATCTCTTTTAGCTTCTATGTGAGATACTTCGCCTAAAGACTCAGTATGACAAGGGACAGAATCGGCGTGAGATTCTGTATCGTTAGAATCTTGGCATTCTAAGATTGTGTTGCTAATTTGGTGATTAGATAATGTAGTTTGAAAATCCACAATTCTAGTATCTTGGCTAGAGTTTAAATTATGAGATTCTATTTGGCATTCTAAGATTGTGAGTGAATTTTTGGGGTTATGCAAGGTAGGCCAATGAGACGCACTAGAGCGTGCGTCGCTAGACGAAGTGTGTGCCGCATTCCCCGAAAAGTCGCCACAAGCTGAATGCCCATTCACAAGAGCAACTTTAGAAAAGGTTTTATCCTTCACAATAAAGAAAAAACTCTCTCCCTTTTCTAGCCATTCCAAAGCCTCTTGCACTTGCATTTTAGCCCTATCCATATTTGAATCTAAAAAGGTATATTGAATCTCGCAAGTCTCTAGTAATTTATCAGTGATAACGCCTAACAACTCGTGCTGCGGTTCATCTGTGTTTTTACCATAACAATCCCTTTCACCACGCAAGGACACAAAGCCTAGAATTGGAATCTTAAAAGTATAGTTAAGACTTGTTAGGGGGCTTAGGGCGTTAGAGAGACCGCTATTTTGCATTAGCACCACGCCATAGCTATGGGGCGTTGGCTTTTCTGCACTTTTAGGCAATTCAGCTTGT
The DNA here is from genome assembly GCF_003670275.1 of Helicobacter labetoulli. Taxonomy (GTDB): domain Bacteria; phylum Campylobacterota; class Campylobacteria; order Campylobacterales; family Helicobacteraceae; genus Helicobacter_C; species Helicobacter_C labetoulli. Next base: position 88,731 of record NZ_QXJF01000001.1, read on the forward strand.
GGCGATAAATGCGGGAGCTGCGAAAAATCGCACAGGTCTCCGCTTAGGTAACTCCCTTGAGATTTTCCTTGCAACCCACATTTTTCACTCACAATCTTAGAATTGCTAGAATCTTGGTGTGTAGAATCCATTTGAGATTCTAAGTTTTTGTCATTTTGAGCTAAATCCATTTGAGATTCTAAGTTTTTGTCATTTTGAGCCTTTGAAAAAGGCGAAAAATCTTTTTTGGATTCTATGTGAGATACTTCGCCTAAAGGCTCAGTATGACAAGGGGTAGAATCTACTTGAGATTCTGCGTTGCTAGAATCTATATTGCTAGAATCTTGGCATTCTAAGATTGTGGTGCTAGTTTGGTGGTTGTCAAAAAAATCGCGATTGAGCTTACTTGAAGTAAGTGATTGAGCGATTTTTGAAGACTCCGCCGAAATAGTGCCACAAGCTGAATGCCCCAAAGACGAATTGCTATGAATTAGCCGACATAAACTCACCCCACTTGCAATCGCTACCGCATCGCCCTCATTATTACTCATAATAAATCGCTTGCTATTAATCGCATAATTAATAAGCGGTGCAAGATATGAGCAAGGCACACCGACAAAATCCCTTAACCCTACACTTTGTAAGTAATCGCCAAATTCTTGTGTGTCTAACATTATATTGTTCCAGGTATAAGTGAGAGAATCTCCTTCACACTCATACAAGAAGATTCCATCTCTTTGCTTCTATCAAACTCCAAAATCCCTTGTGCGACCTTTTGCATTGCTACAAATGAAGATCTAAGCAAGTGATTAGCATAAATGATAATGTTTGCCCCAGCTTCCCCTAGCTCTTTTGCAGTGATTTCATTAAAGCTTGTAGGCACGACTACCACAGGCGTTTTAGAATCTTTCTCTCTAAAGGCTTTAAGAAAAGTTAATACTTCATCAGGGCTTTTTTGGCGTGAATGTATCATTATGCCATCTGCCCCAGCGTTAATATAAGCAAAAGCTCTTTTGAGTGCATCTTCTTGCCCTTTGTCTAAGATTAAAGATTCAATGCGTGCAATAATCATAAAATCCTGTGTGATTTGTGCGTTTTTCCCCGCTCTAATCTTGTCGCAAAAGACTTCAATATCTTCTTGAGTTTGTTCTACATCATTGCCTAAAAGCGAGTTTTTCTTTAATCCCATTTTATCTTCAATAATGACAGCACTAACGCCTGTGCGTTCCAAACTTCTTACCGAAAAGACAAAATGCTCTATCTTGCCACCTGTGTCAGCATCATAAATCAAGGGCTTTGAGGTTACTTCAAAGATTTCATTAATGGTGTTTAAGCGGCTTGTTAGCTCCACTGCTTCAATGTCTGGCTTACCCCTACTTGTGCTATCTGTAAGGCTAGAACTCCAAAAACCATCAAACTCTAGTCTTTTTCCATTAGATTCTACATAGGCATTTTGTGCGATAAGGGCGGATATGGCGGAGTGGGTCTCTAGAATTCTAATAGGACGGCAATGCGGGGGGGGGGTGAGTGCAAGCAATTTTCTCAGGCGAGACTGTCTTGCGTTTGTGCTAATGCCAAGTGAATGCAATGCTTTTTTAATGCCAAGTGCATTAATATTGTGGCTATACGGGATCTCCAAAAGATTTGGATGCGAATCCATACCTGTATGCTGTTGCGGATAAAGCGCGTGTAGCACTTCTATAACCTCGTTTCGATAGTGTCGTAGATAGCCACTCTGCCAGTCATCGCCGTGAATGACAAGAATGGGCTTAATGATATGAAGGTTATATATATAACTAAAAGTTTCTTGCGGAATAATCTCATCGATAAGTTTGAGATTTTCTAATACTTCTTTTCGTTGGTTATAATCCAGAAAAGCTGGTTCATCAACTTCTGCGATCGCACTATCCGTCAATAGCCCAACCACAACTTTTGCTTTTAGCTTATCTGCCTTTTGCCTAGCAATCTTTAAAATATTAATATGTCCAGCGTGTAGTAAATCTGCCGCCATAGCGACATAGACACTTTTTTCATAACTTTTCATACAAGCTCCTTGAGACAACCTCTGCATTATACCATAACTTATACATTCTTTAGATACACATCCTAATAAATAAACTTATCTAGAGTCAAAGAGGTAAAATTCTTATAATCTTATTTTTGCCAAGCATTTTCATCATAGATATCGCTACCATTAAAAGTGAAAATTTAAATATATTAAAGCTATTTGGATTTTGATTTTCAATCTTCCATCCACCACCAATATTTATTGCCCGAATCTTTCTTGTATGGGGGATAGAATCAAGTGTAATTGAATTAATATTGGGACAACCTTCTTTTAGATTATTGCAAAATAATGCGGGAATGTCATAGTTTGTAACGATTCTAGAATCTTGCTTTATTTCACCTTTGGAATGTGATGGCTTGTAAAATAATGGGATATGCAAATTGTATTTTACAGGGAGAAATTTACTTTGTGTACCGTGATCTGAGGTAATAAAAATCTCTGTATTATCATATATGCCTAACTTTTGTAGGCTCTCCAACATTTGGGCTACCCACTGCCACGCACATTTTTCACTATTATAATGTCCTTCCATTACCTCATAGATAGTATCCCTATTTAGAAGCAATCTCTTTGGGATTAAATTGGCACGCTACATCTAATCCATACGAATTATGCGTAATGCTATTGTGGATAAACTTAAATGTAGGCTTAGTAGCATTGGCTGTTGTTTATTCTACTAACGCTCTTATTTCAGATATACCTCTTAATGAACTTGTGCTTATTACTCCATGTTTGCTAAAGAGCCATAAGCCACGGCGATATATACTTTTTCTAATGGTATAAGTTGCACTTCTAAACAAACCATAGGAAACAAGTTGCTTGAGAGGTATCTCATCAGTCTTGGCTCCACTTAAATATTTTTCAATATATATACTTTGTAGACTAGCTGTGTCAAAAAGAATGTTGCTTGTATTTCTAAGCAATGGATATAAATGCACAGAATCTGTGGGAAAGTCAAGTATGCTGGATACTGCATAACCAGCATTTTCAAAAGTATTGAGAATGTCAGCATATCCTCTTGCAATCTCATTTGCTAAACCATCGTTAATATTTCTCGCATTGATATTTAAGGCAGTATAGTGTTCTTCAGCAATAATACTTGTTAGTGTTGGTAGTGTTAGTCCGGATGTGCTCAACGCATTTGTAAAGTCGATAAAACCATCGAAAGAATTCTTCAAATTTTCATTTTCCTTAAATATTTGATGGACGATATATCCATCAGATCTATCCAGTATCAATACTAAAATATTGTTATGTTCTTTTGCAAAATCAAGTATTTGTGTCTTTTTACTCATTTTGTTTGTTGTTAATTTTTCCACACCATTTCTTTTTGCAATATTATCAATGGCAGTCACCAATGAAAAGAGCGATTGAATTACAAGCACTATTAAGAATATTTTGCATAGCCGAATAATATGTTTTGCAAATTTTAAGAAGAGCAAGATGAAAGTAAAAATAAAATAAGCTAAAATCATTGTAATATCAATGATTTTATGGGTCTTATCTAAAACAATACTTTTTTCAAAGAAAAAATGACTCATAACGCCATAATCACCACGCAACACAAAACCATAATTCACGCCTAATAACATAAGAGCTAAAAATATCCACGCTATGAGCCATAAAATAAAGATAAAGATTCTACTATTGTGATTTACAAAGCTTATGATGTAGATAAGCATAAATGAAGTAAGTATAAAAAACCCAAACAATGCTGCTAAAGTTGGCACTATTGTCTTGAGTGTAAAAGCATTTAAATCTGTTACATACAAGGCATAAGGACTAGATACGCATATCATAAAACTTAGACCGATAACTATATATTGAATAAGTTTATAAAGATTCTGATTTGCTACCTGTGTATCTTTAGAATCTACAATTCTGGCATTTTGGCTAAGAGACGACTTCCTCTTACGCTTAACACCGCCTTCAGCAACGCAAACCCCATATTACAAGTCCAATATAACACCAATGCACTTGGCATATTATAGAGCAGTACTAAAAAAAGCAAAGCTATCAAGCTTCCTTGCACTCTTGCACCTAACTCTTTTGAACTATAAAAGACATTGATAAGTGTAAAAGCACTCATTAGTAAAGGTAATATATGAATGCTAAAGCCAAATAGCATAATAGAATCTGGTTTGCTTAAATCATCTATCCAAAGAAAGCTCACATTTTGTAGATACTCTGCATTCTCTATTAAATGAATCATCGCAATAAAAAATGGAATTTGTAACATTAATCCACCAAGACTGCGCAGAGCATAAATAGGATGATACTTATGCTGTCTGTATAGCGCTTGTGTAAAAGCATAGAGTTTTGCTCTCTTATACATGCTCTTCCACGACTTAATCCTTTTGTCTAGTTTTTCTTTTAAATCTGCTTCTTGTTGTGCCTTTTTATCAGTATAGAGAAATATTTTAAGCAAAAAGAGATTAACCACAAGGCTTAGTAAAATAATGCTTACGCCATAGCTTGGTATTACCTTAAGGATATTATGCAATACAACTTCAAGCACTTGTTCTAAAGGAAATATAAATACATAATGGAGAAGTTCAGCAATCATACATTATCCTTTGCAATATCTTTTTTAGAATTTAGATTTTGTATAGAATCTTTTTTATCCTGCAAAATAATATGAGAATCTCCACATATACCAACATTCCCTAGCACTTTGTTAATCGCATTAATCTCATTATGCAGCTCTAGTTTATCTTGTAGTCTAGATTCCAGAATCCCTTTTTCTATTCTTAAAATCTCTTGTGCGGTTTTGATACCACCCACACCTTGATACTCCCAAAGAAGTGCTTTCATCTCTCTAATATTTTCTTTGAGCTTGTCATAACCCTCTTTATCCTGCAGTAAAGATTCTATAACGCTTGGCAGTCTATCAAACTCACTAGGCTCAATGCTTCTGCCTATCTTAGTTAGGGCATCTTTTACCCAAGGTGTTTCATAAATATCTTCTAAGTCATAGCCTATGATATTAAAATCAAATGTAGGTGTTAGCACGGGCTTTTCAAACAAACATACAAAGTCAAATATCACACCAGAGAAATCCCCCATCATCATATCTGCACGATATAGGGCATAGATATTATCCCTGTTATTATCCCATACGATATTCTTGCAATCTTTAGTTTGGACTTGCAGTGAATCTAGCAGTTCTTTTTCGGAATTATAGCTTTGTGGGTGAGGACGAATAATAAGATTAAAAGGAGAGTTTATAAAAGGCTCAATAAGCTTCATACCATATTTGCTAAGCAAAGCCTCTCTTCCCCAAGATGGTGCTAAAAGTATAGTGGTCTTTGTGTCTGTATTTGGAAAAAAGTGTATCTTTTTCTCATCATCAAGCTTTTTGTAGGCTTGCAATTTTTCTTGTAAAATATCAAGATAGGTGCAGCCAGTAATGACAACTTCTTTTGTTTTAAGATTTCTTACTCTTTCTACTTCGTGGATAAAATCTGTATGTATGATTGAGTTTGTGAAAACACTATCAAAGTAATCAAGTGCAAACACCTCATAAATATCTACATGTGGAAGTGAGTGGATAATATGACTATAATGCTTCACACCTTTGCTTCGCTTGATTTGCAATATATCAAGCTGTGGTGTGCTCATCATCACAATATCAGCCCTAAGGCTATTAAGACAAGAAATAGCTTTTGGACTATCGCTACTACCGATGTATTCAAATTGTGCGTTGGGATTGTAATTTTGTGTTGTGTTTTTGTTTGTATTGCTAGAATCTAGATTCTGTGTTGTTTGGTTTATGCTGTCTATAAAATCTGTGTTTTTAGTAGATTCTGTTTTCCGTGCAGAATCTTTTTTAGAATCTAATCCTTTTATGTATAGTTCAAAATCCTCTTTTGATGAAGTAAGATAGGTATAAGGATAAGAGATAGAATCTAGATAAGTTAATATAGGTTTAAAAACATTATGATATTGCTTACCTTCACTATAAAAGACAAGTTTATGATTTTCTTGCTTTCCTTTCTTAAACTTTACCCCCCCCCCTTCAGCTGTCAGGGAAATAACTTTATAAAAAATGCTTTTAAAGAAGAATATTGCTGAAGCAAAGAGGGCAATAGCTGATGAGAGCAATAAAGAACCGGTGCCTGGATCAAGATAGGCAAATGCTATGCTAGGTGATAGGCATAGCAGAATGAATAGTGAGAGAATGGGTTTCACGCGAATTATCTCCTTGTAAAAAAAATTAAAAAATAGCAAAACTCAAAATACTTAGAAGATTTTAGAATCTTAAACCTCAAAATGACAAAGTCCCAAAACCTTGAAAGCTTAAAAAAACAAAAAGGACTCGGATTCTAAACTCAAAATACTTAGAAAAGCATAAAATGCCCCCCCCCCCCGCAATGTAACAAATTTACCAAAAACTATAATTTTTAGATTTAGATTCTTCATTTATAATAATGAAAATCATTAAAGGAGAATAAAAATGAATCTTTACAAAACTTTTCGTATTCTTGATTCTGTGTATGGGCTAATGCTCGGCATTGGCTTTGGATGCATTATTGCCTGTGCGTTTGCAGCAGCGACCATCTTTGGTGCTTCAAGCTTCTTGCCACAGCTTTCAATCGGCGATAGCGGCTTACTTATGGGCAAAATCTTTGAAAAATGCAATGTGTATTTTAATATCCTTGCTCTTGTTATTATCACTTATGAGCTTGCCACATTCTTTACAGCTAGGCTTTTTTCTAACAGCACACAGCGTCAATTATGGCTTATGCTCGGCGGGATAAATGTCATTCTTATCTTTCTTTTTACACTTTATTACACGCCCTATATAATGGAATCTCAAGCTCTAGGGAGCTTTGGCACGGCTGAATTTGATTCTATGCATAAGCAAAGTGAAATGGTTTTTAAGATTTTACTTTTCACACTTTCTTCAAGTGCAATATGGAGAGGGATTATCGGCTCTAAGCCTTTTAATACCCATAAATAAAGGCTAGATTCTATGCTTTAAACATAGAATCTATGAAAATTATTGTTTAAGATTTAAAAGCGTATTTAGAATCTGGTCTGAAGTTGTAACCGCCTTTGAGTTGGCTTGGAAGCCTCTTTGCACGACAATGAGTTGCGTTAAACTTCGGCTCAAATCCACATTACTCATCTCTAGCTTACTTCCGCTAACACCGCCTCTACGCCCTGTGTTTGCCGCACCAATCATCGGCTCACCGCTATTCCCTGTTTGTGAGAATACATTCCCACCTTCAGCTTGCAAACCGGTATTGTTTGCAAAGTTTGCCAACGCTACTTGAGCTAGGGCAATTGAGCGTCCATTACTAAACGCCCCAAGCAACGAGCCATTTGAGTCAAAGCGAATATCCATCAAATCCCCAGCTTGATAGCCATTTTGATTAATCGCATAAGTTTCAGAGATTTTATCCACACTTGTTAAGCCCCCAAAACTCTCATTCGCACCAAATTTAAGCTCAAGTCTTTGAGGACCTTTACTTCCATTTTTTGGGTCAAATTGTAATACCGGCGGATTCATACCAGAGAGTGAGCCATCGCTATTAAATGTCGCCCTCCCACCCTCAAAGACATTAGGCTTAGTTGCCGAACCACCGACAAATTGTGCAGGTTCAGGCACCACAGCCCTAAAGCTCCACACTGCATCGCCTGTCTTCCAAAACTCAAAGCGGATATTATGCTTACTCCCCAAACTATCTACAATATCCACACTTGTGGCGTGTGTAGCCTTATTAATCTTGCCTGTATTGACAGCCGCACCACCCTCAATAAGTGAAGCGGTATTTAATGCCTTAAATGTTTCTTTGAAAAGGACATTGTTTGTTACATTGTCTGAAAAGTGGCTTGTTACATAAAGGCTTAGGTTGCGTTGCTCATCATCAGCATCATCACCATTTGTGATCTCAAACATACCCCAACGATTCAGCGTTACAGCCACTGAAGCGGTGCTTTCTTGGTAAGTTTTCTCTGGATTTTTAATCATATTTGCATCATATTGAATAAGCGCTCTTAAATCCTCTGTTGTCCTAAACTGCCCTGTTGTAGAATCTGCATCTTCGGATTTTGTATAGCGGTATCTAAAGGCAGTAATATCCTCTTCACCCTTCACAAAGTTTTGGAATACACCCGTGCCATCAGCAGTAATGCGGACATTTTTGACCTTCTCTCCGCCGTCCATTTGATTGCGATTTTCAATCCTTAGCTGCCCCGCATCCACATAGGCATTTACACCCGTTTTGTCCCTTATTGAATTAATCGCATTCTGTGCTGCTACAATGGAGCTAACACCCGTTATCGCAGAATTGTTAGAAAAGCTTACTTTCTCGCCATTAATACCTATTGTGCTAACTTCATCGGTTGCCACAGTATCGTGCTTAATCACCGCTGTTTTATAGCTCATCCAAATGCCTTGATTTTCATTTAACGCAAACGCATCGCCATCATCATTAAACAACACACCCATATCTTCACCCACTTGCATAAGCACACCACGAGAATCATACACTGGCGAAATCCCATCAGCAGCAGTTCTTGCTGTAGAATCTAGTGCCGCTATCTCTTGCATTTGGTTAATATGTCGCCCTGCGTTAAGATTAGCTCTCAAAGTGATAGTTTTTGTCGCGCGTGCTGGCATAACCATACCCGGATCAATTTGAATATTCCTCACCGGTCCTGTATTATCCACTCTAAAAAAGTCAAAATCACTCATTGTACCAGATTCAGCAGATTCAAGCGGAGGACGCACCCAGCCTTGCACCACATAGCCACCTGTTGTTACAAGATTCCCATTTGCATCAAAGAGAAACTCTCCATTACGCGTATAATTGTGCGTTGTCCCGCGGTCTGGCGAGATGATGAAAAATCCATCGCCCTCAATGGCAATATCAGTTTTCACATCGGTATTTTGCGTATTCCCTTGTGAAAAAACCTTTGTCGTTGCATCAATCCCAACACCCAGACCGATTGAGAAGTCATTCTGCCCTCCTAGCCCGTTTTTGTAAGGTGAAGTAGCAATAAGTTTGATTTGGGATAGCATATCCACAAACGATGCCCTTGAGTATTTGAAACCAACCGTATTAACATTGGCAATATTGTTACTCTCCACATCAAGTGCGATTTGATGTGCTTGCATACCGCTAACGCCTGACCATAAAGACCTTAACATATTGTATCCTTTCCATTAAAATCTGCAATATTCACACAAAACTACAAGCAATAGATATTCCAAAAATATAAAACTTCAAAAAAAATTGCAATATTTTAAAACGCACATCAAAAGGGATTATTTATCTTATGATAAGATTTTGAATCTTTAATTAAGATTCTAGGGAGCTTAAGATGAGGCAAGATTCTATATTTTTAGCACAAAGTGATACTACAGCAGGATTATTAAGCAAGAATCCCAAGATTCTAAACCTTTGCAAATCACGCCCAGAATCTCAACCATTACTCATAGAATCTTCTCATTTGTCGGGGCTAAAAAAACTTGTGCGTGTGCCAAACAAGCATAAAAATACTATCCGCAAAGCTAAAAATAGCACCTTTATCTATCCTAATGGCAAGGCAGTGCGAGTGGTGAAAGATGAGCTTCACTCACGCTTTTTGTTAGATTTTCAAATGCTTTATTCCACTTCAGCCAACCCAACAGGGAAGAGTTTTAGCAAACAATGGGCTTATGAAGTGTGCGATGTGATTGTGTGTGATAGGCGAGGATTTAAAGAATCTAGCCCATCAAAAATGTATAAAATCAATCGTTGCAAAATCCAAAGGAGGCGGTAAATGCGTGTAGATAAGTTTTTGAGTAGTGTAAATATCCTTAAGCGGCGGAGTATTGCCCAAGATATGTGCGATAATGGTGTGGTAAAGATTAATGGTAATGTCGCAAAAAGTAGCAAGGAAGTGCGTGTGGGTGATAGAATCTCGCTTCATTACTTAGAATACACAAAGCACTATGAAGTCCTAGCCCTCCCCACAACAAAAACAATTCCCAAAAGCAAAAGTAGCGAGTATTTTAAGGAGATGTTTTTAAATCCTAGCTCCTAACTTCCCTTAAATTCTAAACATTTCTAAATCCTCCTAACAATAATCAATACAATCTCTCTCCTACTTAAATGTGCCGTTTTTGACTTCTTCTGTAATATCTTGCCAATTTGACAAATCAAAAATGCTATTTCTAACCTTGTAGCTCAATAAAATATCATACATATTGCTAAGCATTCTGCCCGTTCCACCATCAACAAACGAAAAAATTAGCTCTCTATTTTTGATTGGTTTTTTCAATACACTTGGTCCAATATGAGGGCATACAGACCCTATCTCATCACAAGCAAACGCCATTGCATCGCTATTGCTGACAAAAATATCTCGGTTTATTTTCAATTTTCCCCTTGCATTAAATTCCTTCACAAGAATAAGAACATGAGAATTTCTAAGTTCCTTCCTCGGAAAATCAATAAGCGGAGCACCAACTCCACCATTGCCGTGATCACTTATGATAATAATCTTTGTATTATCATATATCCCCTGTTTTTTAAACCAATCCAACCACTGTGTAAGTTTCCGAATATAACACAAATGATTAGAATATGCCAATCCATCTTGATCATTTAACACTTTTAGGCGATACTCTGAGTGCGAATTAATAGGCATACAATTATTTTTAATATCGAGCAAATATGGAAAATGTTCGCTTGCTTCAAGCAAATACTTAAAAGTTTGTTTTTTTGCGTCAAGATTTGACAATTCAGCAAAAGTTGCAAGTGTCGAAACATTGCTAATAGCACTTTCATAATGATTATTTAAAAGTGAATGAGAAAAAAACCAGCCTCCACCTTGATATATCCTAGTTCTCAAAATATATGGAGTAGCCCTAAAAAGTCCAATAGAGAATAATTCACCAATAGGCAAAGATTCTTCCAAACCAATATTTTGTATCTTGTAAATATCTCTGTAAAATGTATTCCATGATTTATAAGCTTCAGACGGAATAAGAAAAACTTGCTTGCTCAATTTTTTAGCAAGCAATTCTTCATCCGTTAAGTGCACTGTCCCTATTGTTACCTCATAATTCTCTCTCGCAAAAGTGTTGGCAACTCCAGCGACTGCGTTTGCGGTCTCCTCAGATAAATTATATTTTAATTTTCGTTCATTAATCGCTATTGGATGATAGTGTGCACCTCCACTTATAGATGGAGATGAACCAAATGTAATATTCGAAGCTGAAAGTGAATTTTCATAATATGTAAAGCCATCAAAAATATCAAAAAGCTCTGGCTGATCCTTAAGTGCTTGAGTGAAGTTATCTGCCTGCACCATATCTGAAAATAGCACGAGGATATTCTTTTTTTTTGAAAAACTTAAATATGGAGCAATATATTTAGGTGCTTTAAATACATCTTCAGAACTACGCATCTGTATAATCTTATCCTGTTTAGCTATATCTGTTTGTGTAGATGCAATCTTATGTACTTGAGAAACAATATCACCAACACTGACAAGAGTGGATATTACAAATATAGCAAGCAAAAATAATAAAACAAACAAAGCAAATAGTCCTATCTTCCTAATAAATAAAACGAAACACAATATGCAGAGAAACAAAATATATAACATATCAAAATACTTGGCATATATATGTGAAATCCCAGCCCCACCATCACGAAATAACAAGCCATCAAGCTGAGCGTAAGGTAAACCTGTAAAAATATTTCCTGTAAAAATGAAAGTATAGCTAAAGCATACCAATGCCAACACACTTACACCATAAGCTCCAAGTTTTAACAACCTTGTCTTATAAAAGAAGCTTGTAAGATAGATAAATCCAAATGAAGAAAGAATAAAAAAGCCAAACAATGCACCAAGCGTTTGATAAGTTTGGCTTATATCAAATTGAGATACATCACTGCTATATACTGCATAAGGACTAAATACACATATCATAAAGCAGATATTAAGTATGGCTAGAATGCTAATATTACGATAGGTTGTATAGGTTTTAGAATCTAGGGCAGTATGCGGGGTGAATATGCTGAAAAAAAGTTGCTTAAACTCAAATTTTTTGAATTGTGTCCTAGTTTGTACTGGGAATATATCTTTATCAAAGAGATTATTTTGCTGTATGTTAGCTACACTTAAATCTTCTTCTACACTGAGATTACCCCCCCCCCCTGCTGTTTAATATGTGTCTTTTCCACTTATCTCTCCTTTATACAAAATCAAGCCACTCACAAATGGCGATGCGTTGGACTTTGCCCTTAAATAAAATATGCTGATTTTCTGTCATTTGCAGCTCTAAAGTCTCATTGCTCGGTGGGATAAACAAAGCCTTTTTCTCGCAAAACCCCAACCTTAAAGCCATAGCAAACACCGCAGCTGCACCTGTCCCACACGCTTGAGTAATATCCTCCACACCACGCTCATAAGTCATATAAAAAATCCTATCATTTCCAACATAGGCAAGATTCACATTTGCATTATACTTCTCTCGTAAATCTTTCAAAAGCCTATCTTTTGTGTATGTTAGCATTTTTTTATCGCTAACAAACCCTACAAGATGTGTCACCCCTGTATCAAGCAACGCCCAAGTGCTAACACTATAAGGATTAGATTCTATCACGCATTCTTCCATTATTGTATAAGCACCCAAATCACTCTGCACCAAGCTTGTATCACTCTCATCTATTTCAACCCCTATGATTCCAACTTGAGTTAAAAAACTATGCTTTCTAGGAGCTATGCCCTCTGCAAACGCATAATGTCCTATGCTTCTACTCGCATTGCCACACATTCTAGCCTTTGAGCCATCAGCATTGTAAAATTCCCACTCATACGCATAATCTTTGCAATCCTGCCCCAAAAGAAGCACAACCATACCATCAGCACCAATGCCATTATGTCGCTCACATACACGCTTTGCAAGACTAGAGCGACTCCCATCATCACGCTCAAAACTTTGAAAAATCAAAAAATCATTGCCACTGCTACTATATTTGACAAAACGCATATCAACGCCTATATGAAGGAAGGGATTGCAAATAAGATTCTAGCCGTTGTTGTAACGAGCGTAAATCCCCATCATTACCTATAATATCATCTGCCAAGCGACATTTTTCTTCAATGGGCATCTGTGCATCAAGTCGTGCTGTAGTTTCATTAAGACTTAGATTATCACGCTTTATGATTCTAGCAATTGCCTTGTCTTTTGGCGTATAAACCACAAGAGAGCGTACCACAGGATAAGCCTCCTTGCCACCAACTTCAAAAAACAACGGAATATCTAAAAAATACCACACTCCCTTTTCTTCAAGCCGCCACGCTTGAGCTAGAATCTCAGCTTGAATGGATGAATGCAAAATATTTTGAAGTTTCTCTCGCTCTTTACTTGAGCTAAAAACAATTTTGCCCAACTTCTTGCGATTAATCTTTCCATTCTCCTCCACAATAGAATCCCCAAAAGCTTCAATCACTTCAGCCGCATTTTCATCAAGCATTTTATGAGCTATGCTATCCGCACATATACTTTCATATCCATACAATGAGAGAAAGCTTACAAGTGTGCTTTTTCCACTTCCAATAGAGCCTGTCAATGCAATAGCATAACGCAATTCCCCCATCTTTACTCCCTAAAAACGCGCAATACCATTGAGTTTGTCAAACAAAAAGTTTGGCAGCACAAAGGCATTTTCGTGAATCTTGGCATTATAGTATCGCAGCTGTGGAAGAAGATCAATTTTTTGCAAAAGCATATCGGCACAAGGATGAAGTCGCTTGGAAGCAAAAATGTAACTTTTATCACTCAAAATGCTTATATGTGAGAAAAAAGGCATAATGATTTGAAAAAAATCCTCGCAATGTTTGAACGATTCAATAAATAGATGTTCTTCAAGCAAAGGGTGATGATTGCGAATAATCAAAATCCCCTCATTTGTAAGCATACGCGACAAACCATCAATTTGATGTTTATTAAGAATAGAATCCGCTATAATAACATCATATTTTTTAATCTCCAAATCCATCACTTGAGCCACGAGCCTAAAATCTTTGTGTTGCATTACTTGATGAAAATGTGGCAAAAAACTCATTAGCGAATCAAGACTTTTTTTATCCCCCTGTACACAATCAACACTCACATTGTGCTTCAAACACTCATAGGCAATCTCAAGATTAAAGCTATCAAAAAGCAATACATTCTTCGCTTGTTGGATAACACAAAGCGGTATATGTGCAAGAAGCTCGGATTCTATATGGAGATATTTTTTAAGCATTAAATGCTGTTCATCAATCATCACCACTTCATCAAAATCAGCACTTTGAAAAATCTCCACAATATGTGTGCTGCGTGAATCTGCGATTTTTCTCTCAATAGTGTATTCTTGTCTAAAATTTGGCGTAAGCTGTCGTGTAATCCACATAATAAAACCTTTTTCAATATTGAATCTAAGGGTTAAACTCTACAAAATATTTCTAAAGATGAAGTTAATGACAAGCAAATGAAGCCCAAAAACTCCCTTACAGGTGCTTATGGCACACAAAACTATAAGATGCTCTGCTGTGTTCCCACCCTGAAGCGTTGTCTCATAACCCTATTGCATAAGTCTGTAAGGAAGCGGCGAAATTATACCTTAAAGTGCTTAAAAGTGATTGAATTTAGCTTTCACTTGGTTTTTTTGGATAGCAGAAACGATACCCTCTGCGGCGAACCGTTTCAATCGTGCCAATATTAAGAGGCTTGTCCATTTTTTGACGAATCTGATTAATCGCCACTTCAATGACATTTGGCGTTACAAGCTCTGGCTCCTCCCAAATTGCATCAAGAAGCTGCTCTTTTGAAACAATCTGGTCACGATGACGAGCAAGGTGAGTAAGCACCTCAAAAGGCTTACCTTTCACCTCAATCTCTTGCCCCTTATATGTAATTTTCTCCTCATCTGGATTAATAACCAAATCTTCAATCTCAATAACACTTGACCCCCAAAAACGCAATCTTGCCTGAATCCTAACAAGCAAAACTTCAGTATTAAAAGGCTTAGAGATAAAATCATCAGCACCTTCCTTAAAGGCACGAAGCTCATTCTCAACGCTAGATTTGCTAGACATTATTACGACAGGTGTGCGAGGAGATTTTTCTTTAACCTGTGAGATAATATCAACTCCACAGCCATCGGGCAAGTCCCAATCCGACAAAACCAAATCATAATTGCGAATACTAATAAAATACTCACCATCTTTTAGATTCTCTGCAACATCAGTTTGGTAATTGTGCGTGTTCAACAACTCTTCAACACTTTTACATAAAGCTGAATCATCCTCAATAACCAAGATTCTCATTTTCCTTTCCTCTCAATACTTAAAATTAGCTTCAATTATAACACAATTTTATAACAACAATTTCCCAATTCTAAAATTTCTTGTGCTTGATGTAGCAAACAACACTTTTTTAAACCAAAAAAGATTATCTTTTACATCAAACCGCTTGAGTGCATCATTATCCCCTTCTATTTGATTCAAGCCACTTTGCATTGTGTAAAATGCCTCATAGCCCATACTCTTAGCTGTGCGGAGCAAACCTTGATTATAATTCCCATCAGGCCAAGCTAAATGTTTTGTATCTACACCAAGCTGTTCTTTAATCAAACGCTTTGAAAGTTCAAAATCATCGTGCCACGACATTGAGACAACATTTGAAAACTGATAGGTATGCGTCATAGAGCCAATGCTAAACACATCTTGCATTTTACACACCTCTTCCCAATTACACATCACGCTCCTTGGGCTATGCAAAAGCGTATTTTTACATTCGCTATGCGGAATTGGTTGATAATCCTCATTTTGTTTTGAGGCTTCATCTATCCACTCTGTTACGATGAAAAGCCCAGCCTTTACCCAATGATGCTTTAATATTTCATAAGCATTTTGATAAATATCCCTCCACGCCCCATCAAATGTGAGAAGCACACACTTTTGTGGCATATCCATCTTGCCATGCTTGATAGCTATCATATCATCAAGGCTAAGAAAAGTATAAGACTTTTTCTGCAAATACTGAATCTGCTTTTCAAAAACTACCAATGAAACGCTATGAGAATCCTGCATATCACGGATATGTGTATAACGGAGTATGGGAATGCAATTCATAGGTAATTTACCAACGACATTTGATTAATGCGACTTGTTGAAGCAAGCACGGCATTATAATTTGTTGTAAGATTTGAGAAGTGATTATAAGTCTCTGCAACATCGGTGCCAATCGTATCACTCTTAATAGATTCTATCTGCACACGCAAAACTTCATTGCGTCTAATAACATTTTCAAAACTCCTACTATGCGCACCATTAAGTGCTATCATTTTTTCTATATGATCACTCAAATGCCCAAATAACTCAATAGCATTTTGAATCCCCTTATTACGCATTTCACTCGTATATTCCTCCCCATACGCATCAGGGCGATACACCCCAGTCCTCACAGCCTCAATAATACCATCAAGAGATTTGAAAAAATTTACATCAGGCTCATCAATGGTAAGTGCGTTGTTTGCATTAAAAGTCAATGAAGAGCGATAGTTGCGTATCCCCTGCTCACTAAAATCATTACTCGCATTATCATACATCATAAACTTCATACGCGATACAGATCGCATTTCATCACTTATCTCTATGCATCCATCTTGCGTTAGATACGCGCTTACACGCCCTTTTGTTTGAGTTAAAAGTGCTTCATAGACATCTTTTCCTGTTTGGGTTGGTGTGCCACCTTGGGCTTGAGCGTTTTTATAATATTCCATAGGCTGATTGCTATAATTCAACGCGATATTAATCGCATCAAGTAGCTGCCTATAAGACACATCATCAGCTTTACTGATTGTTACTGCCGGTGGCTCATCGTGCGGATTATAAAGTGGGATAGAAAACTCTGCTTGGGACTTTGGGTCATTCAAGTCAAAATCTGCATTTGGCAACACTAAATAAGAGCCTTTATTGCTAAACTCAATCCGTGCATTAACTGGGATTCCATTATGGTCATCAAGCACAAGCTTATAAGTCTGCCCATCTAAACTCCCTCCAGCAACTTCAGAGAGCTTTGTCTCGTCATTGGCATACCCCATACCATTTGATAGAATCTGTGATACATTGGAGATGAGTTTTGAGCCTTGATTATCAAAGCTGACTTGATCATACTCGGTGCGGTAATCCCGCCTAATTCCCTTTGTCTCTAATCCCATATTATTAAGTGTTGTGAGTGAAAGGCTAAAGCCACTTGGTCCATTATATGGCGGATTCATCATATCCCTGTCTTTATGTGTTACATTCATATCACGCAATACAAGCTCACCACGGATAATCTCTCCCTCAACCTTACCGCCAAAATGCTTTTTAATCATCGCAAGCAAATCTTGCACTTCTAAGTCATCACTTATATCCACACTCAAAGCCTCAATAGGCTCTTCATTAATCGTGCCATCATCGTGATTTGGACGAGTCCCAGCTATCACAAGTGTGCTTACATCTTCGCTTAACACATCTTTTAACTTAGTTGTAAGCGTAGCGGGAAAATTATCTTTAGTCAGCAAAGTTGAAGGAAAAGTAAGATTTCTATGATCATAATTATCTTTTATCGCTTCAAGATGAGATTGCGAAAATTCTCCCATAAATGTGCTTTTTTGAAAGCTTGTAACCCTTGCCCCAAGGGAGGGTAATTCATCGATATTCTCAACATCCATATCACTTGATATGAGATTAAAGTCTAAGTTTGCATTACCGGGCTGAAGATTCTTAATCTCAATCTGCCCCCAAAAATTCAAACTCACATCAACAACTTTATTCTTGCTCGTATTCCCAAACTCCTTGCCAATCTTATCAAGTAAATCTTGCACTTTTGTTGCATTGTTTGGATTCTTATATCCCACATCAAAGTCAAACTTGCTCTTAAAACTCGTTCCATCTGGTCGCACACCGCGTAGATAAAAATATTCTTTGCCATTGTTGCTTGTATCATCATCGTTATCACCTAGCAAATCCCTTAGTGTATCACCAGCCTTAATATACACCTCTTCAGGTATATCGCCACGCTTGATTCTGTCCATAATGTCATTATTAAGCTTTGTTTGATTAAATTTACGAATATTTGTCGTTATGCTCTTATGATGGTCAGAATCCCGCCCAAAAAACAGCTCTTGCCCCGTGATGTTGTAAGGTATAGGATTATTGTTACTCACCAAAGCTTCAAGTGTTTCATTATTCCCTTTGTATGTACCATCAGGCTCAAAAGGGCGAATTTTGACATTGCTCCCAGCAAAGAGAAATTCCCCGCCAATGGAAGTGTTGGCAATATTTATCATATGATCTTTAAGCTTTTCTAAATCCCTAGCAATCGCCTCTCGCGAAGTTGGTGAATGTATATCATTTGCCGCTTGAATAAGTTTTGTATTAAACTGCTCAGCAGTTTGGGAAAGCTCAGCTAAAGCCTTATCGGTATTAAGCGTGGAAGTATAGGCATCATTACCCACATCAATGCCTTGATCAAGATTAATTTTTTCATACTCAAGCTTGAGATTCTGATTAAACACACTACTATCTTGATAACCATATTGAATCTTAAGCCCCGAAGCAATCTTGGTATTTATATCCATAAGTTTGCTTTGCATCGTGCCTTGATAATAATTCATTTGGTTATATTTTGTGCCAAATGTAACTCTCATTGTCTTGTTCCTTGCATATTTTTTCATCCTTGAAATAACTCTGCCTTATCTACATCGGCATTTTAAGCAAAAATAATACCTTTTTTTTAGTTTATTGACACTTTTTTCTTACCCAAAACCCCAAAGTTACAGATTCTAGAATCCTGCAAAATACCACCTAGCTTTCTAAATATTCCTGCAAAGCAAAAGCTTGATTAAGATTGTATTTCTTAATATCCCTAATCGCCTCAATCGCCACACGAGCCGCAGCTAAAGTTGTAAAATACGGAATGGAGCTTTTAATAATTTGTGTGCGGATAATATGCGTATCATCTTTATTTGAAAGATTATCGCTTGTATTGATAGCAAGGGCGATTTGATTATTCATCATACGATCTATGATATTTGGTCGCCCCTCACTTACTTTCAAAATATGGCTTGATTCAATGCCGTTTTCACACAAGATCTTATATGTCCCTTCCGTAGCACAAATAGAAAATCCAAGCTTGATAAAATCACTTGCCAAAGCTACGCCCTCTTTTTTATCACATTGTGCAAGTGATAAAAACACCTCCCCCTCTAATGGCAAGGCATTTTTACACGCAAGCTGACTTTTAGCAAAACTTAACCCAAAGCTTCTACCTATCCCCATAACCTCACCTGTGCTTTTCATCTCTGGTCCAAGCGAAAGCTCCGCTCCACTGAGTTTTGTAAAAGGAAAAACAGATTCTTTCAAACATACATATTTAAGTGCTTTTGGCTTTAAGGGCTTTTGTGTGAAATCAACTTTTTTATATTTATCATAAAATCTCAATGCTTCTTCTAGTATAGAATCTGTTTGTGTAAAATCCTTAGATTCTTTTTTTCTTACACTATGATTCCACATTACTCTTGTAGCGATTTTGGCTAAAGGAAGTCCGGTAGCTTTGCTTACAAAAGGCACGGTGCGACTAGCTCTAGGATTTACTTCAATCAAATATAACTCATTATTATAGATTGCATACTGCACATTCATAAGCCCCACTACGCCAAGATTTAGGGCGATTTTAGCCGTGCTTGTTTCTATCTCTTTTATCATAGATTCTCTAATGTTTATTGTTGGCAGGGAGCTTGCACTATCCCCGCTGTGAATCCCTGCCTCTTCAATATGCTCCATTATCCCGCCGATATACACACTCTCCCCATCGCTAATGCAATCTACATCAAGCTCAATGGCGTATTCCAAAAATTTATCAATAAGCACCGGGGAGCTATCACTCACAGCGATTACTTCGTCCATATACTGCTTTAACTCATCATCATCATACACTATCCGCATAGCCCGCCCACCAAGCACATAGCTCGGTCTAACAAGCACTGGAAAGCCGATTTTATTTGCCACGCTATAGGCTTGTTCTTTTTCATAAGCTATGCCATTTTGAGGTTGTTTTAGCCCTAGATTATTAACAAAACTTGCAAACTTTTCTCTATCTTCTGCGGTGTCTATGACTTTTGCACTTGTGCCGATGATTTTAGCATTGATTTTTGTCAAAGAATTAGCAAGTTTTAAGGGCGTTTGTCCGCCAAAATGCACGATTATACCATCTGGTTTTTCTCTCTCAATAACCGCACGGACGCGTTCAAAGTCAATAGGCTCAAAGTAAAGCACATCGCTTGTATCATAATCTGTGCTTACCGTTTCTGGGTTGCAATTATACATTATGCTTTTTATGCCTAAATCATTGAGAGCAAAGCTTGAATGAACGCAGCAGTAGTCAAATTCTATGCCTTGACCGATGCGGTTAGGACCACCACCAATAATCATAACCTTTTTAGGCGTCGTCTCTTTTGGCAATTCAGCTTTTTCATTATTTTCTTTTCGCAAAAAGGGGTTTATCCCCTCCCCGCTCCCCTTAACCCCGAAAAAGCCGCCGCTTTTTCGGCAATCAAGGGGAGTGCCTCGCTTATCCCTCTCTAGCTCCGCTTTGGCGGCGACACTACTGCCGCCTTGAATCCAAAGCTCCGCACCACGAGAGGGGCGAGATTCTGTCATTGTGGAATCTCCTTGAAATTCTAAGCTTACAGAATCCACAATTCTAGGATTTGCGGTATTGTCCGCAGATTCTAAGGAGAAGCTAGAATCTTGGCATTCTAAGGATTGAGATGAGAAATCGGCGTTTTCAAGCGAGCCAACAAGAAGCTTACTAGAGGTAAGTGCCGCAGTTGGCGAACGCAGAATCGCCGATTTATCGCTCAATACTGAATGCCCACCTAGAACTTGAAAGTTGCCTATTGTTGAGTATAGGTAGGGCGTAAGACTAGGAAACTCCGCCGCACAAGTATCCACCTCATTATACACACACTCTACACCAAGCCCAACTCTTGCCTGATACACCTCACTCTCACTTATCTCCATTCCATCATTATGTTTGAGCCAATGGGCTATCATCTTATCGCTAAAGCCATAGCTTTTTATCCGCCGCATAAGAGTTTCATCGCTTAGAATCTGCGAAGTAATGCTAGATTCAGAATCTACAATTTCTTTTATCTCGTGTAAAAACCACTTATCAATCTTGCATAGCTCGTGCATCTCTTCAATACTCATTCCAAGCCCAAAGCCCTCTGCGATATAAAGCAGTCTATTTGCATTAGCTCGTCTAATCTCCTTTTTAATAGTCTCTAAATCATTGCAGATTTGATTTAGCCCAAATATGCCTGTCTCAAGGCTACACAATGCCTTTTGCAAACTCTCTTTGAAGCTCCCACCAATCGCCATTACTTCGCCAATAGACTTCATACTTGTTGTGAGTGTAGAATCTGCCTTTGGGAATTTCTCAAAAGTGAATCTAGGGATTTTTGTAACAATATAATCAATGCTAGGCTCAAAACTCGCTGGTGTGCCTGTAATGTCATTTTTTATCTCATCTAGGCTAAAGCCAACTGCTAGCATTGTAGCAACTTTTGCAATAGGATAGCCTGTTGCCTTACTCGCTAGGGCAGAGCTACGCGATACACGCGGATTCATCTCAATCACAGTCATTCTGCCATTTTTTGGATTTATAGCAAACTGCACATTGCTCCCACCGGTATCTACGCCAATCTCACGCAGGATTTTAAAACTCGCATCACGCATTCTTTGATATTCTTTATCTGTGAGTGTCAAAGCTGGTGCGATAGTAATGGAATCGCCTGTATGCACGCCCATAGGATCAAGATTTTCAATGCTACATACAATAATGCAGTTATCAAACTTATCCCGTATGACTTCCATTTCATATTCTTTCCAGCCAAGCAGGGACTCTTCAATTAAAATTTCATTAATCGGGCTTGTTTCTAAGCCATTTTTTGCCACCGCTTTAAACTCATCAATATTATATGCCACACCACTACCCCCACCTGCAAGGGTAAAACTAGCCCTTATAATAAGCGGGAATCCTATCTCTTTTGCTGCCTCTAGGGCTTCTTCCTCTGTGTAGGCATAGCGGGATTTTGGCAAGTCCATACCAATTTTTAGCATAGCTTCTTTAAAAGCCTGTCTGTCCTCGCCCTTTTTTATCGCACTAGGCTTTGCACCTAAAAACTCTATGCCCTCTAACATTCCCTTTTCATACATACTCATTGCGACATTAAGGGCTGTCTGTCCGCCCATAGTAGGCAGAATCGCATCTACTTTTTCTTTTTTAATAATATCTGCAATAATCTCTTCAGTAATCGGCTCAATATAAGTGCAATCCGCAAAGTCTGGATCTGTCATAATAGTCGCTGGATTTGAGTTTATAAGCACGACACGATAGCCAAGACTTTTTAGTGTCTTTACCGCTTGTGTGCCTGAATAGTCAAACTCACAAGCCTGACCAATGACAATAGGACCTGAACCAATGAGTAAAATCGTGTGAATATCGGTGCGTTTTGGCATAAGAATCCTTTTTATATTCTCTAGATAAATCTTTGGATTCTAGCCTAAATGTGCTTAAGAATTGCTAGAAAACATTGATTGGGCGTAGAATATAAATCTCTCATCATACAAATTCCCACCATAAAAGCTCTCGCCACACAAGATAAAATAGCACAGCCCATAGCATAAAACAAAGTAACCAAGAAATACCCCACGAGATAAACACGCTCATTTGTGATAATGCCTTGTAGATTCTATCCATAATAGAATCTAGCCAAGAAGAGCTACTCTTTTTGCCCTTTTTACTTCTTTTGCCACTTCCCTTACGCGCATTATGTGCTGAAAACAAAGCTCTTTTACGCAAAGCAAAAAGTTCTTTAATACTTCTAGAATCTTGCACTTTTTTGGGCTTTTGAGCTTGAGCTGTTTTTCTAGGCATTTGTCATCTTTATATAAATGGCTTAATCAGCAAGACATATAGCCAAAAAGCTAGTAAAAGTCGCAGGGGTAAAGCCAAGCGGAGTGTGTAGAAGTGTTTTTGAAAGGTTTGGCTTGTATGCGGTGGAGCTTTAATACCACACACAAGATACACCAACCACTGCAACACGCAAAAAATGCCTATACACACATCAATCAGCACTTCAAGTATCGCATATTTTGAATCCATTTTCAACCTAGCTTATTTTTAAAATACAATTGTTTTGTTTCCATACACAAAGATTCTATCTTCCAAAGCGAGATTAAGCCCACGAGATAGGACAATTTTTTCAATATCTCGCCCAGCCTTTTGCATATCCTGCCACGAATAGCTATGATTGATATGTATCACATCTTGGGTGATGATAGGACCCTCATCAAGATTCTCATTGACAAAATGTGCCGTAGCACCGATGAGCTTCACGCCTCTTTGATGTGCTTGTTTGTAGGGATTAGCCCCGATAAATGCAGGTAAAAAGCTGTGATGAATATTGATAATGCGATTTTCAAAATGTGCAACAAACTCATTTGTGAGAATCCGCATATACTTTGCCAACACAATATAACTATGATTAAAGCTATTAATACACTCCAAAAGCTTATCTTCGTGTGCTTTGCGACTTAACCCCTCTGCGGAAATATGAAAAAAAGGTATCCCAAACTTCATAGCTAAAGGTTTCAACACATCATAATTACTAATAATTGCTTCAACTTGTGCGTTTAGCTCTCCGCTATCGTGTCTAAGGAGCAAATCCCCAATGCAATGATTTTCTTTCGTGCAAAGGATAATAATCTTTTTTTTACCCACACCTTGAATCTTAAGTGTGCTGTGTTTGGGCAGAATAGATTCTAGCCTTTCGTGTAAAATCCCATCATCAACCTCGCCACAAGTATGTGTCCGCATAAAAAATCGCTCATTTTCCTTATCCACATACTCATCATTGCGTTCAATATTTAATCCAAGCTCATACAACACTGATGAGATATGATACACAAGCCCTTTTTTGTCCGGCGCACTAATCAATATCACGCGTTCATTATACTTTTCATTAGCTTGAGTAAGATTATGCCCTCTCATAAAGTAGCCTTGAGTGAAGGAAGTGTCAAAGATAGAATCTTGGAATTCATAGTATCAAAAAGCTTATCCATATAAGTTTCAAACTTATCCTTTTCAAGCCAAATAAGCTTATCTAGCCCCGCTTTTTGTTGTAATAAATCCATTGCCTCTTGCATAGATGCCACCTTATCAATCAAGCCAAGCTCCAAAGCTTTATTAGCAGAAAATACCTTTCCTTCAGCAAAATCGTGATAATCCCTACTCTTTAGTTGTTCCAGCCTAGCTTGTAATACATCTGTATAAAACATAGCATATTGCTCTTGCAAAAGCTCTTCAAGGAATTTTCTCTCCTCTTTGCTCCATTGACGCATCATCGTGCCTATCTCTTTATACGCTCCTGCCTTAATGCCCTGCTCTTTTACTCCCACCTTTTGCATAAGCTCTTCAACATTCACACCGCTGAAAATCACCCCCACAGAGCCTATTAATGCTCCACGATTAGCATAAATTTCACTCGCATACATTCCTGCATAGTAGCTTCCACTCGCCATTGAGCCTTGCACATAGGCAATCACGGGCATTTTTTGAGCCAAATCTTTTATCATATCAGCAATTTCAATACTCGCTCCAACTAGCCCACCCGGAGAATCTATCACAAGCAACACACCTTTAATATTTTCATTTTCTTTGATTTTTTTCACTCCTTGTGCAAAACTCTCACTCTCATAAATTGGCATTGTAAGATGAAGCTTTGCCGCATTTGGTGGGTTACTCTCCACTTCATCAACACTTGATAACACCACAAATAGCACAATAAACAAAAAAAGCAACGCCTTAAAGTATTTATTGATAAAATCAAGCGGTGCAGTAAAAATACGAGCAATATTGCGTAAATCCTCCATATTTTCCTCCTTTAGAATCTTAAAGCACGGCAATACACTCAATTTCTACAAGTGCATTTTTGGGAAGTGTTTTTACTGCAATGGTGCTTCTAGCAGGTTTATGTGAGCCAAAAAACTCCGCATACACAGCATTGAGTGCATTAAAATGCTCCATATCACTCAAAAAAACACTTGTCTTAATGACTTTTTGCAAACTGCTCCCTGCAGATTCTAAAATAGCTTTAAGATTCTGCAATACTTGTGTGCTTTGAGCGGTAATATCGCCATCTACAAACTCTCCTTGTGGTGTGAGGGCGATTTGCCCAGAAGTATAGATTAAACCATTATGAACATAGGCTTGAGAATAAGGACCGATGGCTTGGGGGGCATTTTTAGTGCTGATAGGCTGTGTATTTTCCATAAAATTCCTTTAAAAATAAAAAACTTGAGATATAATTCTAGCAATTAAATCTAAATCACAAATTTCATTTTTAAAGGGTGAGTATGCGTATCAAGGGCGTATTTTTGGCAATGTGTGTGGGCTTTGGTAATATTTTAGCGGATAATATGATTCTTGATTTTGAGACTATTGAACGCATTGAGCTTAATCTCAAACCCAATCAAACCCTAATGATTGACCATAAAAGGGGTGTGCTGCTTGGTATTATGGAGATTGCACCTAATGGCTCAATCAAGCGTTTGCCTATCCCAAAAGAGCTATTAGGCAAAAGTGAAGCCGATGTGATGTGTGGCTCAAAAAGCCAATATGAAAGCAATACAAGTCATTTTGGCGGTAGCCCCATGACAATTTATCACAAAAATATTAAAGGCAAAGCAAAATCCGCTACAGGCAATGAAAAAGCAATAGAATCTTCATCAAGCGGGATTAAAAAACGCGAGGGCAACAGAGAATGGGACAAAAGCAAGATTATCTACGAGCAAGAAGAACAAACACTTGATATTTTACGCTAAATTTTAGACAAGTAGAATCTTACGAGCTTGGTGGTTTTAAGCAGATTCTTACAATAAACAGAATCTACTTAGAGCATAACACATTAGCCAAGTAGCATTATAGCTACATCGCTTCCTATTTGTATTCCTTGCGTGGCATAAATCTCTTTGACTACGCCATCTATGGGAGCTAGCACTTCATTTTCCATTTTCATCGCCTCTACAATCGCTAGAGTATCGCCAAGCTTCACCTTATCACCCACTTGCACCTTAAGCTTTGTGAGTGTGCCGGGCATTGGAGACTTAGCGTGTCCGGGAGCTGTGGCTTGTGGCAATGCCCCTGCCTTTTGCTCTTTGTGAATCTTAGCTTCAAGCGATGTATCCACACTTTCTACAAAAACTTCCTTGAGCTCCCCATCTACGCGGATAAAAAACGGACGCACTTCATCAGTTTTCTCCCCACTGCCCTCCACTTTAATTTCATAATGCTCACCATTAACAACGATGTTAAACTCCTTAGGCAGCTTACTATCGCATTTTTCCTCAAAACATTCTAATGGTTCAGGTTTTAACGCATTGGCATTACGCTCACGCAAAAATGTCGCGGCGATATTACCAAAAATAGCAAAAGAAATTACATCGTGTGGGGTTTTTGCAAACTCTACTGAATCTTGCCTTGCTTTCTCTAGCTCTGGCTGCAATAAATCCGCCGGACGCACATTTATGATTTTCTCCCCCTCACCTAGCACTTTTTTGACTAAAGATTCATTTAATGATGCGGGTGTGCGTCCATACAAGCCCTTAATAACATTACGCGTTTCTGTGGTAATGGTCTTATACCGCTCACCCATTAGCACATTAAGCACTGCTTGTGTCCCTACGATTTGACTTGAAGGCGTTACCAAAGGCACATAGCCAAAGTCCGCTCTCACCTTTGGAATCTCACTCATCACAGAATCCATTCTATCAAGGGCATTTTGCTCTTTTAGCTGATTTGCCATATTTGAAATCATACCGCCGGGAATCTGGCTTAACAAAACGCGTGTATCAATTTGATTATATTGAGATTCAAACTTTTTATATTTTCTGCGGTTTTTACGCAAAATCTCCGCTGCCCTCTCCATTGGCTCTAGCTCTAAGCCACTATCCCACTTTCTCCCTTGCAGTGTGGCGACCATTGACTGCGTACAAGGGTGGCTTGTGCCTTCGCTCAAAGCAGAATTTGCCAAATCTAGCACATCAACACCAGCTTCGACTGCCTTTAAATGTGAGCCAAAGGCAAATCCAGCCGTTGAATGCGTATGCAAACTCAAACTCACACCTAGTTCCTCTTTAAGTGCCTTGACCAAATCATAGGCTACAAAAGGTGTCAAAAGCCCTGCCATATCTTTAATAGCAATAGAATCACAGCCCATTTTCACTAGCTCTTTAGCGTATTCCACAAAACTCTGTATTGTATGCACCGGTGAAGTTGTGTAGCAAATCGCCCCTTGTGCGTGCTTGCCATATTTTTTTACAGATTCAATAGAAGTTTTGAGATTCCTAGCATCATTAAATGCATCAAAGATTCTAAAAATATCCATTCCAGCTTGAGCAGATAGCTTGACAAACTCTTCTACCACATCATCAGCATAATGCCGATAGCCGATGAGATTCTGCCCTCGTAAAAGCATTTGCAAAGGCGTTTTCACACAGACTTTTTTAAAAGCATACAAACGCTCAAAAGGATCTTCTTTCAAATACCGCAAACAAGTATCATAAGTCGCCCCACCCCAAACTTCCAAACTATGAAACCCAACAGAATCAAAAATCTCCGCCGCTTGGATTAAATCCTCTGTCCGCATACGCGTAGCTAAAAGTGATTGATGTCCATCTCTTAAGCTATTTTCTGTGATTTTTATCATTGCCTTCACCTTATATTTGAAATTGCACCTTGCCTTTGGACTACACGATGTCTAGCAAAATGCTAGGATTGTATCGCATTTGATATTATAAAAAGTAAAATCCCTTTAGGATATGACCTCATAAGTTAAGATTGTAGCATTTTCAAACGCTTTTTTGTCGCATAAACTCAACTCATCAAATGCCAAATGCTCTAGCTCCCTACTAGAATCCACTCCTTTTTGAGCCACCACCCTCGCATAAATTCCGCGATAGTGTTTAGCATAATGGCTCACTCTCTTGCCATTTTTTAAAAACACCACTTGTGTGTAATGCTTGCATTTGCCCACTTGATATACCTTGAGATACGCCTCTGCACGCAAATCCAGCACTTCATCTTGCTCTAAAAGCCCATCAATATTTGGCTTAAGATTCTTATATAATGTTTTTAGGGCAAATGCCCCCTTGCCCTTGCCTTGATGGAGATTATAATAAGGCAAAAGTGTACCTGCTCTAACCATTCCAAACAAATTACTAAAAATATAAAGATGTTCCCGCATATATGCCATTGCTTGAGAATCTAAGCTCTCAAAATTTAAAGCTTTATACCCCACGCCATTATAAAGCCTTATGGCTTCAATACACGGGGAGCTAAGGCAGTTTTGTGCTAGAGCCAACTCATCTAGGTCTAATTTTTTACTGCCAAAAAGTGTGGCAATCTCACTCTCATCACCACTTTGCAAAAATGCCACATATTCTTTTACCGCTAAAGATATGGCACTAGATTGTGTTTGAAATACTTGTGAATCCCCACTTTGCGATGTTCTATCACTTGGAATTATCTTGCCTTCACTTGGGCTAAATAGAATCTTCATTTAAGCTCTTGTGGCAATGCCAACACTTCATTAATAATGGGCGTATAAACAGAATCTGCTCTTAGTATTTCCCCCAACTGCCCACGCCCCTTTATACCCAAATCTTCAGGGCTAACAACCACGCGTATAAAACCACTCGCATAAGGGGCAATCTCATAAGGCTGCCATATCATCACAATTCCCGCCCTAGTTATAAAAAATAAATTAGTCATTTGCCTTAAGGGCAAAGATTCACCAAAAAGCTCATCTTTTTGCGCCTCTAGCTTTTTGCTTAGCAAAGCTAGAATCTTATCCTCTTTACTCATATCAAACACATCTTCAATCTTATTTGAAAGCTCCTTGCCACTCTGCAGTGAAAAGCTACGGAATGCAATCTCGGTATTGCCGTGCGCCCCACCCTCATAGGTATATTCACTTTGCCTAAAGGTAATGATTTTTGTCCTAGCTACAACTTCTATATTGCTATCATACTCGCTATTAAAGATCAATCCCCCGCCATCTTGTGTGAGCTGACTAAAGCTATCTTGTAGCTCTTTTTTTAGGCTATTTATAAGACTTTGTTTATCTTTTGCTCCATTATTCAAAGCTAAATTTAGATTCTCAATTGCCTCTTGTGGAATCTTATTGTTTTGTGGAATAAAGGCTTTTGTGATACTTTTTATATATTCCACATTTTGCCCTTCAATAATCTCACTTGTCTTAAAGCTCTCTGTAAAAAAATCAACCTCATACAGCTCACAGCTCTCACATACCTTAAAGGCAAACTCCTTGCCCTTTAGCTCACCCTCCGCATTCCACACGCCCTTTAGCACCAATGCTTGAGACTCTAGCCCAGTTTCAACCTGTGAGAGTGAAAAATGCGAAGTCTCATCATTATCCGTTAGAGTAATGTCTATAACCAATACTCCATTTATTCTATTAAGATACATATTCACAGCCTTGTGCTGACTACCAACAATACCAAAGGCGACATAGAATCTTCGCTCGTTTGGCAATAGCCCAAGCATTTGGCTAAACTCACTCTCGCTGCGGACTTTTAGCACAAGAGGGTGCTTATCCTGATTTATGCTAGATTCTTCTTTTTTAGAATCCGTGCTATCCCCACAGCCAACAAACATTACTCCACCAAGTAGCAAAGCAACACCACAAGCAAAAAGATACTTTTTCATTTTCTTCCCTTTAATAGATTCTATCTCTACCAGCCTCGTGCGATAGCGTGGCAGCTCACACACCCAGAGAGAATCCGCCCATACACATCAGCACTTTTCATCATTTCATCTTGTTTCAAAAATCGCTCTAACACCTCAATATTTTCAGCACTCCTATCCACAATCCTGCTTACGACATTGATATTTCGCCTTTGTGTCGCACCAAGATAGGTATTTGGGTCTGTGCGTTGAAGCTCTTTGTTTAAAGCCTTAAACTCCGCCAACCCATCATTAATCCACTCTTTTTTGTTATACAAAAAGCCCTTTTCCATTTGATTCATCGCATATTCCATATTTTGCATAATATGCACTAAAGAGCTTTGAGCAAAAGCCCCGCACACTAAGATTCCACAAATCCACAAGATTTTCATTCTCCACTCCTTTTTATAGCTTTGTTTCAAATAGCTTTGAGCCGATACGCACGAGATTTGCCCCATAAGCAATGGCAATTTCAAAATCCCCACTCATTCCCATAGAGAGAATCTTCGCTCCCCTATCCTGCAAGGAATGAAAAATATCGCTCGTTTTTTGAAAACTTTTTTCAATCTCGCTACGATTTGGGCTATTTGCCCCGATACACATCACCCCTTCCATAATGAGATTAGGACAGACTGACAAAATCTCTTCATACACTTCTTTAGCAGCTTCCACACTCACGCCGCTTTTACTTTCCTCATTTGCCGCATTTATTTGCAATAATGCCCTAACTTTTGCTTCTCCTAAATGCGTTTGCAAACGCTTTTGAATAGCTTGAGCAGTCTTTAGAGAATCCACACTATGAATAAGGCTAGGCTTTAAAGCCAAGAGTGCATTTATCTTATTTTCCTGCAACTTCCCTATAAAATGCCACTCCAAAGGCACATCATCAAGTGCTTCAGCCTTTAAGCGTAAGTCTTGCACCTTATTTTCACCAAATGCCCTTTGTCCGCACTCATACAACGCCCTAATAGAATCCACACTTTGATACTTACTCACCGCCACAAGTGAAATGATTTGATGTGCGTCATAAGCTAAACGCGCCCTTTCAATCCGCCGCAAGATTCGTTCAAGTTGTAAAGCTAACATTTTTTCCCCTTATTTTATGCTAAAAGCCGAAAAATATCATTATACAGCCCAAGCAGCATTAGTCCTAACAACACCGCCCAACCACAAAGCGTGAGATAATACGCCACATTCTCACTTGGAGCTTTTTTCATAATAACTTCATACAGATTAAATAAAATATGCCCTCCATCAAGAGCGGGAATTGGCAGAAGATTTAGGATTCCAAGATTCACAGAGATTAAGGCTACTAGCCAAAGTAGTTGCGTTATCTCCCCCTTCATCAATCCTTCTTGTGAAGCTAAGCCAATCACAGAGACAATGCTTACCACCCCGCCAACTTCACTGCTAGGCACTACTCCGCTTATAAGCTTTATAATACTTTGTGCGATAAGCGTGCTTGCCTTGATACTCTCATCTATGCCAAATATAATAGAATCTAGCCCCTTGTAATGCACCATTCCCACCGCCCCAGCACTTCTTACACCAATAATTTTACGGACAATATTTTCTCTAAAAATATTTTGAGCCTCCTGCTCTATGGACAAAACACGCACACTCACATTTTCCTTTAATGCCCCCTGCCCCCTTTGAAGTGTGAGCTCTAATTCCCCTTGAGATTCTACAACCGCAGAATCTAGCTCCTCCCAAGTCTTAATGCCCTTGCCATTTATCGCTACAATAACATCTCCTGCCCTTATCCCAGCTTGAGCAGCAGGATAGTTTTCCTTTACTTCTCCAACCACAGGCAATAAGCTTACTTTCCCTAAAAGCCCCACCGCCACATACAGCAAAAACGCCAAAAAGAGATTAAAAAATGGACCAGCAAGTAAAATCGCTATACGCTGCCAAGGCGACTTAGAAAGATAGGAATCCGCTTCATAATTTTTTAGCTTAGGGTTACTATCATCTTGCCCTTTGAGTTTGACATAGCCTCCTAGTGGGATAGCTGATAAGGCATATTGTGTTTGCCCAAACCGCCACGAGAGAAGCTTTTTACCAAAGCCTATGCTAAAGACTTCTACCCTTACACCACAGATTCTAGCGACCATAAAATGCCCTAGCTCGTGAAAAAACACAAGAAATGAAAGGATTAAAAGAGCGATAAAAATACTCATACATTTATACTTTTAACATATTTTATTGTGTAATCCGCCCCAGAATACAATGTGAGCACCACCGCAACCCATAGCAAAACTTCTCCGCCCGAAAAAAAATCCGCTAACAAAAAGCCAACAGCCGCAATCTGTGCACCCGTTTTATACTTCCCACTTGCACTTGCTGCTACACTTGCTCCACTCCCAGCAATAATCACCCTTAGCCCCGTAATAAAAAACTCCCTAGAGAGAATCAAAAACACCGCCCAAGGCGAAGCCCTATCCAAAATCAGCAACGCAATAAAAGCCGATAAAATCAGCATTTTATCCGCCAATGGGTCAAATACCTCTCCAAAACGCGAATGCACCCTATATTCCCTCGCTATATATCCATCAAAAAAATCTGTCAATGACGCCACACAAAAAATCAAGCAGGTAAGATAATTTACCCAGCTTTTATCCACAAAATCGGGCAAAATCACATCATAATGCAAAGCAATAAAAAGTAGCAAAACCGCTAGAAAAATCCTTGAAATGCTTAATATATTAGGCAAATGCTTCACTTTATGTCCTTTGTCTTTGTGAATCTTGATAAAATATGCGGAAAAATTAGGTCAGATTCTACAACGGATTGTTTAACTTAACACAAAACCAAGCAAAAGTTATATAAGAGTTATACAAGAATTATACGAGTTTTTGCTACAATCACAACATTTTACAACCACAACAAAATCAAAGGATAAGGCGATGATTAATATTTTTGTAAGACGCAATGGCTTAATTGTGCGTGAGAGTTTGCATCTCAATGACACAAATGCCACAATGCTAAACGAGCAGGATAAGATTCTATGGATTGACTTATTTCACCCTTCAACTGATGAAGTCAATCACATCTCCAAAACTTACAATCTTGAAATCCCCACCAAAGAAGAGAGAGAAGAGATTGAGCAGTCTGCTAGATATTGGGAAGATAGCGGAAGTATTACGATTAATACCTACTTCCTTGTTCGCTCTTTAGAATCTGAGCTCTACAATGAAACAATCACCTTTTTGCTTTGCAAAAATATCCTTTTTACTATCCGTTATAGTGAATTTCGCGTCTTTGATGAGATTCAGCAAATCGTCCTAGCCACACCTAGAGTTTTTGAAGATGGCTTTGATTTAATCGGCAAAATCTTTGAAATCCGTGTAGAAAAGGACGCCGACTTGCTAGAATCTGCGGCAAAAAATACCCGTGCATTACGCAAAAGAGTATTCAACTCTCAAATGATAAATTACGATGAAATGTTAGAAGAGCTATCCTCCTTGCAAGAGCTTAATATGAGTGTGCGAGATTCTCTATTTGACAAAAGGCGTGCAATTACTGCTATCCTTAAAAGCGATAAAGCCGATGCCGATATGAAAAAGAACACCACCATCGTGCTTAAAGACTTAAATTCTCTTGTAGAATTTACCGCTGTAAATATGCACGCCCTAGATAATATTCAAACCATTCTCACAAACCAAATCAACATTGAGCAAAACAAAACCATCAAGCTTTTCACGGTTGTTACCGTGGCGATGATGCCCCCCACACTCATTGGCACAATCTATGGTATGAACTTTGACTATATGCCAGAAACGCATTGGGATTTTGCCTATCCTGTCGTGCTTGTGATTATGATTCTCTCCACAATCTTCCCCATTATCTACTTTAAGAAAAAAGGTTGGATTTAATGGATTTAGCTCATCTTTTTCATCAGGCTTTTTTTTGGATTGGAGATTTTAACGCGTGGATAGCCTTAGCGACACTGATATTTTTAGAGATTGTGCTAGGGATTGATAATCTTATCTTTTTAGCCATTATCATCGTGCGTCTGCCTGAATCTAAACGCGAAAAAGCTAGAATCTTTGGCTTAGCCCTTGCTATGCTTTCTCGCATTGCCCTGCTTGTCTCACTCTTTTGGGTGATGAAGCTTACAAAGCCCCTTTTCACACTATGGGATTTTGCGGTAAGTGGGCGTGATATTGTGCTTTTTTTAGGGGGATTGTTCCTTATCTACAAAGCCACGATAGAGATTCACGCAATGACACAGCCCCAAGATTTAAAGCCCCACGCCAAACAATACGCCGCCTTTGGCATAGTGCTATTGCAAATTGTGGTGCTAGATATTGTTTTTTCACTAGATTCAGTGATTACCGCGGTGGGTATGGTAGATATTCTCCCTGTGATGATTATTGCCATTATTGTAAGCGTGTTTGTTATGCTCTTCGTATCGCAAAGCATTTCACGCTTTATAGAATCTAATCCTAGCATTAAGATTCTAGCCCTTGCGTTTTTAATCCTTGTTGGTGTTACGCTTGTAGCAGATAGTATGCACTTCCATATACCAAAGGGCTACATCTATTTTGCTATTGCGTTTTCTTTGGGCGTGGAGATGATTAATATTTATCTTGCTAAAACACGCACAAAAGATTCTCATTAACTCTTTTATGTTTTAATTCCACTTCTCAAATTAGTTGCATACGCAACTAATTATTTCAAATCAAATTTAAGGATATTTGATGACAAGGCTACCAAGAGAGAGAATGCAATTTGGAGAAAATATGCGATTTATAAAAACCTTTTATCTTTTATGCCTATGTTTATTCAGCTCAAATCTCTTAGCTTCAGGTTTCCGCCTAACAGAGCAAAGTTTAAATGGCACAGCGCTTAATTCCGCTTATATCGCTGGGGCGTATGGAGCAGATTCTACATATTATAATCCCGCGAATATGGGGCTAGGCGAATACGGCAATAGACACGAGCTAGAAATAGATGCAAGCATTATCTATATCCCCGCATTTGAGTTTGATGCAGTAAGTATGGATAAGGGTATGAATCTAAGCTGCGATAAAGCTTCTGGCATAAATATGTGCGGTGCTGCTGGAAACACCATAGGTGGTTGGGGACAATATGGTGGTAAAAATGGAGCTATTGTTGATGGCTATGCTAAGAAAACGCTTCAGCCCGTCCCAAAGATTTTTTATAAAACTCGCACCTATGAGATTCTAGGGCTTAAAACAAACTTTGGGTTAAACTTCACAACCCCTTCAGGCTTATCTATGGACTGGGGTGGGGAAGCTGGAGCATTCCTAGATGATGTAATGATTATGATGATGGAGTTTAATCCCGTAGTTAGCTTTAAGCTAAGCGATCAAGTGGCTATCGGTGGGGGCTTTCGCTTTCTCTACTCGGCTGGGGAATTTGGTAACACCCTTTTTGTGCCAATCTCACAAGATATGAAGCAAGATGCAGTGCTTGGTAACATTCTTATCCACGCTGAAGGCACAACCAAAGTTACACAAACCTCCAATGCTGCTGCTAATGGCTATGGGTATAATCTCGCTCTTACAATCCGCCCTTTTAAAAGCAGCGATTTACTTGTAGCTGTTACTTATCGCTCAAATATCGCCCTAGAGATGAAAGGCTCTTTGAGTGCAGTCTCGTATGTAGATATGGGAAAAATGACTCAAGGCACAATCAATATGGATGCTGACTTAACCCTTGGAGCAGACTTACCGCCCATTGTCAATATTGCCATTGCCAAAAGATTTGGCAAAGTCATAGCCGAATTTGTAATGGAGACAACCTATTATGGCAAAGCTAGAATCTTTGAATTTGCCTATGCCAACCAAAAATTTACACAAAATATCACAGGAACAGAAATATGCACACCTAATGTAGGGTGGCCTTGCTTTGGAAACACAGCCGACTATGTCAAACCCGATGAAATGCTAGGTGCAGCAGATTACTCCGCTGTGGCGTATGGTAATGGCTGGAAAGACGCAACCGCCTATCGTCTAGGACTTACCTATCAGCACTCGCCAAAGCTCAAAATTATGGGGAGTTTTGCCTATGATAAGACTCCCGCTCCACAAGGGCAGTTTGGGATTCCAGATGCGAATACCTATGCCTTTGGCTTAGGTGCAAGGTATGAGCTGTGGGATAGCAAAGCTGATGTGGGTGTCGCCTACTCTCTAGCCTTAAAAGATAATCGCAAAAGCTTTCTTAGAAGCAAGGACGGCTTAGGACAGCTCCAACTCCTCACCTTTGGCGCAAAATACAGATTCTAAAACTACAGAATCTCAAGCAGATTCTGCAATACTAAGTTTCAAATCTCTTTTTGTGGAAGCAAAAACAAAGAAAAAGGTAAAAGATTTAACAAATGAGATTCTCCCACGAAAAAAGAGAATCTCAAGCAAGTAGATTAAATGAGTTTATAAGGAGCTTGTCCTACTTCGTAGTAGTTGTTCCCTTGTGAATCAATAGCTACAATCGCCGGAAAATTCTCAATTGTAAGTCTTGCTACCGCTTCAGGTCCAAGCTCTGGGTAAGCTAGCACCTCATACTTTGTGATACATTTAGAGATAAGTGCCGCCGCACCACCTACAGCCACCATATATACAACGCCGTGTTTCACCATAGAATCTACCACTTCTTGACTACGATAGCCTTTACCTATCATTCCGTGAATGCCTTGCTCTATAATTGTGGGCGTGTATTTATCCATTCTCCCACTTGTTGTAGGACCTGCCGAGCCTATGGCATTACCCGGCTTTGCAGGAGTAGGACCAAGATAGTAAATCGTCTCGCCCTCCAAATCCACAGGGAGCTTTTCTCCCCTTGCTAATGCCTCAGTTAGTGCCTTATGTGCTGCGTCTCTTGCTGCTAAAATTGTTCCGCTAATAAGCACACTTTCCCCTGCTTTTAAGCTTTTTGCCACTTCTTTACTTAAAGGTGCTGTGATTTTCTTTGGCTCTGTCATTTTCTCCTCCTTAAATGCTTATAGCTCAATATCAGCGTGTCGTGCAGCGTGGCAGTTAATATTCACCGCAACAGGAAGCCCGGCAATATGTGTGGGATACCACTCTACATTAACCTTAAACGCCGTTGTCGTGCCACCTAGCCCTTGTGGTCCCACACCCGTTTTATTCGCAATCTCAAGAAGCTCTTCCTCAAGCTTAGCATATCGCTCATCAGCATTTTTAGAATCTATCTCACGCACGGCGGCTTGTTTGGCTAAAAGGGCAGCTTTTTCCATTGTCCCACCAATCCCTACGCCAATCACCATAGGCGGACACGCATTTGGTCCAGCAAGTTTAACAGCTTCTGTGAAAACCTTTTTCACCCCCTCAATACCATCAGCAGGAACGAGCATTTTTAAAATGCTCTTATTTTCACTTCCAAAGCCTTTAGGACAAACTTTCAAATGCAATTTGTCGCCCTTCACAATGCGTGTATGAATCACAGCAGGAGCGTTATTTGTGGTATTTTTACGCTCATAGAGTGGCTCGGCTACGACTGACTTTCTCAAATAGCCATTTGTGTAACCCTCTTTAATCCCTTCATTTATCGCATCTTCAAGGTAACCACCCACAATATGCACATCTTGCCCTATCTCCACAAATACCACAGTCATTCCCGTATCCTGACAAATAGCCATCATATTTGTTTCAGCAATTTTGCCATTTTCCATTAGTGTGTTAAGGATATTTTTTCCAAGCTCAGATTTTTCACTCTCCTTTGCTGCAACAAAGGCGCGTTTAATATCTGGCGTTTGAATACAACACGCATCAATGGCAAGTTTGGCAACAGCGGATTTAATATCTTCAAATCGCACTTCTCTCATTATTTTCTCCTTAAATGTATTTGAAAAACAGGCGAGATTCTACTACCCAAAATGTAAAAAAAGCTTTAAACCACAGCTTTTTGCTTATGTGATTTTTAACTACTCAAACCAAAAGTAGCAAAAAAACACAATAAGACTTTGTTGCCCTATTCCTCACTTATTGCTTCTTTTAAAACCCCAACATCACCCTTTTTCTTCCCAAACTCCACAATCTTGCCGTGAAATCTCGCAAAAATCTGCCCTAAACTTATACTCTCCATCTCGCCCTTATACGCCTCATACACGCAATCTAGATTCTCCCTTATCCCACGCTCACAAAACTCCCTTAGCTCCTCATAGTCATCTATCTGCCGCCCCAACGCACATAAAAGTTTATAAGTGTATTTATCTACGACCATAAATTCCTGCAAACACGCATAGTTTAGGATACTATACGCACTCTCCAGCCCTATGCCTTTTTGCTCTAAGAGCCATTCTAAACTGACAGATTCTACAAATCCTTCAAAACTCCCAAAGTCCCTTAAAATTGCGGAGGCAAGATTCACAATCCGCACAGATTTTTGCTTTTGGAATCCATTGATATGACTTTCAAGCACACAAGAATCTAGCTCTGCTAGTCTTACAAGATTAGATTCACTCTTATGTGGCTCATCTAAGATTCTAGCCTTTCGCATAGAATCTAGGCTTTTTTCCACTCTGCTCCACTGCGTATTTTGCGTTAAAATACTTCCCAAAACCACATCAAAAGTCCCATAACCCTCCCACCACCAGCTTGGCAGTCCGCTTAATAGATTCTGCTTTTTTAACGCCACAAATAAATCAAAACTTGAATCTAGCATTGTTTTTGCTCCCCTTTATCATCTTTACTCCCAAAAAATGCTTCAATCAAAGCCCTTGCCTCCACACTTTGTGGATTTTTAAATACACGCTCACTTTTACCATATTCCACCGCCACACCATTATGTAAAATCAGCACTTCATCGCTCAAAATCCGCAGAATCTCCAAATCGTGCGTAATAAAAATATAGCTCATCTCCATTTTTTCTTGTAACTCTAATAAAAGTGTGAGAATAAGCTTTTGAGAGCTTTTATCAAGGGCGGTTGTAGGCTCATCAAGCAATAAAATTTTAGGCTTTCTTACAACGGCTCTAGCAATAGCTACGCGTTGTTTTTGCCCCCCGCTTAACTCAAATGGATAGGCGTGAGCTAGGCTAGAATCTAGCCCTGTCATTTCTAAAGCCCACTCGATTTGCTTTTTGCATTCTTCATAAGGGAGCTTCCCCAAAGCCTCTTTGATAATATCACCAATACGAAATCTCGGGCAAAGCGATGAAAAAGGATCTTGAAACACCATACTGATTTGCTTTCGCAAAAGCTTCACATCTGCTTTTGTGCGTTTAACCTGCTTTTCATTAAGATATAACTCCCCCTTTGTCTCAAGCAAATGCAAAAGCCCTAGAGCAAGGCTAGACTTCCCGCTGCCAGATTCCCCAGCAATCCCTAGAATCTGCCCTTTTTTGAGGTAAAAACTTAAAGGGGATAGAATCTCTTTATAAGTGCTTTTTAAAAATCCTTGCTTTCTTACCCCCACACTTAAATCCCTAGCTCTTAGCACAATATCTTGCCGCGTAGAATCTAAATCTGTTTGCTCTAAAGCCTTGCGTTTAGGGAGTGTTAAAGAATCAATTAAAAATCGTGTATAAGAATGCTGCGGGGCGTTAAAAAGCCTTTGACTTGAAGCAGATTCTACAATCTTGCCATCTTTTAGCACAATCACCCTATCGGCAAACTCACGCACAACGCCCAAATCGTGGCTAATAAACACAATCGCACTTTGCTTGGCTAGGCTTGAGAGTAGCTCCATAATTTGCCGTTGCACTAGCACATCTAGGGCGGTTGTAGGCTCATCGCAAATGAGCAATTTTGGATTATTAATAATGCTCATAGCAATGGCAACGCGTTGTTTTTGCCCACCGCTTAGTTCAAATGGATAGGCGTGAGCTAGGCTAGAATCTAGCCCAATTAATGCCAAAAGCTCTGCTAGTCGCTCTTTTGCCTTGTTATGCAAAGCCTTGCCTCTAAGATGAGGATAAAGCTCATTGGCGTGGAGATACAAGCTCTCTATGATTTGTTTGCCGACTTTATGCAAGGGATTAAGGCTTGAGAGTGGCTCTTGTGGGATATAGGCAATGTCCTTTCCACGCAGAGATTCTAGATCTTTTTGTGTCAGGCTCAATATATTTTTATTTTCAAACTCTATACTGCCACTTTGCACAGCAATATGCGGATTAAGATTCAAAATAAGTTGAGCCAACATACTTTTGCCCGAGCCAGATTCTCCAACTAACGCAACCTTCTCCCCGGGCTTAATCTGCAAGGAAATATCTTGCAAAGCAAAACGAGTAGAATGCAAAAAATGTGCGTTAAGATGAGAGATGTTTAGCATAATAAGCCTTGTTTTGAATCTTTTAAATTTAAATCTGTTGAATCTAGGTTAGATTCTTGTGTGCTTGTTTTCATATGGGCTTTAATGTGCGGGTCAAGTGCATCACGCAACCCCTCGCCGATAAATACAAGGATTGAAAGCAACACACACAAAGCCAAAAACGCACTTATGCCTAAATGTGGCGAAGTGAGATTGTTTTTACCTTGGGAAAGCAACTCACCCAAACTCGCACTTCCAACGGGCATACCAAAGCCCAAAAAATCAAGGCTACTTAGCGTTACAATGCTTCCTGCCATAATAAAAGGCGTAAAAGTCAAAGTCGCACTCATCGCATTAGGCAAGATATATGAAAAGATGATTTTTATATCACTTACCCCCATAGCTTGAGCGGCTTTGACATACTCTAAATTCCTTGCTTTTAAAAATTCAGCCCGCACAAGATTCACAAGCAGAATCCACGAAAACGCCCCCACCACGCATAAAATCCACCAAAAGCTTGGTTCAAATACACTTGAGATGATGATAATCACAAATAAAATAGGCACAGCGTTAAAAATCTCTATCATTCTTTGCCCCACTAAGTCTAACACCCCACCATAATACCCCTGC
This sequence comes from Helicobacter labetoulli, assembly GCF_003670275.1. GTDB lineage: Bacteria > Campylobacterota > Campylobacteria > Campylobacterales > Helicobacteraceae > Helicobacter_C > Helicobacter_C labetoulli. The sequence continues at coordinate 129,496 of NZ_QXJF01000001.1, forward strand.
AATGCCCCAAGCACAACGCCCACTACCACGCTACACACACTTAAAATAAGCGCAAAAATAATGGAGATTCTATATCCATAAATCAGCCGACTTGCCACATCTCGTGCCTTATCATCTGTGCCAAGCCAATGTTTAGAATCCGGAGGCGTGGGAGCTTGAGCGTCTAAATCCATAATAATGCTATCATAGCTATAAGGGATAATCGCTCTTAGCACAAAGGCGTCTTTAAGTAGCTCATCTCTCACATAGCTATCAAGGTAATCACAAGGTGTTTGAAAATCCCCACCAAAAGCAGTCTCTGGATAATCCACAAAGACAGGAAAATACATCTTAGAATCTTTATAGATAAAAAGGGGCTTTTCATTAGCGATAAATTCTGCAAACATACTGCACACAAACAAAACAAGAAAGATAAGCAAAGAATAAAATGCGCGTTTATTTTGCCTAAATACTGCCCAACGCAACCTCAAATTGCTTTGCTCTAGTTTATTCTGTTTTATAGATTCTGTGTGCTTTGTGGGATTTTGAATCTTAGACATTTTGACTTCCAAAGTGAATGCGTGGGTCAATAAAACAATATAATATATCACTAATAATGCCTATCACAAGGGCAATAAAGGTAAAAATATAAAGTGTGCCAAACACCACAGGGTAATCACGGCTCACCACGCTTTCATAACCCAAAAGCCCAAGCCCATCAAGGCTAAAAATAATCTCTATAAGCAAACTTCCACTCAAAAATGCCCCAACAAACACCGCAGGAAACCCACTTACAATTAAAAGCATAGCGTTGCGAAAAATATGCTTATAAAGGATATGCTTCTCACTTCCACCCTTTGCCCTAGCACTTACTACATAGCTTTTATGAATCTCTTCTAAAAAACAATTTTTACTTAGCATACTCAAAGTTGCAAGCCCACCGATAGAAATACACAGCACCGGCAAAAATAAATGCCATAAATAATCTACAATCTTTTCAAAAACGCTTAAAGATTCAAAATTCTCACTCACTAGCCCACGCAAAGGAAATATATCAAAATAGCTCCCCCCACAAAATAGCACCACAAGCACCACCGCAAACATAAACGCCGGAATAGCATTTAGCACGACAATCACAACGCTGCTAAACACATCAAATTTTGAGCCATTACGCACCGCCTTTGCAATACCCAATGGAATACTGATAAGATAAATAAGCAAAGTGCTAAACACTCCTAGTGAGATGGATACGGGAAGTTTTTGAGCGATGATTGAAAGCACACTTGATTGAGCATAAAAACTTTCACCAAAGTCAAAGCACACAAAACGCCATAGCATTTCAAAATACCGCTCACTCAAAGGCTTATCAAATCCATAGAGCTTTTTTATCTCCTCAACAAGTTCAGAATCTAGCCCTACAGAGCCTTTATAAAGTGTGTTTGAGCCTACTGCTGCTTCAGTAATTTGGGACAGATTTTCCATTTTAGCAATGCTTTGCTCCACTGGACCGCCCGGGGAGAGCTGCATAAGTAAGAAGTTGATAGTCATAACCCCCAAAAGTGTTGGGACAAGCAACAATAAACGCTTGAAAATGTAGCCTAGCACCGCTTTCCTTTAGAATCTAAGAGTTTAAAAGTGGTATTGTAGCAAAATGAAGATAAGTTTTTGTCATCGCAAACCTTGCGAGTTTATCCTTATCAACACTTTGTGCTGCCCGCTCCGTATTTTGCCTCTAATGCCTCGGCAAAAAACTCTTTTTGCGTTTTTGGAATCTTATCGGGGTGGTGGATTCTCATATGTTCCACATATTTATCATAGCTTGGCATACCCACCAGCAAGTGAAAGAATCTATCACTTCGCCGATACAATGCCTTTATTTTAGCAAAATAGCCACTCAATATTTTTTTCACTCTTTTTGCACACTCCTTTGTATTAGAATCTATAACTATACTGCAAAAGTAGCCTATGCGTTGAGTTTTCTGGCTCATAGATTGCTGTGGGAGCACTTGTAATGCTACTGCTTGTTCGCATAGGATCTGCTGTACCAATGTGCCAATACTCATACACTAAGCGGATAGACCGCAAAGTAGAATCTTCACCATAATATGTGCGACCAATAAATGCACTTAAGCCAAAACCATCTTTTTGTGTTACATAATAATCATCATTGAATCCATATTCCGAAGCAGTGGAGAGATGATTGCCAAAGATTAAATACCGATAGCCCAACCCATAGTTAAGCACACCCTTATTGCCTATATGCACTTCACCTTCAAGCTCAAGAGGCACATATAGATAGCCTTGAAGCCTATCCATTACCAAAAATTCCGTACGGTTGAAAAAATACCCCAATCCACCTTGAATATACAAACTCGCCCTATGAGAAGCCCTTAAAAGATTGTATCCACTTTTTAGCTCCACATCACCAGCAAGCATACCCATTATGCTGACAAGCTTTTGCCCATTTCTTTGCTCATTATCCGTATCAAGTATGCCGCCGGTATAGATTCCAAGCGCATACCCAAGCCTTGCACTCCCCTCAAGCTTTACTCCCAAAGGATTTATCACGCCAAGCTCTCCTAGTAGCCCAAAAGTTGCGCTATCCACTCGCATTACCCTAGAGCCATCATATGCCACCTCGCCATAATGATGATAGCCTGTATAAAAACCCAAAGAACGATACAAACCACTTTTCATAAGGCTTTTTTGACTACCATAAGCGATATACTCCTCATCTGCTAGGCTTCCCACCACGCCAAAACTCACGCACAACACGCCTAGCATATAAGCTTTAAGATAAGCTAAGATTGTATTTTTCATCACAGCACCTCCTAAAACCCAAAGCCCACGCGTAAGCCTACAAAGCTTGTGTGGGATTTAGGATAATGGATTGTAGCAGTTGCATTCGCTTTTACACCCGGCGTGGTAGAATCTGCTGGCATACTGACATTGACGCTTGAAGATGCACCTAAGCTTTCAAATCTCGCATAAAGCTGAGTAAAGAAAAAAGAGGTCTCATTCACATAATACCGAAGCCCTAGCATAAAACGCAGTGCATTTTGCCCCCCAGCAAATGACAATGTATGAGATTGTATATTTTTGCCACCATACACAGCTACTGCACCACTTGTAGCCAAAAGCACATCATATGCAGCAAGGTATTCTAATCTTACCTTATGATTTAAAGCCACATCGCCGTGTAGCTCTAAGGGCAAATATGTCCCAATAAACTCCACCATAGTGGGCATATTGCCATAAGCAATAGCTCCAAGAGATTCACGCAAACCCACACCAAGATACAGCGGCTTATCCCTCGTGCGAGTGATGAAGTAGTAGCCTAAGCCAAAATTTGCATCAAGATTTAGCCCCATTCCCCCACGCACTGGTGCTTTGCTTAAAGATTGAGAACCTGCAACAGGTGCAATACCATTAAGATTCCCGGCACTACTCCCAATACCTACAAGCACATTGTGTGCTACACGATTATCATAAGTTGTCTCATACTCATAATAAAGCATTGTATGTGCGGCATTAAACTCGCTCTCTCCAGCCTTATGATTAAGCCACGCCTCTTGAATCCCAATCCTATCAATACTCTCACGCCCCTGCAAAGAGCAAAGGAAGATTCCACACAATAAGAGAGAGAAAAAATACTTTTTCACCTTAACTCCTTCAAACCTATATACCTTTATTTTCATTGACCCTAAAAACCATCACAAAGGATAAAAACATAACAAGCTTTACATATTAAGGAAATCTTTTAAGGAAATCTTTTTTTCTAGCCTATCCACTATGAGAAGCCCTAAGGCTACTCTCACAAAGGCTAGGCTTCAAAAACAAGCAAGAAGTTAAAAAGCAGAATCTAGCACACCTTTAATGCGCTCCTGCCATACGCCCTTCAAAATCACTTGCCTTACGATAAGGAGTTTCAGCCATTGGGAGCTTTTCTCCATTCACACAACGCCAACAAATCATCACACATTTAATCAGTATCAAACAAGTAACCACCATAAACAAGCCACAAAGCAAGGCATTGATAAGGTTATTATTTGCGATAGTAGCAAACTTCGCCGCCTCTTGTATGAGATTTGCAATAACGCTTTCATCTGTTGTTTCTTGAATCTTTTGCATAGTTGCCGCTGCTTTTTGAGTATTAATCTGCCATAGTGCTATATGACTTACTGCATCATGCACCTTTTCGCCATTTGCCGGAAGAAGCTTTAAGATTCCAGCATAAAGCGTGCTAACAAGCACCCACACTGCCGGGACAATAGCCACCCAAGCTTGTTTTGCTTTACCCATTTTGAAAAGCACTACAATCACGGTAAGTAGTGCCATTCCTGCCAACATTTGATTAGAAACACCAAAGAGTGTCCATAGTGATTTTACCCCACCTTGTGGGTCTGTAACACCTTGATACAGGATATAACCCCAACCAGCTACGCAAATCAAAGTCGCCACAATACCCCAAAACATTGAGTGAATATTACCAATAGGCTTATACACATTCCCTAGCACATCTTGCACCATAAAGCGTCCTGCTCTAGTCCCCGCATCAACAGCAGTAAGAATAAACAACGCTTCAAACAAAATCGCAAAGTGATACCAAAATGCCATAGAGCCTTGATTGAAAAGTGGCACTTGAGAGATGATGGTCGCTAGTCCAATAGCAAATGTCGGCGCTCCACCGGTTTTACTTAGAATCGTTGGCTCTCCTACTTCTTTTGCCATACCAAGAATGTCTTCAGGCGTGATGACAAAGCCCCAGCTATTAATCGTCTGTGCAGCAATGGCTGCTGCTTCTGCGACATCTTTTACCCCAGCTGTGCCAAGTGCTGCAGGAGCGACATTGATTGAAAAATAAAGCCCGGGGGTGAGAATCACCGCTGCGATAAGTGCCATTACAGCCACTGCAGATTCCATAATCATAGAGCCATAACCCACCATTCGTGCGTGAGATTCTTTCTCTAGCATTTTTGGCGTTGTCCCACTTGAAATAAGTGCGTGGAATCCACTTATCGCCCCACAAGCAATGGTGATAAATAAAAATGGAAAGAGCTGTCCGCTAAAAACAGGTCCCGTGCCATCAATGTATTTTGTAACGCTTTCAAATCGCACTTCAGGCATAACCACCAAGATTCCACCTGCCATAAGCACAATAACACCAATCTTTAAAAATGTGCTAAGATAATCACGCGGTGCAAGCAAAAACCACACGGGCAAAATCGCTGCAATAAAGCCATACACGATCATTACATAAGTAAGCGTTACAGGAGTTAAAGTAAAAATCTCTGCCAACTGCGGATTTGCCGCAACATCTCGTCCATAATACAAGGCTAAAAGCAAGAGTGCAAAGCCAATGACACTTGCCTCGCCAATTTTACCCGGACGGATAAAACGCATATGTAGCCCCATATAAATCGCGATAGGAATTGTCATAGCGATTGTGAAAAGTCCCCACGGAGATTCAGCCAAGGCATTTACCACCACAAGAGCCAAAATCGCAATAATCAACATCATAATGCCCAAAATCCCAACCATTGCGATACTTCCAACACCCTTACCTAGCTCAAGCTTAATGATTTCACCGATAGACTTACCATTCCTACGCATAGAGATAAAAAGCACGGTAAAGTCGTGAACTGCCCCAGCTATCACAACACCCACAACAATCCAAATCATACTTGGCAAATATCCCATTTGTGCGGCAAGGATTGGACCTACAAGCGGACCAGCCCCGGCAATTGCAGCAAAATGATGTCCAAAAAGCACAACCTTATTTGTCGGCACAAAATCACGCCCATCATTATTGACAACCGCAGGTGTCGCACGGTTATCATCAAGCTGCAACACCTTAAAAGCGATATATTTAGAATAATAGCGATACGCTATGGCATAAATACATACCGCCGCTACCACAATCCACACTGCTGAAATGCTTTCACCCGTATGCAGAGCCAAAATACCAAAGCAGTAAGCACCAATGAGCGACACAATCGCCCACAACCCTATACTTAGAATCTTATTCATAACGCTCCTTTATTTTGTAGAGTAGATTACGGCTCTAAGTCTAAACACTTCAAACTTAAAGGCTATCACGCAATAAAATAAATGTTTGATTTTTTCACAAATATGGCAGTTTAGTAACATCACTCTTAAGCTAAAAATATGTTTGTTTCATTTTGTAATATATTGTGTGATTTTGGGGCTTTAGATGTAGTTTGCCTTAAGATATTGGGATAGAATCCGCGAATTTTTAATTTGAGGATTAGATATATTTGAAACTTAATGTGTCTTTATGGTTATCATCATCTTTACATCGCTTTAAGATTTCGTGCGTGGTGCTATATATACCGATTTTTCTCTATGGCATCTACACAGGCAAGTTGCCTAGTCAAATAACCTTACAAAATGGAGCAAGTCAAGTGAGCAATGCCACACCCACTTGTGTGAATATGCGTGGTTGTAGCTTTAACTACAATTGGGCTACAGGTGCTGGCGGGCTAGATTTTAGCTACTCTACTGCAAATGGTGGTAATTCTACACTCACGCTTAATGCCAAAATGCCCATAGAAACTTACGGACAAACTTCCCTATTTTATTTTGATAACCTTACTATTGGCAGCAACTCTAAATTAATCATCAACAATTTTTATTCTTTTATGGTTAATAAAAGTATCACACTCAATCCCTATGCATCATTTGAAGTCTCTCTTCAAAAAGGGGGGTGGTGGAAACAAATCATCACAATTTTATCTCACAGACCAAACAAGTGTGAATCTAACACAAGGCTCAAGCTTTACAATCAAAAATGCTGACTTGTTTATCTCAAACGGAAATATTAATATTGAAAATCAAGCCACACTTGATATTGATAGCACAAACATACGACTTCACACATCTCTAAGCAACAAAGGCATTTTAAATCTAAAAGGCGACTTATGGGCGATTGGAACAGAAGGAGTTTTAACCTCACCTTCAACAACAATAATTGAAAATTATGGCATACTTAATCTTGTAGGCAACTTCCACAATGGTGGAACACTTAATACTATATATAAAGAAGAAGGTGCGGGAAAACTACTCAACTATGGCGGGAGTATTACTATTACAGGGAATCTTATAAATCAAAGTGAGGGTGGGCAACACTCAAGTGTGCAAATCTATGGTGGGAGCATTAAAGTAGATGGCGGTATGACAAATGCCACAGATAGCACGCTTATCTTTGGCTCTTATAATGGCAAATTAGGACAGCTTATCGGTAATGTGAATAATCAAGGCGAGATTCAAGTAGATATTGCCGGGGCAAGTCTAGGCTCACATCAGCTTATCACAGGCACATTGAGTGGAAATACAAACCTAGAGATTCTAGCCGGTGGAAGCAAAAGCGAGTTTATAAACTCTAGCACACAAGGCAATGGCTCAATTAAACTTGAGAAAAACACACAAGCTATTGATACATTTTTATACAGCCTAGAACAGAATCAAAATAGTGTCATCACTGCCCTTGAGCAGAATCTCAACCAAACTCCCGTGCAAAGTCTCTATACATACGGAGATAGAGCATTCCTTACAAATCTTAGCTCACACATTAGCACCTCCGCAAATGCTCTAAGCACACAAGCCCCTAGCCTTAGTCTTTGGAGCATTATGCAAAATACCACCTTGCCCCTTATCTATCAACCACCGATGAAAAGATTTTCTTTTGGCTTATCTCCATTTGCCGCTAATGCAAGTAGTGCAAATCTCTCCGCCCCACTTTATGGCACAAGTCTCAATGCTTTATTGCAACTTTATAATCATCAAGTAAGTGCATTTTCCACCTATGCGACTTCCCAAAGCACAAATGTCTCAAGCTCCACGCAAACGCAGCTAGATTCTAACTCATTGCTTATTGGAATCTATGATAACATCTCTCTGTCAAAATTAGAGCTTACTCTCCTTGCCTATTATGGCAACACACAGCATAAAAGCAAACGCGAAGTTTTCTTTGATACAAGCACCTTTCAGGGTAAATTCTCATATAATGAACTCGGCGTGCAAAGCACACTTGGCTATCCTTATAGGCTATCAAAAATTGTATTTTAAGCCATTTGTAGGGCTTTACTACACGCTTGGTTTGCAAGGCAATATGGCAGAATCTAGCACTTCAAATGCACCAACCCTTTGGTTTCAATCACAGCAAAATCATTCCGTGTTTATGCTTCTTGGAGGGGAGGCACGATACTATTTTGGCAGACACCATATCCTTTTTGGCAGCGTGAATCTTCAGTATAATCTAATGCCAACCCCACAAACAACAGCCTATATTGGCTCATCTCCACTTTATTTTGATACACAAAAATCATTAGGCTACACACTTCATTTAGGTGGCTCTGTGCCTTTACACAAAAATATTTCACTTAGTCTTTATGCCCTATACGCTCAATCTCACACGCAATTTAAGACCTATTCAGGCACATTTAATCTTTCATATTATTTTTAAGGGCTTTTCTTCTCTCAAGCTTCTTGCAATTACCTCAAATATGCTACAATATGCGGAATTTTGCTTATCCTTACAGCCTCTAAGGAATAAACTCAAAGGAATAAAATGGTAGAAGTCCTAGCTAAAATCACAGCCCAACGCACACAAGACATCGCCACAAAGGGCTTAGACTTTGGACACGCTATCCCAAAAAGTAGAATCCACCCACTCATTCCTCCAAAGCTAGATTCAGCATTAATCATCACAGAGATTAAACGCTCTTCGCCTTCAGCTGGACATATAGGAGACATACATTCAGTTACACATTTAGCACAAAGCTACCTTAATGGCGGTGCTTTAGCAATTTCTGTGCTATGTGAAGAAAGGTATTTTAATGGGAGTTTAGCAGATTTAATGCAGGTAAAAAACGCCTACCCAAATGCTTGTGTGCTAAGAAAAGATTTTATACAAGATTCTAGAGAAATTGAGATTAGCTATCGTGCTGGGGCGGATATGGTGCTGCTTATTGCGGCGATGTTTATTGATGAAAAAGATGGCTTTTTGCAGCTTCAAAAGATTTATGAAAAATGCCTATCCTTTGGCATTACACCCTTGCTTGAGGTGCATAACCAAAAAGAGATAGACTTTATCACTCCGCTTCAACCTGCCCTTGTAGGTATCAACTCACGCAATCTCCACACCTTTGAGATTGATATACCCTCCGCTTGTGTATTAAGACAATCCCTACAAGATTGCTTGCCTCAAAGTAAGGTTATTTTTGAATCTGGCATACATTCGGCTTCAAGTGCATTTATGATTGGCTCATTTGGCTTTAATGGACTGCTATGTGGTAGCTACCTTGTGGCTTGTGAGAATCCAACCTACGCTATTCAATCGCTCAAATCAGCCTTTAATCTTGGCTTTAAGCAAAGACCAAGATTCTATGTTGATGTCTTTTATAAATGGCATAAGACTAGGACTATTATCAAAATATGTGGCATTACAAATCTTGATGATGCCCTAAAAATAGGAGAGATAGAGACTTATGGCGGAGTGGATATGCTAGGCTTTATTTTGGCTAAAAACTCTCCGCGTTTTATAGAATCTAAGGATATTAAAAATATCTCAAAAGCCCTGCAAAAGCTTTATCCGCATATTTTACGCATAGCTGTGGTGAATGATAAACACTCCTTAAACACCGCTAAAACGCTGTATAAAGAGGGTTATATTGATGGGATTCAGCTCCATAGCCTTAATCCACAAACACCAAAAATGTATGCCAACACTTCGCTTGAAGAAGCCCTGTATTGCTACTATGTAGCACAAAATGTAGAGAATTTAGAGGATTTTAGCAAGGAATACGCAGGGGTATTTTGCCTTATAGATTCTAAAAGTATTCAAGGTGGAGGCTCTGGTAAAAGTGTGGCAAAAGATGTGCTTTTATCCCTTAAAGAGCCTTATTTGTGTGTTGCTGGTGGGATTAATCCACAGAATCTAAAAGATTTTTTAGCACTCAAACCTTCTATGCTTGATATAAACTCTGGCGTGGAAAAATCCGCAGGGCTAAAAGACATCACCTTAATCAAGCAGATTCTTAGCACACTAGAATCTACTCGCACAATCTAAAAATAAAGGAACAACAATGAAGAAACTTCTTTTAGTATTTTATATTATTTCAAATCTCACGCATTATGCCTTTGCAGATTCTAAGCTTACGCTTATTATGGGTGGAGATGCTTTGCTTCACGCCTCTGTATATAATGACGCTAAACAAGAAAATGGAAATTATGACTTTAGCCCTATGCTTAAGGCACTTGAAGATGTTATCCCAAAATATGACCTTGCTTTTTATAATCAAGAGACAATTTTAGGCGGCAAAGAGCTTGGTTTGAGTACTTATCCCGCATTTAACTCTCCGCAAGAATTTGGCGACAATATGCTCTCTTTAGGTTTTAATCTTGTCTCTCTAGCTAATAATCACACGCTTGATAGGGGTGAAAAGGCTGTGCGTTCCTCCCTTGCATATTGGAAAGATAAACCTGCTCTCACTGCGGGCAGCTATGAATCTTTTCAAACGCGTAATGCCCCAAAGATTCTAGAAAAAAATGGCATTAAATACGCACTTTTAGCCTACACTTATGGCACAAATGGAATCCCCGTGCCAAAAGGCAAAGAATACCTTGTCAATGTCTATACAAAAGCAATGCTTGAAAATGACATTAAAGCCATTCGCAAACAAGTAGATTTGCTGATTGTTTCAATGCATTGGGGCATTGAGTATGAGTTTGAGCCAAGTGCGGAGCAGAAAAAGTATGCCAAACTTTTAGCAGATTTGGGAGTGGATTTAGTCATTGGCACACATCCGCACGTGGTGCAGCCTGTTGAATATATTGGAGATACTTTAGTATTTTATTCACTTGGGAATCTTATCTCCGCTCAAAAAGGCACAAATAAACGCATTGGTATGCTAGGAAGTGTGGAGATTGAAAAGCTTGAAAATGGCAAGGTTGCTATTAAAAATCCCAAAGCAGAGCTAGTTTATACCTACTATAACTCACGCTTCAGGGATTTTAAGCTAATGTGGTTTAGCGAACTCAATAATACGATATTGCCTGATTATAAAAAAATCTACAAACAATACACAAATATCATCACGCAAGGCAAGAGTGAAATTCAAATTGGATTATAAAAGCCTGATAGATTTGCTTAAATTCCTAGCAACAAAACAGGAATCTAAGCAAGTAGAGAGATTTTAGCGTTGCACCTTGAATTGAATCTTTTGGTGGCATTCTTTGCAATTAATAGGGTGGGAGGAGTTTTCCACAAATATATGCATAGATTCAGTAAGTTTATGCTCCTTGCCCGGACACGCACAGCTATAATAATAGTAATGCACCTCTCGAACCTCGCAAGTGGCATTTTTCTCCAACTGCTCCTTACGATATTTCTCAATCTGCATATCCTCTTGCAAAATATGTGTAAGCAACCAATCTTTCGCGATTGTTGAAATCATCTCTTTTAAGATCTCCACGGAATGCACATTTTTTACCATACCCGCCATATCTGCGACAATTGTGCGGTGAATCTTCCTATGCTCCTCCAAACACGGATAGCCAATAGCCTGCATATACTGCTCTTCATCTCTAAAATGCGTTTTCATATAGTCAAAAAACTCAATCAATATCATTTTGACTTCATTGGCTGAACTAGGGCTATTTGCAATACGATACGCCTTGTGAGCCAAAGTAAAAAGCATTTGATGTTGCTGGTCAATAATCTCGTGATGAACGCTAAAATCATTACTCCAATCCGGTAGCATATCTCCTCCTTAAGCCGAATATAATTTATCCAAGCGCACTTTGAAATTTTATGCTTTGTTGGCACTCTTTGCAACGAATACTTTGCGTGCTGTTTTTCACAAAAATATGCATAGATTCTGTAAGTTTATGCTCCTTGCCCGGACACGCACAAACATAGAGATAAAACTTTTGTGCTTGTTTAGTTGGGTTCTTGCTTTGAGCTTCTTTGCGATATTTTTCAATTTGCATATCCTCTTGTAAAATATGTGTAAGCAACCAATCTTGTGCCATAATCATAATTTTATCTTTAAGCTCATTTGCCGAGTGAATGCTTTTCACCATTACCGCCATATCCGCAACGATTTTGCGGTGAATCTTCCTATGTTCCTCCAAACGCGGATAGCCAATCGCCTGCATATACTGCTCTTCATCTTTAAAGTGCGTTTTCATATAATCAAAAAATTGGGTAATCATATCTTTGACTTCATTGCGCGTAGTGTGGCTGTTGGCAATCTTATACGCCTTATGTGCAAGGTCAAATAATATTTGATGTTGCTGGTCAATAATCTCGTGATGAACGCTAAATTTTTCATTCCAACTCGGCAACATAGCAAACCCCATTTCCTTATTTTAAACTGAAAGCGACTTAGATTTTATCTCTTTTATATTTAATTTTAAGTTAAAATAAACATTCTTGCATAAGAATCTTAAAACTTTTGCGGTGATGGGGACAATATCCATTTTGAGCAATGGCTTTTTTATGTTGCAATGTCCCATAGCCTTTATTTTTAGCTAAACTATACTGCGGAAACAGCCTATCAAGCTCCTGCATTTGCCTATCTTTACTCACTTTTGCCACGATAGACGCACACGAAACAATAGGCATTGTATCATCAGCTTTAATCAAAGTCCGCACCCCAACACCCCACTGCACAAGGCTGTGTGGAATCTTAGCGTGAAAAGTTGTATTGCCATCTATGATTATTTCTTCTAATCCATTCTCCCGCCCTGCAAGATTCTGCCCCTTAAGATTCTGTGAAGTAGCAAAATCCGCAATTCTACACAGAATCTGCTCTATGCCATTTTTCATCGCAATGCTTAAACCAAACTTATCAATCTCCCACGCTTCAATCTGTACCACAAACAGCCCTATTTCGCCCTTATGTTGAGATTCTAACAAAGTTTGATAGATACGCTCTCTTTGCTTTGGGGATAGCTTTTTACTATCTTTTGCACCAAAATGTGCAATATTTTCCTCTCTCCCAATCACACCAGCAACAAACAACGCCCCGCAAATACAGCCTCGCCCAGCCTCATCAATCCCTGCTACCCACATAGAATCTGCACCTTTTAACTTCAAATAGTATCTTTATGCCCCACAAGGCATACCAAAATTGCCCAGATTCTATACTATTTCGCATAAATCTATCCAAAATTCACAGCTCAAGGCTTTATTTTAAGCTTAAGACATTACAATTAAGCCCTTTATTTATAAAATCTTAAATTATCTTTCATGGAGACATTCACAATGAAAACATTGATGAAGCTGCTAGAATCTTGTAGATCGCTCACGCTATGGGCTAAAAGCCTAGCATTACTTACAGCAACGCTAGGTATATTTACTCTCAATGCGTGCAGTGATAATGATCTTGTTGTAGCCACTTCGGCAAATTTTGCACCTTTTGAATATATTGATGGCAAGGAATTTAAGGGTATTGATATGGATATTGCTGAAGTCATTGCCAAAAAGCTTAACAAAAAGCTTGTAATTAAAGATATGGAGTTTGATTCTGTGGTTACTTCACTTGCAAGTGGAAACGCACATATCGCCCTTTCAGGCTTGACGATTAACGACACGCGCTCCAAAGTTATTGATTTTAGCCAAACTTATTTTAGTGCTTCACAAATGGTGATTGCTAGGGCTAATGATACACGATTTGCAAATATCACCACAAAAGAAGAGCTTTTAAAAACACTTCAATCTATTCCAAATCTTAAAGTCGGTGTGCAAGTAGGCACAACAGGCGAGTTTTACGCTAAAGGCGATAGCGATTGGGGCTTTGAAGGATTCCATAATGCACAGGTAAAAAGCTTGTCAAATGGGGCATTAGCTGCAATTGCTATGAAAAATGAGCAGATTGACATTGTGATTATTGATGAAATGCCAGCGCGTGAGATTATCAAGGCAAATAGTGGCACACAGCTCATTGATATTGCCTTGACGAATGAAAAATACGCTATTGGCATAGCACCTAATGATAAAGAGCTTAAGGATTCTATAAATGCTATTCTCAATGAAATCCGGCAAGATGGCACACTAGAATCTATCATCAATAAATATTACGCACAATAGGACTATATGGAACTCACACAAAAATACGAGCTTTTCTATCACCAGTTTATTACAAATGGCGGCTACAAGCTTATCCTAGAAGGGCTTGGCACGACACTGCTGCTTGCTATTGCCGCTCTCATCATTGGCGTGATTGTCGGCACACTTGTAGCCATTGCCATTACGCACAAAACCCCTTCAATCCCGCATAGAATCTTATGTGTGTTTTTAAAAGCCTATGTTGGTTTTTTCCGCGGGACACCCATTGTGGTGCAGCTACTTTTTATCTACTTTGTGATTCTCCCAGCCTTTGGGCTAAAGGGTATGAGTGCCTTACTTGTGGCGGTGGTGATTTTTGGGCTAAATAGTGGAGCGTATGTGAGTGAGATTATCCGCAGTGGAATCTTAAGCATTGATAAAGGGCAAGATGAAGCTGCAAGGGCATTGGGGCTTAGCTCAAGTTTAAGTATGCGTTATATCATCTTCCCCCAAGCGTTGAAAAATTCCCTGCCAACTTTGGGTAATGAGTTTATCGCCTTATTGAAAGAAACTTCCGTGGCAAACTACATCACGGTTCACGATTTGACTTATGCGTTTAAAAGCATAGGCAGTGCGACTTATGAATATATGTTTCCATACTTTTTCCTAGCCCTAGCCTACTTGCTACTTGTGATGTGTGCGAGCTATCTTGTGAAACTCTATGAAAGGAAGTTACGAGCAAGTGATACGCATTAATGGGCTAAAAAAATATTTTGATTCTAAGCTTGTATTAGCAGATATTCATCTCCATATTAAAATGGGCGAAAAGGTTGTCATCATAGGACCAAGCGGGAGTGGTAAATCAACTCTGCTGCGTTGTTTGAATCTCCTAGAAGTGCCTAGTTCTGGCGAGATTTGGCTTGATGGTAAGATGATTTTCCCTCAAAACAAGCAAGATTCTTGGGACTTAAACAAGGCTAGGACAAAAATGGGTATGGTGTTTCAGCATTTTAATCTTTTTAATAATCTTAGCGTTTTGCAAAATCTCACCCTTGCCCCCACACTTTTAAAACTCTTAAATGAAAATGAAGCTAAACAAAAAGCCCAAACACTGCTTAAACGCATAGGACTACTTGATAAGCAAGATGTGTATCCCTCCCGCCTAAGCGGCGGACAAAAGCAACGCATAGCCATTGCCAGAGCACTTATGAATAAGCCTGAAGTTATGCTTTTTGATGAGCCAACTTCTGCACTTGATCCTGAAATGGTGGGCGAAGTGCTTGATTTAATGCGGGATTTGGCAAATGAGGGTATGAGTATGGTGTGTGTAACGCACGAAATGCGATTTGCTAGGGAAGTGGGGAGTCGCATTATCTTTATGGCGGAGGGTAAAATCATAGAGCAAGGCACTCCGCAAGAAATTTTTGAAAACCCCCAAACCCCAAGACTTAAAGACTTTCTAAGCAAAATTAGAAATTAGTCTTTAGAATCTTTATTTACAAATCTTTGTCTATCCCAAAAAACTCTTTTAGCACATTGTGATTGCTAGGCAGGATTCTATGATGTGGATACGAGCCAACCACAATGGAATTGCTCGGCACATCTGTATTGATAATAAACGCATTTGCACCAAAGATGACATTATCGCCAACTTGACACTTCCCAATAACCTTGCTTGACGCACATAGCACCACGCCTTCACCCAAAGTAGGATAACATATCTCGCCATCTCGTGTGTCGCCCCCAATAGTGCAGTTTTGATACACGCAAAGATAATTCCCATATCCTGCTCTGCCAAATACACTTCCCACAGGGTGAGTGAGATAAAACACTTCGGGCAGACATATCTCATAATATATATCAATCCCGTGTAGAATCTTATTTAAATAATACACCTTTGTGGCGAGTTTTGCCTTATCTGCTTTATACAGAGAGTGTGAAAGAAAATACAAAAATGTCGCGTATTTATCGGTATGATAAAAGTCCTCAATGCTTAATTGAGATTCATAATACTTAAGCGAAATGTGCCTATTGCAACGCCTAAATGCCTCTAACACCATTACTATATCCTTAGATTCTAGTTTATGAGAATCTAATGGGGCAAAAAATACATCTATCTGCCCTTGCACCAATGATAAAACCTTAGAGGTTAGCATAGCCCACCCCCAAAAAGTTTGTGTCAATATTTAAAAAATTAGCACAAACAAAGAAATTATTTATCTGTAAGAAGGCACAAAGACTTTGTATTCTATTTTTTAGCTTTGAAGGGCACCCCCCCCCCCCACAATACGAATTTACTTTTCATTTTAACCCTCACTTTTTGATAATTTTTCTTTAGATTGCAGACTTAAACTCTTTGCCAAAAGACTTTTTAGCCTATCAATCCGCTGATTTGCCACGCTAGAGATTGTCATAACAAAACATAAATTTTTAGAATCTTGTGTCTTTTGTATATCGCTCTGCGTGTCAAGCATAGAATCTAAACTCTCCTGCTTTAAAGATTCTGCTACAAGCTCACATTCCTCCAAGATAGGCTTAAACGCTGGAAAATACTTTGCAATAAATGTTGCAAAGCTAGATTCTAGCTCATCTTCACTCAAGACATCGCTTTTACTTAGCACAATCCCAAATGGACGATTTTTAAGCGTGGGTGAGAACTTCATAAGCTCACTGCACAGGCTTTCAAACTGCGATGAAATATCTACGCTTCTACTCACATCAAGCACAAAAAGCAACATTTTAGTGCGTTCAATATGCTTTAAAAACTCTAGCCCTAGCCCCCTGCCTTCACTTGCCCCATCAATAATGCCCGGAATATCCGCCACCACAAACGAGCTATAATCCCCCACATCAACCACACCAAGATTTGGCACAAGCGTGGTAAATTCATAATTCGCAATCTCTGGCTTGGCGTTTGATAGCACAGAAATGAGTGTGGATTTACCGACATTAGGATAGCCCACAAGCCCCACATCAGCAATAAGTTTTAGCTCCAAGGCGATATGTCGCTCTTCCCCACTCAAGCCACTTTGAGCGTAGGTTGGAGCTTGATTTGTGGAGTTTTTAAAATGCGAGTTCCCTAGCCCACCCTTGCCACCTTTCAGCAAACGCGAACGCATAGGGCATTTATCCATATCAATAATAATCTCTTTTGTGTCAAAATCTAGAATCTGCGTCCCCAAAGGCACTTTAATAGTAATGTCCTCCCCTCTCTTGCCACTGCACCGCCTAGCCCCACCGGACTGCCCATTCTTAGCCTTATAATGCCTTGCTCCGCGGAATTTTGAAAGCGTATCAGTATTATTATCCACCTCCACATACACATCGCCGCCATCACCGCCATCGCCGCCATCAGGACCACCTTGAATCACAAACTTTTCCCTGCGGAAGCTCACAGCCCCAGCTCCACCCTTACCAGAAGCGATAAAAATATCCACACTATCTACAAACATACACTTTCCTACACTCTAATTTTTGCAAAATCAAAACATTAATAAAATAATACGCTATAATTCCAAACATTCCCTACAATCAACCAACCAAGGAGCGTTACAATGTCAAAAGATACAAATTCATATCAGCCAAAAGTCGCCATTATCGTGCCAATTTACAATGTGGAGAAATATTTAAAAGATTGCTTAGATTCTCTTATCAATCAAACATATAAGAATCTAGAGATTATACTCGTTGATGATGGAAGCACAGATAAAAGCACTGATATAGCAAAAGCATATTTTGAAAAAGATTATAGAATCACACTTATATGCAAAAGCAATGGAGGGCAAGGGAGTGCGAGGAATGTGGGGATTGAGTATGTAAGCAATGGATTTGCCACAACCCCACTTTTACAACCAAACACATCTCACCTATCGCCAAATAGAGCAGATTCTACAAACCCCACTTTAGACCATCAGTCTGTGCCTTTTATCTTACAGGCTAATCTCACGCCAAATGCCCTTAGTGCCAATCATATAGATTATCTCACAGGCAATGTATTTTCTTTTGCTTCTAGCTATATGACTATGGGGGGGGGGGCATAAACTAGAATCTCATACAAGCCACTCTCCTATCTATACAAAATCTCATAAACATTCTTTAAATCTCCCACATAAGCCTATGGATTATACCTTGTCATCTTGTATTGTTTTCTCCCACAAACCTATGCCACCAAAACAAGTTGAATATATACATTTTGTAGATTCTGATGATATGTTAAGCGTTGATTGTATAGAGAATATAGGGGAATGCGATATTATTTGGCACGATACGAAGTATATTTATGAAGATGGCATAAGCCCAAGCCCTTATAAACAAAGTATTTTAGAGTGGCTTAAACTTGATAGTAAAGCGATTGAAAAGCCATTAAATGCAAGTGAGATATGGGCTAATATAGAAGGCTTCTCGTGTGTGTGTGGGGGGGGGGGAGTTTTTCATATATCATTATGTGAAAAACTCCGATTTGCTCCGCAAATCCAAAGTGAAGATGCACTCTTTGGTATGCTCCTTTTTGCTAAGGCAAAAGCTATCAAAATTTTACCAAATCCCCTATATATCTATCGCTTAAGGGCAGATTCTACAAGCGACCATACGCTTAAACAAGATTCCACGCTCAAGCCCTATCCACCCTATCTTGCAGAGATAGCCTACACATTTGCTAATAGCTATAAAATCAAGCACTATCACTTTGCCTACTCCTGCACTTATATTTGTCTTGGACTTTTAGCCTATATTGAGAGTTTGGACGATTCTCAATTAGCATTAAAAAATAAACTTATAGAATTTTTACAAGTGAGGGCTATATATGCTTTTGGTGCTGTGAGTTTTGAATCTGATCCTAAATATGTCCGCCCACTATTAAAGCCCTTAGAACCTTATATGCAAAAAGTAAGTAAAGCTAACAAAATAGCCTATTTTATGCCAAGGATTTTTAAGATTTTAAAATGGATAAATGGGAAAAGGAAGAGGGTGAGAATAGGAAAAATTCAAAATAGCCAGATTCTGCCGTAATGCAGAATCTAAAAGTTTTAAGAAGCGGGGATAACAGAAACTTTCTTGCGGTTTTTGTCTTTTTGTTGGAATTTCACAATCCCATCAATCAACGCATAAATTGTGTGATCCTTGCCTAGTCCTACATTATCGCCCGGATGCACTTTCGTGCCTCTTTGGCGGACAATGATATTCCCCGCACGCACAAATTGAGAACCAAACTTCTTCACACCTAAGCGGCGTCCAGCTGAATCGCGGTTATTCTGGGTGCTACCCTGACCTTTTTTATGTGCCATTTCTGCTCCTTTATTTTGCTACAATTTTGAGAATCTTCACACGAGTAAAATCGCGTCTAAAGCCTCTTTTTGTCTTGCTATCTTTTCTTCTGCGTTTTTTGAATGTAACGACCTTTTTGCCTCTGCCTTCATTGATAACTTCAGCTTCAATCTTAGCACCCTTTACAAAAGGTTCGCCAATTTGTGCCTTATCACCATTGACAATGGCTAAAACTTCGTTCAATTCAACCTTTGACTTCGGCTCAAGGCTCATCTTATCAAGTAGCACAATGCTCCCTTCAACAACCTTGTATTGTTTGCCTCCATTCTTAAAAATTGCATACATCGCGTATCCTTGTGAATTGAAGTATTATTTTTGCTTTTAGAAAACAAAGTGGCGATTTTAACGCAATATTCTTTAATCTAAGCTTTGAATTGCTATAATCCCGCCTTTTTAGATTCTAAGAACAAAGGATTCCTATGCTTTTATTTCGCAAGATTTGGCTTAGAGCCACCCTATTAGCCCTGCTTGTGCTATGCTCCACTCCATATACATATGCCACATCACAAACAGCCCCAAATGCCCCTCACCCCATTAATAGCAAAAAAGCAAACTCTACAGCCTATAATGGCACAATCTTTATCTATCAAACTTCTACCCCACAAGCCCTTCACTACAATAATGGCAAAAAATCCCTGCATTATATGCTTCACCCTAGTAAAAAGGGGGAATTTATAGCCTTTATTCCCATAGGCTATTATGACGAGGGCGTTAAAACCTTGCATAGCCCAAAGCAAACAGAATCTAGTCCGCAAACAATCAAGATTCTCCAAAAAGACTATCCAAAAAAGGAGCAAATCAATGTTGCCAACGATAAAGTGAGCTATTCTAATGAAGTAGCAAAACGCATAGAAAAGGAAAAAAATGCCGCTGTGAAAACTTATGCCACCATCACAAAAGGGCGTTTGTGGGATAAGCCTTTTATCAAGCCGCTAGATTCTGCTATCACTAGCCCTTATGGAAGTGCTAGAATCTTTAATGGCAAAGTCAATAGCTACCACGGCGGCACAGATTTACGCGCCAGTATTGGCACACCTATCCTTGCTACAAATGACGGAAAAGTAGCCCTCGTGCAGGATCGCTACCTTTCAGGCAAATCAATCTATGTTGATCACGGCTCGGGCGTGTATAGTGTGTATTTTCACCTTGATGAATTCCTAGTCAAGCAAGGGGATATGGTAAAGCAAGGGCAAGTCATTGCCAAAAGTGGCGATACAGGTCGTGTAAGCGGAGCGCATTTGCATTTTGGCATTGTGATAAATGGCACAAATGTTGATGCAATGGACTTTATTGAACAAGTCAATGCGTTGTTTTAATAAAAATAAAAGGAGATTTATGCAGATTCTAATCACAGGAGCAGATGGCTTTATCGGCTCTCATCTTACACAAGCCCTTTATGAGCAAAGCAAAATACAAGATTCAGTATTTTTTAACGCAAAAATTAAGGCGTTAAGCTTATATAATTCCTTCAACTCGTGGGGTTGGCTTGAAGATATTGATTATTTGGATTCTATTGAAGTGATAAGTGGCGATATACGCGACCCGCATTTTTGTAAGCATATTTGTAAAGGTGTGGATATGGTATTTCATCTTGCCGCACTCATCGCCATTCCCTATTCTTATGTTGCACCAGATAACTATGTGGATACTAATATCAAAGGCACACTCAATATCTGCCAAGCTGCGCTAGATTCAGGTGTGAAACGCATTATCCACACAAGCACAAGCGAAGTCTATGGCACGGCACAATATGTCCCCATTGATGAAAAGCACCCATTACAACCTCAAAGCCCATATTCCGCAAGTAAAATCGGTGCAGATGCCATTGCGATGAGTTTTCATAACGCCTTTTGTCTGCCCCTTACCATAGCACGACCCTTTAATACCTATGGACCAAGGCAAAGTGCAAGAGCTGTTATCCCAACTATCATTACGCAAATTGCCAATGGGGCAAAGCAGATTAAGTTAGGCGACACGACGCCAACGCGGGATTTTAACTATGTCAAAGATACTTGTGCGGGATTTATCGCTCTAGCCTTATCGGAAAATACCATAGGCGAAGTTATCAATATCGGCTCAAATGCTGAAATAAGTATCCACGATACACTAGAGCTGATAAAAGAGCTAATGAAAAGTGATGTGGAATTTATCACAGAAAAGCAGAGAATCCGCCCCGAAAAGAGCGAAGTCTTCCGTTTGTGGTGTGATAATACAAAGATTCAATCTCTCACAGGCTTTAGCCCACGATACACGCTCAAAGAAGGCTTACAGGAAACAATTGAGTGGTTTTCAAACCCAAATAATCTTGCTAAATACAAAAGTGATATTTACAATATCTAAAAAAATCCAAAGGAGAAAAAATGCCAACAACTTCACAAAACACAAACCCCACACAAAATGTCAATAGTGGAGAAACGAATCGCAAAAAAGTGAATCTCGCCACCTTGCTAGATTCTAATAAAATTATTCCACATTATGAAAGCATAAGAGAGAGAATTTTAACGGGGGGGGGGATATACTAAACTCTTTACCACCCATTGCTGCGGAATTTCACTGGTGTGCGAGCTGTAATTACAACTGCGTGCATTGTAGCTACGGACAAAGACGCCAAAACAAATCCCGCCTAAGCCCCGAAGTCATCACCCAAACAATCAAAGACTTAAGCTTCCTTGGCACAAAAGCCGCCTATATCTCCGGTGGTGGAGAGCCAACTACCCTTAGCAAATGGCACGATTATGCTCAAATGATGCTAGATTCACAAATGGAAGTAGCCCTTATCACAAATTCTGTGGCGATTAAGCCTGAGCATTATAAGCTCTTGCGACAATTTAACTACATTGCCGTGTCAGTGTATTCCACAAAAGAAGAGCAGTATAAGGCAATCGTGGGGGCTAATCATTTTGAGGGGCAATTCTCACTGCCCAAAAAGCTAAAAGATCAAGATTCTAAACTCATCGTTGGGGCAAGATGTGTTATCAATGGCATTAATTACCAAGAGATTTTTAATACTTATAAAAAGGCTATGGAAGAGGGTTTTGATTATATTATCTTTATCCCTGCGGTGGATTATGAGAAACGCTCCATTGATTTGAGCGAAGAACAAAAGCAAAGTGTATTAGAGCAAATAGAAAATGGACTTTCACACATAAACCCCGCCACGACCAATCTTATTAATGTCAAAAATAATGGCGTGGGGCATTATGGCAGCACATATCTGCCCAAGCTCCAAAAAAGTGTGCTATGCAACGCCATTGCTATGCGGAGCAATGTATTTATAAACTATGATGGCGAAGTGTATCTCTGCCAACCCCTTATAGGCAACAAAGAATATAGTCTAGGCAATCTTAACGAGCATAGATTTTTAGACTTATGGAATGCCAAAAGACATAGAGAAGTGATTGCAAAATTACACGAAAAGTTTGCCAAAGGTGCGTGTGAAAACTGCCGCGCTATCTCTTATAATGTGGCTATTGATAGGTTGCTCCAAGGAGATAAACCTGCTATAATCCCAAGTGATAATTTTTTATGAAGAAGAAAATGTTTTTGCTATAATGTCGGCTTTGTAAAAGATGGTTACTCCGCAACACAAACACAAAGGATTCAAGAAACGATGAGTGATTTTAAGGATATTTTTGCTTTTATCCGTGAGCTTTATGAGAATGAGCAAGGTTTTATCCCTTTGCACGAGCCACGATTTATGGGGAATGAAAAAAAATATCTCCTAGAGTGTATTGATAGTGGTTTTGTTTCAAGTGTGGGGGCATTTGTAGATTCATTTGAAAAAGAGATAGCAAAATTTTGCTCTAGCAAATATGCCATAGCTGCTACAAATGGCACTTCCGCACTCCACACTGCACTCCACGCCCTTGGAATCAATGCAGAATGCGAGGTCATAACCCAACCCCTAAGCTTCATCGCCACAAGCAACGCCATTGCCTATACAGGGGCAACTCCGGTGTATGTTGATGTAGATTTAGACACAATGGGGCTTTCTCCGCTCTATCTCAAAGCCTTTTTAGAATCTTATGCAATAAAAAAAGGCAATACCACTTACAATAAGCAAAGTGGCAAGATTCTTAAAGCCTGCGTGCCTATGCACACCTTTGGACACCCTGCAAGAATCCAAGAGATTAAAGCAATATGCGATGAATGGGGGATTTTACTTATTGAAGATGCGGCGGAGAGTTTAGGCAGCTATGTGTTAAATGCAGATTCTAAAATCCACACCGGCACATTTGGAATCTGTGGAATTCTTAGCTTCAATGGTAATAAAACCATAACCTGCGGTGGCGGTGGGGCGATTCTTACCCAAGATGAAGCATTAGCAAAAAAGCTTAAGCACCTTACCACCACGGCTAAAATCCCTCACCCCTATGAATATCAACACGATATGCTAGGATTTAATTATCGTCTCCCAAATATTAATGCAGCCCTAGCCCTAGCTCAAATAGAGCAGCTCCCAGCATTTTTACGCGATAAGCAAGACATTGCTAAAGAATATGAAGCGTTTTTTGCTACGCAATTACATTGTAGCTTTATAGGTGCTAGAGTTGGCACACAGCCTAATTTTTGGCTTAATGCCCTACTACTAGATTCCAAATCTTTGCGTGATGAGTTTTTAAAGCAGAGCAACGCTCAAGGCATTATGACACGCCCTATTTGGAAGCTTAATAATGAACTTAATATGTATCGCCACTGCCAAAGTGATGGGCTAAATAATGCAAGATTCTTGCGGGATAGAATTGTGAATATTCCAAGCAGTGCGAGAATCCAAGCCTTAAAAAGTTTAGCTAATGGCTAGAATATCATTGCACATCTTTAACCGCATTAAGCCAAAGATTCTGCTCATAGGCGGTGGCGGACACGCTAGGGCTTGTATTGATGTGATAGAGAAGGAAAATCGCTTTAAGATTTGTGGCATTGTAGATTCTAATGCCTTACAAAATGGCATTAGCGAAGTGCTAGGCTACCCTATACTTGGCGGAGATGAATTGCTAGAATCTTTATATACTCAAGTCAAAATCGCCTTTATCGCCCTAGGACAGATTAAAACTCACATGCATAGAATGCGTATTTACCAAAACCTTAAAGCCATAGGCTATAATCTCCCCACTATCATATCCCCACTTGCCTATATCGCAAAGGGAGTGAATCTTAAGGAAGGAAGTATCATTATGCACCACGCACTTGTGAATACAAATGCTAAAATCGGCACAGCTTGTATTATCAACTCAAAAGCCCTTGTAGAACACGACTGCGTTGTAGAAGATTTTTGTCATCTCTCCACCGCAAGTGTCATCAATGGTAACTGCCACATCGGCGAAGGAAGTTTTTTAGGAAGCAATATGATTTTAGCTCACAATACCGCTGTTGCACCAAACTCTCTGCTTTATAACAATCCGCTAGAAGTTTCACAAAATATCTCTCGCATAAGCCCAAGCCTAGCCAACAAAAGCAATTCGCAAAGTAGTTTGCAAGAATCCACCACGCATTATTCCAATAAGAATCTCTCTTTACAAATAGATAAAAATTTAACGGGGGGGGGGGATAGAGTAAAATATCTCTATCCTTGCAACTCCTGCTTTTATTTTTTTAGATTCCACACAGAATCTTTTTGTCTTTTCTCGCACTATACCACTTCATCTTATTCTATAAAGATTGCCGTATGAATGGATTTTACAGCATAAATGAGCTTATGGACTTAGGCATAAAGCTTCCAAAAAATCCAAAAAATATTTTTATCTCAAAAAAAGCAAGTCTCTATAACGCAGAACGCATAAGTGTTGGCAATTATGTCCGCATTGATGATTTTGCTATTTTGAATGGCAATATACAAATTGGTAACTTTATTCACATAGGGGCGTGGGCTAGTCTCTCTGGTGGGGAAGCTGGCATTGTGCTGGAAGATTTTTGCGGTCTTTCGCAACGCGTAAGCCTTTTTAGCTCAAGTGATGATTATAGTGGGAAAAGCCTAACCAATCCTATGATACCCTCACATTTTAAGCGTGTTAGTAGCTCACAGCTCATCTTGCAAAAGCACTGCATTGTAGGAGCTGGAAGCGTGATTCTACCCTCAAGCAAAGGCTTAAGCGAGGGGGTGAGTGTGGGGGCTTTAAGCCTTGTTGTTCGCCCTACAAAACCTTTTGGAATCTACTTTGGCAACCCTGCAAAAAGAATCTTGGAGAGAAGCAAAAATATCCTCACACTTGAAAAAGAATTTTTAGAATCTTTAAAGAGTGAATTTTTAACGGGGGGGGGGGTAAAAAAAAAACTTTTTTAAAATAAATTTACAGATAGAAAAACCCAAAAAAGTTGAATTTTACAACAGAGGCGCGG
>NZ_QXJF01000020.1 GCF_003670275.1 Helicobacter labetoulli
CACGCATAGGACGGATAAAGTCTTTATAGAGTGGGTTATTTTTAACAAGTTGTTTTAATGTGGATTTTAGTTGCATAAAAGCTCCTTTGGGGAAATGAAATGGTGGAATACTATAAGAACCTTGCTTTTATTTGCCTTATTCCTTTGATTTATTCCCTTGCGCTATTTCACGCGTTTGGCAAATATATGTAAATCTAAATCACCAAGCTCAAATACTTCATCTACAGCAATGTCTTGCAATGTGCAAACCTTTTGCCCTTTACTTATTTGTGCGTAACCATTTTTACACAAAGAATGTGGATTATTCGCACTCAAAGATTCAAAAATACGCTCACTCTCCATTTGGGCTTGAGTAAGCTTTTTTTCACACGCCATATCTATAAGTGTTTTAAGCTTTTCAATCTCTCCTTGCTTTTTTTCCAAAGTAGCCTTAAGACTTTCAGTAAATCTTTGTCCTAGAACCTCAATCTGCTCGGTTTTATTTGCGTATTGTGAATGAAAATTATACAGCCCAAAATACTCTTTTAGCTGCACGATAAGATTCTGCTTTTGTGTTATATATCTTTGAAAAACGCTAGAATATGCACTCATCATCTCATCAATAATCCGCAAAAACTCAAACTTATCAGGTAAAAGCATTTCCATTGCTGCTGAGGGCGTAGGTGCTCGTAAATCCGCTACAAAATCGCTAATAAACACATCTACTTCGTGTCCCACTGCTGATACAATAGGCGTTTTAGCTCTATATATCGCCTCAGCCACACACTCTTCATTGAAAGCCCACATATCCTCCATACTTCCCCCGCCCCGCCCCAATACAATCACATCAAAACCATCTTTTGTGCCAAAAAAGCTATCTGCTAAAGCTAAATTTGCCACGATACATTCCTTGGCATTCTCCCCTTGCACGAGCGTGTCAAAAAGCGTGATATGCACATTTTCCCAACGCTTTTGTGCTATTTTTAACATATCTTCTTTTGCCGCTCCTGTGGCTGAAGTGAGCAAGGCAATGCGTTTTGGAAATTTTGGCATAGGCTTTTTATGAAAAGATTCAAAATAGCCCTTAGCTTGAAGCTTATTTTTAAGATTTTCAAACGCTAAGGCAAGTTCGCCAACCCCCGCAAGAGTAATACTTTTACATAGAATCTGATATTCTCCCTTTTGTGTATAAACGCTCACGCTCCCAAAAATTACGACATTCTGCCCCACTTCAAGCGTAATCTTTAGCCCCCTAGCATTCCCCTTAAACATCACACATTTAATGCTTGAATGCTCATCTTTAATACTCAAATAAATATGTCCGCTCGTATGCACCTTGACGCTGCTAATCTCGCCTTGCACGCACACATCTAAAAAAGTTTGCTCTAAAATGGCTTTAATCTGTGTATTAAGCTCACTTACTTTCAAAGCTTCCATCGTTAAACTTCCTTGATTCATAATTATTGTTTAGCTTTATAAAGCTGATTCTACCACAGGCTAACTTTCAAAGACTTTTGCCGTATTTTTATGGTATTTTTGCTACAATGGCACTTCATTTTTTAAAATCATCTTAAAATCAAGGGTTTATTATGGCGGATAATGAGATTTTTCTTTGCTCTATTTGCAATGTCGCTTCCGGAGACTGCCCAGAAGACTGCAAATACTGCACTCAAAGTGTGCATTATGGCACACAGATTCAGCGTTATAAAAACAAAAGTATTGATAAAATTTTACAAGAGGCAAGAGCGTTGCGTGAGTTTGGGGCTTTAGGCTTTTGTCTAGTTACCGCTGGTCGCAGTCTAGATTCTCAAAAATGTGAATACATCGCTAAAGTCGCACACGCCATTAAAGAGGCTGATTTGGGACTACATATTATCGCGTGTTGTGGCAGTGCCGATACACAATCACTCAAATATCTTAAATCGCAAGGTGTGGATAGCTATAATCACAACCTTGAAACTTCTAAAGATTTTTTTTCACATATCTGCACCACACACACTTGGCAGGAGCGATTTGAAACTTGTGAAAACACACTCAAAGCCGAGCTAGGCTTATGTTCTGGTGGAATCTTTGGCTTAGGGGAGAGCTGGAGTGATAGGATTGAGCTTTTAAAATCTTTACAGATTCTATCTCCTCACAGCTCCCCTATTAATTTTTATATCCCAAATGATGCTTTGCCTCTACCCTCACAAACACTTAGCCAAGAAGAAGCACTAGAATGTGTTACCCTTGCTAGAGAATATCTCCCAAATACGCACCTTATGATAGCTGGGGGGCGTGAAGTTATTTTTGGTGATAATCAAAAGCCCCTTTATGAAGCTGGGATTAATGCCATTGTGCTAGGGGATTATCTCACCACAGATGGCAAAGCCCCACAAGAAGACATTGCCCTTTTAGAATCCTATGGCTATATTCCAGCCACAAACTGCCACTAAAGGAGAGATGAATGGATATGCAAAAAGAAAAAATTATCCGCGCATTACTTAGTAAAGCACAGGGGATTTTTACACTACTTTGGGATAAAATCAAAACGATTTGGAACTTCGTAGCTGATAATGAGCTAAGCTTTTATGCAGCATCTTTAAGTTTTTATACGATTTTTGCCATTATCCCATTATTAATGATTTTCTTTTCCATCCTTGTCAATCTCCCAAATTTTCAATCCCAAATAGAGCAAATCCGCACTCTTATTCTCTCAAATATTCTACCAACGCACACTGAAGTCATTTCAAGCTATCTTGATACCTTTATGCAAAATAGCTCTGCATTAGGTATGATGGGGCTTGGCTATACGCTTGTTGCATCAATTATGTTTTTTCGCAACTATGAATACATCGCAGCAAAAATGTTTAACTCCACGCCACGCAAATTTTTTGATTCTCTTATTATGTATTGGACAATGATTACACTTTTTCCTGTTGTTCTGGCTTTTTCAATCTATTTTAGTGGCGAGGTGCAAAAGACACTCAAAGGCACTGCGGATTTAAGTGTGCTTTTTGATTTAATCCCTTATTTGCTTACTTGGATTATGTTTTTTTTGCTATTCAAGCTTTCAGCCAACAAACCTTTGAAGATTCTAGCACTTCTTGCATCTAGTGTGCTTACCACAGCAGTATGGCTTATCACAAAATGGGGTTTTGTGTATTATGTCTTTTATAACGAAACTTATAAAAGCGTGTATGGACCTATTTCAATTTTTCTTTTTATGATGTTATGGATTTATATCTCGTGGTTTGTTTTGCTGTATGGAATGCGATTTTGCGAGGGCTTTGGAACAAACTTTGGCAAAACACTTGAAGAAAAATACGGCTTTACATCAACAGAAGTCTAAAGCAAAACTCCTAAAAAGCCTACTAGATTCTACATTATCATAGAATCTAGCGTGTTTAAAACCTACAAAATCTTTGAAGCTCCAAAACCTTAAGCCTAAAGATTCTAGAGCGTTTGAAAAAATCGTGCTTACATCTTGCTTTTAATGAATGCTTCCATCTCACTCACAATCGCTTCAATGCTACGCTCACCATTAATCCTATGTAGCACATTGCTTTGTGTGTAAAACGCTTCAATCTCTTTAAGCGGAGAGAGATATACCTGCATACGATTATTAAAGACTTCAGCATTATCATCAGCTCCTCTTGCGCGTCCTAAAACTCTATCTCGTGCAACCGCCTCGCTCACTTCCACTTCTATTACACTTACAAGCTGCACTTCATTTTGCGTTTTCAACTTCTCATCAAGTGCTTCCATTTGCTCCACACTTCGTGGATACCCATCAATGATAATCACATCTTTTGGAGCATTTGCCATAGCTTTGACAATCGTGCTTACCACAATATCAAGTGGCACAAGATTCCCTTTGCTGATAAAGCCATCTATGATTTTCCCTTGCTCACTGCCACTTGCGACTTCCTCTCGTAGTAAATCACCCGTAGAATAATGCACAATAGAATCCGCACTATTCTTTGCGATAAGCTGTGCGTCTGTGGTTTTCCCACTGCCCGGTGCTCCAATGATTAAAAACAACTTTTTCATAAACTCTCCTTTACATTGTTTTATGTCTTCAACAAAGCCAAAATTATAACTTGTGAAATCTTAAGAGTATATATTTTTAGCCCAAGCTTTTACTAGAGATAAGACACAAAATAACATAAAAAAAGTTGGTAATATTTGTAACATTCAGTGTAATTTTTACTTTTTATTAACTTTCTCTTTAACTTTTTAGCAATTTTTCAGCAAAAAAATAAGAGAATCCCGTCTTTAATTTTAACAAAATAAGGAGTTTTTATGCTACGACATA
Organism: Helicobacter labetoulli; assembly: GCF_003670275.1. Taxonomy (GTDB): domain Bacteria; phylum Campylobacterota; class Campylobacteria; order Campylobacterales; family Helicobacteraceae; genus Helicobacter_C; species Helicobacter_C labetoulli. The sequence continues at coordinate 4,277 of NZ_QXJF01000020.1, forward strand.
AACTTATGGCTACACTGGGGGGGGCTACTTCTGCTATCTTCTTCTACTTTAGCTGCAACCCTAGATTCTCTTCAAAAAGACATTGATGAGCTTAATGACCGCGTTGATGCAAATGAGCTTGCCGCTACGCTTAATAAAGTGAAGTTTGGGCTTGAATTTACCACAGCGTTAAACAACATTCAATCAAAAAACCACACGACAGGCACAACGGAAAATTACAAAAACCGCTGGGCTATGGGACTTTACCTTAATATGAATGCTGATGTGAATAAATATACAAAATTCACAGGGCGTCTTTCTATGACAAAAGCATTTGGTGATATTGATTTAGGCTATCCCGCAGCTGGGACGATCGGTTCGCTAGATGCAGGACGCGGTGTTGCTGGGGGAAGTGCTATCTATGTGGAAAGAGCCTATGTAGATATTTATATGGGAAAATATGCTGCCCTTACTATCGGTCGTTTGCCCGGCACTGATGGTCCCGGATCAAATCTCCGTAATGGCTCGGCTCGTATGAGCACATATCCTGCTCTTGCGGTAAATGCCCTTGGCGATGGTGCTGTGCTGACATTAAAGCCTTATACCGATGCAGCCCTAAGAGCTGGATATTCTAAAATCTATCAACCCTTGAATCCAAATAGTTCTTCTGCTGGTGGAAATATTTGGGGTAATAAAGGTGCAAGTGATGCAAATCTTTTCTTTGGTGCGTTTGAAACACCTTTTGCACCAAAAAGCTTTGGGCAAAATCTCTTAATGCTGACTTATATCAATCTCCAAAACTATGCTACACCTTATATAAATACAGGTGCAAGCACAGGACAAACAGGAGATGCAACAAATGCAGCAACGGGGACTCCTGCTCAAAATATTGGTGATATGCAATATGTGAATCTCCATATTGAAAATGACAAAATGCTCGGCACTGGGCTCAATTGGTTTGTATCAGCAAGTTATTATAAAGGTAGTAATGGTAAGTCAAGCAAGCTGGCAGAAACACAAGCAAAAGCACAAAAAGCACAAAATACACAAAATGCGGATACTCCTTATGTTAAATTTGCTAACGAAAATGCGTGGGCGGTTCACGCAGGGCTTCGCTACGATATAGGCTCGGCTTTCAAACTCGGCTATGAATACTTCAAAGGCAGTGAATATTGGTATGCCTTCTCTCGTGTAAGTATTAATGACCCTTTCAACTTCCGCAATACACGCGGTGATGTGCATGATGTCTATGCGATTTGGCAACTTGACTTGTATCAATTCTTCCGCTTAAGCTACACAAGACAACATCTTGATTATGCTACAGCTGCTATGCCTTTAGCTACGCCAAAAGTGGATATTACAAATCAAAACATCGCTCTTGCATATCTTTTGAGATTCTAAGAAAGGGATTGATAAATGAAAAAATACATTGCACTTACTCTTCTTATCGGGCTTCCTAGCTTTATGTTAGCAGATTGTGCTTCACTTATGAAGCAATACAACGCTCCTGATCCGTCATCTAAGACAATGGCTCAAATCAATCGTTGGCTAAAAAAAGTGGATAATGCCGCTGATGCCAAAACGCTTGAAAGCTGTATGATAGCTCAAGCTGCTGATAATCCAAACAAAGCACAAGTTGCTGGTAAATAACACTTCTATTTGCCCCTGTATGCTATCATATCGGGGCAGTTTCTCTTTTTTCCGCTTATTTATAAATACTAGAAATTGTGAATCTAAAACCTATGGTGCAACAATGTTAAGACAATTTATAATGCGATTTTGTTTTTTCTTTGCCTATCCTGTGTTGCTTTGTGCGGAGCAGTTTGATTATGGCTCATTGCAACCCTTAGAGCAAGATTCTAAAAATTCTACACAATATGAAAATCCCTACATCTATGAGCCTACAAGCAGACTAGGCTACCTTAGCGTTGGCTCTGGGCTTGTGCTAGGTGGGACACTTGTGGGAGCTGGTGTGCTGTATCTTATGCCAGAGAGCGTAACAAACTGGAATAAAAAGGAAATTTATAATCTTGGCGATAATTGGGCTAGGAAAACTGCGCGTGGTCCTGTCGTAGATGGCGATGATTGGTTTTTAAACTGGATTACTCATCCATATTGGGGTGCGGTGTATTATATGCAACCTCGCGTGGCAGGATATAGCTGGGCTGAATCTGCTCTGTATAGCACTCTTGCTTCTGCACTCTTTTGGGAATATGGTGTGGAAGCCTTTGCTGAAACACCATCTTGGCAAGACCTAGTTATCACCCCTGCGGTTGGTTCAATTTTAGGAGGGCTATTCTATCAAGCGAGTATAAAGATTCACAAAAATCAAAATACTTTGCTTGGCTCAAGATTCCTTGGTAAAAGTGCTTTGCTCCTTATGGACCCTGTTGGGTTTATTTTGCAGGATTTGAGCCTTGCAAATGCCTTTGGCGTGAAAAATAAAAATGATATGCAAAGCTTCATCACACCCACAAGCGGTAAAAGTGGCTCTGGAGCTAGGCTTGTTTTGGTGAAGTATTTTTAATGCAGAATCTCTATGGCGGCATTTACACTTTAAAGTGGGATAATACGCTTATTTCTTTAGGCATTTATGCAAATGCGACACATATCACACGCATTGCTTGGGATACAATGCCCTTGGTAGAATCTAAAACATCTCTAAGTGATGAATGTGCTTTGCAGATTCAAGCCTATTTTGATAAAAAACTTCTCTATTTTGATTTGCCCATTTTGCCACAGGGAAGTGCGTTTCAAATGCGTGTATGGGAAGCTTTAAGGCAGATTCCTTATGGGGAGAAACGAAGCTATAAAGACATTGCTAGAGCTATTCATAATCCTAATGCTTCACGGGCTGTTGGCAATGCAAATAATGCAAATCCGCTAATGATACTTATCCCTTGTCATCGTGTGGTGCGTGAGAATGGAGAACTTGGCGGATATGCGTTAGGAAAAAAGATAAAAATAAAACTCTTAGAGCTTGAATCGCTTTAAAGCATAGGCAACCCTAAGCCCTATAAATTTTGCAACGATACCCCGTAAAAGAAGCTCCGCAAAGCCTTAAATGCTAAAATCATAAAAACTTATAGTAAACATAATGCCTTGTGTGTCAAAAGATTCACCCTTAAGCTTTTTACTTTTTTCATTGAATCCCCGTGTATAGCCCACACTTAGCCCATAACCTTGTGCAATATCTATAAAAAGCTCCGCTCGTGCTAAACCGCCATAAATATTATACTGCTCCTTTGGGATATGGGGCATTGCAAGATTACTCATCTCAAAGCCACCACCGAGCAAAATAATTATCCGCCCATTAAACAAACGATAGCCAAGCTGTCCGCCCACGGAGCCACCATACAAGCCATTTTTATTTTCAGCCCCTGCACTCCCCTCAAGCCACGCATTTAAAAGCACCTTTTTAGAATCCCCAAGCAAGAATCCACGCTTTAGCCCAAAAAGCACAGCTCCGCGTGTATTATCATAATCTTGCTTATTTTTGACATTATAAGCCACACCACCTATACTTACACTGCCAAAAGTAGAGTTGTTCTCATAGACAGGAGCAGGAGAAAAATCTAAAGCCCCAAGATTCTCACTCGCACACAAAATACAGAATAAAAATAAAAACTTTTTTATATTATATTTTAAAATTTTCAAAGCCACTACCCCCAAATACTGCCTGTATATGGCTGACTTTTATCCACATCATCATAACGCCTTCTACCACCCCTTTTATTGCCACCTCTATCTCTGCTATTGCCTCTTTGAGATTGTGAGCTAGACTTTGCATTGCGTGAAAATCTGCCCGATTTTTTATTTGACTTTTGCTCTTTTTCTTCAGATTCAAGCTGTGCGATTTGCTCCTTGCTCAATCCAATCTTGCTTTGCTTACTTTTCTCTAAATGCAAAGCAATGAGTTTTAAGCAAAGCTGGGTTGTGTCTATCTTATCTTTAAGCTTTTCATAAATCGCCACGGACTTATCATTGACTTTTGCGTGAGAAATCTCTTGTGAAAACGCATCATCGCTGTATTCTTGCGTAATCTCACACAATGTAAGCTTTGCTTTTGTGATTTGTTTAATCTTACTTAAATCCTTGTATTCAAGCGGTGTAGCAAGGGTGATAGCCACACCCTTTTTTCCTGCCCTACCTGTGCGTCCTATACGATGCACATAGCTTTCTGGGTTTAGCGGTATATGGTAGTTAAGCACATGGCTTACATCGCTAATATCAAGCCCACGCGAAGCTACATCAGTAGCCACAAGCAGTTCAATCTCATTTTCCTTAAACGCCTTAATAGCCGTGCGTCTATCCCACTGCTCCATATCGCCGTGCAATGCCATAGCCTTGAATCCTCTAGCAACAAGCCTTGAAGCCAACGCATCAGCTTCCTTTTTTGTGCGTGTAAAAATAATGCTCTTTGTGGGGTTTTGCGTCTCAATCAAACGCACAATCGCTTCATCACGCTCCCCTTCATTGATGATATAGTATTGCTGTTCTATATCTTTGTTTGTAATGTCCGTGGGAGTGATTTTCACAAATTCAGGCTTTTGCAGAATCTTGAGTGCCAATTGTTTGATAGGCTCTGGCATTGTGGCAGAAAAGAGCAAAGTTTGGTGCGTATTTGGCAAAAATTTAAAAATCTCTTCAATATCGTCTAAAAAACCCATATCAAGTATTTCATCAGATTCATCAAGCACCACGACTTTTGGGGCAAAATTCTCTATCCTACCATTTTGCAAATGATCAAGCAACCTGCCCGGTGTGGCTATCATCACCTTTGGCTTTTTCTCTAGCAAATCACATTGTCGCTTGATGCTCTGCCCTCCATACATACAAATTGTCTTAATGCGTCCAAACCGCCCAAGCTTTAGCACTTCTTCGCTAATTTGCATAGCAAGCTCCCTTGTAGGCGTAATCACAAGTGCTTCAATCTCTTTATTGCGACTAAGAGAATTGAGAATGGGGATACTAAAAGCTGCAGTTTTGCCCGTGCCTGTTTGAGCTTGAGCTATCAAGTCTTTGCCTTGTAAAACAATAGGGATACTTTGGGCTTGAACAGGGCTAGGAGAGCTAAACCCCGCCTCTTTAATGCCTTTTAATACAAAATCTTTTAAACCAAATTTTTCAAAGCCCTGTTCATTTTGGGGCTGAACCTCTTGTGTATCCATTTGTGAATCTAAAGATATATCTGTGTGTGAATCCTGTGTCATTAGTTACCTTTATGAGTAAATTTTTGATGTTTTTTCATAAATTTGGAGCAATTGAAAAACGCGATTATAGCAAAAATTGTGCTTTTTGGAATAAATTTACAAAAATATTATAACGCTTAGTTATAATGCCAAAATTTTAAAAAACGCAAACAACTTTTTTGAATGCACTCAAATTTAAAGGATAAAAGTGAATCTAGAAAGCACCCTTATCACACTCTATGATTCTATGCCTTTTGGGGCAAGTTTTTTGGCTGGGATTCTCACTTTTTTAAGCCCTTGCCTTTTGCCACTTATTCCGCCTTACATCTCATATATTTCTGGTGTGAGTATTGAAGAGCTGCACCAAAAGACAACGCAAAAATCCCGCGTGATTCTTACTTCTATCTTGTTTATTTGTGGTTTTTCGCTCACTTTTATCACCCTTGCCCTTTTTGCTGAATCTGCCCTAAGCATAGTGCTTGGCTCATCTATTGTGCGTTATATTGCTGGAGGGGTGATTATCCTTTTTGGGATTCACTTTCTTTTTCCATTGAAGTTTGCTTTTTTGTATAAAAATCTCCATTTTCAGCCAAATCACTCCGCCTTTGGCTTTCTCTCACCTTTTGTGCTAGGTGTTGGCTTTAGCATTGGGTGGAGTCCGTGCGTTGGTCCTATTCTCGCTTCAATCCTTACTCTTGGGGTTTTTAATCAAAATAGTGCATTGTGGCTTATGCTTTGTTATTGCTTAGGGCTTGGCTTGGCATTTTTACTCGTGGCAGTTTTTATCCACACCGCACTTCATATACTTAAAAAACTCACTCCATTCCTTAAAGTCGTTGAAGTGGTTTCTGGGATTTTGCTTATCCTTATTGGTGTGCTAATTATGGCTCAAAAGAGCGATTTTTTACTTGTTTAAAAAGGAGTCTTATGCTATTTAAGAATGCAATACTTTGTGATTATCAAGGGACAAAAGAGGCGGATTTACGCACACAAAATGGGCTGATTTCACATATTGGCTCTTTAAACCCTATGGGGAATGAAAAGGTGCTTGATGTGCAGGGTAAGATTCTGCTTCCTGCGATGATTGATTTAAATATCGCTCCAAAAGCCTTATCACTCTCTAGCAAAACGCTCATCTCCCTTGCACAAAAAGCCTTAAAAGGTGGTGTAGGCACAATTTTGCTCAATCCTTACACAAATCCACCTTGCAGTGAAAATGGCTCTATTGAACTCATAAAAAGTCTTAATAGTAAATCCCCTATTCATATTCTCCCTGCGATTAATCCACTCACGCCTGGTGGCAAACTTAGCGACATAAGCTCACTTTGCCAAAGTGGAGGCAAAGCCATTTTTGCAAAGAGCGATTATAATGCACATACTTTTATGCGTATCGCACAATATGCTCAAATGCTGCAAATTCCGCTTATATGCTTCGCACAAGATTCTAGCTTGGCTGATGGAGTAATGAATGAAGGGCTTTTAAGTGCGGAGCTTGGGCTTCCCTCAATCCCCCCATATAGCCAAACTAAAGAAATTCCAAAAATTGCTGAAATACTCAAAGATATGCCTTTAAAACTTATTTTTGATTCCATTGTGTATCCGCGTAGTTTTGAGTTATTAGAATCTTATAAAAATAAAGGCTATGCCTGTGAGTTTTTCGCCCAAAGCTCAATCCATCATCTTATCCTTGATGAAAGCCTGTGTCAAAACTACAATACCGCTGCCAAGCTTAACCCTCCACTTGTAGATTCTGCCTCACAAAAAGAGCTAATAGCAAAGCTTAAAAATGGTGAGATTGACTTGCTTAGCTCTTTGCAGTCTGCGGATTACAACTCCAAAAAAGACCAAGTTTTTGAGCTTGCAAGTTTTGGTATAGATGCTCTTCAGTCCTATCTATCGCTTCTTTATACATTCTTACACAAACAACACAAAATTCCATTAGAGATGATTTCAAAACTCACAAGTTTTATGCCATCGCAGATTCTAGGACTGAATAAAGGTGCATTGCAAGAAGGCAGAATCGCCGAGCTTGTGCTATTTAATCAACATCAAACATATATTTGTAGCGATACATTTTCCCCCTACTATCAGCAGGAGCTTTGCGGCGTTGTAGAGGCGTTTTTAAGTAATGAGATTCTACACAATCCAAAAAATAAACTTTAAAGGATAACAATGCAGGATTTTAAAACCTTTCTCTCAACTTTCATTCCGCAATTAGAACATCTAGGTATGGCACTTTTCAAAGCCTGTATTATTTTGATTGTGGGCTATTATCTATCGCGTTTTCTTAGCTCTAAAATCCGCAAGGTCGTAGCCAAAAAAGATGAGATTCTCTCTCGCTTTATCTCTCAAGCTGTATTCATTCTCTGCCTTGTAGTGATGATTGTCGCTGCACTTGGCACGATTGGCGTTCAAACAAATTCCATTATTGCCGTGCTTGGGACTGCGGGTGTGGCTATTGCACTTGGGCTTAAAGATTCTCTCTCATCTGTGGCAAGTGGGATTGTGCTAATTATCCTGCGTCCATTTAAAAAGGGAGATTTGATTGAAGTTAGCGGTTTGGTTGGAAGTGTGGAGGCGATAAATCTTTTTACCACAAATCTCCGCTTAAATGATGGCAAGGTCGCTATTATCCCAAATAGCAATATGGCAACGGCAAATATCATAAACACAACTTTCAACGAGCAAAGACGCATTGAGCTTGTCATTGGTGTGGGATATGAAAGCGATATAGAATCTGTGAAAAATATCATTATTGAAGTATTACGCAACACACCTGAAGTTGATCCAAGCCAACAGCATTTTATAGGCTTAACAGAGTTAGGAGCAAGCTCACTAAATTTCACACTTCGTTTTTGGGTGAAGCTAGAATATGGCATTTTAAACACACAAAGCAAAGTGTTAGAATCTATAAAAATCGCCCTTGATAAAAATGGCATTGAGATTCCATACAACAAGCTTGATGTGAATATCACACAAAAGGCTTAAGACGCATAATAAGGTGGCATAATGATTGAGATTTTTGGTGCGGGGCTAGTATTTATATGTGATGAGGAGTTTCAGATTCTAAGTAATGGCGGCATTGCCTTTGAATCTAGCAAGGATAGCATTTTACGCGTTGGTGATTATAAAAGTCTATGTGCGGAGTTTAAAAATGCAAAAAAAACTTTTGTGCCTAATGGAATCTTGCTCCCTACCCTTATTAACGCACATATACATTTTGAGTTTGGTGGGCATTTAGCACAATTTTGCTATGGGGATTTTGGAGAATGGCTTGATAGCCTTATGGCAAATCGCGATAATGTGCTAAAAAATGATGATTTTGAATCTATCATTACACAAGGTATTGATGAGCAAATAAAGGCTGGTGTGGGCAGTGTGGGAGCAATCAGCAGCTATGGTGATGATATGGAGATTCTAGCGCATAGCCCTTTGCGTTGTGTGTATTTTAACGAAGCCATAGGGAGCAATCCTAGTGCAATAGATTTTTTATATGCTAATGTTTTAGAGCGATTAAAAAATGCTAAGAAGCTAAAGTCTCCTACTTTTACCCCAGCCCTTGCATTGCACTCACCCTACTCACTCCACCCCATTATGGCACAAAAGCTTGTAGAACTCTGCGTAAGTGAAAATCTCCCATTATCAGCCCATTTTTTAGAATCTCCACAAGAAAGGCAGTGGCTTGATGGGCAAGATGGCTATTTTCAAGGCTTTTTTAAACGCCTAGCTAACATTGATAATGCAAAGCCCTTTTATACATCACAAAGCTTTTTAGAAATGCTCTCGCCCTTAAGCAATGCTCTTTGTCTCACGCATTGTTTGCAAATCACACAAAAAGAGCTAGATTTATGCCAAAATGCTACGCTTATCACTTGTCCGCGGAGCAATCGGCTTTTAAACAACGCCTTTTTGCCTTTTGAGATTTTGCAAAATCACCCAACCGCCATTGGCACTGATGGTAAAAGCTCAAATAATAATGTCAATTTACTTGATGAGCTACGCACAGCGTTATATGCGTATCCACAAGCTGACATTTTAGAACTCTCTAAGATTTTATTGCTAAGTGCTACGCTCTATGGTGCAAAGGCTTTGGGACTAAATAATGGAATCTTAGCTCAAAACAAAAATGTGGATTTTGCCATTTTTGATTTTAAAGAACCGCTTTATCACACAAATCAAACTCATCAAAATCAAGCACCCTTGCATTTTATCCTTAATGCAAACTCACCCACTCATCTCTACATCAACGCAAAGGCGGTTATATGAAAGAAATTTCTAGTATTTTATTTGTATGCTTGGGTAATATCTGTCGCTCTCCACTTGCTGAAGGTGTAGCTTGGGAGTTTATAAAAAAATACAATCTCTCCTTAAAGGTAGATTCAGCAGGGACAAGCGGGTGGCATATAGATGAAGAGCCTTGTGCTGGGTCTAGGCAGGTAGCTAAAAGGCATAATTTTAGTATTGATGATTTGCGTGGAAGACGCGTAAGTGTATATGCTGATGAAGCATTTGATCTTATCATTGCTCTAGATTCAAGCAATTATAAAGACTTATTGCAGCTTGGATTTGAAAAAAGCAAGGTAAAAAAGCTAGGCGATTTTGGATTAAAAGGTGCAGATGTCCCTGATCCATATGCTTATAGAGATGCGGAGGGCTTTGAAAAAGTCTATCAAATGATTGCATTTTGTGTGAAAAATCTGCTCTGTATGCACTATCCTGTGGTAGAATCTCATTCAAATTTTTTAGATATTAAGCAACCAAACTCTTAAAGGTAGCATAATGACAATTACACTTTATGGTATCAAAACCTGCGGAAGCGTCAAAAAGGCAATAACTTTGCTAGACAAACATAACATTCCATTCCATTTTGTTGATTTAAAAACCACCAAACCAAGCAAAGAGCAGCTCAAATCGTGGATAGAATCTCAAGGCATTAAAGTCGTTCTTAATAACAAAGGCACAACTTATAAAACTCTCAAAAAAGAAGGTAAAATCGGTGATGAGATTTTGGATTCTACTACAGATTCTATGCTGGAAATGCAAATTGAAACGCTTTTTAACACACCTATGCTTTTAAAGCGTCCCATCATCACAAGCGATACATATCTCATCATCGGCTATAATGAAAGTGAAATTTTAGAGCTTATCCACGCCTTTCAACATAGGAAACTATGATGAGATTTTGCTCCGCTTATACTATAGGTTTTGCCCTGTTTTTTACCTTAGGATTCAATGCCTGTGCGGATAAGATTATCCCTAGCTCTCAAGTCAAAGATTTACAGACTTTACCACAAGATGCACTTTTTTATCTTCCAACAGATTCAAAATCTAAACGCAATGACAAAGCCTTAGGGACACTTAAAAAAGACTATTTGCAAAAGCACTTCTCCCCGTGGCATCAAAAGCCAAATCCTAAGAAAAATGAAGTATTTTGGATTTTGCCCTCATTACAAAATCTTGCCACAAACAAAGCTAAAAATAAAAGCTATGGAGAAGACCTTCAGGAGATAAACCCCAAAATCGCACAAGAGCTTATAGATTCTATGAATCTTAGCTCCTACCCAAACCAAAATCAAAAAGCCATTATCACCACGACAACAGCCGTTCGTGCCGCGCCAACAAACAAGCCATTGTTTAATAAACCAAATGGCTATCCTTTTGATAGATGGCAAAATTCCCTTATCTTTGCCAACACGCCCGTGCTTGTTACACATACAAGCAAAGATGGGCAATGGGTGCATATACAATCAAGCTTTGTGTATGGCTGGGTGGAATCTACTCATCTTGCCACACTCACATCTCAACAGGTTAAAGAAATAGAGAGCTATACGCAATACATTAGCCCAAGCCTTGATAAGATTCCACTTTATAACTCGCAGAATCATTTTGTCTCACAAGCACGCATTGGGCAAATTTTCCCCATATATGGAACGCAAAGAAAGCAATTTGTGGGTGTGGCAGTCTATGTGCGTTTGCCAGGTGGGGAAGCAAAAAGAGAGCAAGTATTTTTACCCATAGAAGCAACAAAGTCTTTTCCACAAGCTACAGATTCTAAAGCCATTGCTGAAATCATCAATACAATGATGGGTGATACATATGGTTGGGGCGGATTCTTAGCAAGTCGCGATTGTTCGGCTTTTGTGCGTGATATTTTTACAAATTTTGCCCTCCATCTTCCGCGTAACTCCAAAGCTCAAGTGTATTATGGAAATAATCAAGTTGATTTAAGTACCTTGAATCGCAAGCAAAAAGAATCCTACATCATCGCTAATGCCACGCCATACCAAACAATCCTTTGGCTACAAGGGCATATTATGCTCTATATTGGCGAATATCAGGGCAAGGCTATTGTCGCCCATAGTGCGTGGAGTGCTACCACAGGCAGAGGCTATGAAAATATGCTAGGTGGAGTTGTCATTACAACATTGTATGTGGGAGATGAGCATAATTCACTTTTTGCCAAATCCGAATTGCTTATTGACAAAGTCAAAGCAATGTCTAATATCTCTCAACTTGCTACAAAAATCACCACACAAAAAGACTCTCAATGAAAAAAATAATCCTTATTGTATCTTTGCTTTGGCTTTATGTTTATGGTGAGCCTATCAATGTGCTTGTGAGTGTTGTGCCACAAAAACAAATGCTAGAATCCATTGGCGGAGAAAATGTAGCAGTAGAGGTGCTTGTGCCTCCGGGTAAATCACCTGAAATCTATGAGCCAAGTGTACAGCAGATGAAGCATATTCAAAATGCAGATGTATTTTTTGGTGTGGGAATGCCTCTAGAATCTACTTGGCTTAGGAAGTTTCACGCCATTAATCCTAAGCTAAAATATTACAATCTCGCAGAATCTCACGCTCACGCCCTAGATTCTAACTCGCACGATTTGAAATCACATTCCACAAACCACACTCACAATCCACATATTTGGCTTTCTCCTAAAAGCTCTCAAATACAAGTAGCATTTATCGCGGAGATTCTAAGCACAATGCAACCAAACAATAAAGATTTTTTTATAACACAATCAAAACAGCTCTTACAGGAGCTAGAGCAGATTTTTTCTCACGCTACAAACCTCTTTGCCAAACATACACAAAAAAGCTTTCTTGTGTATCACCCAGCATTTGGGGATTTTGCTAAAGATTTTGAACTAGAAGAGTTAAGTATAGAAAAAAATGGCAAGGAGACTAAGGGCAGGGATTTAACCCAACTCATCACACAAATCAAGCAAAAGCAAATAAAAGCCCTTTTTATCCAGCCACAATATGCTAAATCACGCGTTCAAAGCCTTGCAAATGAGCTGAATCTTGAGATTCTCACCCTTGATCCGCTCAAATCAAATTGGCTTGGCTCTTTTTCTCTCTATGCGTGTCAAATCGCCCTTTCTCTTGAAGAAAATAATCCCAAACATCAGGCAAAGCTACAAGGCTGTTTAAGTGATTTTTTCAAGCCACAAACAAGCACGATAAGGGCAAATAATGCTAGAGATTAAGAATGTGAGCTTTGCCTATGGGGCAGAAAATGTATTAGAAAATATTAACTTTACATTAGAATCTGGCGATTTTTGGGCGGTGATAGGACCAAATGGTGGGGGGAAAACGACATTTGTAAAGCTTTTACTTGGACTGCTTAAACCAACTCTGGGCAAAATTAGCTATCACTCAAACATACAGCCTTGTCATATCGGTAATGTGCCACAAATGACTTGTCACAATATACAATTCCCCATTTGTGTCAAAGACACTATTGCACTTGGACTGCTTAAACCTAGAATCTTTGGCTTCTCACCTAAAAAACAGCAAGATTGTATTGCTCAAGCAATGGAAACTCTAGGCATCACCCATCTTGCCAAAAAGCCCTTATATGCCCTTTCAGGCGGGGAAAGGCAAAAAGTGCTTATCGCAAGGGCTATTGTCAATGCTCCAAAGATTCTAATCCTTGATGAGCCAACGGCAAATATTGACTCTCAAGCACAGGCAAATATCTATGAGTTGCTCAAAAAGCTTAATCACACAATGAGTATTATCGTAGTCAGCCACGATATTTCACTCACACTCGGCTATGCAAAAAAGGTGCTTTATATCAATAAAAATGCCATCATACACGAGATTCCACATTTTGAGCTTGATATGAGCGGACATATTTGCGAAGTGGATTTGCTAACTCATTTTGCTATGCAACCCAACAATTCGTCTTTGGGTATGCAATGTGACAGTGTTGCAAGTTTTGCAAAAGGCACGGACGCCAAGTCCGCTAACCTTCCACAAAACTTGCAAAGCTACCACAGCCACACCGCAAATACTAGAATTGTGAATTCTCAAAATGTAGAATCTCACACAGATTCCACAACTTTCGTAGCAGCAAAGCACGACTTTGTCACAAACAACATTAATAGAAGCAATTCACAGGCAAACCTACATAATAAATCGCCAAAAGAGATAACACAGAATCTAGGACAACTATGAGTGAGCTATTTTCATATCAATTCGTATGGGTGGCATTGTTTGTGTCTTTTCTTGTGAGCATTTGCAGTGGGATTATTGGCTCTATGATTGTGGCAAATAAAAATGTCTTTGTCGCTGGTGGCGTAGCTCATAGTGCTTTTGGTGGCGTTGGGTTGGCACTTTTTTGTGGCTTTAGCACTATGTTTGGTGCATTGTGTTTTGGTGTGATTATGGCTTTATTTTTAGCCTATGCGTTTTTGTATCAACGAGAAAGACTTGATGCCTATGTGGGAGCAAGCTGGGCGTTTGGAATGGCAATAGGCGTGATCCTTATTGATATAAGTCCGGGATATAATAGCGATATTTCAAGCTATCTTTTTGGCTCAATCCTTGCTGTCAGCAAAGATGAAATGGTAGCTATGATAGCTTTTGATATTTTTCTTATCATTTTTGTGAGCTTGTATTATTATGAGATTCTAGGCTTGTTTTATGATAGCGAGTTTTGCAAGACTAAGGGTTTAAATGTCAATGTGTGGATAAGTATTGTATTTGTGCTTATCGCCATTGGTGTTGTGCTATCTATGAGTGTGGCTGGACTTATTCTTGTTTTGGCAATTTTATCAATCCCTGCCTATATTGCCAATCTCTTTTCCCACTCACTCCGCTCTATGATGTTTATCTCGTGGCTCATTTCACTTATCTTTATGTGGATTGGGTTTTTTATCGCGTATTATCTCAATGTGAGTATTGGGGCGTGTATTGTTGTGCTTTTGGCACTTGGAATGTTTGGTGCTATGCTTATTCATAAAATTACAAGGAGCTTTCTATGAGAGAAGAAGATTCAAGACTTATTGCTAAAAGGGCGGTTAAAATCGCATTGTTTTGTGTGTTTGCTACCTTACTTTTAAGCCTCATTAATATTTATATCTTAATTAACCAAGTCAGTGCCACTGCTGCTATGAGCAAGGAAATCAAAGCCTTGCAAGAAAAAGTTGGCATTGAGCGAAAAGAGTTATTACAATAGAATCTAATCTAGCCTGTAATGTGCGCCTTTGCTTTCCTTGTGTGCTTTGGCAGATTCTATGATTTTTTTAGCTACAAGCAATCGTAGTCGTAGCATACGCCCAATATTAGATTCTAGCATTACCTCAACGCCACCTAGAGCTGAATCTAGCCCACTTTGTGAGCGGATAATCCCAACCTTATCCCACATAATCTCGCGTAGCACATTCTTAAGCCGGACATCGCCCTCTTTTTGTAAGACTTCTTCACATAGCGGAAAATGCCGAATGGGATTTTGGATAGAATGCCCTGCGATATATTCCGCAACTCTTTTGCCAAAAACAAGCCCTTCTAAAAGTGAATTAGAAGCAAGGCGATTTGCTCCGTGTAGTCCATTACACGCACATTCTCCAACCGCATAGAGATTACTCATACCTTTCACACGCCCATTTACATCTACCAAGATTCCGCCCATAGAGTAGTGAAACGCCGGAGATATGGGAATCTTTTGTTTGGGCAAGGAGAGTTTATTTGTGCTTAAATCGCGATAAATATTTGGAAAGCGATTTTTAAAATCCGCTTCACCAAAGGCACTCACATCTAAAAAAGCTGATTTTTTTTGTGTGGAGCAATAATCCATTATCCCCCTTGCCACAATATCTCGCGGAGCAAGCTCGCCTCGCTCATCATAGGCAAATAAAAATCTCTTATCATCTTCATCTACAATCACACCACCCTCACCACGAACCGCTTCGGATATAAGGTATTTTCTCGCTTGTGGGTTACTCACATAGGCTGTGGGATGGAATTGCAACATTTCCATATCTTGCAGGGCTAAATTATGCTCTAAAATAATGCCGTGCAAATCACTGCTAATGGTATAAGCATTGGTATGGTATTTAAAAAGCCCCCCAACGCCCCCACTTGCGATAACCACTTGATGTGCATACAGATTTTGCAAACCAAACTTGCTTTGCACACATACCCCATAGCACCTATCCTCTTCAATGAGCAAATCCACCACTTCAGCGTTTTTCCACAATGTCGCTTGAAGTTTGCCTATAAGATGTGTATGGAGATTTCTCCCTGTGGCATCCCCACCTGAATGCACGATTCTCGCACAAGAATGCCCACCCTCTTTTGCATAAAGTAGCTCTCCCCTCTCATCTCTATCAAGCACAAAACCACTTTGGATAAGCTCTTGCAAAACCGCATTGCTATTTTGGCTTAGAATCTCCACACATTCCTTATTGTTGACACTCCCACCAGCCAAAAGTGTATCCTGTATATGCAGGACTTCATCTTGTTTATCTTTTGCTATTGTAATGCCACCTTGTGCGTAAAATGTATTACACTCCCAAGGTTGAGACTTGCATAAAATCAAAACTTTTAAATGTGAGGGCAAATGCCTAGCACAATATAGCCCAGCCACACCAGCCCCAATAATAATCACATCATATTGTTGGCTCATTTATTCCTCATCTTCTTCATAACTTGCTGAAGGCTTAGAGCCTATCTCTTGAAATAGCACTCTCTTTTTTGGTGCGACTTCTTGCTCTTGAGATATGTCTTCTTGCTCTATGTTAGAATCTGTATAAAAAGGATCTGCCTTATATCCACAACCCACAAGCATACAAGCAAAAATAAATATCAAATATGCTACAATCAACCTATGAAAGTTAAAACTATGTATCATTTACTCTCCAATATGAAACGAGAATTCCCACTTTTGCACCACAAGCTTGAGCAGCAAAGTGAAATTACTCGTTTTAAAAATACCTTTCTCACTCCACTAGAGCGAGAGCAGATTCTATTTATTGTGCCTAAAAATAATCAACTCCTTTTTGCGTTTAAACACAAGGCGTTGTGCGTAGAATTTAATCATTATAAGCATAAATTTATAATAGAGAGTTTAAAGCAATATAAAGAGCATTTTCCCACACTGAATTCTATCCAAAAAATACACGCTTATGTGCCTTCCCATATCCTTAGTCCAAAGCCTCCACAAAAGAGTGTGCAAATCTATCGCGAACACGCAAAAGGGGAGTTTATAAATAACGCGACAAATCCGCAAATTTATGAAAAATTTGAGGCACTTCGGGTTGGGATTAAACGCCAATGGGAAGCACAAAATGCCAACGCATAATCTACTTTTTACCTTACAAAATCTCCCCACACAAAGTGGAATCTACCAATATTTTGACAAAGATGATAATCTACTCTATGTGGGCAAAGCCAAAAATCTCAAAAATCGCATAAAAAGCTATTTTAGTATCCATAATGACATCATCACGCCAAAGAATAATCTTAGCCAAAGAATAAGTCTTATGGTGTCTCAAGTAGCTAAGATTCACACATTGCTTACACAAACCCAAGAAGATGCCCTGATTCTAGAAAATTCTCTCATCAAAAGCCTAAAGCCAAAATATAACATTCTCCTGCGTGATGATAAAACCTATCCATATATCTACATTGACACTTCCGCTGCTTTTCCACGCTTTGAAATCACTCGTAAAGTGCTGCATAAGAAGCATATTGAATATTTTGGTCCCTTTGTGAGTGGAGCAAGGGAGCTACTTGATAGTCTCTATGACGCCCTGCCCCTTGTGCAGAAAAAATCCTGCCTTAAAAGCAAGAAGGCTTGTATTTTTCATCAAATTCATAAATGCCTAGCCCCTTGTGAAAATAAAATCTCAAAAGAGCAATACGCACATTATATTACACAAGCAAAAGAGTTTATAGGTAATAGAAAAGGGCTTATTGAGATTTTAGAATCTAAAATGCAAACGCTCTCACTTTATCTCCAATTTGAAGAGGCGGCAAAAATACGAGATAGAATCCAAAAGCTAAAAACCCTAAAAACTCAATCCATTATTGATATTATGAGCGGGGATTATGATATTTTCCTGCTTGATTCAATGGGACAAAATCATATCCTTATGATGCTTTTTATCCGCAATGGTCGCATTATATCAAGTGATTTTTCGCTCATTTTTCAAGAAATCTATACGCATAATCTTGCCTCGCTTTACACCCAAGCCTTGCTCAATCACTACAAATCGCCGCTTCCATTGCCGCCAAAGGAGATTCTCATTCCGCACTTTGACTTTCAAGACAAAAATGATTTACAAAATATTTTGCAAGCTCAAACTCAAAGTCATCTCAAAATCACCCAGCCACAAAAAGGCATAAAGCACAATCTCTTGCAACTTGCCAAAAATAACGCCCAAGAAATCTTAGCTCTTCGCACAAAAGAACAAAGCAAAGCCCAAAACGATAACACCACACTTTATGCCCTAAAAGAGCTATGCCACCTTATGCAAGTGCCACATAGAATAGAGATTTTTGACACTTCTCATCACAGCGGAAGCCATAATGTGGGCGGTATGGTTGTGTATGAAAATGGCAATTTTATGCGCAGTGCTTATAGACGCTTTGAACTCCATAGTAGCGATGAATACTCCCAAATGAGTGAAATGCTCACACGCCGAGCAAAAAAATTTGAATCTAATCCACCACCGGATTTATGGCTACTTGATGGTGGCAAGGCTCAAATTAATCTAGCACTTGATATTCTAAAAAGTGTTGGGGCAAATGTTGATGTTATCGCCATTGCTAAAATGAAGCATAATGCTAAAGCTTATCGCTCTAAAGGCAATGCACTTGATATTTTACGCACACAAAATACAGAGTTTAAACTCAATGCAAACGATAAAAGACTACAATTCTGCCAAAAGCTCCGTGATGAAGTGCATAGATATGCTATCACTTATCATCGCAATAAAAAACAAAAAGATATGCAAAAGGCACAAATTATGGATAGCTCTTATAGCAAAGCACAAATCAAGCGGCTTTTAGACTATTTTGGCTCGTTTAATGCACTGCAATCCGCTTCAAAAGAGCAGATTCAAAATGTGCTTTCACGCCCTTCTAGTAAAAAGCAATAAAGATTCAAAATGAATACTTCCCTATACAACCAAACGCTAGATATTTTGCAACATAGCTTTAAAACTTTGGATATTACACTTGCCAAAAACAATGCCCAAAAAAGCCTAGAATCCCTTTGGCAACAGCATAAAGATGAAAACCAACAGCTTATAGAAAATGAAATGCGAATGGCGATTTTGCATTTTTATCATCAATATGGCTTGGGGGCTTTTGTGTATTATGACAAAAATACACTCCATATCATCACGCATATTAAGGACAAAAAACATAATATCTATGTAGATTCTATTTGCAAGTTTTTAAAAACCCACAAAGCCCTTTATACGCAAGAGAAAATCAAGCAAAGAGAGCTCACAAAGCGGGATTTTAAAGAACTCTTTGATTTTGTAGAATCTAGCTTTGATGTGCAGAGAAGCACACAAAGAGAGCTAATCAAACTTGCTCTAAGAAATGTCTTTGGCATACAAGCTAGAGATGCACTTTTTTTTAAAAATGGTGAAATTAGACTCTTTGCCTTTGATTATGAAAAAGTAAAGCTCAATAATGAAATCCGCAAGATTAATAGTAATGCTCATATCAATGTTTTAAGCAATGAGAATAAAAAGATTCTTGATAACGCCCTACTTTCAGCTGATATGCATACTATTATCGTGCAAAATACGCTAACGATTTTGCAAAATGACATACATCTTTCACGCATAGATAATCTTGAGTTTAATAAACAATTCAGTTTTTTTGCGATTCAAAAATTGCGTCTTTACATAGAAAGCCTTGCCATAAGCCACATAGATTCTCTAGCAAAAAGTATTTATTGTATGAATCTGGCACAAAAATATGCTGGAGTAATGTTTGAAATCGTAGCCAAAGAGCTTTTGGAGCTTTGTGCAAAAAATAATGCAAATGCTATAAGGTTTATTGAGTTTTATAATGGTGGCTCACTTGAGTTAAGAGGGCAGATTCTAAAAAAGCCATTAATCACTGATAGCTCTGGGAATCCTTGGACTATTAATCTCATACAACAAGCTCTAAGGAGCAAATTAAACATAGAATTTGATATACAAAAAATGCAACAAGAGAGTGATACCATCAATAAACAAATTGAACATATCACACACACAAGCAATCAGCACGAATCTGCCCTAAAAGAATCTCAGGCTAAAATCGCATATTGCAAAGATGAGCTAGAATCTAAAAATCAAGCCTTGCGTTTGCTTGTCAATCAAAAAGCACCAAAAGAGCAAATTGACACACTAAGTGAAGAGATAAATGCCCTTATCCTCAAAAAATCACAGATTCTAAACAGCACAGAAGCATTGCAAAAAGAGCTTGTGAGCTTAAATAATCAGCACATCAAACTCTTAGAATCTAATGAAGCGTTAAAACAACGCATTAACTACACTTTTAAGAAAAATAGAGAAATATTTTTACAATACGACTTGCTTTGCCACGCTTTGGGTGATGCTATTGCAAATGGTAAAGATCTAATGTAAAAGAGAAGCAAAGGAGTTGTAATGAAAAATATCATCACGCATTTTATCAACAAAACATCTTTTCATACACAAACGACAATTTTAGTGTGGATTGTGATTGTTGGGTTTGCTTTGGTGGCAAGTGTAGGACTGCTTGCACTCATTGGGCTTAAGAGCGAGTTTGATACCAACTCACCGCAAAATAATAATATCCACTCTCTCATTTTGCTAAATAAAAATTATGACCCCTATAAATCAAGCCAGAATCTACCAAAAATCCTTGAAATGTGGGACCAATACAAGCTCCACAACCTTAAAAAAACTCAAGATTTAGCCGTCTCTCACTTGCGAGAATGGTATGCTAAAACTTTTAAACCAAGCCAGTATAAGCAGATTCAGATTCTCTTAGCCAAAGAAAATATCATCACAGAATCTATTGACAAAGCCTTTATCGCAAATGACACTTCTCGCATTCCCTCCTTGCTAGAAGAGCAAATACTCCTTGCGTTTGATATTGCTTTTTATGATAAGCATATTACAGATTCTCTATATCAAAACACTTTCATTATCTTAGCTATTTTTATGCTCATTGTTATCACAACAATCATCATTCTTGCCCTTTCTATACGCCAATCCATAAATACCAATCACCTCACCTTAGAACAACTCGTGCAGGAGAAAACCCAAGAGTTAC
This sequence comes from Helicobacter labetoulli, assembly GCF_003670275.1. GTDB lineage: Bacteria > Campylobacterota > Campylobacteria > Campylobacterales > Helicobacteraceae > Helicobacter_C > Helicobacter_C labetoulli. Next base: position 25,005 of record NZ_QXJF01000020.1, read on the forward strand.
AAAATCTCAATGAGAATCTCCAAAAGTCCATAGCATACGAAGTGGAGCAAAATCGCAAGAAAGATTTGATTATGTATCAACAAGCAAGACTTGCCTCTATGGGAGAGATGATACAAAATATCGCTCATCAATGGCGGCAACCGCTTAATTCCCTGATGATGCTCATTCAAAGCTTTAAAAGTAAGGCTTTACAAAAAAAATTAAATGAGGAATTTGTCCTCACACAAACACAATATGGTATGAAAATCGCCACAGAGATGTCAAATACCATTGAAAATTTCCGCAATTTCTTTCGTCCAGAGAGTAAGACAGAGCCTTTTGTGCTTTCTACAAGTATTTGGGATTCTGTAGAGTTACTCCAAGCACAACTTGCTGAAAGCTCAATCCAAGTTGAAGTGGTGATGAACAAAGATGATGAGAATCTCAGCATTGATGGATTCCAAAACTCTTTCACACAAGTTATTTTAATTCTTATCAACAACGCCATTGATGCTCTAAAACTCGCTATGGAAAGCAAACAAAACTTTCAAAAGCCAATCATAGCGATTTCATTAGATAAGCTAGGATACAATATCGTGCTTTGCGTAAGAGACAATGCAGGTGGGATTCATCTCAATGATAAATCAAAGGTTTTTGAGCCATATTTCACCACCAAGCATAAGTCTGTTGGCACGGGTGTTGGGCTTTATATGGCAAAGCAAATCATAGAGCGTCAATTCAATGGCACAATCAATGTATCTAATACGCACTGGTCTAGTAAAGACTTTGAGGATAAGGAACATTTTGGGGCGGAATTTAGCATAAGCATACCCATTACAAAAGGAACACTATGAATCTTGAAGCACTAAGCAAACTCACTATTTTATACGCAGAAGATGATAATGACACGGCTAATCTCACAAGTATGGTGCTTGAAGATTATGTTGGGCGTTTGCTTGTGGCAAAAAATGGACAAGAAGCACTGAATCTTTTTAAACTCCATAAGGTTGATTTAGTCATTACAGATATTCTTATGCCAAAGATGAATGGCATTGAACTGATTAATGCCATACGCACTTCTAGCACTCACCCTGATGTCCCCGTTGTCATCACCACCGCACACACGGAGACAAAATACCTTCTTGATGCCATAAGACTACGCGTTGATGGTTACATTCTTAAACCCATCAATGTTGAGGAGCTGCTCCACGCCCTTGATAAGGCAATTCTACCATTTTTACAAGCCGATGAAATTGCTTCTAAGAATCTCCTTATCAACGCTATCTCCACATTTGTAGGGGGCAAAAAAATTGCCATTATCCAATTTTTACTCGCTCATTGCGATGAGGATAATATCTTTTATGGCTCTTATGAGGACATCATTGCTCATCTTAATGTCAGCAAACCTACGATTGTTAAAACTTTCAAGCAGCTCATTGATACAGGCATTCTTATCAAAATTAAAAACAAAGTCTATAAGATTCACCCAGATTTAGACCAAAACGCCAAAAATAACGCCCTAAAAGATTCTAACCCTTGACTTCAAGCAAAGTTTTTAATACAATCAGCCTTTCATTTTACCTATGAAATCTCTTAAGATTTAGAATCCAATTTTGCAACTTCCTAATTTCTTAACAAAACTCTTTTAAGGACATTTATGGCAGAACACAAACGAACTCACACACCTGTGGAAGGGTATCAACTAGAGGAACTCCGCACAAAAAGTATTAAGCAACTTATCGCAATTGCCGAAGAAGTCAAGGTTGAAAATCCTAGCGACTATCGCCGACAAGACCTTATCTTTGAGATTCTAAAAAATCAAGTCAATCAAGGCGGATATATCCTTTTTTCAGGGATTTTAGAAATTACAAATGAAGGCTATGGCTTTTTGCGTGCTTTGACAGAAAGTCTTGCAGATTCTCAAAATGACACTTATGTTTCACAATCTCAAATCCGCCGCTTCGCCTTGCGTAATGGCGATATTGTAACCGGACAGGTGCGCGCCCCAAAAGATCAGGAGCGATATTATGCACTTTTAAAGATTGAAGCCATTAATTATATGTCGCTTGAAGAGAATAAAAACCGCCCTCTTTTTGATAATCTCACCCCCCTATTCCCACAAGAGCAGCTCAAGCTTGAATATGAATCTAGCAAAGTTACAGGTAGAATGCTAGATCTCTTTAGCCCCATAGGCAAGGGGCAGAGAGCGCTTATTGTAGCCCCTCCTCGCACAGGAAAAACGGAGCTTATGAAAGAGTTAGCCCACGGCATTGCGAAAAATCACCCCGAAGTTGAACTTATGGTTTTGCTCGTTGATGAGCGACCCGAAGAAGTAACTGATATGGAGCGGAGCGTCAAAGGGCAGGTGTTTAGCTCTACTTTTGATATGCCAGCGACAAATCATATCCGCGTAGCTGATTTAGTTATTGAATCTGCCAAGCGAAAGGTTGAAATGGGTAAAGATGTGGTGATTTTACTAGATTCTATCACGCGTCTTGCTCGTGCGTATAATGCCGCTACACCTTCAAGTGGTAAGGTGCTAAGCGGTGGGGTTGATGCCAATGCTTTGCATAAGCCTAAGCGATTTTTTGGTGCAGCTAGAAATATAGAGCAAGGTGGAAGCCTTACCATCATCGCTACAGCCCTTATTGAGACAGGCTCTAGAATGGACGAAGTGATTTTTGAAGAGTTTAAAGGCACAGGTAATAGCGAAATCGTCTTAGCACGAAATATTGCTGATCGCAGAATCTACCCAGCCTTTGATGTGCTTAAAAGCGGAACGCGAAAAGATGACTTGCTACTTGGCAAAGATAATCTCACAAAAGTGTGGATGCTACGCAATGTAATGCACACAATGGACGATGTAGAAGCACTTAGCTTTATTTATTCAAAAATGAAGCAAACAAAGGACAATGAAGAGTTTTTAAATATGATGCAAGAGTAGTTTAAGGAAAATAGATGCGAACAGGGGTTTTTGACAGCGGTATTGGGGGCTTAAGCGTTTTAAAAAGTCTTATTAATGCAAAACTTTTTGATGAGATTATTTACTATGGTGATACAGCTCGTGTGCCTTATGGTGTGAAAGATAAGCAAACTATTATTCGCTTTTCCCTAGAAGCATTAGATTTTTTTAAGCCCCATAATATTGATATTCTCATCGTTGCGTGTAATACCGTGAGTGCCTATGCATTGGAAGAAATGCAAAAACACAGCAAGATTCCAATCGTTGGCGTGATTGAGCCCGGAGTCTTAGCCGTGCAAAATAAGCTCAAGGACACAGATTCAGAAATCCTTATTTTAGCCACTCGTGCCACGATTAATTCTGGGGAATATGAGACACGCCTAAGAAAAATAGGTTTTTGGAATCTTAAAAGCCTTGCTACTGGACTTTTCGTGCCACTTGTTGAAGAGGGTTTGCTTGAAGGAGCGGTGCTTGAAAGCGTGTTTGATTACTATTTTAGTAATTTCACCAATCCACCAAAAGGCATTATCCTAGGCTGCACACATTTTCCGCTTATCGCAGATGCTTTGAGTGCGTATTTTAACAATCAAAGTGTGCTTATCCATTCAGGCGAGGCGATTGTGGAGTATTTAGAAACGCATTTGCAGCTTCGCACACAATATCCACTCAAATCACTTCAATTTTTCGCAAGTGATAACACCGCCTCTTTAACAAAAATCGCACAAAAGTGGTTATAATAGCACCCCCAAACACAATAGAGGAGAGAAAATGAAACTCAAAAGAAAAATAAACTTTGATGTCTGCACATTTTGCAATCACGCCTGTGATTTTTGCTCAAACCCAGATAAACGCACCAAGAAAGCAAAAACAAGTTATGCTGATTTTGTAAAAGCTATGGATAATGTTTTGTAATATGTTGAAACTGATGAGTTAGGGCTATCAGCAAAAGGTGAAGTGCTTTTAAATAATGATTTAGAATCTATCATTAATCATTGCAAAAACACCTACAACATTCCATACATTTACATCAGCTCCAATGGGGCATTGATGAATGAATCTCGTGCTGTATCTCTCATAGAATCTGGACTAGATTCTATAAAGTTTTCTATCAATGCAATTGATTCTGTAAATTATAAAAAAGTGCATAATCGCGATGATTTTGATAGAGTTATTCAAAATTTTTCCACACTCCTTAAACTTAAAAAAGAAAGATATCCACATCTTAAACTTCTCATTAGCTCTGTTTTAACCCCTTGCAATACACAAAATCCACAAGAAGCTTTTGGGGAAATTTTTGGAGAAAATGCCTACCTTATTGACAAAATTCTCCCTTATAAACGCAATATTACACAAAAAGAATATATTTATACGGGGGGGGGGGATAGAAGAATCTCTGCATAATCAACATTTTTCTTCTTCTAAATTTTCCACACAACCTCTCAACAAGCCCCTTTGCTCAATCCCCTTTGATGAGATATGGATAAATTCTGATTGTTCTCTCATTTTGTGTTGTA
>NZ_QXJF01000021.1 GCF_003670275.1 Helicobacter labetoulli
AAAGCCTTCAATGCGTCCATTTTGCACCACAGCGACACCAAGGGCTACATTATCTTTAACGATACCAAAGATTCTATCTTCCAACGCCTCGCCCTTGCGATATGTAGATAGATTTGTATCAAGCCACACACTATCTTTTTCACCAAGTGCGGCAAAGGAGATGATTCTTGCTAGGTGAAACTCGCTTGTTGCGTATGTAAAGCCATCTTGCCCCACAATTTTTTGATATTTTGCAAGCTCGTTTCTAAGATTTTGATTTTCAAGAAAGAGCTTATCATAATCTTGCAATTTGGCATTAAGGGATTCTATCTGCTCGGCTTGGTCAAAATGCTTGTTGTATGTATTTGCAATACCATCGCTAGTATTAAGAAAAAAAGTCTTAATATAATCACTCACGCTCAAAATCTTTGCCTGAATCCCCTTATCCACTTCCATAAGCACCAAGATAGAAGCAACAAAGATAATCCCAAAGACAAGGATTTTATACCGCATAATCCGCCTTAGTTAAAAGCAACTTGCTCTAGTATTTCTGGAGTCTCCATTGCCTTGCCTGTGCCTTTTGCCACACAAAGCAAAGGCTCTTCGCCCACATACACAGGCAATCGCACAATGTCGGATAGATACTTATCAAGTCCGCGTATCAACGCACCTCCACCGGTTAGCACAATACCATTTTCCACAACATCTCCTGCCAAGTCTGGTGGCATAGATTCAAGCACGGATTTGAGTGCATTGCTTATCTCTCGCAATTGATCTTTCATCGCTTCACGCACATCTTCACTTGTAAGCTCAATGGTATTAAGCAGCCCACTCACTTGGTCCCGTCCTCGCACCTGCATTACAAGTGGTTTTTCCATAGGAGAGGCAGAGCCAATCTCAATCTTTATCTCTTCACCTGTCCGCTCTCCAATCAAAAGGTTAAATTTCTTTCTTACATAATCCATTACTGCCACATCAAGCTTATCTCCAGCAACCTTGATTGACTTGCTAATCACCAAGCCACCCAAAGAGATAACGCCAACTTCTGTTGTCCCCCCGCCAATGTCAATGACCAAATTTCCCTTAGATTCTAGAATCTGTAATCCCGCTCCAATAGCCGCCGCCATAGGCTCTTCTATCAAAAGTACTTCTCTAGCTCCAGCACTCATTGCCGATTCTTTTACCGCCTTTTTCTCCACACCGGTTAAACCATAAGGGACACACACCATAATACGAGGACGGATAAGACTTTTTCTTTTATGAGCTTTTTCAATGAAGTAACGAATCATCTTTTCTGTCATATCAAAATCCGCAATAACGCCATCTTTCATCGGGCGAATAGCTTGGATTCCATCAGGAGTTTTACCTAGCATATCCTTAGCCTCTTTTCCCACAGCAAGAATCTTGCCTGTGCTAAATCTATCCGCCTGCACTGCGACTACAGAGGGTTCATTGATGATAATACCCTCTCCTTTAACCAAAACCAAAGTGTTTGCTGTCCCTAAATCAATTGCAATGTCTTTGGAAAAAGTCCCAATGAGTCTATCCATCAACATAAAAACTCCTTAAAATTTTGCAAAATTTTGTGGCGATTATACTCTCTTGCACCTTTGCTTAAGCTTTTGTTTTTCTTAATTTAAGCTCTTTTTTGCAAGTTTTTTCTTTTTTTCACCATAAGAGGGGCTTGTTTTTCTGTAATGCACTCTTTTGAAATACTAATCTCATAGCCCTCAAGCTCTGGCAACTCATACATCAAATCAATCATTGCCTCTTCCATAATTGCCCTTAACCCTCTAGCCCCGGTTTTCCTGCTAATAGCAAGCTCCGCAATCGCTTCAATTGCCCCTTTTTCAAACTTCAAATTTACACCATCAAGCTCAAAAATCTTTTGATACTGCTTTATGAGTGCATTTTTTGGCTTTGTAAGAATCTCAATCATCGCTTCTTTGGTGATGGGAGAAAGTGTGCTTATCATATGCAATCGCCCAATAAGCTCTGGAATAAGCCCATAACTTATCAAATCATCAGGCTCAACACACTCAAGCAAAGCATTCTCCTCGCTTTTACCCTTTTTCTCTCCGTGGAATCCAAGCACATTACCACCCAAACGCCTTTTAATAATATCGCCTAAGCCATCAAATGCCCCGCCACACACAAATAAAATATCTTTTGTATCAATTTGTATAAAATCTTGATTGGGGTGCTTTCTCCCACCTTTTGGTGGGATATTCACTACACTGCCTTCTATAATCTTTAGCAATGCTTGCTGCACACCCTCACCAGAAACATCACGCGTGATGGAGCGATTTTCAGAAAGCCTTGAAATCTTATCAATCTCATCAATAAACACAATGCCTTTTTCCGCTTTTTTCACATCGCCATTAGCTGCCTGAAGCAAACGCGTAAGAATATTCTCAACATCTTCCCCCACATACCCAGCTTCTGTAAGACTTGTGGCATCTGAAATAGCAATAGGAATATCTAAAAACTTTGCTAAAGTCTGTGCCATTAGCGTTTTTCCACTTCCTGTTGGACCAATCAGCAAAATATTTGACTTAGATAGCTCCACATCACGCAGGGCATTACTTATTTGTTTTTCTCCCTGCAAGATACGCTTATAATGATTATACACCGCCACAGAAAACACTTTCTTAGCAGAATCCTGCCCTATTACATACTCATCAAGCTTTACTTTTAGCTCCTTTGGACTTGGTGCAACCACATTAAAACTTTCATTCTCATCACCCTGAGCATTTTCAGCCATATACTCATTGATAATTGTATTGCCCGTAATCAAACAATTTTTGCAAATATACACATCAGGCGTAATACCAGAGGCTATGACAGGATTATTAGCATTTTCTTTTGCTCTACAAAAACTACATTCTTTTACATTCATATCACTCACTTTGTGTTCCTTTATTTAAGGGGATACCGCGTGTATTTGATAAGATAAACTCACAAATAGAGCGGCTTATTGGATTTGGATTCTTATCTAGCTCTTGTTGAGCCAACTCGCGTATAGGAGCAGTGTGTGAGAACAGAATCTTATACAAATGGCTAATCTCATCAATCTCTTCACGAGAAAATATCTTACGCATACGATGCTTATTTAGCCCTCTAATATATGCCCTATTTCCTTCTGCAAGGCAATACGGGGGCAAATCCTGTGTTAAGACAGAGCCTCCTGCAACCATACAGCCAGAGCCGATTTTTACAAACTGATGTATGGGTGTTAGCCCACCGATATTGACATAATCTCCAAGCTCAACGTGTCCGCCAAGTGTGGCATTATTTGCCAAAATACATTCATTGCCAACCACACAATCGTGTGCGATATGTACATACGCCATAAAAAGATTCTTGTTTCCAATGATTGTTTTGCTATGTCCGCCAATTGTGCCCGGATTGAGCGTAGTAAATTCACGGATAAGATTCTCATCGCCGATAATCAGCTCCGTTTTTTCCCCTGCATATTTTAAATCTTGTGGTGGCACACCAACAGCAGCATTATTAAATACCTTATTACCCTTGCCTAAAGTTGTCCAACCCGCAATATGCACATAATTACCTATCACGCAGTCATCACCAATCACAACATTTTCATCAATAATGCAAAATTCACCAATAACGACATTTTTGCCTATTTTTGCTCCCTCTTTTACAATGCTTGTTTTACCAATTATGCTCATCTCTTCACCTCTTAAGATTCAGAATCTGCAATCATTGCTTTGAGTTCAGCCTCTGACACGAGCTTATCATCAACAAAGGCTTTTGCTCCAAGCTGCCACACGCTTCCTTTATGCTTAAGCACTTTCAGCTCATATACAAGCCTATCGCCTGGAACAACGGGGATTCTAAACTTCACATTATCAATCGTCATAAAATATACAATCTTATTTTTAGCTTCTTCTACATTGTCGCCAAACATACTGACAAATGCGAGTAGCCCACCCGCTTGAGCCATTCCTTCAATCTGCATAACACCCGGATAAATAGGCTTATTTGGAAAATGCCCCAAAAACACCTCTTCATTGATTGTTACATTTTTGTATGCTTTGATATAACCATCTGGCTGACTATCATTGCTGTTGCAGACAAGCTCTACCACTCTATCTACAAGCAACATAGGATAGCGATGAGGCAGAATCTGACGGATTTTTTCAATATCCATTATTGGATTATTTGTTTGCATTGACGCTCCTTTTTGAAAAATTATTGTTATTCTACCAAATTTTTTTAATATGTAGCGATAGCAAAAATGCTACTTTCTTGAAAATACGCATCAATAAAAAGCTTCAAGCTTCTCTCTATGCAAGAATCAATCACTATGATAGGATTAAGACTATCCGCCCCACACAACAACCCACGCAAAGCAAGTTCATCTTCATAAAGTGGTGGATTATACACCATTTCTTGCGTGGTAGCATAGCTAGTTTGCAATAAAAGATTCAGCGTTTGGATACTGATAAACACGCTATCATCGCGTTTTGCATAACCTATGCGTATATTTTGTATTTGAGAGCGTATATCCTTCACGCTTTGTTTAATGTAGGTGATAGCAGAGGTTTTCACCATATTTTTGGCACGAGAGTGTGTAATCACATAAGAGCTTATCACTCTATCTCCATCAATACACACACTCCGCAAGTTTCGCCAAATAATTTTAGACTGCTTATACAACGCATACTCCTTGCCTTGTGCCTCACATTCATTACGGATTTCAAACACACGCTTTCTTTGCTCATTACTCCCGGGTGTAATTTGCCTACCGATGTTGCTCATCAACTCAAGGGCGATTTGCCTTTGTGAATCTCGCTGCTTTATAAGTGCATACTGACAGCCACAATATGTCTGCTTATAAAGCCTATCTTTGTTTGCCAATGCACTTTGAGCCTGTGTGCCACCATTGCTACGCACATCAACCTTAATAAAATCTAGCCCATACCGCGAGGCAATCTCATCGCCCTCCGCATAGAGAATCTGCTGCTCTTTCAATGGACTTGAAAGTAATGTGGAAGTGAAAGATTCTATATCCATTTTATGGGCGAGTTGGGCAGTTTTTTCTAATCGCATATCAAAACACTTGACACATCGCTCACCTTTTTCAGGCTCATTTTCAAGCCCTTTGACATCAACAAACCATTTTTTTATCTCATATTCCCCTTCTAAAAGCGGAATATTTAGCATTTTACAGCTTCGCTCCACATCAAGCAAACGCAAATCATATTCACTTTTTGGGTGAATATTTGGATTATAAAAATACCCAACCATTTCGTGGCTTGGATAAATTTTCCTTAGCTCACTCAAAAAATAATGACTATCAACAGAACAACAAATATGCACAAGCATTTTTTGAGGCACACTCATTTCCGCTCCTTTGCTAGATACCAAAATGCTCCCAAGCCAATAACAGCAACGACACCCAAGAATAACATCAAAATAATATCAAGCTCCATCTCTCTCCTTTGTTATTCTAAATTTTACTTAGATTCTAAGAATGGATTATAGAATCTTAAGGGCAAAAAATGGCTTAAATCCTAAAAATAAGCCTATAATCAAATTGCTTTTTTTAGCCCAACTAGCCCCATTCCCAAACCCAAAACTACCCACACCATAAAACAAGAAAGTCTCAAGGAATCTTAAAATATCACAAAATCTCTACTTCAATTATGCAATGACTTAAGACACATTATTCCATATCTATACAAAGTCTATACATAGAATCTTATCAGCAAATGATATTGCCCTCTCGCTAAGATTCTACAAGATTCTAAATGTTTCATATGAAACATTTAGAATCTAAGTATCAGTATAATTTTCAAAGCCCATTTAAATCCCACACAAATCACTTCAAACTTTTGCTTTTTTAGGCTTTGGTATTATTTCGCCATTTTCACGCTTGACTTTCTCCCTTAGTTGTCCGCACGCTGCACTAATATCAATCCCTTTAGATTCTCGTATCGTGCAAAGCAATCCTTTTTTTACTAAAAAATCAGCAAACGCTTTTACATCTTCCATCAATGGGCGTTCAAATTCACTTCCTTCGTGCGGATTAAACAGAATCAAATTCACTTTTGCCTTTATACCATTAAGCAAAGAAAGGAGCTTTTTTGCACTTTTTATATCATCATTGACACCCTTTATCATCAGGTATTCAAACATCACTCGCTTCCTGCTATCCACAGGAAATGCTCTCACCTCATTCAAAACCTCAGCAATATTGTATGCCTTATTGATAGGCATAAGTTTTGAGCGTAGTTCATCACTCACAGCGTGAAGCGAGATAGCCAACTGCACGCCAAGATTCAGTTCTCCTAGCTTTTTAATCTTTGGGGCGATGCCACTTGTAGAAATCGTCTGTCGTCTTGCAGAAATACTTAGCCCATCTAATTGAGCTAAAATCTTAATAGCTTGAGCCACATTAGCAAGATTATCTAAAGGCTCACCCATTCCCATATACACAATATTTACACGCTTATTTGGGGCGATATTTGCCTCCCTTTTCATCATCACCACTTGCTCAACAATCTCCCCCGCATTCAAATTCCGCACAAAACCACTCTTTGCCGTGAAGCAAAATGCACAGCCGACCTTGCAGCCGATTTGACTAGAAAGGCACATTGTCCATTTTTCACTCTCTATAATTCCACCATTTTCATCAAGCTTTTTTTGCTTCATTTGGATAAGCACAGATTCAAAAGTGTGTCCATCTTTTGTTTGAAATAAATACTTCTTGCTCCCATCGCTACTTTTTTCAATCCGCACAGGCTCAATTTGCGAGACAACAAAATGCGATTGCAAATACTCTTGCATCTTTTTGGAAATATTATCCATAAAAGCAATGTTGTTTTCATAACGATGATAGAGCCAATGATACACTTGTTTGGCACGAAACGATGGGGAAAGCAGAGATTTTAGCTCATCAAGCGTATAATCATAAAGGCTCGGCTTAGAATCTAGAATCTGCATTGTCTCTTTGGTAGAAATAGGATTTATATGTTTATCACAATCTAAAATCGGCGTTGTCTTGTCTCCCGCACTAGCCTTGTTTATATCTTCTTTAGAATCTAAATATCCCATTACAAGCCCTTATGTTGAGCGAGATTTGCAGAGATTTGCTGTATTAGCTCACTATGATAAGACAGAATCTCCTTGACTTTTTGATGATTTGCTATAAACTCATTATGTGCATTTTGATATGTGTAATTACTCACACAAAACACACCCACGCAAGGAATATTAAAATATTGAGCAATTTTCATTATGCTGAAAAACTCCATATTCTCTAGCAAGATTCCAGCTTTACTTAATTGTAGGGCGAGATTCTCATCTGTGGTAATGTAGTTTGAGCTATTGACAATGACTTTGTCTTTAAATGTTTCATATGAAACATTCTCCTGCAAGATTCCACTTTGGATATGATTATCTAATGGTGTGTAAGCCTTATCCTGCAAAAAGCTTAGTTCAATTTGTGTCGCACTATCAGCAATATATAAATCAAAAAGCTTTGCTTCCTTGCTATATGCCCCAGAGCTTCCAATAAATACTAGAGAATCTACACTTTCCCTTTGGCATATCTGCATTAAACCCATCGCACTCTCTATCAGCCCAACACCCACCGACTTAGCAAAGGCAAAATCCTCTCCATTTCCAGCACACACTATCATATTCTATCCTTATATTCTCACGGGAATCTTATGTTGAGAAAGATATTTTTTCAAATCCGCTATAGCAATTTCTTTGTAATGAAACACACTCGCGGCTAATGCCGCACTTGCTCCAGATTCAAACACATCGGCAAAATCCTGCATCTTCCCCGCTCCACCACTTGCAATTAATGGCACGGAAATACTATGTGCCACAGATTCTATCATTGCTTTATCATATCCATTTTTTGTGCCATCAGCATCCATACTTGTTATCAGAATCTCCCCTGCTCCCCTATCACACGCTTCTCTTATCCATTCAAGCAGATTTTTTCCGCTATCTATCCGCCCACCATTGAGATAGACATTCCACGAGCCATTTGGTGATTTTTTTGCATCAATAGCCACAACAACACATTGAGAGCCAAATTTTTTAGCAGCCGTATCAATAAGGTTAGGATTTTTAATCGCAGCACTATTTAGGCTTACCTTATCACACCCAGCATAAAGTAAAGCCAATATGTCTTCAAGTGAGCCTACCCCGCCACCAACACTAAAGGGTATAAATACAACTTGAGCGATTTTCTCCACCACATCAAGCATTGTTTTTCGTTTTTCATAGCTTGCAGAAATATCAAGCAAAACCAACTCATCAGCACCCTCATCATTATACGCTTTAGCAATTTCCACAGGATCACCCGCATCTTTTAAATCCACAAAATTCACACCCTTTACTACGCGTCCATCTTTAACATCAAGACAGGGGATAATTCTTTTTGCAAGGCTCATAGATTTTTTAACTCCAAAGTAGCAGATTCACATCTTATATAAAATCTTAAATGTAGCATTTGTGCGTATCATAGCCAAATCTCCTTAATAAAATAAAATATTTGCATATTTTTGGCTATAATGAGACTTTCAAATAAAGGTTAAGGCTCATAGCAAATGCAGAATCTTGCACATCACGCAAAAAAGCGTTTCGGACAAAATTTTTTGCAAGATTCTCACTACCTTAATAAAATCGTCCAATCCATTCCCACATTGCCTATTCAGTGTGTTGAAATTGGGGTTGGCTTGGGTGATTTGACGCAAGAGCTATTAAAAATAGAACCCTTGATAGCCTATGAAGTCGATTTAGACTTATGTTCTTTACTTAATGAAAAATTTTCTAAGCAAATAGAGAGTGGGCGATTGCATATCATTTATGAAGATATTTTGAATCTCCCATCACAACAAGCGTGGTTACATACCCAAGAGTATAAGGTCGTCTCAAATCTTCCTTATTACATTGCCACACATATTATCGTGCGTCTTTTGCGTGATAGATTCTGCCGTGGCTTTATTGTAATGACACAAAAGGAAGTCGCACAAAAGTTCTGTGCCACAAGTGGTGAAAAAGAATTTTGTGCTTTAAGCGTTTTAGTTGAGAGTTTAGGCAGTGCAGAGTTGTTTTTTGATGTGCCAAAGGAAGCATTCTCCCCTATACCCAAAGTAACCTCATCAGTATTTGTGATACATAAAAACCCAGCACAAGATTTTTTGGGCTTCTCTCTCTGCGATTTAGAATCTTTTTTAAAACTTGCTTTTTGCTCACCACGCAAAACACTTGCCAAAAACCTCTCTTTATCTTTTGATAAAAAAAGTGTCCAAGCAGCCCTAGAATCTGCAAATGTGAAGCCAAATGCAAGAGCTCACGAAGTAAAGACAGAAAGTTTTCACCATATTTTGCACACTTTACAAAAAGGAAACAACAATGCAAGAGAAAAAAATAATGGAGGACAAAACAATGGACGAGAAAAAAACACCAGAGCAGAGCAATCAAGTCAGCAGACTTAAATCATTCACTGATAGATTCAAGAAAAAAAGCCCAGAGGAACAAGCCAATGATATGACTTCAGATTCTGCAGAATCTAGCGATAATCAAGCAAAAGCTTTTCATAATCGCCATAAATCACGGGATTCTAAAACCTATACAAACGCTCAAGGCAAGACACATAACAATCCAAATGAGGGGCAAAAAAACTTTGAAAGGAGACGATGGCAAGGTAAAAACCCCCACGCTCAACACAGCAAAGCACAAATTGATGAAAGTATAAATGGAATCCGCGAAGTAAGAGATGTGAATGAAAAGGGCAACTTAGGTTTGCACAAAGATTTGAAACGAGGTGTGGAAGCAAATGAGAGAATCCAACGCCAAAGCCTCAATGCCCATAATAAACTTAACCTCAACACAAAGGCAAGCGTGCGTATCACTCCGCTTGGTGGGCTTGGCGAAATTGGCGGCAATATCACCGTGATTGAAACCCAAGATTCAGCTATTGTCATTGATGTGGGTATGAGCTTTCCTAATGAAGATATGCACGGCGTGGATATTCTCGTGCCAGATTTTAGCTATCTTTTTGCTATCAAAGATAAAATTGCTGGAGTTATCATCACGCACGCACACGAAGACCACATAGGAGCAGTGCCTTATCTTTTTAAACTCTTACAATTCCCAATCTATGGCACACCACTCCCGCTTGGTATGATAGGGAGTAAGTTTGATGAACACGGACTAAAAAAATTCCGCTCCTTTTTTAAAATCGTTGAAAAACGCAAACCTATCAAAATCGGGGCATTTGAAGTAGAATGGATTAATATCACACATTCTGTGATTGATGCTTCCGCCCTTGCTATCCGCACAGAAGCGGGGGTAATTATCCATACGGGTGATTTTAAAATAGACCACACACCTGTGGATAATCTCCCTACCGATTTACACCGCTTAGCCCATTATGGAGAAGAGGGCGTTATGCTTTTGCTTAGCGATTCTACAAATTCTCATCGCAGTGGCACTACACCAAGCGAAGCGAGTGTGGGACCAACATTTGAAACATTATTCAAGCAAGCTCAAGGACGCGTGATTATGAGCACATTCTCTTCAAATATTCATCGTGTGTATCAAGCCATCACACACGGGCTAAAATACAACCGCAAAGTAGCGGTGATTGGGCGATCAATGGAGAAGAATCTTGAAATTGCTAGAGAACTAGGCTACATTGACTTGCCGCAAAATATATTTATTGAAGCACACGAAGTGGAAAAATACCCCGATGAAGAAGTGCTTATCGTAACGACAGGCTCTCAAGGTGAAACGATGAGTGCTTTATATCGTATGGCAACAGATGAGCATAGACATATCAAAATTAAACCAAGCGATATGGTAATTATCTCTGCTAAAGCTATTCCGGGCAATGAAGGCTCTGTATCCGCGGTGCTTAATTTTCTTATGAAAGCTGGAGCAAAAGTCGCTTACCAAGACTTTAGCGAGATTCACGTAAGCGGACACGCCGCACAAGAGGAGCAAAAGCTAATGCTACGACTTGTGAAGCCAAAATTCTTTTTGCCAGTGCATGGAGAATACAATCACATTGCTAAACACAAGCAAACTGCTATTGCCTGTGGTGTGCTAGAGAAAAATATTTACCTTATGGAAGATGGCGATCAAATAGAGGTTAATCCAAACTATATGAAAAAGGTTCGTAGTGTCAAAAATGGCAAAACTTACATTGACAATCAAATCAACCGCCAAATTGAAAATGATGTCGTGCTTGATAGACAGGCTTTAGCAAGTGATGGTATTGTGATTATATCAGCTAAAATCAGCAAAGACCGCAAGATTCTAGAGACAAAAATCACAAGCTACGGACTTGTAGCAGACAAAGAAGACAAAGGCTTTGAAAAAGAGATGAATGATACACTTGAATTTGTGGTGAAAAACTTCAAGGCAGATGGCTTTAATGCGAAGAATCTTGAAAATGAAGTGCATAACACATTCAAACGACATATTTTCAAAAAGGTAAAAAAATATCCTACGATTGTGTCGATGATGTATATCATCTAAATCCTTAAAATACTTAAAGGATACATAATGAAAAGTCTCAATTACGCAGAGATTGCAAAAGAAGTGCTAGAGATAGAATCTCAAGCCTTGCTTGAAGCGATAAAACGCATTGATGGAGCTGAGATTCAAGCCATTGTGGAAAAGATTATCCAATCTCGTGGAAAACTTGTTGTATGCGGCGTGGGTAAAAGTGGGCTTATTGGTGCAAAAATCTCCGCCACTCTTTCAAGCACAGGCACACCTAGCGTGTTTATGCACCCAATAGAAGCACTGCACGGGGATTTAGGTATGCTACAAAAAGATGATATTCTTCTTGCTATAAGTTATAGTGGGAAAAGCGAAGAACTCCTTAGCATTATTCCACATATCAAACGCTTTGGTAATACTATCATCACAATGAGCAGGGATAGACACTCGCCATTGTCAGTTTTAGGCGATTATTTTTTAGACATAAACATTATGCGTGAAGCCTGTCCGCTAAATATCGCCCCCACAAGCTCTACAACGCTTACTCTCGCTCTTGGCGATGCTTTAGCAGTATGCCTTATGAAAGCTAGGGATTTTAAAGCACAGGATTTTGCCTCTTTTCACCCCGGAGGAGCTTTGGGCAAACAGCTTTTTGTCAAGCTCAAAGATTTAATGCAAACGCAAGACTTGCCTATTATCCCACCAGAAATGCCTCTCTCTCAAGCCATTATCATCATAAGCCAAAAGCGGCTAGGCAATGCCATTATTGCCAAGGATAATGTGATTTGGGGGATTTTGAGTGATGGGGATTTAAGAAGAGCGATGATGAAACAAGACTTTAGCTTAGAATCTCCGGTAAGCGAGTATGCTACACAAAATCCAAAGATGTGCGATAACCAAGAGATTCTAGCCTATGATGCACTTAAAATGATGGAGGATAATAAGATTCAGCTGCTTGTCATCACAGATAAGCATAAACATATTCAAGGTGCGATACACTTGCATACACTAATCAGTGCAGGGCTCAAATAAATAGACCTAAAGGAGTGAAAATGTGGGAAAAAATAGATGAAATTTTCAAAAGCATAGAGGATATTCGCGATGATATTAATATCTTGCTTAACATCGCTAAAATCTCACTTGTGGATTATATAATGATTAAACGCGGCTCACAGGATATGCCCGAACATCTAAGCTTTGATTTACTCGCACAAATTGATGTTGAGATTGATAAGCTTAAAGCCCAGATTGATTCACTCAACCGCTTAAAACGCGAACTGCTTGTATTTTAGATTCTAGCTAAGGTGAAGCAATCGCCGATTCTAGCCAAAAGACAACGCAGAATCTAACACAAAGATTCTATAAAACTCATCGGCACCATTACCGAGCTCCTTTGCGTGTAGAATCTATGTGGCACATACAAATGCTTCCATTGCAGATTCAAAGTATTAAATAAAATCAAATCCACATCTAATGTGCGGGGTGCGTTTTTAAATGCCCTTTTACGCTCACGCCCAAAGCGTCTTTCCATATAAAACATAAGCCCAAATATTTCTACCAAACTTAAATTACTCTCACACAGCAACACTACATTATAAAAGTCATTTTGCGGGGCAAAGCCAAAGGGCGGATTACGCCAAATAGGAGAGCTTTGCAAAACACGAATGCGTGAGTGTGAATCTAGCCAAGCAAAAGCAGATTCTAAAATCTCCACACTGCCCCTATTTTTCAAAGCCATATTTGAGCCAAGCCCAAAGACAAATACATTTCGACACGCCTTGTAAGAGCTAGATTTAAAATTTTTGTGTTTAAAAAACTTATATGTATAAGGATAGTACTTTGAGCTTAGAATCTTCACGCCTTTCGTTACACCTTTCATTTCTTTACGCCTTGCCTTTGTATTTGTGAAAACATTATAGAATCTTAGCCCAAATTTACTTCACAAAGGATATAGATGAAAAAGATTCTTCTCTCTCTTAGCCTTATCTCTAGCTTTATTTCTAGTCTTGCTTTGGCGGCGAATTTTGAGCAAACCCTGCAAGAGACAATCAAATATAGCACCAAACAAAACGCAAAAATCCTAAAAATCCAAGATCTTAAATCCACGCCAAACATTAAACTCGTGCTGATTGAAGTAGGCAAAATGCAAGTGCCGATTTTTGCAAGTAGCGATGGACGGGCGGTTATAGGTGTGTCAAATGTCTTTTTCTCTGCAAGTGCCGAAGATATGGGTGCAGTAGGTTCATTAGTAAAGCAAAGTCAAAATGACACCCCAGATGAAGAAAAGCTCAATAAACTTTTTAAGCAAATCCCCAAAGATGACTACATTATCCTAGAATCTAAAAATAAAAATAGCAAAAAAATCACCTACATTGTCTCTGATCCCAACTGCCCAAGCTGTCAAAAAGAGCTAAAAAACATTGATAAACACCTAGCAGATTCTAATGTCTATATGCTGATTGTGGGCTTTGTGGGTAAAGATTCACCTTTGAAGGCAAGTATGCTACGAGAAAGGGCAGCTGATATGAAAGATAATAAGCAAAAACTCGCCCTTTTGCAAGAAGTCTATACACCAAATTCCAAAGTGCCTTCAAGCTTTATTAATATTGATATCAAAGACACAATGCGACTGAATCAAAAGGTTATGGAAGCGGGTATTAAAAGCGTGCCTTTTGTGTATGAAAGTGGAAAGTAATCCCTTGCCTACACCCGCAATCCTTTCCATTCACTTGACATCTACAAACTATAAAGGTGTCAAGCCCATATCCAAAATCTGAAGGTTTATTCAATACGGCAGATATTATTTGCTATAATGCCAATTAGCAACAAGACTTACTTGTAGTTTCAAACAAAGTTTTATAAGGAGCAAGAGATGGAGCAAATCTTAGCAATTTTACAAGAGTTAAGACCGGAACACGATTTTGAACATAGTTTAGATTTCGTAGAAGATGGACTTTTAGATTCTTTTGATGTGGTCACTTTGTCAAGCGTATTTGAGGAGAGGTTTGGAGCAAGTATAGATGGGCTAGATATTTTGCCAGAAAACTTTAATAGTATAAAAAGTATGGCAGATTTGATTAAAAAAAGTGGCGGAAACATTTAAAATGAAAACCTATTTTCATAATAAAAAAATTACATCTATGCTTGGGATTGTGCCAAGTTTTGTGAGTTACTTCGATGATGAAGTAAATAACTATACTTTTCCACCCAAACAAACGATGATGTTAAAAAAAATTATGGGCTTTAATAAACACCATCTCTCAAAGCCTGATTCCAGTGTAGCTGATTTTGCCATTTTTGGCCTACAATATATGCTTAAAAATAAATGGATTCTAAAAGATGAGATAGGTGCAATTGTGGTGGTAACCGTATGTCCTGATTTTTTTATGCCACATATTTCAAATATTGTGCAAAGCTCACTCAATCTTAGTAATGAGGTGATTTGTTTAGATATAGCACAAGGCTGCAGTGGATTCTTAGTTGGACTTATGCAATGTTTTATGTTTTTAGAACACTTAAATGACAAAAAGGTTGTGTTAATAAATGGTGATGTGTTAAGCCATAAAGTTTCCAAGCAGGACAGAAACGATTTTCCACTCATTGGAGATGGCACAACCATCACGGTGATAGAAAACACAAAAGACAACGAGCAGATTAACACAAAGATTTATTATGAACTATATATGGATGGCTCAAGGGCAGATGCCCTTCGGATTCCAGCAGGTGGATTTAAAATGCCCTCAACCCCAGAAACCGCCAAAATGTATGATGTAGGAGATGGCAACTTAAGAGCATTGGATCATTTACATATGGAAGGAAGTGCCGTTTTTTCTTTCGTTCAACAAGAAGTGCCACCCTTGGTCCAAAGCCTACTGCACCACACAAATAAAACACTGGAAAATTTTGATGTATTTTTATTTCATCAGCCAAATAAATTTATGTTGCAAAAACTCTCACAAAAAATAGGTATAGATTCCGAAAAAATACCTATGAATCTTGTAGAAAACTACGGCAATCTTAGTGGGGCGTGTATCCCAATGGTAGCATTGCACAACTTCAAAGATGAGTTAAAAAATAAGATTTTTAAAACGCTTCTTTGTGCCTTTGGCTCTGGATTATCTTGGTGTGCTATGGATTTTGAGTTGGGCAATTTAGAGTATTGCGAGATTTTGGAGGCGGATTTATGAGATTTAAAAAAATTTTGCTTTTAGGTGGGAATAAAATCGCTTGCGACTGTACAAAATACCTAAACACTCTACTAGAAGATTCACATTCCAAAAATACAGCCACAAAAATACACAACACAACACTATCTGTATTAGAAACTGCCATTAGCCCATCTTCAATGCTTCGGACATTGTGTCAAAAACTCAATCTCCCGTATTTATGCCTTACAAGTCGTTTTGATATAGAAAATTTTATTTTAGACTTTACGCAAGATAGAGCAAAAACGCTGATTATTAGTGCAAATAATCGCTTTATTTTCACGCCAAAAATTATAGACAAACCATATATTGAGATTATCAATTTTCATTATGCACTTTTACCGCATTACAGGGGTATGAATATCCCCACTTGGGTTATTTTCAATGATGAAAAAAAGACAGGCATTACTTGGCATTTTGTAACAAAAGATATTGATAAGGGAGCAATTATTAGTCAAAAAGAGATGGTGCTATCCAAAGATTCAACCGCCCTGTCTGTTACACGCAAAGGTATGGAGCTTGCATTTTTAGCCTTTAAGGAGTTTATCAACAATCTCTTACACAAAGAGATTGTAGGCAGAGATAGCATTGAGAATGATTTTGTATATAAGTTTAAGAATCTACCCCTAAATGCCCTTTTAGTTCAAAACTTAGATACAAATCTCATATCCAAATTTTTGCGAAGCTTTGATTATGGTAGCTTTGATGTGGTGCAGAGACCACATTTTGTATATGCGAATAAATGCTACAAAATAGGCAAGTATCAAATCAAGCCACAAGCTAAAGAATGCCTAGATTCTCAAGTAGAGTTTAAAATGGAGCTTAGAGATAATGTCTTAACTATACTTGATAATGCTTATCAAATTACCATACATCTTTTGGAGAGTGATGAAATGACAAAAAAAGAAATTATTCAAAATATCAACGAGCTAAGAGCCGTTGCCACCACCAATACTACGGGGGGGGGGGGTAACCAATCTCCACCTTCTTAGCTTAAAAGATAAGCCATATTTAGGCTTTAAAAGTACTCGGTCATTATTTTTTATCAATGAGGAAGAAGGGGTGCAAAGGATTTATTTTTATACCTTTGATTTTTTAGACTTTGCAGATCTTTTTCATACCCACACAAACACACTAAATCACAATGCTACTATTGAAATCACATCAAAAAATCTACATTTACTTGAAAATGACCTATTTCATCTTGGCTTTTACACCATTGCCAAACAACAACGCATATCAAGCAATAACGCCGCCTTTTGTTTTAGCAAAAAATCCCCAGCCTTTAGTTTTGTACCTATGAACGATGAAGAAATAGAATCTTGCATAGCAACAGAGCAAGATTCTAAGAAAATATACACAAAGCTAAGAGAGGTTTTTGATAGCACAACGGGGCATTTACAAAATATAAATGAGCTAAAAATCTCTATACACAATAAACAATTTTTCATCCTCAAAGATTCACAAAGCAACATTACAAGCCTACTTCAAGCTATAATACACCCAAAAAGTTTTTACATCAACCAAATTTTTAATTTCTCTGAGCCTCAACATATACACAGTATTTTAAAAGGTGCATTAGCACAATACATACGAAATGGAGGCAAATATCTCTACGCGTGGGTAGATGAGACAAACCACGCCTCGCAAAGATTCCACGAAAAATATGGACTAAAACACGATGGACTTTGGAATATAGTCTATAAATTTGCCAAGAAGCCTAAGCTTTGGGCTATATGATTAATCTTGTCTACTCCACAGGTAGCCCGCAGCTGAAAGTCTCTCTCACAAGCCCTTTTTGACTAAATTTTTATAAAATAATCTATCAATCTTACCATTTGTATTCCTCTCTAAAATCACCACCTGTTTATACACATTTGGAATCATATAGTTTGGCAAGACACTTGAAACTGCTTTTCTAAACTTCATATTTGATATTTCACAATCTGCCTCATAAAACAGCACAATATGTTTTAATGCCTCGTTGTACACAACACAGCCATTTTTTACAATTTTTAGCACATTAATAATGCTATGCTCAATCTCGCCTAAATCTATACGATAGCCAAAATGCTTAATAATATTATCCTTTCGCCCTTTAAACACTAGTTCGCCAAAGTCATTATATTCGGCTATGTCGCCTGTGCGATAAATAAGCTCTGGATAATGCGTATTTAAGGGATTTTGAATAAACACGCTTTCAGTTTTTGTAAAATCCCCATAATAGCCCAACGCCACACCACTTCCACGCACACATATCTCACCTTGCACAAATGGGTACTCAACTAAGTTGTTCTCATCATCTAAAAGCAAAATATCCGTATTCCTACACGCCTTGCCAATAGGTAGGACATCACTATCTTTAATCTCACGCTCCACTACAAAATACGCACAATCAAGCGTAATTTCTATGGGTCCATACATATTGACAAACTTCGCTTCACAAAGATATTTTCGCCAATAGTTAAATTGCTTTGTAGGAAATACCTCTCCTGCAAACCAAACAAGCTTCAAACAAGCTAAATCTATCTTGTCTAAGAGATTCATATTGGCGATATTTACCATTATTGTTGGCACCCAAAATATAAAATTCACACAATTATTGTGTAAAATCTCTAAAATTTTGATAGGAAAACTCGCATAAGATTCGGGTATCACAACAAGTCTTCCGCCCATTATCATTAAGCAAATTTCAAAGCTAAAAATATCAAACACAATAGGTGATAGAGACCCTATCACCACATCGTTACGCAGCTCAACAAACTCATCTAAACTCCAATGGATAAAGTCAAAAAAGTTTTTATGGCTAAGGGCTACACCTTTTGGGATACCCGTTGAACCAGAGGTGTTTATAATACAGCAAGGATCGGTATCTATAAGTCTATTTAGTCGTTTGCTTATGTGAGATTCTAAATCCTTTCTATTTTGCACCCCTACATTCTGCACACATTCAAATGGTTGAGATTTTAAATTTTTGTCATATTGAGTGCGTAAGTATGAAATATCTCTTTTAGATTCTATGTTAGATATTTCGCTACGCTCGCACGAGCAAAACTCTTGCCCACACTTGCAAATATGACAATTTGTTATGGAATCTAATCTATCTATATTAATAACAAACACATCTAAATTCTTAAGCTTCTCTTCAAATCTAGTTTCTGTGATAATCACACTTGGCTTAATATGATTGATTATAGCCTTTATGCGTTTAGATGGATTTTTTACATCTAAATTCATATAACAATTTCCACTATACCATATAGCTAAATCTGCCGCAACACTAAAAAACCCTTTATCTAAAAACACCGCAACAGGCATATTCACATTTTCTTCAACACGCAAAATCTCCCTACAAATCTCGTAGGCTAGATTCTCAATCTCCTTAAATGTATAATGCTTATCACCCACACTTAAGGCGATACTATTAGCATATTCTTTCACTCTTTTTTGAAAATAATGGATTAAAAGCAAAGGAGTCACGATGCACTCCTTTTTCTGTCAGAAGCAAAACTAAAAGTAGTAATAAAAGTGGGATTAAAAATATAAGTAGAAACAACAAAGGGATTATTTACCCCCCCCCCCCCGCAGTATTATTGGCCATATACATTGCCTTAAGTGCTTTTCTATCAATCTTGCCATTATCATTTAATGGAAATCTACCTAGCGTAAATACAGCATTGGGTAACATATAATGTGCTAATTTATTGGCTAATATCTTTATGAGTTCAGTTTCTCCCACATTCTTTGAATCCATAAACGCAACAATCTTTCTTGCCATCTCATCATATATTACACAGGCATTTTTTATACCCTCTATACCATACATAGCCGATTCTATCTCGCCTAGCTCTATTCTATATCCCAAATGCTTGATTTGTGAATCTTTTCTCCCACAATACATAAGCTCCCCAAACTCGTTAAGATAGCCTAAATCCCCGGTTTTATAGATTCTCTCTTGCCAAAAGGTATTGAGCGGATTTTGGACAAACACACTTTCAGTCTTTGTAAAATCGCCATAGTATCCCAATGCCAAGCAAGTTCCCTTGACACATATCTCACCTATTTCCCCATTTTTTACCGCATTATGTTTGTCGTCTAATAATAACACCTCGCAATTTTCTATCGGTGTGCCAATGGGTAAAGAATCACTATCGGCAAATTCTCTATTTGCGGTATAAAACGCACAAGCCACCGTTACTTCCGTTGGTCCATAAATATTCCCAAACACTGCCCCCTTGCAATACTTTCGCCAATAGTTCAAAGTCTTATTTGGCATAGCCTCTCCGCCAAAGCAAATCGTCTTTAGACTTTCACAAGGCACACGAGAGAGAATATCCGCATTTGCTATCGCACCTAAGGCACTAGGCACCCAATAAATAAATGTAATCTTATGATGATTTAAAAACTCCACTAGTCTAAGTGGAAAAGCAAAAAGCGATTTTTTGACAATATACATACACGCCCCAGCCGCAATAGTGTTATACATATCAGCCGCACTCACATCAAAGATAAAGGGCGCTTGATTAGCAATATTATCATTATGCGTAATCTTATATTCCTTTTTCATTGCTTGTATAAACTTAATCATACTTCTATGTGCGATAAGCACTCCCTTTGGCACACCAGTAGAGCCAGAAGTAAAAAGACAATAAAGCGGTGCGGTATCGGGGATTTTAGGCATTGTGTAAGCAATATCTTGTGTAAGATCAATGGAATCTAAGCTCAAAATCTTAGCATTATGTATATCCGCATTTTTAATCTTTTCTATATGTTTAGAATCTGTAATCACAAGTGCAGGTTTTAGCACATTTAAAATCGCATTTATCTTTTCAAGCGGAAAGTGTATATCAGCAGGTGTGTAAAAATTCCCACTTTTTGCCACAGCAATGAGTGCAGTAACACAAAGTGTAGATTTTGGTAAATACACAAAAATGGACTTTTGTGTTTGTGCTTGAAGTGTTGTTGAAATAGCATTGGCGATAACATTTGATTGCAAATGAAGCTCTAAAAAAGTTAAACTTGAATCTTCATCTACAAAGGCTACTTTATTGCTATGTCTCTTAAGTATGTGGGTTAAAAAGTCTATAACTGAAGTCTTCACTCTCCACCTCCCTATGCCGCTAACTTAGCAGACATACAAGAAATAGAAAGCCTTGTATAATCTTTACGGGCTTTATAGAGTCCTATTACCCCCCCCCCCGCCGTCCGCAGATTGCGGATTGGATTCGGGCTTCATCATTGAGCTTATATGTGTTTTCATACATCATTTTCAATTCCTTTCTGTTGATTTTGCCATTATCATTTAATGGAAAAGTTTCTAAGCTTATCACTACATTTGGCAACATATATTGTGCTAATGTCTTTGCTAAATCTCGCGTTATAAGTGAATGGAGTGTGCAAGATTCCACAACTTCACAAGATTTATCTATACTCACAAATAGCACTATTTTTTTATCTCTATCATCATATAAAGCACAAGCATTTTGCACGGCATTTAGTCCAAATGCCGCAGATTCTATCTCGCCTAGCTCTATTCTATATCCCAAATGCTTGATTTGTGAATCTTTTCTCCCGCAATACATAAGCTCCCCAAACTCGTTGTAGCATACTAAGTCGCCTGTGCGATAGATTTTCTCTTCATACACATTGTTTAAGGGATTTTGCACAAAGACTTCCTTACTTCGCTCAAAGTCTCCATAATAGCCTAATGCCACACCTACCCCTCTTACACAGAGCTCGCCAATCTCGCCTTGTGTGTTTATCATCTCATTAGATTCTGAAAGCACAAATACATCATAATTCCTACAAGGTTTGCCAATAGGTAAAGCATCCGAATCTTCAAAGACTCTATCCACGATATAAAAAGTGCAATCCACAGTCGCCTCCGTTGGTCCATACAAATTTGCATAAATGGCTTGTGGGATATATTTACGCCAATAGTTAAGAATCTTATTTGGCATCGCTTCCCCAGCGAATATGATCTTACGCAAATTTTCACAAGTCATATGAGAGAGAATATCTGCATTTGCTATCGCACCTAAGGCACTAGGCACCCAAAATATCATATTGATTTTATGGGCATTAAGGTATTCAATAAGTTTTGCAGGAAAAGCAAAAAGAGATTTTTTAATAATATAAAGTGTCGCACCCGTAGATAAAGAGAGATAAATATCAAGTGTTGAATTATCAAAATAAAATGGTGCTTGATTGCCTATGCGTTCATTTTCTGCAATCTCAAACTCATCTCTAAACCATTCAATATAGTTTATAATGCTTTTATGAGCCACCGCCACTCCTTTTGGTGTGCCAGTAGAGCCAGAAGTAAAAAGTGTATAAGCTACATCAGAATCTACACATCGCCCTAATACATTCTCTATCTCTTGTGGCAAGGGTAAAATATTTCTATTATTACCCTTACATTCTTCGCCTTGACAAATGCTATCAATATCAAGTACAAGCGCAGAATCTATGCCATTATCTATAAGCTTTTGCTTATACACACTATTAGTGATGAATATAGAAGGCTTTAATTGCGTAAGCACAAGAGAGACCTTAGCAAAAGGAAAATCAACATCGCTAGGTGTGTAAAAATTCCCACTATATAGCGTAGCCATAAATGCCACAATACTTTTATATGACTTTGGTAGATACACAAACACAGGGGATTTAAAATAGTGTGGATTTTTCTTATGTATAGCTAGGGCTATTTGCAAAGCCTTGCTTCTTAGCTCTGCAAAAGTAATGCTATGTGTAGAATCTACTATCGCTTCTTTATGTGGAAACGCTCTAGCGGTAGATTCTAAATATTCTATAAGATTTTTTTGCATTGTGTGCCTTTATTTTAGGGATTAGCAATGAGTGATTCTCTCAACTTTTGGGTCATAGCCATATTGACATATCAAATCTTGCGGTTTAAAAGGTGTGTCTAAAAAATAATTAATATCGCCATCAATCTTTTTTGAGATTTGCATAAATGCGTCTCTCTCGCTTATACAAGCCACACTTAGATTGCCAAGCCTACATTTTTTTAAGAATCCATTTTCTACAAGATAGTCTTCAAAATATTGTGCATCTTGAGCCTGTTTAATACCAAAGCAATGTGTATGAATATATTGTGTTGCCTCATTTTCTACACCATTATAATCCACCACCTTACCTTGAAACTTCATATCAAATCTATAGGGGACATTTTTTATCTTTTCCACATAGTGAATATATGTAAAAGAAGTCGGTAGTCTTGCTCCAAAAAATAAAAATTTATAGCCACCATTCTTATTGTTTTTCCTAAACATATCAATTCCTCCGCCTATACCAAGTGAATGTTCGCTTAATTTTTCATAATTTTTTTGCAATGATTTTGGCACACAAAGCGAAAGCAGCGGGTCGAGAGTGCGATAATACCCCCCCCCCGTAGTATTGCGTAAATATTCATTGAATGCACCCATATATGTTTTAGAATTTCTTACATCAAAAGTTTCATTATTCGCAAAGCTATAAGTAAAAGTTGGCACAACTAAATTCTCAATACCGACATTATCAAAGCAATTTTTTAACTCACCCAAATATTCTTTAGGCTTAAGCCCTGAAGCTAACCGCCCAAATGAAATATCTGAATGTAAAAATATCACTTCTCCATCGTGAGCCCCAACCGCCTTTAATGATTCTTGTATATCCTTTGCTGAATATGCTTTTTTATCATCAATAAATAATGTCATTGCCATCACCTCCTGTAAAAATATCAAATTGAATTAGCCAACATTCCACCATCTACGAAAAATGCCCTACCTGTCGTGTAACACGAAGCTTCACTTAACAAAAAGGCGATTGTATTTGCTACCATATCCGCACTTCCCATACCGAGCAGAAAATGACTAGCTATATGCTCTATATTTTCACGAGGTATATCATCAAGCATAGGGGTATCAATGGCACCGGGCACTACACAATTTATACGACGATTTTGCTTTGCAAGCTCAAGGGCTAGTGTGCGAACACTAGCTTCCATAGCACCTTTTGAGGCGGCGTAGATACTCATAGCTGTTTGTGGATAATGAGCATTGATAGATGAAACGCCAATGATATGACCAGATTCTGAATATTTTTTTCTAACAAACATTGATGAAAGCATAAGAAATGAGCTAAAATTTGTATCCATTATCTCATAAATCATTTTTTGTGTTATCCCACGCAATACCATAGGCTTTTGAATCCCTGCACAATGCACCAAGCCACTAAGCTTCTCCCCATTACAAACCATTTGCTGAAAATAACTCTCATAATGTGAAAAATCAAGCACATCAAATGCTAGAGTTATATGCCTACTAGGACATTCCATTGCCTCCAGTGTTTGAGTAAGTCTGCTTTGCTCTCGTCCGCACGCTACCACTTTTGCACCTAACTTTGAAAGCAAAATGGCTGTCGCCGCACCTATACCGCTAGAAGCCCCGGTAACTAATATTTTCTTACCTGTGAAATCTATGAGATTCATTTTGTCTGTGCCAATTTATACAAATCTTCTATGGTATTCGCTGATTTAAAATCCTGTGCCTTGAGTGTTTTACCCATCTCATCATCAATCATAGAGATAATGAGTAAAGCGTGCATAGATGACCACTCATCTAAATTACGATAAATCGTATCGGCTTTAAATTCACCCATATCAGTTTCATCAAACTGCTCTGCAAATTTCTTTATAAACTCATCTAATGTCATTCTGTCTCCTTATGTATGATTTAAAACTATAGACTCCTATCAAGCCTATGGGTTTAAACCTAATTCGGTCTATCTTGGTCGCCATCAGCCTTAAACACCTTGTAGCTATTCTCTTGTATCCCGTAGTAAATGTCTATATTCTCTTGCACAAATGGATAAAAGTAGTTTGGAATAATATTGCCACTTGGTTTTGTGAGAAGCCAGCCAGCATTTTCCATTTTAGAAATATCTAAGCCGTGTTCGTAGAAATCCACATATTCAGCATTGCACTCAAACAAAAGCTCATCTATAGCTTGTGTCGCATAGTAGATATGATCAAACTCACCTATGAGATCTACAAAACGCAATGCCTTTGCGTTATTTTTAGATTCTATTCTAAAGACACAGATTGTTTTTATCGCACCATTAAGCTCTATACCAAAAACTTCATAAGTATAGATTGGATGATCAAAATAGCGTCTTTTGATATACCAATCTTCTTTTGTCGGGCGGGACTTACTTTCATAATATGCTTCAAAATCAAAAACTTTGTTAAGATTCTCAAAATGTGGAAATCTTACGAATTTTGCTTGTGAGAGCAATGATGATTGCGGAATTTTGGGATTTGTTACAAGAGCGATTTTAAAGTCTTTTATATTTGGATTTAGTCTATACCAATGCGTCATTACATCTACTTCAAATTTTAGGTATTTATGAATGGGGATTGCCATTCTCCCAAGTCCTACACCAACGATACAGCGAGTCCTTGTATTATCCATTACAAACTGAAAAAGATCTATGCCTAGCACTGGATTATCAGATTTTATAACCTTCCACATACAACCTGAAGTATCACGCCCCTCTAAACGCTTACCATAATAATATATCCCATCTATACCCAACAATTCATTAGTCGCATCATCTCTAACGATAGCCATATTGATTTGATTAGGATCATCAACATTTTGAAGTTCATAAAGAAAAAAATCCTTATTCGTAGCCAAAATATGCCCAGCTTTCCAGTGTGTATTAATAAAGGACATAATATCATCAACATCATCAATCGTAGCAAATCTAATCATTTTATCCCTCCAATAACCTTATCTTCTCGCTTCTAGGCGGATAATCATTGCAATCAAGCCGTGGAAGCAAAAGTGGATTCTCA
>NZ_QXJF01000022.1 GCF_003670275.1 Helicobacter labetoulli
CACGCATAGGACGGATAAAGTCTTTATAGAGTGGGTTATTTTTAACAAGTTGTTTTAATGTGGATTTTAGTTGCATAGGGGACTCCTTTTTAGATAGAGATAAAAATGAAAAACACAGATTCCATTCCATAAGAGAAACAGAATCTTGTAGCTAAACAAAGGCTTGGGGGATTACATCATTCCGCCCATACCTCCCATTCCACCCATATCCGGCATTGCAGGAGCTGGTTTATCTTCTTTAATTTCATTGATTGTGGCTTCTGTTGTTAAAAGTAAGCTTGATACAGAAACCGCATTTTGCAACGCTATGCGAGTAACTTTCAATGGATCAATAATGCCTTCTTTAAACATACTATCCACATGCTTACCCTTACTTGCATCAAAGCCATAGATACCGCCACTGCCTTCTGCTTCTTGCACCTTATTGACTACCACGCCCGCATCGTGTCCTGCGTTTCTAGCGATTTGTGCCAATGGAGCCTTGATTGCGCGTTTGATAATATCATAGCCAATCGCCTCATCGCCTTCAAGCTTTAGATTCACTTTCTTAGCCGCGTGAATAAGAGCCACACCACCTCCAGCTACAATGCCTTCATCAACTGCGGCTTTTGTCGCAGAGAGTGCATCATCTACGCGATCTTTTTTCTCTTTCATCTCTACTTCGCTTGGCGCACCTACTTTGATAACAGCCACGCCACCGCTAAGCTTTGCCAAACGCTCTTGGAGCTTTTCTCTATCATAATCACTTGTTGTATTTTCAATCTCCATTTTGATTTGTGCGATTCTATCTTTGACATCTTTTGCCTTGCCCTTGCCATCAACGATTGTCGTATTATCTTTATCAATCACAATTCTTGCGGCACTTCCTAAATCAGCAATAGTAGCCGCTTCTAGTGTCTTGCCAAGCTCTTCGCTAATGACTTGCCCACCTGTAAGGATAGCAATATCTTGGAGCATTGCCTTTCTCCTATCGCCAAAGCCCGGAGCCTTAACTGCTGATACATTCAGCACACCGCGGAGTTTATTCACCACTAAAGTTGTAAGCGCTTCGCCCTCAATATCTTCAGCAATGATAAGAAGTGGTTTGCCACTTTGCATAGTCGCTTCAAGCAAAGGTAAAATCTCTTTCATATTTGAGATTTTTTTATCTGTCAAAAGCACATAGGCATTTTCAAGCTGGGCAGTCATCTTATCCGTATTTGTTACAAAATACGCAGAAAGATAGCCTCTATCAAATTGCATACCCTCAACAACACTTAGCTCATCATTAATCCCCTTAGCTTCTTCAACCGTGATAACACCATCTTTGCCGACTTTTTCCATTGCTTCTGCAATAAGTGAGCCGATATTTTCATCAGAATTTGCAGAGATTGTGGCTACTTGTGCGATGTCGCTTTTCCCGCCAACTTTTTTGCTAATTTTTTTAAGCTCATCAATAATCGCCGCTACCGCTTTATCCATACCGCGTTTAACAGCAATAGGATTAGCCCCAGCTGTAATATTTCTTAAGCCCTCTTTGTAAATGCTATATGCAAGAACAGTTGCCGTAGTTGTCCCATCACCTGCTGCATCAGCAGTTTTACTCGCTACCTCTTTCACAAGCTGTGCGCCCATATTTGCAATAGGGTCAGCAAGCTCTACTTCTTTTGCCACAGATACACCATCTTTTGTAATTGTAGGCGCACCATAACTTTTTTGGATAAGAACATTGCGTCCCTTTGGTCCCATAGTTACCTTAACCGCATCGCTTAATTGCTTGATACCTTCATAGAGTTTATTTCTCGCTGAATCTGCGAAGTGAATTTCTTTTGCCATTTTTTACTCCTTACATTAAAATTTATTTTTCAATAACACCTAAAATGTCTTCTAGCTCTAAAACTATATATTCTTTAGAATCTAGCTTGATTTCAGTGCCTTTATACTTGCCAAATACAACTTGATCGTTTTCTTTCAATGTCTTGTCATCTTTGACCTTAGCACTTACTGCTTTTACAATACCCATAAGTGGCTTTTCCTTTGCATTATCTGGAATGATAATACCCGAACTTGTCTTTGTATCTTCCTCAAGACGCTCTACAAGCACCCTTTCACCTAGAGGTTTAAACTTCATATCAAACTCCTTGTCATTATAAAATTATCAAAAATTTAGCACTCAATTTTTGAAGTGCGAGAATTTTATATTAACTTATTAAACAAGTCAATACTTTATATCATTTTTATAAAAAAACTTTAGTCTATTAAACTAAATTTATATATCATAGATTCTATAAACTCTAATGTGGCACCATAAAATCACAATAAAATTCAAACTTCAGAATCCACAAACAAATTTCCTAAGAACTAAGCAGCAAATATCCTTGTGCTTTTTGCCGCTCAAGTGGCGTGAGCGTATGCACTACGGAGCCAATTTTGACTTGATAGGATTTATCAATTTCCGTTTTAGCATAGCTCAATGCAATGCGTCCAGCCAAAATCTTATCCTCCGCACTTGCCCCACTCTCCACAATCCCAAGTGGTCCCACACAATCAAGCAAAACAATTTGCTCCATTTGCGGATTTGGTGTAGCGAGTTTGGCATTCTCCTCCTCATTTCTTGCAATAACGCACCTTGCACCATTTTCAAGCACTAGATAGTGTCCAACCTTCACCATCTCTATATCTTCAAAATGCATTTGACGATGCGAGATTAAATCCTTAATCTTTAACGCCACAGAATCTTGTGTTAGTAAGCAACCTCCCCCAGGCTTTTCAAAATATTTGAATCCATACGCCTTAATCATCTCTAACTGCCTTGTGCGTCCGCGTCCGCTCACATCAAGCAATCTCTCCCTATCTACCCAACCCATTCTCTCTGGAAAGCTTGGCTCTAAAAGCTTGGCACTCATAGGACGCAAAAGCAGCTCATCAAGAGTTTTAGGCTTACTGTTATCACTCCCATCACGACTTAAGATTCTATCAAATTTAGAATCTAGCCCTATCTTTCGCACAAGCCCTCGCACTTGATCTAGGGCTTCTTTACGCTGGGATTTTGGACGCTGCCCCAACACTTCTCCGCTAATCACAAAATCCGCATTAACTTTCAGCAGATAATCAAACGCATTAGCAAACATATTTGCGTGGCAGTCAATGCAGGGGTTAAAATACTTGCCATAGCCATATTTTGGCTTAAACAACACATCATTAAAAAACTGCTGTCTTATATCAAGGACTTGCAATTCCACATCAATCTGTGCCGTGGCATTTTGAAAATATTCTAACTTATCTTTATTGCCGCCAAAGCCGATGTTAAAATGCAATGCAATCACATCAATGCCTTGGTCTTTAAGTAATTTCATAGAAATGAGGCTATCGCAGCCTCCGCTAAAAAGTGCTAGAGCTAACATAGGGTAATAATTCTCCTTTTTTTAATTGCAAGATTTTGGTTTTAATCTCTTTCATTAATATGCTTTTTTCTTGCAGATTCATACCGGTGTAATGCGGTATTTGAGATAGAATCTGCGTATAAGCTTGAGTGATGAATAATCGCAAATGTTCTTTAAGCGAAGGTAAATCATTTATGGGCCTTATTCTCTCATTAATCATTAGGGCAATCAACGCAGAATCTTGATGTTCATTTGCCACAAGCTTGGTAAATTCAGCCCTTTTATAAACAAATAAAGATATGTCAATGTATTCTAATGCAAAATCAATCCATTCAGGCTTTTCAAGCAAAGTCTTAATCAGCACAGATTCAGCGATTTCTTGCGTTGGGGTGGTAAATGTAAGTGGATTGTGTTGTGGAAGGCGTTTTGAGCCAATCAAATGTATGGGTAAAGAAAGCAGGTGTGCAAGTGTGGGCTTATACTCCTCTTGCAAAACAGGGCTAAGCGTATGAAGAAACTGCGTAGATTCAGCTAATGCCTTTTCTTTTTGCAAGGGATTATTTAGGTCATAGTTTTTAGCTATATGTTGAAGTATAAAATCCACAAATGGCACAGGATTAGCAAACATATCGCTAAGCTCATTGATTTGCTTATTTGCCACCATATCGGCAGGGTCCATTCCGTTAGCAAAAATCACAACGCCTCCATCTTTGCCACTTGCAGCTAGAATCTTAGCTGCCTTAAAAGCTGCATTAATCCCAGCCTTATCGCCATCATAGCTTAAAATCACTTTTGGTTCTCCCTTAGCCAAAAGCGGTAAGTGATCCTTGGTTAAAGCCGTGCCAAGTGTCGCCACCGCATAATCAAACCCCGCTTGATGTAGCATAATCACATCAAGATATCCCTCACACACAATGATTTTCTTTTGCTTATAAATCTTGTCTTTAGCAATATAGTAGCCATAGAGTAGTTTTGATTTATTAAAAATCTTGCTTTGTGGGGAGTTTATATATTTGGCATTCGCCCCACTCATCGTGCGTCCGCCAAAGCCCACAACCTTGCCACTAGGGGAATGAATGGGAAAAATGATTCTATCGCTAAATCGTGCATATTCCCAAACAGAATCTTTGCCAATCACGCCATATTCCAACGCTTCAGTCTTGTTCAATCCCTTAGCATTTAAAAATTTAATCGTCTCAAAACTTGCCCCACAATAGCCCAAAGCAAATTTTTCAATGCTTGAGTTTGCCACACAGCGAGAGGCAAGATAGTCTAAAGATGGCTTATGATTTAAAAGATTCTTTTGATAAAACCGCATAACCTCATCAAGCAAGGCAAAATCGGGCTTTTTCTCATAGCTCGTTTCATACTCAAGCGTGAAATTCATAATCGCTGCGATTTTCTCCACACTCTCCACAAAGCTAAGTTTTTCATATTCCATAAGGAATTTTATCGCATCTCCGCCCACACCACAGCCATAGCAATGGTAGAATCCTTTCACTGGGCTAACTACAAAGCTAGGCGTTTTCTCATCGTGGAATGGACAGCACGCTACATAGTTGCTTCCACTCTTTTTTAGCTCCACAACCGAGCCAATCACATCAAGAATATCTAAAGTCTGCTTGAGTGTTTCAATTGAATGTTTGCTTATGCCCATATTAAATTAATGCCTTTAAATGCTTAGTATATATTTTTTGGCAAAAATTGTATAAAAAAAAAGCTTAGATTCTAACTCTTTTGTGCCAAACTCTAGCTAAGCCCTAACTAAAGCATAACATCAAGAATGACAACCCACATCATCATAAAGTGCTACCTATCCGCCCTTATGAATGCAAAAGTTTAAAAAAATCTTGTCTATTATTCCAAAAATGATGATTTTTGCTATACTAGAAACATTTTCAACTTCACAACAAAAGGATACACGATGAAAATCACTTACACACTCACAGATGAATCTCCAGCATTAGCGACCTACTCGTTTTTGCCTATTGCAAAGGCGTTTTTAGACCACGCAGATATTCAAGTAGAGACTTCAGACATTTCTCTAAGTGCTAGAATCTTGGCTCAATTCCCCGAGAATCTCGCCCCAAATCAACGCGTAGAAGATGCTTTAAGCAAACTCGGTGAGCTTGTCAAAACCCCTAGTGCAAACCTTATCAAAACTCCAAATATCTCCGCTTCAATCCCACAGCTTAAAAATGCCATAAAAGAGCTTCAAGCAAAAGGCTACAATGTGCCAGAGTTTCCCGATGAGCCAGCAAATGAGCAAGAAAAAGCGGTGAAAGAGAAATACCAAAAAGTGCTAGGTTCAGCGGTCAATCCTGTTTTAAGACAAGGCAATTCTGACCGCCGCAGCACCAATGCTGTAAAATCCTACGCACAGAAAAATCCTTACCGCGTAACACCCTTTGATAAAAACTCAAAAAGCTGTGTGAGCTATATGAAAGAGGGCGATTTCTTTGATAATGAAAAGGCGGTTTTGATAGAATCTCCCACAACAGCAAAGATTATTTTCAAAGATTCTAGCGGACAAAAAGTGCTAAAAGATGGGCTAAAACTAGAGACAAATGAGATTTTAGATGCCACTTTTATGGACGCACAAAAATTGAGTGCATTTTATGAAGCCCAAATTGAAGCTTGTAAAAAGCAAGACATTCTATTTTCCTTGCATTTAAAAGCTACGATGATGAAAGTAAGCGATCCTATCCTTTTTGGCTATGCGGTCAAAGCCTATTTCAAAGAGCTTTTTGCGGAATTTAAAGATGAGCTAGAATCTTTAGGCGTAAATGCCAATAATGGCGTGAATGAGCTGCTTACAAAGATAGAATCTAGCCCGAAAAAAGCGGAGATTCTAGCTAAATACAATGAGATTTTGCAAAAAAGTGCCAAAATCTCTATGGTAAATTCCGACAAAGGCATTACAAATCTACATATCCCAAGTGATGTTATCGTTGATGCTTCAATGCCTGCTATGCTGAAAAATGGTGCGAGATTGTGGGATAAAGACGGCAAGGAATGCGATGCAAATGCAGTAATTCCTGATAAGACTTATGCGACTATTTATGAAGCGGTGATTGAAGACTTAAAGGCAAATGGAGTGCTAAATCCTGCCACACTAGGCAGTGTTAGCAATGTAGGCTTAATGGCGAAAAAAGCACAAGAATATGGCTCACACGATAAAACCTTTGTCGCCCCAAATGATGGAGAGTTTGTCATTGTAGATTCTAATGATAAGGTGCTGCTTACTCATAGCGTGAAAAAGGGCGATATTTATCGTGCTAATCAGGCAAAATTTGATGCGGTGCAAAACTGGATTGATTTAGGGATTGAAAGGGCGGATATTACAGGGGATAAGGCGATTTTCTGGCTTGATGAAAAAAGAGCAAGCAATAAGATTATGATTGATTTAGTCAAAAAGAGATTGCAAGAATTAGGCAAAGATATAGCTATTTTAGCCCCAAAAGAGGCGTGTTTAGAATCTTTGCGACTTATCCGTGCTGGGAAAAATGCCATTTCTATTACAGGGAATGTTTTGCGTGATTATTTGACTGACCTTTTTCCAATCTTAGAGCTTGGCACAAGTGCGAAAATGCTTTCAGTCGTGCCTATGCTAAATGGTGGGGCGATGTTTGAAACCGGAGCTGGAGGCAGTGCACCAAAACAGGTAGAGCAGCTTGTAGAAGAAAATCATTTGCGTTGGGATAGCTTGGGTGAGTTTTTAGCCTTGCAGGCAAGCCTAGAGTTTTACGCACAAAAGCAAAATAGCCCTAAGGCAAAGGTTTTAGCAGACGCGCTAGATGTGGCGACTTCACAATGGCTTGATAACAACAAAGCCCCTTCACGCAAAGTAGGCGAAGATGACAACCGCACAAGCCATTTTTACTTGGCGATGTATTTTACAAGGGCATTAGCAGAGCAAAGTGCAGATTCTAGCATTGCAGCGTTTTTTAAGCCCATTGCCGATGAGCTAGAATCTAAGCAAGATTCTATTGGAGCAGAGTTTAACTCCGCACAAGGCGTGAAAGTAGATCTAGGCGGATATTATAAATTTGATGATAGTAAGGCAGAAGCCATTATGCGACCAAGCAAAAGCTTTAATGCAGTGATTGAACGAATTGCTAAGAAATAGTTTTAGCAACTAAAATGCTAAATTTTACCTTGTTTGGTGCGTATTTGGGTGCTGTTGTTACACTCATTGCCACACCCGGTCCCGTTGTTGCCCTTGTGCTAAAAAATACGCTAAAAGGGCAAGATTCTAAGACAAAAAGCACACAAGCCTTAAAAACAATCTGTGGGACAAATCTAGGCTCACTCTTGCTTATCGCTGTAAGCATTGCGGTGATTTTAGGTGTAGCTAAAGTTTCAGAATCTATGCTTGGGATTATGAGTATTGTAGGCTGTGCCTTTATACTCTATCTTGGTTTTAGCTCACTTTTGGGATATTGCAAACAAAGGAAATGCGATAGAGATTCACTTCAACACGCAGATTCTAACAGAGATGCACACAAAACTTCACAAAATCAATATTCCCAAAAGAATGCAAACAGCCCAGCTGCGGAAATATCTTTAGGAGATTTTCAGGGCTGTGCAGATATTGAAACAAGAAGCTACCTAAGTGGTAGTGCCGCTGTTTCAATATCAAACTCCCTTAAAAGCACCAAAAAGACAACGCAAAACAAATACAGCCCTTTCTTACAAGGCTTATTCCTAAGCCTATCAAACCCCAAAGACATTTTATTTTTCATCGCCTTTTTTCCGCAGTTTTTGGGTATAACACACTCTCTGTATCTTAGCCTTGCAGTCCTCACATTATCGTGGATAGCACTTGATTTTAGCCTATTACTCACTCTAAGCTACATCTCCCAAAAGATACAACTAGAGCGATTTGAAACCTCCATAGTCTTACTTGGCGATATGGTGCTAGTAATGATTGGAATCTTTGGCGTTGTGTATGGATTTATATCTTTATATGCCCAATGCCAAAGCCTGAATCTGCCTTGAATCACAGCCCGACAAACTAAGAAAGCCACAGCCAAAAAACACAAAATCTTAGTATTTACGCCCTTTTTTCACGCTCTAATATCAAGCAAATGCACCTCATCACTCACACAAGCAATACTTTCATCTTCTACCACAGCCAGACTCTCCTCCTCACTAGGCTGGGCTGAATCGTTGTGAGCTTCTTGCTCGTTTTTTTTCTCCTGCTTATCATCAGGGTCAATAGCCTTTGTCTCCTGTGCTGGAGCGACTTCCTGCACGGCTTTAAGCTTATCTACAAACTCCTGCATATTTGCATTGAGTGCAAAATCCACCTTTTGCATTGCATTTGCGTGCTGCATAGAGCCAACTTGGGAGTTTTGATTGATATAGGTAACATTGCCAATAGGTGTAAGTGCCATATCCTTCTCCTTTGTTTTAGATATACAAGTATCGTCCTTGCGTTTAAACACATTAGCTTTTATCATACGCCACTATCGTTATTTAAGCAAGGGTTATACCACGCATTCTTATTTTTCCTTGCAAATATGCACAAAAACACTTATAATACTGCTTTGTTTTATCGTATTTCACAAGATTCTAAAGGGAACAAATGGCAAAAGATTCTAATGGCACACAGCTCAATGCCGGAGATAGTGTCAGCGTTATTAAAGATTTAAAAATCAAAGGGGCTTCAAGCACCATTAAACGCGGCACGACAATTAAAAATATCAGGCTCACAAACAAAGATGATGAGATTGAAGCTAGGGTTGATAAATGTGGCGTGGTCGTGCTAAAAACCTGTTTTCTTAAAAAGATATAGCCAAAAGTCCTACTTGATGATTCGCTTTATCTCAATTCACAAACTCCGCAATGCCACAAAACAAGCCCTATGCTCTTTATTTATAAGCTTACTATGTTTTACCTTCCTTGGGTGCGAAGGGCAAAAAACTCCACAAGAACAAGCGATAGAAGGCTATATGCAAGGGCTGTTTGGCGGGGATTTAGACAAATATCTACATTATTCTAGCTATGGCTTTGCCCTTCAATCTATGGGAAATGCCAACCTAGCCAATCTCTTTGTCGCAGCAGAATCCACGCGTGCAAAAATGCTAGGTGGTTATAAGCGTGTGGAGATTTTACACATTACACCAGATGAGATTGAGACGCAAGATTCTAAAGCTCAAAACCCCCAAGATTCTAGCTCCATAATGCCTACCGCAACCGCCCTTGTGAAAATCCACTTTGACAAAGTAGTAGTAGAATCTCAACTTCATCTTGTGAATTATGAACAAAATAGATGGATTATAAACTCCCAACTTAGCCTTGCTGATACCATAAGCTCACAGCTTCAACATTAAGATTGCTTCCCAACCTCCCACTTTAAACCCATACTTTCTCATCAATTTGAGATTTTCTAAAGAAACTTCGCTTTGCTTGTTAAAATTCAAAATCCCCTAAAATCTCCCTGAAAGTGAGACAAAAAATGCCCTGCCACTCGCACGATAATAGCTATAATAAGTGTGGTTAAAAAGGTTTGTGATATTTGAGCTTACATCAAAATGCTTATTTATACGCCACCCCAAACGCAAATCCGCAATCGTGTAGCTATCTGTCGCTCCATATACACCACTTGGCGTTGGTGTATTGTTCGCGTTTTTATAGGGCTTACTTGCATACTCTACGCCAAAAGACCCATAAATGCCCCCCTTATCATAATTAATCGCTCCATACGCCATATGTGCTGGAATCCCGGCAACCTTATTGCCTTCTGTGTTAGATTCTATACTTTTTAGAATCTTAGAATCCATAAAAGTATAGGTCAAATGCATACTCAAACCATAACCAAAAGGCAAGATAAGAGAGCTTTCCACTCCTTGAATGCGATTTTTACCAAGATTATCATACATTCCTTTGAGGGGGTGATTTTGCGTATATTGCATAATAGCATTTGTCATTGTGTTATTAAAATAATAGAGTTTGAATCCACCCTCTCTTGTATCATCACCAAAAAGCGTGGAAATATCTTGCTCAAAGCCCACATCAAAACTTATGACATTTTCGGGCTTTAGGTTTGGGTTTCCCTTGATTGGAGTGCCATCGGTTAAAGTTCGGTTAGTAAACATTTGCCCAAAATTTGGGGCTTTAAAGGCTTGACCAAATGATGATTTAAGCCTTGTGTTTTGGCTGAAGGCGTAATTTAATGAGATTTTAGGGCTAAAGCTTTGCTTTGTATTTGTCGCATAAAAATCAGTATCCTTATACACATCATAACCCCGCCAAAAATCATACCTCACACCAATATTTGTGCTAAGATTCTCAAAAAAAATTCCCTGCCACTCGCTAAATACACCCACATTTGCACTTTTACCCCCTTGAGCATAGCCTGAATCTGCCTTGCCTTGAAAAGCGGAGTTAAAATCTTTCCAATTTGCTATGTAATCTAGCGTTTGCGTGTAAATATTATGCCGATACTGCACACCGCTTAGGATTCTGTGATTTTCACTTACATTTGCAAGATAGAGCAAATCAAGGTTGTTTGTCTCATAACGATGGTTTGTTTGCGACCCTGCACCGCCATATATACTCGTATTTGCACTTGTGGGATTCTTGCCACCATCTGGATTATTAAACTTATCCCACCCATCAATGCGAGAGAACTTAAGCTCTATATGACTATCATTAACAAAATAATGTTTATAACCCACTGCACTGACTAACTGATGATACATTTCCTTGCCGATATGTAGCCCATAGAGAATAGGAGCTGGTTCGTTTTTGTTACTTTTGTCATATTTTGTGTTATCGCCATAGCTTGGCATGCCATCTTTAGTTAAAAATGTGCGTTGATTTTTATGGTCATAGCTATACATATTCCATCGCACATAGCCGCTTAATGTCCCCACATCGCCTATATCATATTCAGCTCTCAATGTGCTAT
The DNA here is from genome assembly GCF_003670275.1 of Helicobacter labetoulli. Classification (GTDB taxonomy): domain Bacteria; phylum Campylobacterota; class Campylobacteria; order Campylobacterales; family Helicobacteraceae; genus Helicobacter_C; species Helicobacter_C labetoulli. The sequence goes on from NZ_QXJF01000022.1 coordinate 11,281, forward strand.
CATAGGTTTGATATGCCTGATTCCCCATATCGCCGATATTATACTTCACCACTCCTGTGCTAGAATCTAGCGTTGGTTTTCCACCTTGATAGCCACTTACATTACTTACCACAACAGAATCTGCCGCATAGCCTTGTGAATGTGTCGTGCTAAAAGACGCCTTAAGTCGCAACCTTTTATCCAAAAACGCATCGCCTATGCTCACATACCCACGAAATGTATTCTTTGGGGCAAAGTCATTTCCCAATGCACTACCATAGCCAAAACTCGCCCTTGTCTCAAAAGCAGTAGGCATACTTGTAATAAAGTTAATCGCTCCAGCAACCGCACCACTGCCATAAATATTTGAAAATGCCCCTCGCACCACCTCAACTTGCATAATATCCTCGGCATTCATAGCTGTTAGCATTTTTGTATTGTTGTTTATGTCATTTAGCATAATGCCATCAACCATTACCGCAGCACCGCTTAATCCGCGAATTTTCACGCCATCAAAAGTATCCATACCGCGTGATTTACTTTGTTGTAGCCCCTCAAAACCACGCAATGTATCGCTAAATTTGTAATTTGGGCGGAGATTAATCTCTTTTTGTGTTACCACACTGACATTGCCCGGTGCCTCATTGATAGGCGTATCCACACGCGAAGCACTCACTATGCTTTTGCCAAGATTCACAGATGCTTCATTAGCCACCAAGCCCACATAAGATACACCTATTAAATTGATGATGAAAAATACTTTTGACCTCATCGTAATATCCTTTATGTAAAAAATAAAAAAGATATTACCAAAATCATACTTTATTTAAAATAGTAATACTAATATATATATATAAAAGAAATTTTGTAACTTTTATAGAATCTTGCCTGTGTTTTTGGCGTTGTGTGCTATATCATCTTTCCTATTGCCCTTTTCATTGCTTAAGGCTTTTTGTGTTTTATTGACTTTTTTGTAGAAAAGAGGCTTGCACTTGCAAGTTTAGGTTAGCTTATAGCCGTGCTGCCAAACAACACTTATGGGAGTTTATTATTCAAATTTTTTAGGGCGAAAATGCCGCAAAATTAAAAATCCCACAAATGCACAAAATAGCACAACAAAAATACCACTAAAAACCTCAAAGTAGCCAAATGGCTGACTGAAATCCCACACCTTTAAGCCAAAAAATTCAAACCCCATATACAAGCCCTCTATAAAAATGTATTTGCACGATTTAAAGTGCCGCTACCACAGCAGAGCAACGCTCACATAATGCTCCATTTTCTTCTACAATAAACTGCCAACACCGCTCACAGCGACCTTTTTGTGCCTTACATATAGCAAAGCTATGTTCTTCTACGCTAAAATGAGCCAACACATCTGCATTTGTAGCTACCTGTTTAAGCGTCTTGTCCGCATATACGCGTGAAACAATCAGCCACTTATCAAGCAAAGTAAAATCTTTTGGCAAGAGAGAATCTTCACAATACACAATCTCAACTTCAAGCGAAGACTTAATGCTTTTTTGCTTTTTTAGGCTATCAAGTGCCTCGCCAAAGCTCTCCCGCACATTTAAAAGCAAGGCAAAATCCACATCTAGATTCACATTATATCTATCCTTACACGCAAATCTTTTGAGTTCAAAAATATCCTTTCCACCACCCTTTATAGCTGAACTTGCGTGATTAAAGGCTTCATTTGCTGTGTATGTCAGCACAGGGGCGATAAAATGCAAAAGTCTTTGGGCTAGTAGCACCATCGCGCTTAAAATCGCTCTCCTACGCACAGAATCTGCTTTATCACAATATAAAATATCCTTACACAAATCTAGGTAGATTCCACTAAGTTCATTACTCAAAAAATTCATCACCACTTGAAACGCCTTAGCAAAATCATAAGTATCAAAGTAGCTATAAGCCTCATCAAATACGCTATCGCAAGTTTTTAGTATCCACCTATCAATCTCTCCTAACTCATCAAAGCCCACCATCATATTTGCCTCAATATCCGCATTAGCAAGAAGGAAACGGATAGTATTACGAATCTTGCGATACTGCTCTCCTACTTGTTTTAAAATCTCATCGCTTATATTTTGGTCGCTTTGATATTGACTTAAAGCCACCCATAAACGCAGAATCTCGCTGCCCTGCGTTTTTATAATCTCGCTTGGGGCGATGACATTGCCTTTAGACTTGCTCATTTTCTCGCCATTTCTATCAAAGGTAAAGCCGTGAGTGAGAATCTGCTTGTAAGGTGCGATTTTACTCACCGCACAAGAGAGTAACAAAGAGCTTTGAAACCACCCTCTGTGCTGATCACTCCCCTCAAGATACATATCCGCTGGGTGTTCTCCTGCATCATAGAGATTTTTATTTTGATAGCTATTTTTTAATACCGCACTCCAAGTGCTACCGCTATCAAACCATACATCAAGAATATGTTTGCTTTTGCTTAAGTTTTGTGCCAAATGCTTATGGCTTTGTGGGAGTAAGTCTTTAATCTCATAGCTCCACCACGCATCACAGCCCTGCTTTTCAAAAATCTCTGCTATAAACTCAAGCACTTCTATATCAAGCAAAGGTGCATTAGTGTCCTTATCTACCAAAAAGGCAATAGGCACACCCCAATCTCTCTGCCGAGAGATACACCAATCGGGGCGATTTTCAATCATAGAGTAGATTCTATTTTTGCCATTTTGCGGATAGAATCTTACCTTTTCAAGCTCACTTAATGCCAAGCTTTTAAGCGTTTTGCCCTCATAAAAAGGCTTATCAAGTAGAATAAACCACTGCGTTGTCGCACGATAGATGACCGGCTTGTGTGATCGCCAACAATGCGGATAACTATGTGTAATCACACTTTTTTTCAAAAGGCTAGAGCCTAGAATCTTAAAAACACTCTCGTGTGTTTCAAAGATATTTTTCCCCACAAACTCACCCACATATTCCTTTGGCACAAGTCCCATAGATTCAACAAGTGGGCTAAAATTTCCCTTATCATCAACAGGCATAATCACAGGTAGATTATATTTTAGCCCGATATAGTAGTCATCTTCGCCGTGCCCGGGGGCTGTATGCACCACTCCACTGCCCTCACTCATACTCACGTGTTCGCCTAAAATCACAAGTGAAGTCCTGCCATTAAGCGGATTAATGGCTTCAAGGTTTTCAAAAGCTTTAGCACTAAATTCTTGTGCGATTTCACCAATGCCTAGATTCTCCTTACATTTGCTATGCAAGGCTTTTGCCACGATATAGCCATCAAGGGTAAGCACATACGATTCATTTGGGTTCAGCGAGATAGCCACATTTGCTGGAAGTGTCCAAGGTGTAGTCGTCCAAATGATAAGTTTGCCTTGTGGGATTCCAAGTGTGTTTAAAGCCGCTTCACTTAGGCTAAAAGATACAAAAATAGAATCTGATTGCTTCTCTTGGTATTCCACCTCTGCATCAGCCAAAGCACTCTCACAAGCCCAGCTCCAATAAATAGGCTTAGATCGCTCTGCTAAAAGCTCCTCTTTGACAAGAGCAATAAGTATGCGGTAAATCTGTGCCTCAAAAGCAAAATCCATTGTTTTGTAAGGATTCTTAAAATCCCCCAAAACACCTAAAGCCTGAAACTCATCACTTTGAATCTCTATAAATTTTTGTGCGTGATTCCTACATAATTCCCGCAATTTTGTTTTCTCTAAACTATCTTTTTTTTCTTTGCCGATTTTTTGCTCCACTTGCTGTTCAATAGGTAATCCGTGGCAGTCCCAACCGGGCGTGTAAAAAATATCCTCTCCCTTAAAATAATGATACTTCACAATAATATCTTTTAGAATCTTATTGAGTGCGTGTCCTATATGGAGATGTCCATTTGCATAAGGTGGTCCATCGTGCAATACAAAGCTTTTTGCACCCTTATTGGCGTTTTTCAATCGCTCATAGAGATTGTTCTCTCTCCACTGCGAGTAGGTTTGCGGTTCATTTTGGGGAAGATTCCCTCGCATTGGAAAAGTAGTTTGGGGTAAAATTAAAGTCTCTTTGTAGTCCATTGACTGCTCCCTATTGAAAAAATAAAAACACGAAAAGTAAAAACAAAGCTAGGATTGTAGCAAAAAATCCTAATTTTTGCCCCCTTTGTGTTAGAATATGCCACTTGCCGATGCTAGATTCTGCACTAGATTCTAAAAATATTAAGAGAAAGGATTAAAAATGAAATTTGTAAGCTTTGTGCCTTATGCGTGTGATTTGTATGCTAAAGATTCTGCCCTAGATGCGTTTGCCCTTTTTACCCAACCTTGTGAGCTTGGACTACTCATAGAAGATAGTAAAAATGGCGATAGAATCTACCCCTTTTCTAAACTCTTTGTGAGCGATATTCCTAGAATCTACACCGATATGCTGACATTTATTCAGTTTCACACACAAGAAATGCTAGATTCTATGCGGGAATATCACACCTGCCCTTATGCGTTTTCTATGTCGCAAGTTACACTTCTAGCCCCCATTCCTATGCCTAGACAAGATGTGATTTGCCTTGGCATAAACTACCTTGATCACGCTAGAGAATCAGCAGCTTTTAAAAAGGAGGTTTTTGATGAAAAGCGTGAAAATGCGGTGTATTTTAGCAAACGCGTGAATTACACCACGCCTCATAATGCCCCCATTGCAGCCCATAGCCATTTAACCCAAAAGCTTGATTATGAAGTAGAACTAGGTGTGATTTTAAAATCCCATCTCTATCAGCCTAAAACCAAACAAGAAGCGTTAGATTCTATCTTTGGCTACACTATCATCAATGACATTTCCGCCCGAGACATTCAGCAAAAGCACAAGCAATGGTATATGGGCAAATCACTGCAAGGCTCTCTGCCTATGGGACCTTGTGTGCTTTATGCTAAAGATGTAAATCCACAGAATCTTGCCATAAAAAGCTATGTCAATAACGAGCTTAGGCAGGATTCTCACACTTCGCTAATGATATGCGATGTGGCAAGTGCGTTGTATGAGCTATCGCATTATTGTCTATTACAAGCGGGGAGCATTATCTCTATGGGGACGCCAAGCGGTGTTGGTATGGGATTTAACCCGCCTAGATTTTTGCAAAAGGGCGATGAAGTGGTATGCGAGATAGAATCTATTGGCACACTGAAAAATAGTGTTGTGTAAAATGTTATGCATAAAAATGCGTATAAAATTTGTGATTGAGAATCTAGCTCTTAAGATAAAAGCTCTGTAAGTGTATTGCGGATTTTTTGTATATTTTGATTGATATTTAGCTCTAAGGCGGCGGTGTGTGAGCTTTGCTTCTTTCTCATAATCTCATCTATGCTTAAAGTATTTAAAGCTTGAGCCATAGAATCTAGGCTAAAATCACGCGAGATAATAGCATTATCATATTTTTGAGTAATGTCTTGCAAACTCTCAATGGGTGGAAAAAGTAAAGCCAAACGCGACTGAATATATTCAAAAAATTTATTTGGGATTGTGGCAAGGAGATTGTGATTGTGCTGCGGAATGTATATAAAACCTATGTCATAGTCATTCCCAAATGGCACTATTTGCTCCAAACTCACCGCGGGCAATACCCTGACATTACACCCCTGCTTTTGTAGCCTTAAAATGGCAGATTCTATCTTTTTACGATAAGGCTTTGTCCCACCTGTAAAAATAAAATCTATACAAAACCGCCCATCAAGCTTTTGACAAAGATAAATAATCTTATGAATATCGCGATTTTTATTTAACGCTCCGTGATAGAGAATCTTGATTTTTTGAGGATTTATAGGCTTGGCATTTAGCTCATAATATGGGGGAAGTGAGAGCAAAAGCTCGGCTTTTAAGCCAAATTGCCCCTTATACAGCTCACAAAATCGTGGCGATACGCTAAAGATTTTATCCGCCCTTTTAGCATAAGTTTTACACAAATAAGTGTTAAATGCCTTAAAAAGTAGCCGCCAACGCAGTGAGCTTGTATTTTGCAATGGATAAAACTCCCTTGCATCAAAGATAACGCGTGTAGATTGCACTTCCTGCCTATTGCTTTTAGAATCTAGTCCCGCAAACAGCACCGGCAAAAGTAATAAATCGTGGCAGATAATCACATCATACCTATGCGTTTTGATATGCTCCTTTACCACAAGGCGATTTTTGATAAAGCTTAGTCTATCCCACCGCCCACACATCACATCAAGCCATAATCGTAGCTCACCAAAAAAATTTCGCTTTTTATAGTAAGGATAGCTAAAGGTCGCAATATGCGGAATCTTAGCCATAGCACTGCCATCTTCATTATCAATCCCCATAACGCTTACTTCATACTTGCCCTGCTTTATCTCATCTTTGAGTGCTTCTAAGATTCTCATAGGACGCGGACAGGTTGAGATATTTGCCGCCACTAGAATGAGAATATGCCTTTTCATATTTATTGCTTTAGCTTTGTGTAATGGCGTCCATAAATGCCAAGATTCCTTCATACTCTCTCATCTCATCGCCTATGGCTCTAGCTTTTTGTCCTTTGTCTTTAAGCTCACTAAGATATACCTTGTCTCCCGATACAAAATGCTCCAAAAGTGCTAATGCTTTCTCCACATACTCTTTAGATGAAAATGCAAGGAGTGGGAATTGAGATTCTTTTATAAGCTTGAAAGCTTGTTCGCTTTCTTCTTGGGTTTTATGTGAGCCATCTTTATTTGGGATACCCTGCCAAGCTTTAAGCGAAGTTTTAATGCCCTCAATGCGTTGCTCTTGTGGAATCTTACTCATCATTATGCTTAACCCACCCTTTGCGACATATTCTATACGACTTTCTCCCTGTTCTAATGGAAAACTATCAAGCCATATATCAATAATATGCCCATAGATTCCACTATCTATGTAGCCTGTGAAATGCACCCTTTGTAAAAATGCTTGAGCCTCTGCCTCTTGTGTAAAACAGCTTGTGATACACTCACTTATAAGGCTTTCATTCCCCCCACCACAAGCGAGATAAATGCTTTGTGGATAGCGTTGCATTATCTCTACCACACATTGCCAATACTCCTTAGAATTTAGCTTTGTCAATCGCCCTATGCTCCCCAATATCACACTGCCTTGCGGAAATTCGCTGCGGATTTGTGCGATTTTCTCTCTAGCTTGTGTATCAAGCGGGGGATTATAGAATCTCTCTAGCATTTTTACAGGCACACCATAAAACTCATAGCCCTCGTGGATAATACGCCGCTTATTTTGACAAATATGCGTCATTTTGGTATCAACACAAGGCACATCATAGACAAAATTGCCGTGGGAATAATATATCTGCATAGATGCACTACGAGAGGCTAGGATAAAATCACTTATACCATAGCCATTATTTGGGCTAATAAGAATGCTGATGTTATCGGTATTTAATGCTTCCTTAATAGCTAGAGCCTTTTGCAAATGGGAGTTATAAAAACCTTGCGTATGAAAGCCTGATACCACATCAATAACCGGTATGCCAAGATTCTCATAAGAATGCACGATTTTTTCATCATCTACGCTTTTTTCAAGCAGTTTCATCGCATAGATTCTAATCTCGTATTTATCTGTAAAAGCCTTATTGCTTAAAAGATTGCTTAAAAGGCTAAATTCAACCTTATAGGGTGAATTTGCCACTAGTCTATCACGCAAGATTCCAATGCGGATTTTCTCGCTCCGTTTGCTTTTTGACACACCATAAATGCCTTGTGCTTTGGCAAAATTCTCATAATGCCCAACTGCCACCCTATCAATATCCTCGCAGAATCTAGCCCATTGCTCTTGCGTGTGAAAGTTATTACCGCACATATGATACATAAAAAACTGCATATACATCGCCTCATCAATACCCTCTATGCCGCCATTTTCAAACATAGTATAAAGCAGCTCTTTCCATAGCTCATAAAGCTCAAGCCACGCGTGATGATTGAAAAAATGTGAAACATTCCAAAAACAATGCAGCTGCCAATTCAAAATGCTCCGTCTGCGAGGCTTAGGATAAGCAAAATATATTTGCTTATTGAGCTGTTTTTTTAGAGCATTAAGTAGGGTGGATATATCTACACCTAAACTTTCAAAATGTCCTACAATGAAATTTGCGTGTTCCAAAGAAAGTGGAAGGTTTATATCCACAAGAGAGATGAGCGAAATATATTCACTCACAATCTTTTCAAAATCACACATATCCCGCAGAATCTTACCCACGATATATAGCTCAATAAATAAAAGATTCTCAACATCGCTATGAGTATCAATAAATAGGCTTTTTTGTGCCATTGTGATAAACACATCAAAACGCATATCCTGCTCTATGCCCTCGCATTTTGTATGTGTAAAAAGTAAAAGTGAGAGATATTTTACCCCGCACAAACTGCCTTGTGTCAGCAAAGTGTAGATTCTCTCTCGCAAAAGTGCAATAAAATCACAAAGCAGAATCTTGCCACTTGAATTTTGCATAAGCATAGTTATATCTGTATGTGTGAGAGAGTTAAGCTCGTGCATAAGAGAATCCAGATGGGCTTGACTAGAATCCTGCTGCAAGGAGGCAAAGGCAATATGCAAAAACTCCATAGCCTTTTGACATCTTTGCGTGGAGTGCAAAATAGTATCTGCAGGATTTGAAGCAGAATCTTGCAAGGATGAAGTGGATTCTGGCGTGTTTGCCTTAAGGGGCATATCCGTGCTAACTTGCTTTTTTGGGTCTATATCTAAAGATTGTTTCATATTTAGCCTTTAATAGTGGCAAAAGAGCAGGGCAAAATCTTGCTTACTGCATAGGAGATTCTACATTTTCTAGCGGCTCTTTTGGCGAATCATCTTGGGGTTGATTGCTATGAATCTCATCTTGCAAAACATTGAGCTGTGGGGTCTCTCTATCAATAATCCACACATAAGAGAGTTCGCCCAAACTTGCA
>NZ_QXJF01000023.1:0-1556 GCF_003670275.1 Helicobacter labetoulli
TGAGAATCCACTTTTGCTTCCACGGCTTGATTGCAATGATTATCCGCCTAGAAGCGAGAAGATAAGGTTATTGGAGGTGGAGTGTGAGTAGGGAAAATAGATATGATGATTTTTTTACATTTGAAGTGGCTAGAATGGATAGTGTTGGAGAAATTATGGGTTTTATAAAAACACATTGGGATAGCAATCATATTCTTGCAAATGATAAGGAGTTCTTTAAGTACCACTATGGCAATCTTGATAATAAGGATCAATTAAATGTTTTTGTTATGCGTGAGAAAAATGGGGCAATTGCTGGAATTTTGGGACAGGTAGTGTATGGGAGAGATGATCTTGGGATACATTTCTCTGGCTCTATTACAAAGGCTAGAGCCGATTTAGATGTGCCAATGGCTGGTTTGGAGCTTCAAAAGAGGCTCTATAAGCATTTTGGTGAATTTGTTGAGGTAGCTTGTGGGGCGAATAATAAAACCATTGTTCCATTATTTACAAATGTTTTTAAATATCAAAGTGGCGTGATGGATTTGTATTTTTTGCTTAATAAATCTATGAGCGAATTTAAGCTTATAAAAGTGTCGGGAGACACAAGGAATAAAGCTATTCAAGAGAGTGGGCTGTATATATTAGAGCGGATTTATGATCTAGATTCACTAAATTTTGACTTTATCAAACGCTACGAAAGATTACCTTTTAAAAACAAGAATTTTTTAGATCATAGATATTTTAAGCATCCTATTTATAATTATTTAAGCTATGTTGTTAAAGTTGGCAATAAGTGCTTGGGTATAGTGTTTTTTCGTATTGTAGAGTATCAAGGAGCTAGGATATTGATGCTTGTTGATTTTGTTGGAGAGCTGTCCTGTTTTGCATATATTGGACAGCCACTATGTGATTTGTTGAGTGAGTTTAATGCAGAGTGTATTCATTTTCTTGTGGCTGGGTTAAAGCAGGATTTTCTAGAAAAAGCTGGATTTTCAAGGGTGGATTTAGATTCAAAAGAAATTGTTATTCCTACTTATTTTGAACCATTTTTGAGTGAAAATATCAAAAACTACTATATAAAAAGTCGCCCTGAAATGGTGATATTTAAAGCTTTAGGCGATCAGGATAATCCAAAATACAAGGCGGTTTCACAATGAAAACACTTCTAAACTTAGATGTGATAGAGATTCAGGAATATCAACAAAATCGCCACCCACTTTTATTTGTAGATTTTATTAAGGAGGTAAGGATTGGCAAATCGGCACTTGGTTATAAGACCTTTTCATATAACGAATGGTATTTTCCATCACATTTTGAGGATGAACCAAATGTTCCGGGATTTATCCAAATGGAAGTGCTTACACAGGTGTTTTTAATGACATTTTTAACGATGGATGAGAATAAAGGAAAGAAAACAGCATTTATCAAATCCAATGTTGAGTTTAGAAAGAAAATTGTCCCAAGCGATACATTAGAGATAAGGGCAGAGTTGGATTTTTATAGTCGTGGTGTGGCAAAGGGAAGTGTGAATGGATATCTCCACAGCATAGCTGGGGGGGGGGGGGGGAAATGAA
>NZ_QXJF01000023.1:1566-20110 GCF_003670275.1 Helicobacter labetoulli
CCCCCCCCCCCCCCCCCCCCCCCCCCCCACCCGCGCCGCCGCCCCCCGCCCCCCCCCCCCCCCCCCCCCCCCCCCCCCCCCCCCCCCCCCCCCCGGCCGCCCCCCCCCCCCCTAGCATGTCGAGCCAATCTAGTAATCGCCATTCCAGATATTTTAAATCAATACAAGCCCGGCTAGAATGTAACAATGGAGGTGAATATGCCTCTATCATTTGATGCCTACGAATTACAACAGTATCAACCAAATCGTTATCCATTTTTGCTGATAGATATGGTTACAGAGTGTGAGCCTGGGCAGTATGCCAAAGGATATAAAAATTTGACAAACAATGAATGGTATTTTCCCATTCATTTTGAAAGGAGTCCAAATATGCCGGGATGCTTACAAATAGAAGCAATGGCACAAATGCTGACTATAGCTATTACTACTTTGGAAAATTTAAAAGGTGAAATTGTACATGGATATAAACACATGGCTACTTTTCATGAAGAAATAAAGCCTGGGCATAGGCTAGATATAGATGCACGAGTTCTGTCTTTTAAAAGAGGTTTATGCAAAGGATATGTGAGAGGTAGTGTATGTGGGAAATTGGCGTGTGAGTTAGAGACAACTATTTTAATACCAAGTATTTTTAATCAATTTAGACCTAGCGGTGCAAGGTGATGAAAATGATGAAAGATTTAGATGTAATGAAAATTAGAGAATATATCCCTCTAACCCAGCCTAGTTTAATGATTGATTTTGTTGAAGAGGTGGAGATTGGGAAGTATGCTAGAGGGTATAAGAATTTTACTTATACCGAATCGTTTTTTAGCTCGCATTTTCTAAATGATCCAAGTGTGCCAAGTGGAGTGATTATTGATTGCATGTCGCAAATGTTGTTGATGACTTTTTTGACACTTGATAACAATAAAGGTTCTGTTACTGCGTGTTTAAAAATAGATAATGTGGAGTTTAGACAAAAGATAATACCCGGCAATAGATTAGATTTAGAAGCAAGGTTAGATTCTTATAAAAGAGGTGTGGCAAAGGGAAGTGTGAATGGATATCTCCACAGCATAGCTGGGGGGGGGGTGCAAGTGTGTCGGGCAAATTTTGTAATCGCCATACCCGAGATATTGCAACAAGTAGCTCCAAAAGGTAAGGAGATGTAATGGATAGAGTGGCTGATTATGTGATTCGCAAGATTAATGAAATTGGAGTGGAACATATTTTTATGGTTACAGGTAGAGGAATACTATATCTTAGCGATGCTGTGGCAAGAAATCAGTGCGTTGCCCATATTTCTACATTACATGAGCAAGGGGCATCTTATGCTGCTATGGCTTATGCCTCGTTAAAAGGTGTTTCTGCTTGTTTGGTCTCTACTGGCTGTGCTTCAGCCAATGCGATAACAGCGTGTTTGTGTGCTTATCAAGACAATTTGCCTTGCATTTTTATCTCTGGGCAGAATCTACTCAAAGAAACAACACATTACACAAAGCAACCTATTAGAACATATGGCTCACAAGAAGCAGATATTATTAGTATGGTTCAGTCAATTACAAAATATTCAAAAATGATAACACATCCAACGGAGATAGCTTATGTAATGGAGGAGGCTATACATCTCGCCACAAGTGGTAGAAAAGGTCCAGTGTGGATTGATATACCACTTGATATACAAAGTGCAATAATTGATGAGAAAAGCTTGAAACATTTTGATTCAGCATATATTCAAAATGCTCCAAGCGAAAATGAGTTAGATTTATTGATTGAAAATCTTACAAAAGCTTCTCGCCCAATAGTATTAATCGGTGGTGGTGTAAAAAGTGCTAATGCCAAGCAAGAGGTGGCAGAGTTTGTGGAAAAACATAGGTTACCACTCGTTTTTTCGCAGAGTGCGTGTGATGTGTATGGGGTTTCTAATGCCTTATCTATCGGTGCAGTGGGGACTCTTGGATGTAGTAGAGCTGGGAACTTTGCTTTGCAAAATGCAGATTTTGTCTTGGTTATTGGATCTAAGCTGTGTTCTCAAACAATTGGCAATGATAAGACTGTGTTTGCTAGAGAAGCAATGGTGGTTATTGTAGATATTGATATAAACGAACATAAAAAACATAGTTTGAAATGTATGAAGGAGATAAATTGCGATGCGAAAGATTTTTTGTGCGTTTTAAATCAACGGGAATTTATGCTTGATATTGAAGATTGGGTGGAAAAAACTAAGCATTGGAAAGAGATTTTTGCTCTTAAAAATGAAGTTTTTGTAAAAACAATAAAAGCAGATTCTAGGCTTGATTTATATTATTTAGCAGATTATTTATCATCGCTTTTGAGTGAAGAATCTGTAGTGATTACTGATGCTGGATTAGAACAGTTGATAATCCCAAGTGCTATGAGGTTTAAAGCCAATCAGTCATGTCTATTTCCTGCAGCACAAGGTGCTATGGGCTATGCTATCCCTGCTATTTTGGGAGCATATTTTGCCGGAAAACAAGAGATTGTAACTATTGTGGGGGATGGTTCAATAATGATGAATATTCAAGAATTGGCGACTATAACCTACCATAAAATCCCAGCAAAAATAATAGTCATAAACAATAATATGTATGCAGTGATACGCAATAGGCAGAAAGATTTGTTTCGTTCCAGAACAATAGGCAATGACACAAGTGATGGGGTGCCAAATATGGACTTTAAAAAGATTGCCCATTCGTATGGATTCACATATATGTTAGCAAAAAATGTAGAGGGGCTTGAATCTAGAGTTAAAGATTTTTTAGATTCTAAAAATGCTGTGCTTTTTGAAGTATTTTGTGATGAAAATCAAAAATATTTGCACACATCATATGGATTTACCAAGGAAAAAAAGTTGATAAAAAAGCCACTTGAAGATTTGTCCCCATTTATTGATAGAGATGTGTTTTTGAATGAAATGATTGTTAAGCCTTTGGAATAGGAGTATATATGGCAGAGTGTATTTTTAGAAATGGCAGAGTGATTAAGGACTATGGAGAACCTTATATTATCGCTGAAGTTAATAGTAGTCATAATGGCGACATAAATGAAGCTAAAGCTATGTGTAATGTGGCAAAAGCTATGGGTTGTGATTGTGTGAAGTTTCAATCTTGGACAGCAGAGTCAATTTATTCCAAAACACATTATGAGAAGAGTCCTATGTCAAAGCGGTTTTTTGATAAGTTTTCCCTTGATGAGGAGAAGCTCGGTGAGGTATCAAAATATTGTAAAAGTATAGGCATTGATTTTGCCTCTACACCATACTCAAACAAAGAAGCGGATTTTTTGGTTGATTATTGCAGGGTGCCATTTATAAAAGTAGCAAGTATGGATTTGGATAATTATCAATTTTTAGAATACATTGGACAAAAAGGTTGCCCAATAATTTTGTCTACTGGTATGGGTGAGTGTGATGAAATTAAAAAGGCTGTAGAAATTTTAGATTCTACAGGCAACAAGAACATAGCTGTTCTTCACTGTGTGTCCATTTATCCCACAAACATAGAAGATATAAACTTAAATAACATTGTGGGACTTAGAGATATGATACCTCATCATCCAATTGGCTTTTCTGATCACACAAAAGGCAACGAATGTGCTATCGCTTCTATTGCTTTGGGAGCGTGTATTGTAGAAAAACATTTAACATTGGATAGCTCAAAAATTGGTATGGATAATCAAATGGCGACAGAACCAGAGGAATTTAAGGATCTAGTTAGAAAATGTAAAAGTATCCAAAAATCACTAGGGAGTTTTGAGCGAAAAGTCTCGCAAGATGAGCTAGAACAAAGAATAAAAATGCGTCGTTCCATTGTTGCTACACAAGATTTAAGGGTTGGAGACAAAATAAAACCAGAGCATCTTTGTGCTAAACGCCCCGGAAATGGCATATCACCAAGTCATATAAGCAAAATAATAGGCAAGAAGCTTATTAGAGATGTAAAAGCTGACACTCTAATTTTTTGGAGTGATTTAACTTAAATAAAAAAGGAGAATGTATGGAAGCGTATATGAAGTTGTTTGCCGATTCGCTCGGTGTTGAAGTAAGTGTGGTTAAAACCTTGCAGTATCAAGCTATTCCAGCGTGGGATAGTGTAGGGCATATGGCTCTTATGGCAGCACTTGAAGAGGCTTTTAGTATTGAGCTAGAAACTGATGATATTATTGATTTTAGCTCATTTGAAAAAGGCATAGAGATTCTTAAAAAATATGGTATCAATCTTAAGTAAGTCCTAAAATGTTTTTTGACTTTGCAAGATTTGGCGATAGGGTCGCTGTGCTTGATGATGTGGGCAATGCTGTTACTTATAATGAGTTAGCAGAGTTTGCTTTGAGCTTAAGCAATGTGCTAGATAGGATAGAATCTAGCAAAGCATTATGTATAAATCTATGCGAAAACTCTATGGGAGCTTTAGTAGGCTATGCTTGTATGATTGAATCTTGCATTGTGCCTTTAATGGTAGATTGCAATTTAGATTCTAATACGCTAGATAAGCTTTTGCTTGATTATAGTCCAGAGTTTTTGTGGCTACCTGATAGGCTAAAGGATAGGTTTATACGCAGTGGTTTTAAAGAAGTGTTAGGACAATATTCCTACACACTTTTGCAATCCCCCACACTTTTGCAAACTTTAGGGCAGATTCCACAAAATGTAGGTTTATATAGTGAATTAGCCCTATTGCTTAGCACATCGGGTTCTACAGGTAGTTCTAAAATGGTGCGACAAAGCTATGAGAACTTACAAAGCAATACAGAATCTATTATTCAATATTTGCATATAGACAAAACACAAAGGGCGATTTTAATCCTGCCTTTGCATTATACATTTGGCTTATCAGTGATTAATACGCATTTGTATAGCGGGGCGATGATTTTATTAAGCGATAAATCGCTTATGCAAAAGCAGCTTTGGGAGTTTATCGCAATACAAAGGGCTAGCTCAATCTCTGGTGTGCCATACACTTATGAAATGCTAAAAAAGCTAAAGTTTTTTAATATGTCTTTACCTTATCTAAAAACTATGACACAAGCAGGTGGGAAGCTCTCAGTTGAATTGCATAAGGAATTTGCTACATTTGCCGAATCTAGCAATAAAGCATTTATCGTAATGTATGGACAAACAGAAGCTACTGCTAGAATGAGCTATCTTCCAAGTGAAAAGTCAATAGAGAAGTGTGGCAGTATAGGTGTGGCTATCCCTAATGGCGAGTTTTATTTGCTAGATTCTAAAGGTAATCGTATAGAGCAAGATAACACGCAAGGAGAGCTTATTTATAAGGGGAAAAATGTAACTTTGGGTTATAGTGAAAATCGTTTCAGTTTAGCTAAAAAAGATGAGTTTGGCGGTGTGCTACACACAGGAGATATAGCACAAAGAGATGGTGAAGGCTACTACTACATAGTGGGGAGAAAGAATCGCTTTATAAAAATGTTTGGCAGAAGAATAAACCTTGATGATATAGATTCTATTATAGAGGGCGAGTTTCAAGGGTTAGAGGCAAAATCTAGCGGAGTAGATGATATGCTTTATATTTTTATCACACAAGAAAGATGTGAAGAAGTTAAAAAGCTACTTTGTGATAGGCTAAAAATAGCCCCCACAGCACTAAAGGTTAAATACATAGAATCTTTGCCAAGAAGTAGTTCTGGCAAGATACTCTACTCTATGCTAGATAATATTGTGAAAAAAGAGTGTGGCAATGGAAAATAGTGATATTGATTATGAAGGCATTTTTAAGCTAGATCCTTATAGCCTTTGCAAAGAAGATAAAGAGAGATTATTAACACAAAATATTAAAAAACTTTGTGAGTTTCACTACAAGCATTGTAAAGAGTATAGAAAAATCTTAGATGCGCTTGGCATTAAGGTTGCAAATTTTAAGTCTAATAATTGTCATATTGAGCGTAGAGAAATATCTCTTATAGATTCTAAAAAAGATTGTTCACCTATGGCTCGCACAATCTGCAAGGATTTTGCCCACACTTGTAAAAACGACAAAGAGACAGCACACTCAAACAAGAATCTGGATTCCAATAAAATAGTTTGTCATACTGAGCCTTTAGGCGAAGTATCTAGTATGGAATATAAACAAAATATTTCATACTTACGCACTCAATATGACAAAAATGTAGATTCTAATAATTTTGCACACTTGCGTCCTGCACCCACCCAAATGCGAGAGAATCTAGAATCTAATCCAATAAACCACGCACACAAAACCACAAATTCTAGCAATTGCTCTGTGGCTTTGGAGGCTTTGGCTGAATTAGAGGGTAGGAGTTATCTAAGCGATAATGACTATCCCTCTAATTCAGCCAATCATTCAAATTGTATAGACAAGGGCGAATTTTTACAGAATCTAGAATCTAAAAATTACGCTCTAAACCCCCTGTCCCACCCTGATTTGGATAGAAATCTAGATTCTTATTACAACGCACCATTTTTGCCCGTGCGACTATTTAAACATTACGCATTAAAAAGTATAGAGAAAAGTGAAATCATAAAAACAATGACTTCTTCTGGCACAAGCGGACAGAGTGTATCGCAAATATTTTTAGACAAGCAAACTTCACTCAATCAAACAAAAGCACTATCAAGGATTATGCAAAGCTTTATAGGCAATAGTAGAATGCCTATGATTATTATTGATAGCTCTCACTTGTTGCAAAATAGAGCTATGTTTTCTGCTAGGGGTGCTGGGGTGCTTGGATTTTCTATGTTTGCTAGGGAAAAAATCTATGCACTTGATAAGGATATGAATCTTAATATTGCTCTTATAAGGGATTTTATAGAGAAACATAAGGGTAAAAAGATTCTGCTTTTTGGCTTTACATTTATTGTGTGGCAGCATTTTTATAATGAGTTAAAAAGGCTCAACATCTTTTTGGATTTAAAAGATTCTATTCTTATTCACGGCGGTGGCTGGAAAAAGCTTATTGCTCAAGCGGTGTCAAAAGAGCATTTTAAAAATGAGCTAGAAAGTGTGTGCGGCATTAAGCAGATATACAACTACTATGGTATGGTAGAGCAAACCGGTTCTATTTATATGGAATGTGAGTGTGGAGTTTTACACACGCCTATTTTTGCAGATATTATTGTAAGAAGAGCTAGAGATTTTAGCATAGCAGATAAGGACGAAGAGGGGATATTAGAGCTTGTATCCCTTTTGCCATACTCATATCCTGGGCATATTATCTTAAGCGAAGATGTAGGCACAATACTTGGTGAAGACGACTGCCCTTGCGGTAGAAAGGGTAAATATTTTTCAATCAATGGGAGAATACAAAATGCTGAAATTAGAGGATGTAGCGACACCTATGAGCAAAAATAGCCTAGATTCTAACACTTCTTTACAATGCTTGTTTCCCATCTTAGATGAGGCGGAATTTTACAAACAATTAGATGAGCTAAAAAAGCTTCCTGTATTAAAAATTTTTGATAAGAGAGTAAGCGAGTTTTTACATAGACTCTCACTTCTCATAATGAGTGATAGTGAAGCAAAAAATTATGCTGATATCATCTCATTTGGCTTTTTTATCCGCAAAACAAATATAGAAAAGCTTAAAAAAGATTATAAGGATTCTTTGCGTAATAGAATAGGCAGGGGATTAAGCTTTCATATAGCACCATCAAATGTGCCGATAAACTTTGCATATTCTTTAGTGGCTGGACTACTCTCGGGCAATGCAAGTGTGATACGGGTATCTAGCAAGTTTTTCAAACAAACAGAGATTTTATGCAGACTTTTAGAGAATCTAAAAAGTCAATATGAGATGACACAATATATAAGAATTATACAATATTCACATTTAAAAGAGATAACAGACAAACTATCATCTTTAGCTGATGTAAGAGTGATTTGGGGTGGAGATACAACGATAAATAACATACGGCAAAGCCCCATAGCACCTCGTTGCGTAGAGCTATGTTTTGCGGATAGGTATTCTATAAGTGTGATAGATTCTAAATCGCTACTTAAGCTTAATGAGAGTGAGTTACAAACACTTGCAGGACATTTTTATAATGATACATATTTGTATGACCAAAATGCTTGCTCTTCCCCTAGACTTATCTTTTGGCTTAATAAGGATTATGCCAATGAAGCAAGGAATAGATTCTGGCATTATGTGTGGCTTAATATAAAAGATAGATATGAGCTTGAGAGCATTGTAGCCATAGATAAACTTATAACGCAATGTGATGTCGCCCTAAATATAGATAATGCAAAAATAGAGCATACACACGACAACCTTATCAGCAGAATCTATGTGCCATTGCTAGATGAAAGAGTGGAGAGCTATACCTGTGCGTGTGGGAGCTTTATAGAATCTAGCGGAGATTGTATAAAAGAAGTCTTGCGTATTGTTTCTAAGCGATTTCAAACTTTGACCTATTTTGGTGTAGATTCTCAAATGATTCTTGAAGAGATCGCTACGCTTGGGATTTTGGGGATTGATAGAGTTGTGCCTATTGGCAAAAGTAGTGAATTTTCATTGATATGGGACGGATATGACATTATAAATACAATGAGCAGGGTTGTTGATAGATGGTAGATAGCCCTGTTGTGCTTACATTGTTGTAAGATACGCAACAACTAATGCTTAGATTGCTTAAGAAACGACAAATGAAAATTAAGAGACACAAACTTGGAAAGTGGCGGACAGGGAGGGATTCGAACCCTCGATAACCTTGCGGCTATGCATCCTTAGCAGGGATGTGGTTTCAGCCAACTCACCCACCTGTCCAAGCGAAAAAGCAAAAATCAGTAAAAAAGAACGACATTCTAAGGAAAATTTCATAAAACTACCCTTAACAGCACGAAAAACTGATTGAGATTCTAAAATTCACCAAGAAATAGTGTAGAGAAATGTAAAAAATGTGATTTTTTTAGCATTTTAGCTTGAGTTTTTACACACAAAAGACAAATAAAGCAAAGTAATGCTACAATCCGCTCCCAAATTATAAAAAGGATTTTTGAATGAATTATGCTTTTATTTTTCCGGGTCAAGGCTCACAAAGCGTGGGTATGGGTAAGGAACTATATGATAATTTTGCTGTTGCAAAGGAGCTTTTTGAGCAAGCTTCTGATGCTTTGAGTTTAGATATGAAAACCCTTTTGTTTGAGGAAAATGATAAACTCAATCTCACGCAATACACGCAACCAGCCATTTTTCTTGTAAGTGCGGTGGCTCATAGCATTTTACAAAGTGAATATCCCATTATGCCAAGTGTGGCGTTGGGGCATTCTTTGGGCGAAGTGAGTGCAGTGGTATTGAGCGAGGGTATGAGCTTTACACAAGGTGTTCAGCTGACACATAAACGCGGAGAGCTTATGGCAGAGGCGTGTGAGGGTAAAAATGTCGGTATGATGGTTGTCGTAGGTGTAGAAGATTCAAAACTAGAAGATTTTTGTGTAAATGCAAGGAATGAGGGCAAAAATATATGGTGTGCGAACTACAATGGCGATGGGCAGATCGTCTTAGCGGGGAATAAAGATGACTTGGCTGCGAGTGAATCTCACATTAAAGCACTTGGGGCAAAAAGAGCTTTGCTTTTGCCAATGTCTGTGGCAAGTCATTGTCCTTTGCTTGAATCCGCGGTTACTCCATTTATGGAGATTTTAGAGAATAATTTGAAGGAAAATTTAAGCACACCTATCCTTTCAAATGCCACGCTTGAAACATATACTACAAAAGCTCAAGCAAAAGAGCTTTTGGGCAAGCAGCTTACTCAACCTGTGTATTATAAACAAAGTATCGCAAAGCTTAATGAGAGCGTTGATGTGTTTATTGAGTTTGGCAATGGCAATGTTTTGCGTGGGCTAAATAAGCGTCTAAGCACTCGCCCAACTTTCAATGTGGGTAATCTTGCCACATTAAAAGAGTGTCTAGATTCTATCAAAGAATAAAAGGAGCTATGTCAATGAAACTTGGAATCATAGGGGCAATGGTAGAGGAAATCACGCCATTGCTTGAAAAATTTGGAGACTACAAAAAAATACAAGTAGGCGGCAATACCTACTATGAAATCTCAAAAGGTACACATAAAATTTTTATCGCTTATAGCAAAATAGGCAAGGTGCACGCCGCACTAACGGCTAGCACAATGATTTTACATTTTGCGTGTGAGAAGATTATCTTTAGTGGTGTTGCTGGAGGGCTAAGTGCTGACTTGAAAGTGGGCGATTTATTACTTGGAGAAAAGCTGTGTCAGCACGATGTGGATATTACTGCCTTTGGACACCCGCTAGGCTTTATCCCTGAAAGCAAAGTGTATATACAGACAGATAAGAATCTTAATAGCTTAGCCAAGCAAGTAGCCAAAGCTCAAAATATTGACCTTAAAGAAGGTATTATCGCATCTGGAGATGCCTTTATTGCCGATAGTGCAAAAAAGCAATGGATTATTTCAAACTTTAAAGCCGATGCGGTGGAGATGGAGGGTGCTTCTGTGGCTGTGGTGTGTGATTTACTTCAAGTGCCATTTTGCATTTTACGCTCAATTAGCGATAGTGCCGATGGTAGTGCCGATGTGAGCTTTGATGAATTTTTGGAGAGTTCGGCTAAGAGAAGTGCGGAGTTTGTGCTAAAGATGTGCGAAAATTTGCTGGAGGGCTAAATGAAAACTATTACACTTTTGAGACACGCAGATACGATAAGTAGGGAAGAGTATCGCCTCACAAATAAAAAAGATAAAAGCGACCTTTTCCGTCCATTAAGTAAGCTTGGTAAGATTCAGAGTAAGCATATCGCAAAATTTGCCCTAGAGCATTTGAGCTTTGATTTGATTGTTTGCTCTCCAGCTAAGCGGACATTGCAGACTTTAAAACCTTTAAAGAAGTTTGTGCCAAAAAGTCATATTATGATAAGTGAGGACATTGCACCTGATTGTGGGCTTGAGGGCTATATGAAACTCACGCAAAATAAAGCCTTTATGGAGGCTCAAAATGTGCTGCTTGTTGGGCATCAGCCGGATTTAAAGAGTTTTGCTACTTACATCGCTCCACCTTTTAACGCCCTCGTGCCAAAGGGAGTGCTTATCCGCCTTGTTTTAAAACAAGATGCACTAAGCCTTGAAGGAAGCGGGGTGATTGATTTTATCATTCCACCTTTTGCGCTTGAAGATTTTAAGATAAAATGAAAAACTTTGCCTCGCACAAAGCCTTCAGTATGATGGAGCTTGTCTTTGTCATCATCATACTTGGAATCTTAGCCGCCATTGCCTTGCCTCGCCTTTCTTTGACAAGATCAGATGCACAGCTTGTTGCGGTTGAAAATGATATTATCAGCACACTTAATGCTTTGCAGAGAGAAGTTTTTAGCCAAAATATTAGCCCAAGCAGTATTGATGGAGCTAGGATTCTAGAACTTGCTGGGCTTAGTCAATCGCGTTGGGTAGCCCAAGGTAATGGTATAAAGCTTGCCAAAAATGGCAGCATAGATATAGAAAATGACTGCATAACACTTATGCAAGAAAATGGTAAATTGATATTTTCCATCACACCAAAGCCAGATTCTCCACTTTGTGAAAAACTCTCAAAACGACACCCCACACGCAAAGAAGTCCCCCTTAGCACATCAAATGCAATATTTTAGGCATAATGCTTTTAGTGCCTTTGAGGTGCTTTGTGTGATTATTATTGTAGGCATACTTGCAAGTGTGGGCATAAAGTATATGGGGCATTTGCAGCATAGACAATGCGTGATGGGGCTAAAAGCCAAACTTGCTCTTACACAAAATGCTTTGAGCAAATATTATACACAGGCTTTTATGTATGCCTCTTCTATTCAGCCCCAAGAGGCAAGAGAGATTTTGCAAACACTCACACGAGATTTTACGCCAACTTGCCACTTCAGCCTAGAATCTCACAAGCTTAAAGCCACCATAGGCTCACAGATTCTGTATTTTTCTATTCAACCAAGTGATTTGAGCCTTAATCCCATCATTTCTTGCAACCTTTCACTCCCACTTTGCAAGGAATTAAGCGATAGAATCTTAGAAAAATAGCTTACAAGATTCCATTTTGCCCTAAACGATAGAGTGCAAAATCATAGGCTATGGGGTCATTGGGGTTAAAAAGTGCTAAGGTATCTGTGGCTTCAAGGGCGGCGGATAAATCATAACTTTTGCGTTGCAAAATGCCTAGTTTTCTACAGATTCTAAAAGTGTGTGTATCAAGGGGTAAGATTAAACTTGAAGGGTGCAGATGTGAATCCCAAATGCCGACATCTAACCTGTCTTTGCGTATGAGCCAACGCAAAAGCATATTCCACCGCTTGAGGCATGAGACATTATGCGGTAGGCTGTGGTGTTTTAGCAAATAAGAGCTATGTGAGCTGCCAAGCAAGAATTTTAACCCTTGAGTAATGGGGATTTTGTGCGTTTTAGCTAAAAGATAAAGCGTATCTATGCAGTGGTAGATTCCGCTTAGAATCTTGGCGTGATGAGAGTTGTGGCTTTTATCCCATTTGTATGTGTAGCATTCATAGCCTTGCATAAAGCATTTGAATAAGCCACCAGATTCAAGCAAAATCTTAATAAGCATAAAAAGTCCTTGTATATCTTCACGCGTTTGGAATCTGTAATGTGGAAAGTTAGCCTTTTGTATCCTATCAATCCCACGCGTTAGCAGCTCAAAATCAAGACTTTGAAGCAATTTGACAATCATCTTTGCATTGCCATAAGATAATAACGCACATATCAGGGCTATTTCGGCAAAATGAGGGTTTTGCTGATAGGGTTTTGCTACAAGAAGTGGGTCGGGGTTATCTTGGTTTAACTCATTTTCTGTGTTTCTTAGGGTATAGTGCGTATCAAGGAGCTTTTGAAGTTTTTGTCTTTGTTTGTTTATCATAGTGCCTACTTGAATAAGTCCTGTGGTTATTTAATTTGCGTTAGAATACCGCTCATAATTTTAGCATAAAAAGATTTGTGTAAAAAAGGTTTGCAAAAATGAAACAATGGATATTCTTGCTTGTTTGTATCGCAATAAGTGGAGCAAATGCGGAATATTTGGAATTGCAATCAGCCTATAAACAGGTATTAGCAGATAATGATGGATTAAAATCCACGCAACACGCCGTGCAGAAACAAGAAAAGCTCAATCTCGCAAGTAAAATGCTCTATCTTCCACAAGTATCTTTGGGTGCTTATTATGTGCGTTTGCACGAGCCGATGAATATGCACCTACTCAATCAATCCCAACTTGGTAATCTTGGTGGCAACTCAGCTCTTGCTCCATTATTGCAGCATTTAGGGCAGCCCATAACCCTACAAGATCAAAATATCATCTTTGGTGCTATAAATGTCGTATATCCCATTTTTACAGGTGGTAAGCGGTATTTTGCCAATAAACTTTCTCAAATTGCACTTGAAGATTCTTATCTAGCACTCAAACTAAAAGAGCTAAGCCTTTTTGAAGATTGTGTGAGATTATATTATGGTGTAGTGTTGAACAATCAGATTCTGCACACGCTAGAATCTGCTAATGCTGGGCATTTAACACATTATGAAAACGCACAAAAACTACAAAACAAAGGGCAAATCGCACGACTAGAAACGCTACAAGCTCAAGTCAATTATGATAAATCAAGCATTGATGTAAAAAAAGCAAGCGATAATCTTGTCATTGCAAATATGGCACTCAATGCTATGCTCAATCGTGAATCTAAAGAGCCATTAGAGCTTGTAGAACAGATTGATATTAAACAAGATTCTAGACTAGAGAGTCTAGAGTATTTTGTCAATAAAACGCTTGAAGTGTATCCTGCCCTTAGCCTTATGGATAATAAAATCAAATCCGCAAAGCAGCTCTCACACATTGAGTTTTCTACATTTTTGCCTGAAGTTGGACTTTTTGGAAGCTATATGATGAACGATAATAGCTCTATGTTTGATAAGGCTATGCCAAATTGGTTTGCCGGTATTGGTGCAAAATGGTCGCTTATCACGCCCGGAGGGAGAATCCAAAAATATCAAGCAAGTAAAATTGCCTCCATTGAAGCTGAGTTAGCTAAATCTCAAGCTACAAAAGATTTAAAAACCTTGTGTGAGAAAACCTACAATGAAGTGCTATCTTTTAAATCTCAATACTTTAGCCTTCAGTCATCTATTGAGCTTGCAAATGAGAATCTTAAACTGCGTCAAAAGGCGTTTTTGCAAGGAATGAGCACAAGTGCTGATGTGAGTGATGCCCAAAATGCTCTAGCTTTAGCGATTATTGAGCGTCAAAGTGTGGCGTATAACTATGCGATAGCCCTTGCTAGACTTTTAAGCTTGAGTGATGAGGTGGATAGATTCTATGGATTTTTTAACTAAGGGGGTGCTATGAGATTTATCAAAATGAATGCAAAGCTTATCGTGCTTGGTGTCATTGTGGCAGGATTTTTGTTGTGGCTTGTTGTGAGCTTTGTGCGTGCATATCAGCCCAAGGAGAATAAGATTTACGCTCAAGTCCAAGCGCGTGAATACGCTATAAGCTCCAAAGTAGCGGGGCGGGTTGAAAATATTTTTGTCAAAAAAGGTGATATGCTTAAAAAAGGCGATTTGGTGTATGGGATTAACTCTCCTGAACTTGAGGCTAAACTTGAACAAGCCAAAGCTGGATACCAAGCTGCCAAAGCCCTTAGCACAGAAACCAAGCAGGGTGCGAGAGTGGAGACGATTCAATCAGCTAAAGATGTGTGGCAAGGGGCAAAAACAATGGCAAATCTTGCCAAAAGCACTTATGAGCGTTTAGAATCTCTGTATAAAGATGGCGTTGTCAGTGAGCAAAGACGCGATGAAGCCTATGCAAATTACACAACTGCCAAGCATAATGAGAATGTAGCCTATCAACAATATAAAATTGCCCTTGATGGTGCAACACACGAGACAAAAATCGCCGCTCAAGCCAAAGAAGACGCAGCAGCTGGACAGGTAAGCGAAGTGGAAAGCTATGCTAAGGACACTCAAGCTATTGCTCCAGCTGATGGCGAGGTGAGCAATGTCTTGCTTCACGAGGGCGAACTTGCACCAAGCGGATTTCCCGTTGTGCTTATGATTGATATGAATGATGCGTGGATTGTTTTTCACTTGCCGGAGTATCGCTTAAAAGATTTTCCAAAAGGCACAACTTTTAAGGCTTATATTCCCGCACTTGAAAAAGAGGCAGAGTTTAAAGTAGAGTTTGTCTCTGTAATGGGTGACTTTGCAACGTGGAGGGCGACAAGTGCCTCTAAAGGCTATGATATACGCACTTTTGAGGTTGAAGCCTATCCTGTCAGTCCTATTGAGGGCTTACGCGTGGGTATGAGTGTGCTTATTGAATGATTTAAGGTAGTTTTGGGGTAATTTTCACTACAATCGCGAGTTTATTTCATAAAAAAGGTTTTATTATGGCAAGAAAATGTTTCTTCACAGGCAAAGGTCCAATGGTTGGCAACAATGTAAGCCACGCAAATAACAAAACAAAAAAACGCTCTCTTCCTAATCTTCGCAGCATTCGCTTAAAGCTTGAAGATGGAACTAGTGTTAGGGTTAAAGTCGCCGCTTCTACTTTGCGAACACTTAAAAAGCACTCCTAAGATTCTAAGCTTTAATCATCTTGTTTGCAAAGCTTAAAAAAATTCTTCATTGGGGGAACAACCCAAAACCAGATATTTCTCTAGCAGGTGAGCTGTATGAACAGCTTAAACCCTTTAGACTTCCGCTCATTCTCGTTCAATTTTTTCTCCTTTTTGGCACTTTGGGGTATTTGATTTTAGAAGATTATGATTTAATGCAGGCATTTTTTCAAACTTCTTATACTTTTACAAATACCGGATTTGGCTCACTTGGGGAGAGAGAGTTTGGCACGATTACTATCCTTTTTACAGCTATTTTAATGGTATGTGGAGCAGGGGTAGTAACCTTTAGCGTAGCATTTATTATGAGTGTTGTGAATAATGGCACTCTTATCCGCTTAATCAAGGAGCAAAAAATGGTGTATAAAATCGCTCGTTTGCAGAATCATTATGTGATTTGCTATCACAATGAATTTACCATAGAACTCGCACAGCAATTTTTGGAGGCTCATATTCCTTTTGTTGTAGTGGATAATTCTAAAGATTTTGAAGCTCAAGCACAAAAATATAAGTATCCTTACTACATTATTGATGACCCACATACGCATATTGCTATGCTTAAATCCCACCTTTCAAGTGCCAAGGGGATTGTGAGCTTTTCTAAAAATGCAGCAGATAATATTACGATGGTAGTGAGTGCTAGGCTTTTTGAAGAGGAGCTAGGCAGGAAGCCTTATTACATTATCGCTAGTGCCAACTCTCAAGAAGAGAGCAAAAAGCTTAAAAAATTAGGCTGTGATTCTGTAATTTCAGCCTCTAAGCTTATGGCACAGAGAATCTCGGCTATGGCAGTGCGTCCGGATATGGAGAATCTTTTAGAGCAGTTTTTGTATTGCCGTGATACACCCCTTGATTTAGAAGAGATTATCGTTCCGCGTTACTCTTGGCTTGTGCTAAAAAAGCTTAAAGAAGCACATTTTAGAGATGTTACAAATGTATCAGTTGTGGGGCTAACGCAAAAAGATGGCACATATATCAGTATGCCAAATGGCAATACGATTGTCTCAAGCGAATGTAAGTTGCTTGTGATTGGCTCAAGTGAAAATATCCGTGCTACAAAACGATTGATTATGAGAAAGCAAAAACCAAGAGAGGTGGATTATG
The DNA here is from genome assembly GCF_003670275.1 of Helicobacter labetoulli. Classification (GTDB taxonomy): domain Bacteria; phylum Campylobacterota; class Campylobacteria; order Campylobacterales; family Helicobacteraceae; genus Helicobacter_C; species Helicobacter_C labetoulli. The sequence goes on from NZ_QXJF01000023.1 coordinate 18,274, forward strand.
TTTGAGATTTTTCCAATTGGTGGTGGTGTGAATGCACCGCAAGGATTCTATGCTGATGGCGTGAGTGCGGGACTAAAGGGCAAGGATTCTAATGGAGCGGATTTATTAGATATTGCTTTTTTGTATAGCAAAGAGCCGCTGCAACCTATTGTGAGCTTTACTAATAATTGCTTTCCTGCTGCTCCTATTACGCATTTTAAGCAATATGTGCAGGGGAAGAAAAGTAATTTTGTGTTAATCAATACGAAAAATGCCAATGCGATGACAGGACATAGGGGTGTGCAAGATGTGGTTGAGATTCTAGAATCTTTAAAGCAAGAGCTTCCATTTATTGAAAATCCCATTATGTCAAGCACAGGCGTGATAGGACAGTATCTGCCAAAGGAGAAAATTAAGGCAAGTTTTAAGCTTTTTAAGCCTTTTGAAAATGACAAGGACGCCCACACAAGAGCGGCTAATGCCATACGCACAACTGATACTTTTAGTAAAGAAATAGCCTTAAAAGTTAAACTAGATTCAGGGGAGTTTCACATCGGGGCTATGGCAAAGGGGGCGGGTATGATACAGCCCTCCCTTGCGACAATGCTCTGCTTTATCACAACTGATGCTAAGATTGTAGAATCTCACGCTAAAGAGGTGTTGCAAGAGTGTATAAAAACAAGCTTTAATGCCATTAGCGTAGATGGCGATACAAGCACAAATGATTCTGTATTTTTGTTTGCAAATGGATATAGTGGCGTGTATGACAAAGATGCGTTTAAAGAAGCGTTACAAATAGTAATGCATAAACTTGCCCTTGATATTGTGCGTGATGGTGAGGGAGCAACTCGTGTGGTGGCATTTGAAGTGTGTAATGCGGCAGATGAAAATCAAGCGATGAAAGCCGCAAAAGCGTTATCAAACTCTCTTTTAGTCAAAACAGCTATTTTTGGTGGCGATCCAAATTGGGGGAGAATTGCTTCTACTATTGGGGCAAGTGGGGTGGATTCAGCACAGGAGCGGTTGAAAATAGCATTTAATGATGTTGTTGTTTTTGATAGGGGTGAGATTTGCTTTGATGAGAGCCAAGAGGCAAAAGCAGCGGAAGTAATGAAGCAAGAAAGTTTTAGGATTACCTGTGATTTGGGTATGGGAGAAGGACGCTTTGTAGCGTATGGCTGCGACTTGGGACATAGATATGTGGAGATTAATGCAGATTATAGGAGTTAGTTACGCAAAATGGGTTTTAGGTTAAAAAAAAGCGTGGTGTTATTACCAAAAATATCTTACAATAAGGTTTTATTTCACACAAGGAGTTAGGTATGTTTCACGAATACAGAGACGAAGTAACCGCGCTTAAGACTAACAACGCACATTTTGCAAAGATTTTTGATGAGCATAATGAGCTTGATGATAGGATTCAAAAGATTGAAAATGGCGAAGAGCTTATGAGTGATATGGAGCTTGAGGTGCTAAAGAAGCAAAAATTGCGTCTCAAAGATGAGGCGTATGCGATGATTCTAGAGTATCGCAAATCTCACTAATTCTCTTTAGATTCTATTTTGAAAATAGAATCTAGCTTTTTACATATCTGTTCAGCCTGTTCGGTAGGTGGCTTATTTTAAGGTATGCTACACTATGAAAGTTTCAAGAAAAGTGGTGCTAGAGTGAGAAACAAATCCTACTCTATGTTAATTTGGTAGGATTTGTGATTTGGTATTAATATACAAATACAACACCGAGACTAAAAAAGCTATTTGCATCAATCATCACTTTTTGGGTAGTGATTGTGTTGCCTGAAATAGCTGGGGCATCAAGTTTCATACCGCCACTTAATCCATAACTTGCACGAAGCGCC
>NZ_QXJF01000024.1 GCF_003670275.1 Helicobacter labetoulli
TCTCTTTCATAGCTCTCTATTCTCCGCAGAAAATCAAATAAGGTTTGAATTGTATCCAAAAAACATTATTAAATCAACACATACTACACCCACAAAACCTTAGCTTGATATTTCATAGCCCCCTCAAAAGCTCCTCAAAGCTTTGCTTAAAGCTTGTTAGTCCTTCATCTAAGAGCTGATTTGCTACATTATCATACACAATACCGCATTTTTTCACACTATCCCAAAAGCTAAGGCGTGAAGCAGAATCTATAAGCGGCGTTTGGGTGCATTCTCTATCTGCCCCCTCGCACTCCACATACGCCCTAATGCTTTCAAGCGGTGCGGTACTCACACTATGGGGTAAAATCAACTTTTCAATATAATAGCTCAGTGATAGATTAAAATCTCCATTTGCGTTAGCCTTCACACCTGTGGAAGCAAAGAGTGTGCGGATATGGGGATTAGCATAAGATTCTATACACTCATAACAATCCATGGCATTGATAATACCCATTTGCAAATGCAGATTCTTAGGCAAGGCAGAATCTACCAGCCTATCAAAACGCGAGACAAACACACTTATCACCCCTTTGGCAGAATCTTTTGCTCCACTTTCGGCACTTTTTAATGCACTCACACACTGCTTGGCTTGGCTTGGGGTGAAAATAAGCGTAGCATTGACATTAATGCCTTTTTGTATAAGGGCATTCATCACTTCATATCCCGCTTGTGTGGCAGGGACTTTTATCATCACATTTGGCATATCAATACGCTTAAAAAGCCTTAAGCCCTCATCTACACTCTTTCCACTCTCATCACACAAAAATGGGTCAATCTCAATGCTTACAAGCCCATTAGCCATATTTTTTTCCCACAATGGAAACAGGATTTGAGCTGCCCTTTTAATATCTGCAATGGCTAGTTCTTCATACACGCTTTTAGAATCTGCAATGTGATGTTTCAATGAAGCAATATAATCTGCATAGACTTTACTTTGAAATACCTTAGCAAAAATGCTAGGATTGCTCGTAGCCCCACAAATAATGCCAGAATCTACAAGGCTTTTAAACTCTTTATCTAAAAAATCCCTTTGGATAAAATCACACCATAAACTAAAATCTATATCCTTGCCTATCATTTGTCTTTTTATCATTTTTGCTCCTTTGGCTTTAAAATTGCGTAAAAATAAAATGGCAATATTACATAAAAATTTTATAGGAGAATCTTATGCGGTATAAATTGATGATGTGCGGATTTAGCGCAATGTGTGAGGATATGCAGGAAATAAAAGATAGGCTTAAAGTCATTCCGGTAGAGCGAAGCAAACTTGAAAGCAGTGAATGCTATGTCTTTGACTTACACACCGCAGAGCAATATGCTATATTCCCAAGTGAAAAGGGCTGGATTATCAAAGATGTAGAATCTAGTCAAAAATAAGCAAAATTCTGCCCAAAAAGAAGCCATAGATTCCAAAACTTCTCTTTACGCTCTTTTTTGTAGAAAATTTTTATTATTTTTGTGATTTTTATTGCTACAATTAAAGGGCTTTTTAAGCCTTTGCAGTAATTTTTTACAAGGAGTTTTTATGAATCACACAAAATACAAACGCGGGTATTTTATGCCCCCAGATTCTAATAAAGATTCTAAATCATATTTAGAATGGAGCAAAAAAGAGTATATAGAGTCCGCACCTTTATGGTGTAGCGTGGATTTACGCGATGGGAATCAAGCCCTAATCACGCCTATGAGCCTAGAAGAAAAAATCACATTCTTTAAACTCCTGCTGCAAATTGGCTTTAAAGATATTGAGGTTGGATTCCCCGCGGCAAGTGAGACAGAATACCGCTTTTTACGCACACTCATAGAGCAGAATCTAATCCCAAAAGATGTGCGTTTGCAGGTGCTTACTCAAGCAAGGGAGCATATCATCAAGCGGACTTTTGAAGCCCTAGATGGTTGTCCTAATGCGGTGGTGCATTTTTATAACTCAACTTCTTATGCTCAAAGAGAGCAAGTCTTTAGAAAGTCAAAAGATGAAGTGAAAAAAATCGCCATTGATGGGGCATTGTGCGTGAAGCAAATCGCAGAGGAGACAAAAGGTAACTTTTGCTTTGAATACTCGCCAGAGAGCTTTAGCGGCACAGAGATTAACTATGCCCTTGAAGTCAGTAATGCTGTGATTGATATTTTTAAGCCCACGCAAACGCAAAAATTTATTTTGAATCTCCCTGCTACCGTTGAGATGAGTTTGCCCCATATTTACGCACAACAAGTGGAATTTATGAGTAAGAATCTCGTGCATAGGGAAAATGTGCTTATATCCTTGCACCCGCATAATGATAGAGGCTGTGCGGTAGCGAGTGCTGAGCTTGGAATCTTAGCAGGGGCGGATAGGATTGAGGGCACACTTTTTGGTAATGGCGAACGCACGGGGAATGTGGATATTATCACCCTAGCGTTAAATCTCACCACACACGGAGTAGATCCCAAACTTGATTTTAGCAATCTCCCCCAAATTTGTGATGTGTATGAATCTGTAACCAAAATGCAAGTCTATGAGCGGCAACCTTATGCTGGTAAGCTTGTCTTTGCTGCCTTTTCTGGCTCTCATCAAGATGCTATTGCTAAAGGTATGGCGTATCATAAAGAAAACAATCTTAGCACTTGGAGTGTGCCTTATCTCCCGCTTGATCCACAAGATGTGGGGCGAGTGTATGAAAGCGATGTGATACGCATAAATTCACAAAGTGGCAAGGGCGGCATTGCTTATATTTTGCACGAGCATTATGGAGCGAATTTACCGCCGCTTTTTAGAGAAGAGTTTTCCTACTATATTAAGGATATTTCAGATAAAGCACATAAAGAGCTTAGCCCTAGTGAGATATGTGAGATTTTTGAAAAGGATTTTGTAAATTTTGCGGAATTTTTAGAGATAGGTGAGTTTATTTTTGAGACAAAAGACAATGATTGCGAAGTGCGTATAGAGCTAATAAAACCGCAAAAAATGAGCATAGATTCTAAAGGAAATGGGCGGCTTGATAGCGTAGCAAATGCGTTAAGGGAGCATTTAAATTTAAGCTTTGATATACTTGATTATAGCGAACACGCTTTGAACAATGGCTCAAATGCTAAAGCCATAGCTTATGTGCAGATTGAAAATCGTAGCAAAAATGGGGAAGGTAAAAAATACTTTGGAGCCGGGATTGATAATGATATTATCAAGGCTTCAGTGTATGCGTTAGTCAGTGCGTTAAATCGTGCGTATAAATCAAATCAACTTTAAAAAAAGGAGTTTCTATGCAAACACTACTTATTTTTTCACACACATTTTGGAAAGATTCTAAAGTCAATAGGGCGTTATTAGAATCTGCGAAGACACTTTCAAATGTGAAGATTCACAATCTCAATGAGACTTATAAAGATGGCGTGATAAATGCCGAAAATGAAGTGGCATTACTCAAAGATTCACAAAAAATCATCTTTCAATTTCCGCTGTTTTGGTTTAGCACACCTGCGCTTATGAAAGAATGGCAGGATAGGGTTTTAACTCATATTTTATATGGCAAAGATTCTAAGCTACTGCAGGGCAAGAAGTTTCAAGTCATTACGACTTTGGGTGGGGCAAAGGATAGTTATGATGGGCATCACGGATATAGCCTTAATACGATTTTAAGTCCGCTTACAAGTGCGTTTAAGTATTGTGGCTGCGAGATTCTAGAATCTTTTGCTATCTTTAGTGCGAAGGTAGATACACTGCCTATGCAAGAGTATTTAGAGACATTACAAAATGATAAACAACAATCAGTAAGGAGCAAAGTATGGGAATGACAATGAGTCAAAAAATCTTAGCTGATAGAGCAGGATTAGAATCTGTCAAGGCAAATGATTTAATAAGAGCCAAGCTAGATATGGTGCTAGGCAACGACATCACCACGCCTGTGGCAATCAACGCCTTTAAACAAGCAAAATTCACGCAAGTTTTTGATAAAAATAAAATCTCACTTGTAATGGATCATTTCGCACCAAATAAGGACATAAAAGCCGCTACGCAATCTCAGCAATGCCGCTGTTTTGCTAATGACTTTGATATTAAGCATTACTATGATGTGGGGAATATGGGGGTAGAACACGCCCTTTTGCCTGAACAAGGCATTGTAACAATTGGCGATTTGATTATAGGGGCAGATTCTCACACTTGCACTTATGGGGCGTTGGGTGCGTTTAGCACGGGTGTGGGCAGCACGGATATGGCTGTGGGTATGGCAACGGGTGGAGCGTGGTTTAAAGTCCCAAAGGCGATGAAGTTTAATCTCAAGGGCAAACTCCGCCCTTATGTGAGTGGCAAAGATGTGATTTTGCATATTATTGGTAAAATCGGCGTTGATGGGGCGTTGTATAAAAGTATGGAGTTTAGCGGAGAAGGGTTAAAAAACTTAACCATTGATGATAGGCTTTGCATTGCGAATATGGCGATTGAAGCGGGGGCGAAAAATGGCATTTTTGAAGTAGATGACATTACGATTGAATATGCTAAGGGACGCACAAGCAAGGAGTTTAGAATCTACAAGGCTGATGAAGATGCCGAGTATGAAGAAGTCTTTGATATTGATCTAGATTCTATAGATCACACGGTGGCGTTTCCGCATTTGCCTGAAAATACCAAAGAGAGAGATGAATGGGGTGAGATAAAAATAGATCAAGTTGTTATCGGCTCTTGCACGAATGGTAGGCTAAGTGATATGGAAGTAGCAGCAAATATTCTAAAGGATAAAACAATAGCAAAAAATACGCGTTGCATTATCATTCCTGCTACGCAAAATATCTATTTAGAGTGCATTAATCGTGGGTATTTAGAGACTTTTATTAAAGCTGGAGCGGTGGTATCTACACCAACTTGTGGTCCTTGCCTTGGCGGACATATGGGAATTTTAGCGGCAAATGAAAAATGTGTTTCTACCACAAATCGCAACTTTGTAGGCAGAATGGGGCATACCACAAGTGAAGTGTATCTTAGCTCCCCTGAAGTAGCTGCTGCTAGTGCGGTAAGGGGGATTCTAAGCACCCCACAAGATGTTGTTTAATGTATGGTTGTTTGAACTATTGCAAAAGGAGATAGAAAATGAAAGCACAAGGATTTATCCATAAATATGGTGATAATGTTGATACTGATGTGATTATTCCTGCAAGGTATTTAAACACTGCAGATCATAGGGAGCTTGCAAGTCATTGTATGGAGGACATTGATAAGGATTTTGTAAAAAAGGTAAAGAATGGCGATATTATGGTTGGCGGATGGAACTTTGGCTGTGGGAGCAGCAGGGAACACGCACCTATTGCGATTAAGGCTAGTGGGATAAGCTGCATTATCGCTAAGAGTTTTGCTAGAATCTTTTATCGCAATGCGATTAATATTGGTTTAGCAATTATTGAATCTAGCGAGATTGCAGACTTTTTGCAAGATGGCGATAGTGTAAGCATTGATTTTGATAAGGGGCAGATTATAGAATCTAAAAGTGCTAAAAGCTTTAGCACAACGCCCTTTCCACCTTTTATACAAGAGATTATCAACGCAAATGGGTATTTGAACTGGATAGCGAAGAATAAGAAGTAGGGTTTGGGTTTTGTGGGTAAATTAGAATCTAGATTCTCAAGCAAATTCCGCACTTTGTCATTTTTGCAAGTGTGGGCAAGAGCTTCACTCGTGTGAGCCGTAGGCGAAAAATCTTTTTAGATTCTAATGTTTTAGATACTTTAGCTAACGCCTCAGTATGACAATTTATAGATTCTAGATTCTAGCAATTGCTGTTAGGCTTTGTGAGTTTTTTATATTTTTTAAGGCAGGAGTTAGTTTTTTTTAAGCACACAAAAATACCAATGCGGAAGTATCTTGTGATGATTTTGTGGGTTGTCAAAGTGGAGGCGAAGGGAGTTTGTTAAACATAAATGACCGAGCCTTGAGCGAACAATCCACTAAAAGCACCAAAGAGACAACGCAGCAACAAAGGAGAGAGAATGAAAAAACAAATAGCAGTAATCCGTGGCGATGGTATCGGCAAAGAAGTCATCACACAAGCCCTAAAAGTGCTAGATTCTATAGCAAAGGTATATAAGCACGAGTTTATTTATAAGGAAGTTTTAGCGGGTGGCTGTGCGATTGATTCTTGTGGAGAGTGTTTGCCTAAGGAGAGTTTGGATATTTGTAAAAGGAGTGATAGCGTTTTGCTAGGAGCAGTTGGCGGTCCAAAATGGGATAAAGAGCCAAGCCATAACCGCCCAGAATATGCCCTTTTAAGACTTAGAAAAGAGCTAGGTGTATTTGCTAATATCCGCCCAGCTACGCTTTTAGCTGAACTCAAAAATGCTAGTCCGCTAAAAAGCGAAATATTGCAAAAAGGTATTGATTTTGTCATTTTGCGTGAGCTTGTGGGTGGAGCGTATTTTGGTAGGCATTTGTGTGAGGAAAAAAATGGCGAAAAAATCGCTACTGATGAGATGAGCTACACGCAATCTCAAATTGAATCTATTGCAAAAGTAGCCTTTGAAATCGCACAAAAACGCAGGAAAAACCTTGTGTCCGTGGATAAGGCAAATGTCCTAGCCTCATCGCGTTTATGGCGTGAAGTAGTGGAGAATGTAGCAAAAGACTATTCTGATGTAAGCTTAAGCCATATGTATGTGGATAATGCGGCGATGCAGATTTGCCGAGTGCCGAGTGCTTTTGATGTGATTTTAACTGAAAATATGTTTGGGGATATTTTGAGCGATGAAGCGAGTGTCATCACAGGCACTATTGGTGTAATCCCTTCCGCTTCGCTCTCTCAAGGCACTTTAGGGCTATATGAGCCAATCCACGGCAGCGCACCGGATATTGCCGGACAAGATAAGGCAAATCCTATCGGCACGATTTTATCCGTGGCGATGATGCTTGAACTCTCATTTGGGCTAAAACAAGAAGCACAAGCAGTGAGAAATGCAGTAAATATTGCCCTGCAACAAGGCTATCGCACAGGCGATATGATGGATAAAGATTCAAAGCTTGCGGGGTGTGAAAAAATGGGGGATATTATAAGTGGGTTTGTAAGCTAAGCTAGAAATATAGAATCTCATAAAGCAAATAAAAGCAGATTTTGCTTTTTAGCATTTAAGATTCTATAAAACTAATACAAAACCTTATCTTGTATGGCCTTATATATCATCGTATTTGTCTTATGTGTGAAAAATGTATCATTACCCTTATGCGTGTCGCTTAAAATCACTAGAATCTTACCCGGATAGGTTAAATCCTCGCGTTGATAAAACATCTCTAAAAACTTCCCCTTGCTGACTTTGATATTACCTAAACTCGGATCAGCCAAATACACATAATGAGAATCTGCCCCTTTATACACGCTAAAATGCTCCATATCTCGCACATTGACATAAATAATCACAGGAATTTGCAATTTTGTTAATGCTTCAAAGTCCAAAGCCAAACCCTGCGTGCGAAAGCCTTTGCTTTGATCAAGGATATAAGCTTTATTTTTTGACTGAACATCTGTTTTAATGAGCAATCCATTAGATTCATAGCCAATATACAACGCATCAAGATGTGGCATAAGCCTGAAAGCATCTTCTAGCCTTTTGGCAACAGCAGGATAAGAAAAATCCCCACTTTGTGCAATATCCTGCACCACCTCTTCTACAAAGTGAAGTTTGGATTCAAAATATGTATTGACAAAATTCTCCGCATTTTTCACGCTCTCTTGTTTGCCGTGTGCCACACTTGCAACAATACTAGACTTTGTAAGCGAGAAACTCGCCAAAGCCAATAATATAAAAGACACCACAAGTAATGCCACAATCGTAATAGCAATTTTTCCACTCACACTTTTAAACATCAAAATACGCCTCCAAATTAGATTCTAGGATAACAATATGTCATTGCATCACACAATGAAGTTTGGGATTATGTAGTAAAAAAATCCATTTTTGAAGTAATATTTGCATAAAATTTGTAAAGTGATTTTACAAAGTGTGTTAAAAATGAGTGTAAAATCACCCTTTGCTCTTATCATTATTGATTTACTTTTTGTGAGATGTGAGGGGTTGTTTGACAATATGCCAAATTTTAAGCCTTATCTCGCCATTTGATTTAAAGGCATAGATTCTAAAACATACCGCACACTCCACTTTTTTGCAATTCTTGCAATTTCTTAAACGCTTTAAGCCAAATTTCAAGCCTATCGCAGTATAATCCGCATTCTTTTTACTTATGGCTCGATAGCTCAGTCGGTAGAGCAGGAGACTGAAAATCTCCGTGTCGGTGGTTCGATTCCGCCTCGAGCCACCACTACAAATTACAGAAAATCTCTGCAAGTTGTTATTTAAATTGTGTTATCAAAACCACACAAACTTCGGCATACAAACTTCGGCTATAATCCCATAGATGCGTTTTCTTTGTATTGAGTTGCATATCGCGTATTTATTTAATCTAAAACTTTGAAGGACAAAATTATGACACATACAAAACCTATGGGCTTTTTTTATGCAATGCTGCTTCTTAGCTTACTTAGTGCCATCTCTATGGTTGTTGCTTCCACGCTTACGCCCTTTCTCTCTCCGCTCATTATTGGAATCTTGCTTGGTAGCATTCTCTCGCCCTTTTATCCCAAACTCAATGCAACCTACCAACTCCAAAAAGGAATGGACTTTAGTGCAAAAAAGCTCTTGCGTCTAGGCATTGTGCTTTATGGCTCATTTATTACGCTTAATGAGCTTGTTGCCCTAGGATTCAAAGGATTTCTTATTGCATTAATTGTAGTCGTAGCAGTGTTTGTTTCTGCCATTTTTATTGGCAAAGCTCTAAAACTTGACAGGGAGATTTCTCTGCTTGTAGGTATTGGTAGTGCGGTATGCGGGGCAGCGGCAATCCTTGCTTTAGAATCCACACTTAAAACTCACCCTAGCAAAAGCTCTGTGGCATTGGGATTTATCGTCATCTTTGGGCTTATTGGTATGGTAGCTTTACCTGTGATGTATTACAGCGGCTTTTTACCTTTAAGCGATTATCAGTGGGGCATTTTTATCGGTGGGAGCTTACACGAAGTGGCAAATGTCGTAGGGGCAGCGGCAATATCTCCTGAATCTCAAAGTGTCGCTTTGCTTGTCAAAATGACTCGCGTGGTGCTACTCGTGCCACTTTTGCTTATTATCTCTTATGTTGTTTTTGCATCTAGTGCCTCCAAACAGCAAGGCACACCTTATATCCCATATTTTGCGTTTGGCTTTTTGGGCGTGATTTTACTCAATTCATTTATTGACTTTCCACCTGTCATTGTAGAATCTACGCAATTTGCTTCAAAGCTCCTGCTTGTGTTTGCAATGGTAGCACTTGGTTTGCAGATTGATTGGCAAAAATTTGTCTCTTTTGGGGCAAAGACATTTATCCTTGCGTTAGTTTTATTTATTATCCTTTTATGCGGCACTTATTTCTTAGTGTATTTTATGTTTTAGGAGTTTGCAATGATAGAAAGTATTGATACAGCACAATTTAATGAAGTGATTAAGCAAGGTTGCGTCGTGGTGGATTTCACCGCACCTTGGTGTCCTGATTGTCGGCATATTGATCCTATGCTTGACATATTGGAGAAAGAGTTTGCGGGGAAGGTTTCATTCTACAAAGTCAGCTTTGATACACAAACTGATCTCAAAAATACGCTCAATATCCGCAAGATTCCAACACTTATTTTTTATAGAAATGGCGAGGAAGTTGGTGAGCGTCTCATAGAACCCCGCTCTATTGATGATATAAAAAATGCGATCAATGCCTTTATCTAGCCTGAACTAAAAATGCCTCTTAATGCAATTTTTCATTATGGGGCGTGGCATAAATCTTTAATTAAACTTTAAAAGTAGATTCAACAAGCTAACTATATAATGCACCCTTTTTGAATACACTTTTAAAGGATAGAGCCTTGATTCTTACAAAAAATACGCGGTTATATTTTAAATTTCTCTTGTTTTTGTGGCTTGTAGCCATAGTCTTACGCATTAGCTTTGCAGCGTGGCAATGGGAAAGCTTAGGAGCATTTTCTTGGGAAGATATAGCTAAGGCTTTTTATATCGGTGTGCGGTTTGATGGTCGCATTGCTGCATTTATGTCTTTGCCACTTCTTGTATTTCTTTTTATACCTTTTTTATCAAGATTTTTTGGGAATATCCGCCCCTTCTTACTTGTGTTTTACGCCATTGTTTTTGGCTTGTATATCCTTATCTACATCGCGGATTTTGCCCACTACGCTTACCTTAATTCACGCGTCAATTTTGCTGCTGTTGGGCTTTTAGAAGATACCAAAGAAGCACTAGGTATGATTTGGCAAACCTACCCTGTCATTAAACTTTTACTTGTGCTTGTGGTGATTGTTGCAATACTCACGCTTTGTGCCAAAAGCATATTCAACAAATGGACATATCCAAGCACAAAAAATGCTCTTTCACACAAAATAACATCAGCCATAGCCACTTTATTTGTGCTTGTCATATTGATATATGGGCAATATAGCATCATCTATTATCCATTGCGATGGAGTGAGGCATATTTTTCCGGCCATAGTCAAATTACTGCCCTAGGGCTTAATCCTATACAGAATCTCGCCGACACTCGCCCACAAAACTCCTATATTGATAACACTAAACAAGCTAGAGAGGCTTATGCTGCCACTGCGGAATATTTAGGCGTGCAGAATCCAAATGCAGATTCTATGAGATATGATCGTTTTTCACAAACCGACGGGGTTGGGAATAAGCCCAATATTGTTATCATCGTTATTGAATCTATGAGCACACATAAAAGTTCGCTGATGTTTGATGAATTAGACACAACGCGTTTCCTTAAACAACTCTCCCAAGAGTCTCTGTATTTTCCAAATTACTATGCCTCGGCTAGAACTACCGCAAGAGCAATGTTTTCTATCATCACAGGCATACCCGATGTGAATGAGTATTTTAAAACAAGCTCTCGCGACCCATACACAATGGACCAACACCTTGTGTGGAATGATTTTGATGGATACACAAAACTCTATATGATTGGCGGTAATGCAAATTGGGCAAATATCCGTGGAGTGATGAGCAATAATGTTTCGGGGCTAAAGATATATGATGAAGGCTATTGGAAATCTCCTAGAATGGATGTTTGGGGCATTTCAGACCACGATCTTTTGCAAGAAGCTAATACTTTGCTTGAAGAGCAGCAAGAGCCTTTTATAAGCCTTATCCAACTTGCAAGTTTTCACTCCCCATTTACCGTGCCAGATGGTATTGCAGGGCTTGATTACACAATGCCAGATGATGAGTATTTAACAAAATATGCCTTTGATACCAAACAAGAATATCTTGCCCTAAAGTTTTGCGACTATGCACTTAAGAAGTTTTTTGAAAAAGCCAAACAATCACGCTATTATGACAATACAATTTTTATCATCACAGGCGATCACGGTATGTCGCAGGTTTCTCCATCAGTTGAGCAAAGCTACTCACACTTAGCCCTACACGAATTTCAAGTCCCGCTTATTATCCACTCGCCAAAATACTTCCCACAAGCCAAAGTTATGAAACAAACCGGTGGGCATATTGACATATTCCCAACAGCAGCGGGACTAGCTGGAGTGAAAGTCCATAACACGACTATGGGGCGAGACTTACTTGACCCATCATTTGGCGAGGATAGATTCACATTTATCCGCCGCTTGAATAGACCGCCTTTGCTTGTAAGCAACGAATATTGTTTTTCAAATGAATATGAACAAGCAGGTGGGGGATCGCTCTATAAACGAGTAAGCAAAGATTCTACAAACGCAGAATCTACAAAATGGGAGCTTGTGGAAGGGCAAGATTCAAAGCTTTACTCAAAACTTAAAACAATTAATGAAAGTTTGTGGGAAAGTGCGATTTATATGCTGTATCACAATACCAAAGCACGAGCCGATGAAGACACAAACAAAGCTCACACGGAGTGATTTATAAACTCCCCATTGTGTGAAACATACGGATAAATGCCCTTTTAAGCCAAAAGGGTAAAATATTATAAAATCTTGCTCCAAATGCCAACCACCAAGGGAATGCGTAGAATCTTTTGCCCTTAATAATGGCGTTATACATTTTTTTAACCGCAGATTCTGCACTCATCTGCGGGACAAGAGGGTGGATAAATTGCGTAAGTGGCGTTCTAATAAAGCCCGGGCAAATTGTCGTAACACGCACATCACTTTGTCCAACAGATAGGCTTTCTCCCAAAGCTCTCACAAAGATTTTAGACGCACTATAACTTGGTGCATTTGGCAAAGCTAATAATGCAGCAATGGAGCTAATAAGCACGATATGCCCTTTACTTCCATACACAGAATCTTGTTTATTCATAGATTCCAACGCATAAAAACTTCCAAATGCCACGCCAAGAGCGTTTGTTTTGCAAATCTCGCTATGTTTTGCCGCACTCTGCTCCTCTCCCATAGCTACACCCGCATTCATAATCACCATATCCACACGAGATTGAAAAATATTTTCACACCATTGCTTCACTGCCTCTTCATCACTCACATCAAAGCATTGTAATAGCACTTGTGCGTCGGGGTTGTGCAAGAGAATCTGCTCTTTGCTTTCTTGCACTCTTGCCTCATTTCTCCCGGCAAGATGTAAGGTTATATTTTTATGATTTTTAGCAAACTCTAATGCTAATGCCCTGCCTATACCGCTACTTGCCCCCGTAATTGCCACACTTATAGAATCTCCATTTGTTTTTAGCACATCTTTTGACACACTCACCCCCTTAATCTTTTAAAAATCATTATAGCAAATATGCTACAATACGCACAATCTTACCCCACAAGGACATCTATGATAAATATCGCAATCAATGGCTTTGGACGCATTGGTAGAAGCATTCTTCGTGCAAGTTTGCTTAGCAAAGACATTTCCATTGTAGCGATAAATGACATACACGATTGGGAGATTCTAAGCTATCTCTTAGAGCACGATAGCACACACAGAGCCTTGGGGCTTGAGATACAATACTCACAAAACACGCTTAAAATTGAAGGTTTTCCGCCCATTCATACACTCACACAAAGCAACCCAAATAGGCTTGATTTTGCAGCACTTGGGGCGGATATTGTCCTAGAATCTAGTGGCAAATTCCTAGATTCCCACTCATTAGCCCACCACTGCCAAAAAGGGGCAAAAAAAGTCATACTTTGTGCCTCTCCCACCGACGATATACCAACCTTTGCCCTAGGGGTCAATCACACGCAATACAAAGGTGAATCTATCTTCTCAAATGCTTCTTGCACGGCCAATGCCCTTGCCCCACTTTGTAAGATTCTTGATCAAGATTTTGGCATAGAGCTAATGAGCTTTTGTATCACACACAGCTACACAAACGAGCAATCCCTGCTAGATAGCGTATATCCAAATGACAAAAGACGCTCTCGTGCCGCGGCACAAAATATCATTCCAACAAGCACGGGGGCAAGTGGAACGCTTATCCGCCTTTTGCCAGAATTGAAGGGTAAAATCGCAGGGCATAGCGTGCGTGTGCCTGTGCCTAATGTTTTGTTGCTTGATATAAGCCTCACACTCTCTTGCAATATTACCACGCAGAATCTTCATCAAAGCATTATCCAAGCCGCACAAGATTCAATGCGGGGCATTATTGATGTTGATTATAAACAAGGTGTGAGCAGTGATTTTATAGGCAATCCTCACAGCGTTGTGTTTGTGCCGGATTTGAGCTATGTGCTTAATGGCAAAATGGCTCGTATTATGGCGTGGTGCGATAATGAATGGGGATATGCCAATCGTGTGCTTGATATGGCAAGATTCTGTGTTTCTAACTAAATGTTACACTTCCCTCCACTTGATAAACCCGCTCTAGCCCAGCTTCAAAAGCTCAAAGTAAGCGATATTATTGATTTTATTATCCACTATCTGCCAAAATCCTATACAAACACCACACCTAGCACAACTCTAACCCCACATACAAATGCCGTGCTACGCGTCAAGATTCACACTCTCAACTCACTTGGCTTTGGCAAAAACGCTAGGCTACGCATTCACGCTTGGTTGTGTGATTTTGACAAAGATATTGAACTCTTTATCTTCCACCCAAAAGTATTTCACAAAAAAACTTTTGGGCTAGATTCTGAACTTTATGTTATGGGAAAGCTAGAACTATATCAGGGCAGACTTAGCCTTATCCAGCCAAAAATCATTACACACATCAACACCATAACACCCCACTTCAAAACCACATTACTTAAAAATCAAACCCTATGCCAACTCGCACAAGAGCTTATCACCTTAGAACATCTCGCTTTCCTGCCCAAGCATATCGCACAAAGTATTTATGAGATTTTTCACCCAGATGCTAGCTTTGTTACTAGCCACAATGCTAATGGCTTTTCAAACACGCATTTATATGCGTTAAAATTTGTAGAAATCTATCGCCATTTATTCCTGCTCTCTCGCAAAAAGATTCAATTTCCCGCTCGTTTTATCTGCAATAATGATATAGATTCATTCCTACACTCTCTGCCCTTTACACTCACGCAAGGGCAGCAAAATGCCATTAAAGATATTCGCCAAGATTTGCAATCTCCCATTGCTTCAAGGCGGTTGATTATGGGCGATGTGGGCTGTGGAAAAAGTGTTGTCATTTTTAGTGCGGTGATGTGTGCTTATCCACAAACAAGTGTGCTTATGGCACCAACGACTATTCTAGCAACACAACTTTATGAAGAAGCCAAGCATTTATTGCCACCTTTTGTGAGAATCCACCTCATCACCTCAAAAACTCCCACAATCTCCAAAGAAGCACAAGAAGCCCACTTTATCATCGGCACACAGGCTTTGCTTTATAGAGATTTTAGACTAGAAAATCTAGCCCTTGTGATGAGTGATGAGCAGCACCGCTTTGGCACCAAAGAGCGACATATTTTAGAAAAAATAGGGCAAGAAAGCCCAGATTCTACACCTAATCTCTTTGACTTTAGCCCACAAAATACACCAACAGATTCTGCTACAGATACAAATAAAATAGATTCTAAAATGCCTCTAGAATCTTTAAGCAAAACGCGTCCGCATACTTTGCAATTCTCCGCCACGCCAATCCCTAGAACCCTTGCGATGATTAATTCTCAATTTATTAATCTAAGTGTGATTAAAGACTTGCCGTTTAAAAAAGATATTACAACACACATCATTGATAAGAGCGGATTCAAAGCACTTTTATCGCATTTAAAAAGCGAAGTGAGCAAGGGCAATCAAGCCATTATCGTCTATCCGCTTGTAGAAGAAAGTCAAGCTCTTGATTATCTCTCGCTAAGTGAAGGACAGGGCTTTTGGCAGCGACATTTTGAAGGTGTGTATTGCACTTCTGGCAAGGATAAAAACAAGCAAGATGTCATTGATGAGTTTGCACTCAAAGGCTCACTGCTTCTTGCTACCACGCTTATTGAAGTGGGAATCTCCCTGCCAAAAGTTTCAACTATTGTAATCGTTGCCCCCGAGCGATTAGGATTAGCCACACTCCATCAGCTTAGAGGTCGTGTCAGTCGTAATGGGCTTAAAGGGTATTGCTATCTCTACACACATAAGAGCGATAATCCAAGACTTCAAGCCTTTGCTCAAACCTTAAGCGGATTTGACATTGCCGAGCTTGATTTACAATACCGCAGCAGTGGGGATTTACTCAGTGGCACAAGACAAAGTGGGAATGAATTTGAATTTATTGATTTAAGCCAAGATTCACAAGTGATACAAGAAGCTAGAGCGTTTTTAACGATACAATGCCAACACAATTCCTAAACAATCTCAAATCCTAAAATCTTCGCCCATTCTATATCTTTCCCGCACTCTACAACAATACCATTACCCACTAAACTTAGCAAAGGAATATCACTAGGGCAATCACTATACGCATAGCTTTGTGCTAAATCATACATTGATAGATCAAGTGTTTGTGATAACTTATAAAGCTTTCTATGCTCCATCGTATGAATACCTGCCATATTGCCACTTAAAACCCCTTCACTACTATCCAGCGAAACCGCCACAACATATGGAATCCCAAAATACTTTGCAAAAATGCGAATATATATTTCAAAGCCACCTGATACAATTGCTATGGTGTGTCCCAACTTTTGATGATAATGCAAGCGTTCTATAATGCGTTCATTAACACGCACAAGCAACTCTTTTTCAAAAAAATCTTGTGCTATATCCTCTGCTTCTTTTAGGCTTAGTCCTTGTAAAACTTCAAAATTAACAGGTTTTTTAACAAACCTATCGCGATAAGATTTGGGTAAGATTTTTCCTATTTTGCGTTTTATCTTCACATACACTCTATACCCTAAACCTTGTTGTATATTGTAGCCACGATACTTTGCGACAATCTCTAAATATCTTGCTGCACTTTGAAAATCTACAAGCGTTTCACAAAAATCAAATAATGCTAAAACTCTGTTGTTCTGCTCTCTTGTCTGCATATTTTCTCCAATCACTCACCTATAAAATCTCTTTATTTCTCTAACAACACACTGCATTTGCTCCCTTGTGCCTATACTAATACGACAATGCTTATCTACAATATGCGAATAATCTCGTATAAAAATATTCCTTTTTTCTAAAAACATTTTTAATCCATTTATATCCCTATGCTGAATAAAAACAAAATTAGCATTTGATGGATAAAGTTTAAACTCTCGCATAGAATCTAACGCATTTATAAAAAACTCTCTTGCCAATACAACCTCTTTTACATAAGATTCCATATATTCTTTATCTTTTAGTGCTGCAATAGCTGCTACTTGTGAGAGATGAGTAATATTTTTTGCATTACGAAGTAAATTTAATGCAGCAATGTTTTGTGCAGAACTTAAGCAATAGCCTATACGAAATGATGCTAAGCCAAATGCCTTTGAAAATGTCCTTGTGATGATAAGATTCTGCATTGTTGGTAATAAATACGCCACACTTTTACCACAAAACTCATAATACGCCTCATCTATAATAAACAGCATATCGCCATATTTTGTGATAAGTAATTCTAGATTCAATATATCGTGCAATGTGCCAGTTGGGTTGTTTGGATTACATATATACACGATTTTTGGTTGTGTATTTGCAAGAAAATTATCAAGCAAATTAAAATCAATATTGCCCTTTTCATCTGTGTGAAAAAATACACTTTGAAGCCCTATGCCATCAGCCCTTGAGCGGAAATTATCATAAGTTGGTGCGATAATGCACACTTTATCGCCAACACTCCCAAAGACTTGCAAAATAAACTCGTGCGAACAATCAGAACTTGCAAAAATCTCTATACATTCACTTGGCACATTTGCATAATTACTTAGAAGGGCTAATAACTCTGCATTGTGCGTATTTGGATACCAATGTAAATTATCATTCAAAATAGCTTGTTGCAAGGCGGTTAGGACTTTTGGCGATGGCGGCATACTAGATTCATTCCAATCAAGCTTTAGAATCTCTTCTTTTTTTGAAATCTCCCATACCTTATGTGCGATAGGGATATAGGGCTTAAGATTTTGTATAAAACTATTTGGCTTCATCACTCCCCCTATTATATGAAGTGTGCTGCCACATATTACCTAGTTTTTTATCCCAAGATTCTGGGACAAGTCTTTCTGTCCCACAAGCGTGTGTGAAAGTCAGCTCCCCCACAACGATTTTTTGCCCCTTAGCAAATGGCATATAATACAAATCCACACGCACATAATCAAACATTTGAGAAAGCATAAAGGCTAGTCTTTTAAGATGCTCTAACTCACTAGGCTTTGGCGGAATGGGATTATTTGCATTATCATAAAGGAAGCCAAATGGGGCAAGTTGCCAATCTTTATCTAAAATCGTGCGTTTATAATTTGTGAATCTATCGGCAGTAAGCTGGATATAATGATCTTCTAAACCTTGAAAAATATGAAATTTATAGGTATCTGGATCTTTTGTCCCATCTAACAACATCTCCTCCACAAAGATTCTAGGCTCTATATCTTTATAATGCCATTCTCTATAAAGTGTGTAGAAGTTTGTGTTTAAATGTGTTGTG
>NZ_QXJF01000025.1 GCF_003670275.1 Helicobacter labetoulli
ATGATTTACGCTTTTCACCTGTGACTTACCCCGATATTTCCAAAGAGAAATGGGCGGATTTAATTGAGAGTGGAGAACTGAGACTTGTAGCTCCTACAAAAAATCTAGGTCCGCTTGGTGCCATTTGAGCTGATGAAAATAGAGAAGAAGCAAAGAATCCAGTATATATAGAACTATTCAATTTGTTGATGACAAAGGTTGAACAAGGGGATTTTAGAATTATTGCTTGATTTCTTGACATCTACTAATATTTTGCGTATAATTCCGCCGACTTTTGGATTAAATTCCGTTCCTCCCAGTTGTCATTAGGCTAGTTGGAGTTTATGATTTCTTCCCTTATCTTAACATTTATGCAATCTAGTGTATCATTCAGAACTTTCTCTGTGTTTTTTGGTAGTATCCATATTTTTTGCCCATTTTCTTTAGCAGATATGTTTGAATAATATTTTTCCGTAGCTGTTTTCATTGGTTTTAAGAAGATTCTCCCAATGAAATGCTCTGTTCCTTATATGCTGGATAAGCCTGATGACTAAAATCAATTTTAAATTGTTGTCTGATGGATTTCTATTTCTACTAGAATAATTTATTAGGCTAATCCTTGACACATCAAGTATTTCTATATAGGTTGCTTGGGCGATATTGTGTCCTTCTCAGCCAAAAATTAATAGTTTTGTAAGATTTACCCAAAATCCAAATGATAGGTTTGAAACGATTTGTGCGTGTGTTTTATATTTTATTCTTATCTTTTTAAGATCCCGATACATATTCTTTTTAATCTCTGTCATATTATCAGGTTCTATATTTTCAAAAATATTGATTAAATCAATAAGCCATTCATCATTTTCTGTTTTATCCTTAAGAAAATTATCAATTCTATTCCTGAATAACAACTCAAATATACCAAGATGCATGTTGATTTTTGAAATAAGATGTAGATTCTGGTCGTGTTGCTCAACACTTTCATAACTACTAACCCTTTCTTTTGAAAAATAAAATTCATAATCCTTAAGCTGCATCGTATTGCTCCTCTGTTGCAAATAAATGGTGAATTATAGCAAAATAATTCTTTGCAATAAAAGGAGCTATATTTGAATTACCAAATGTATTTGTTGTGTTTATTACTCCCCCTCCAGCATTACCAGTTTGGCTGGGGCTACCCTTAAAAGCTTTTCTAATGCCACCAAGTTTTCCACCACCTCTAACTAAATCTGCCACTTCACCAGCGGTGCCGATTGTATCCATTACACCATTATACACTGTCTTAGTTGTCCCCAGTTTCTAGCCCCTTTCACACCACCCACAGAATAAGCAAGATAACTATAAGCTTCACCCATATCAGCAGTAACACCATCAGTAATGCTTGTGCGACTATCAAATTTTCCGTGATATGCTCCATCAGCACCTGCATTGACATTGAAGCTCATACCCCTATATGTGCCTTGATATGTACCACTTCTCGTATAGGAGAATAATCTATTAGCCCTTTCTGTGACACTACCTGCACTTAAAACTGATTGTTTTTCTAAAGCACTAAGCCCTATATCAGTCATAAGATTGTTAAGAGCTTGTCTTTGTTGTGGTGTATTGCCAAACATATTGTTTGCACCCATCATATTATGCTATTGTTGCAGAGAGTTTGTTACCATAGCATTCATACCAGCACTTGTTATTGTGCCATTACTATTCATAAAGCCTGAACTTCGCATAGCATCACTATCAGCAACAGCACCCATAGTAGATTTTGTGTTTTTATCTGTCTCGCCTTGCTGAATCATTGCACTAGCCATTGCCTGCTTATCTTTTAAGTCTATGTTGTTGATTCCAGATTGAATAAAACTATTCTTTCCAGAATCATAATTGTCTTGAACTGAATCTTGAAGTTCCTGTGTTTTAGCCTCTATCTTTTGATCGTAAGAACTTTTTCCACTTAAATCTGTGTGTAAAATTTTATGCCCTGTTACACCAGCTGTTCCTAGTTCCTGATGAACTTGCTTGGTTGCTCTAATTCTTGCAAGTTTTTTATCATTTTCTAGGTTTCCTGCATTATCATTATCATAGGATTCGCCTAGATTTGTCCTATTTCCCCTTCAACCTTCTCCATTGCGGTTTTAAGAGCATTAGTTCGTCCATCTCCCATTGAGGAAGTTTTTGTTTTTGCTAAATTTTGAAACAGACTCCCTGTTATTCCTTCTGCCTTGGCATAAGCCATAGCATCACTATACCCTTGTGCAGTTCCTGCAAACTGATCGTGTTTTAAATCCGCATTGCTTTTTGCTGCGTGTGCAAAACTCATACCTGAGCTTCCACCACCACGCAAACTTTTTCCAAAGTGTTCTCTAGCACTTCTTGTGGTTTCTCTAGCTGTATAATTCTGCATATCCGCTTGAGTATTTGCCATAGCAGAATAACTCTCTTGGAATCCAGTTCCTGTTCCAAATACTCTTCTTAAGCTATTGCCTTGAGCTATTTGATTAAGCACCCCAGCCTCAGCCCCATATTGAATGGCATTCATCTGTTCTCTTGTAAATTCTCCTAATTTACCTACACCAGCTGTTTGGTTTGCTGAAATATGAGCTTGGTTTTCCAAGCCTTGGGTGTTAGAGAGAGTGTATTAGTTAAAAAAAGAGAGTGCTGTTAAAGAAGGAATCTTGTATAATTCCAAAATAGATTTTTGAACAACAAAAAGGATTCTAGTGTTTGAAGAACAAATCATTGCTCTTTTTTCAAAACAAAGATTAGAATCTTATAGCAATGATTTAGATAAACTTTTTGAAAATCTCCGCCTTATTGCTCGTATTACACCTAAGATTGCTGTCATAGAAATTATTTTAAGAAATATGTTAGATTCTATCCTTACACAAACAAATCCCTTATGGATAGAAAACTCTAAAGATAAAATAATGGTAGAAGCAAAAAACAAGATTACAAAAGATACCAAAAATACCAACCTTACACACCATCAGTATTTATCCATACTAACTTTTGGCATAATTATACACATCATCAAAAAAGAAAAACTACAAAATAAAGTAATGAATCTTGAAAACATAAAATTTAAGACCTATGATTTAGGCAATAGGGATTTTAAGTGTGTTAAGCAGAAATCTCGGCTAAGAAACTTTGAGAAAGTCAATATAGTATTGAGCCTACTTCAAAACTTGAGAAATAGAAGTTATCATTGGGAAAACATTATGAAAACTACACAAAAACAAAATAAAACATACCCGAGAATCACAACAAAACAACACAATGTTATTATAGGCATACACCCAGACAACATAGAATTATTTTTAGATGACATAATAAAAACATATGGGCAAGGTTTGTTGGATATTATGAATAGATAGAAGAAGTGAGGCGGGGAGTAGCAACCTTTTGGCACTACTCACTATGTCGCCACTTGAATTTCGCTGACGATTATACTTCTAGCCCCCTTAAAAATAACTTATGGATTCAATATGCCAAATATTAGCGTATGACTCTTGCATACTACCAAACAATGTTTGACAGCTAAGGAAATTATAGTTTAACTTCTGCTTATTTGAATCCAAACTTTGGATTCTATTATAATCTCCCTAAATAAATCTAAAAATATAGAAAGGAGTTTATTATGGGTTTTGGAGATTTTGCAATGGGATACCTAGTAGGACAAAGTTTTAGTGGTCCAAATCATATTCCAGATGGCAGCGCACCTTATAGTGAATGGAGTAGCCAAGCTAAAAAGGATTGGGACAAGAAGTGTGATGAAGTATATTGGGAGGCTTGGGATAGGGCTTTTAAGGAAAAAGTGATTGAGAGGTTGTCGAGCGGAGAGAGAATACACGCCTCCATATATCCAGATATTGTTAGCAAGAGATGGGTAGAACTTATCACTTCAGGAGAGATCAAGCTCATTGCCAATATAAATACCCCCGATACCTTGCGATATATTTGGACAAATATGGACTGTGAATATGCACAGAGAGATGGTTATAAAGAGTTTTATAAAAAAGATGTTGAACCGTGCCTTAACAATAGCTCCTTTAGGATTGTTTCTTAAAATGTTGTGAGGATTAATTCTTGTGTATAAAAGTGCTATATTATAACTAAAAGCAAGGTGATTTTTTGTGCTTTAAGTGAAAGTTTGCTATATTCCCGCCCTAATTTAAAAAAAAGGGAATGTGGAATATGAGACAAAATATAAAGGAGCTTTTTAGATACTATGATTACCTACTAAAGGTCGAGCATCTGTTTAATGTTGATTTTGGAACAAATTTGGAAGCAAGAATGCTAAAGACACATTTGTTTATCGGTTAGATAAAAAAGGTTTTGATGAATTTGTGAGTGGAGTTAATGGCTTTATTGACAGCAAAAAGAAAAATGAGGATTTCGCATATAGTTTTGCGATTTTGGGTGGAAAAGCTCGGGATATTGAAAATGAAAATAACAAAAAGGAAAAATATTTCCCGATTCTTGTAGCCCAGTTGGCAGATGTAGGTGATTTAGATATTGGTCTAGAGAACAAAAATCAAAAAGAATCTCAAAAGAAAAAAATCAAACATACCTTATCAAATTTGGAGTTTCTTGTAGGAAATGGTGGGGCATGTCCAATGGAAATGCCTTTTATATTTCTTTCTCCAAAAATTATTCAACACATAGATGATGAACAAATTACCCAAAACACAGACAATGATGCTTTGTCTGCTTCTCAACTTCAGGATGGAGAAATAAGCGGTATCGAGAGAGGGGATATTGCCTTTAAAGACATTTTAAGTAGCAGGCTTGAAAACTTTTTGCAAAAAAGTGGACTAGATGCGGCTTGGGGGCAAGATTGGTATATCTGTATGTATAAAAGCTCATTTACTGCTGGATTGCGTAAAATTTATAAATATTTGCTTAAAGAAGAGAAAGACAAGAAAAGCAAGAATATCGGTTTGCTCAATGAGTATTTTAACTTCAACCCAAAATCCGAAAAAAGCCTTTTTGGCATTAAGCAAGAACTTGAATATTCTAAAAGACATTTGGGAAGCCTAGATGCAAAATATCCCCTTATGCCATCACAAAGAATAGCTGTTTATACCTTTTTGGATGAAAAACTCAATATTGCTCCGATTAATGGCGGACCCGGGACAGGAAAAACTTCTGTTTTGCGGGCAATGTTTGCTGATTTTGTTGTAAAAACAGCAATGGA
The DNA here is from genome assembly GCF_003670275.1 of Helicobacter labetoulli. GTDB lineage: Bacteria > Campylobacterota > Campylobacteria > Campylobacterales > Helicobacteraceae > Helicobacter_C > Helicobacter_C labetoulli. The sequence continues at coordinate 5,171 of NZ_QXJF01000025.1, forward strand.
TTCAGCAAATCGTTTTCTTAAGAATGGGCAAATCCCAAACACCGCCCCCTTTGTCTGCACATCAACAAACAATCAAGCTCTAATCAATATCAATGATGGCGTTGCAAGTCAGTTTGCAGACAACGCCCTACACAACAACGGCGATTTGCTGCATGAAAGATGGATTTCCGACAAAGACCCAAAAGAGAAACAGGAGATTCTTGATAATAAATCCTTTTTGGTTCCAAATCTCAAGACAAAAATTGATGAGAAAAAAGGTGTGGATAAAAGCAATAAGTCTATCAATGATATTGTTAATGTGGCAAATATGGTCAAAGACAATGAGACATACTACATAGAGAAATGTGAGACCTTTTTGGGCATAAAATACGAAACCCATATTCCCATAGAATTTTATAAGATAGTATTTAAAAAGCTTCTTGATAAGATTCGTGCGAACAAAGAGCGAATCTGTGCCGATTTTGACAAAGTAACAGCAGATGAGTTGGAGCAGATTGAAACTTTCGAACAAGGGGTTCTTAAGCTTGTAGGCAATAATCAAGAGCACGAATTTAATCTCCGCACATTTCTTAGAAAATTTAGGGAAAATCCGCTTAAGCTATCTCATCTTAATGGGTGGGAGACAAAACGCGAGGATATTAAAGCATCCATTGGGGATTGTAAAAAAACGATTGTCGATGAAGCAAATGATTTAGAGGGACATAAGGGGAGAGCTAACTAAAATACTTAAAAAACTTAAAACATATCAAAACAAGCTGCCTGAAACGCTATTCCAAAAATTGCTTATTAATTTTTGCTATTGCTTTATCCAAAAAAGATGTATCCCAAAACTAGAGAAGAAAAAGGCTTTTAGAGAAGTTAAGATAAGAAAAATAGAGCAAGATCAGCAGATTCTACAAAAGAAAATAGATGTTTTAGAGCATATTGATAGAAAATTGTTTGAGCTTATTGAGTTTCACAAAAAGCATTGGCTTGGCGATTTGCCTTCAGAATCTAAAGATGTGATTCAGGCAATAAAAGACAAAAAAGGAGCAAACATTTTTGATAAAGGCAATGGGTTTGCCAAGGCTTACAAAAATGCCACCGATGAGCTCAAGGAAAGAGAAAAACTTGATACAAAAGAAAGGATTGAAAACTTTTATTACTCGTTACACATACTGGAAGGGCTATTTTTTGTAAAAGATAAACTTTCTATAAGCAGAGAATATAAACAAACATTTTACTGTCCATGCCGCGATAATTCTATATTAGACAAAAAGCAAACAAAAGACAATGAATACCAACTCAAATGCCCATCATGCGAACGCATATTATCTTTTAAAAATTTAAAAAGGATCCTAAGAAAGAACAACTTATCCACAACGAGGATTTACTTAGGAAATTATTACTAGATTCTGTGGTTGAATGCCCAGAGGGTGGATATTTTGCCCTTGAGGTTACAAAGGATTTTCTTAATGTGGAGCAAAAGTTTGTCAATGTGCAGTATAGGGATAAAAAAGAAGATGCGGATATATTCTCATCAAATCTGCTTCTTACACAAATATTCCCAATATTCCCTATCATCAGCATTACATGCAATAGTTTTGGCTCTATCATCAAGCCACAAGAAGGCTTTTTGAAGTGTTTATTGGTGGATGAGGTTGGCACAATACCACCAAGCAAAGCTGTTGTTTTATATAGCACAAAAAAAGGCGATATTCTTTGGCGATACAAAGCAGCTAAAACCCGTGTTTAACATTACTCACACAATGGAGCAAGATTTGTTGCGCTCATTTATAAAGAATGAAGACTTTAGAGAGAAAGCCAATAAATACTTTAGCTGCGGAGATTATTTGGGTGATAAGCAATATAAGGCTGAAGAGGCAGACAAAGAGGTGCGGATTGGTGCTGGTTATGATAAGGAAAGGTTTGCAAATAATGTGATGGATATTGCAAACAATGCTACCTCTCAAATTGTCTTGCTATATAACCCTAGCAAACTAAGGGGTGATATTTGGCTAAAAGAGCACTTTAGGTGTGGCAAGCCTATCGCAGATATTGCCAATAAGATGACCTACAATGAGGAAATGATTATCAAAACGCCACATGAGGGGTCTGTCATTTGGGTAGAAAATGTTGGTGAAAAAAGAGGAACAAGCAACGAAGAAGAAATCAAACAGATTCGTGATTATCTTTTGAGAGAGCTTAATGAGCTTAGGAAAAGAATTGGAGCATCTCCTGAGCTTGATGATGCTGATTTCTGCAAAAAACATATTGGTGTCATTACACCTTTTGCGGAACAAGGAAGAAAAATAAAGGATGAATTTGAAAGCGATAAGCAGCTCTCCCATATCAAAATAGGAACTGTCCATACTTTTCAGGGTAGTGAAAGGGACATTATCGTGTTTTCCACGGTTTATGGGAAAAATGCCGGAGATCCAAAAAAGTTCTTTTTCAATAGGAGTGAGACAGATTTACTTAATGTGGCAGTTACTCGAGCCAAAAAGGTTTTGATTGTATTTGGCAACAAGAATCTGCTGGGACAAAATGGGTGCCACTCAAAGCATCTTTGCGATGCGGTCAAACAATATTTTTTGTCGCTCTAATGACAATAAAGCATCAATATTGCTTTATTGAGCTAAATAGAACTGTCAAAACAATAAGAAATATCATCACGCTTTTTTAGAATGGAAAATTAGTTACTCCTCCCGTTACTCCCCCTCCAGCATCGCCACCAAGCTCTTTATCCACATGTTTTCTAGCTTGTGGGCTTAGAGCATTGTATTGCCTACTCAAACTATTCTGCGTTGCTAATCCTTTATTATAAGCTTTGCGTGCTTTGTCCATAGCCATTCTTGCATTCATTACTTCTCTAGGACTACCGCTTAATGCAATATTATTGAATCCTCTCTCAGCTAATTCATAATTTGCCTTTAATTGTCCTAAACCACCACTAGCATTAAATGAACCTAGTTTATCCATATAAGCATTAGCACTAGATGCAGCAGAAGCTGCATTTTTAGAATTAGCCACTCTAGCAGCACCCATACCCATAGCATATCCAGATTCACTACCTATCAATCCTACATTCGCTAAACCTTTACCCATAGCTCCACCGGGTAAAAACATAGCTGCAGCACCAGCTACTTGTCCTACAGCTGCAACTCCAGAGCTAATAGCACCATAGGTAGAGGCAGACATACCCATACTTAATGCTGCCCCTGCTATTGCACTACCACCACTAATATTTGTTCCAAAGCTATAATTTCTAGATTCATTATGCGAGAAGCTTACACCTGATTGAACAGAGCCTTGGATTCCACCAACATTGGTTGTAGTAAAGCTACCAACTACGCCATTGAGTCCAAATTCTTGTCCATCCGAAGACATTCCAGCAACTATTCCTGCAGTATCACCAACTTTAAGTGCATCTAATGCTCCAATTATTGCTGCCCCATTTTTGCCTTTTTCTTTGAGAGCAGCTTCTATATTCATCTTTCTTGCTTGTTCCCTCAATTTATCTACTTGATCCCAATCCGCTTGAGAGATGCTAACACCTTGTGCTGCACTTGCAGCAAGTTGTCCTGACAATCTATCTGCTTGCTTGTCTAATGCAGCTCCTGCTGTTGTGTTCTTTCCAAAAGTGGGGTTATGAGTATCATTGTATCCACTCAACACCTTATCCATAACTTCTTGTTGAAGCTTCTCGCCAGCTGCAGCGACATTTTTAGTATAATTGGTATCCTGAACAGATTGTTTTAAGCCAGCAGCCATTGCTCTTTCTGCCATTCCAATGGTTGCATCACTTGATAGATTTAAACCACCATCAGGATTTCGAGAGTTGGCAGAGCCATCTAGCAAATTCCTTAATTTGCCGATATGCGAACTTACCTGTTGAAGAGTTTTCTCTGCCGCATCTCCAGCATTTGCTGATATGATATTTTCCTCATTCCCAGCAGCTTGAATAGATGCTGCGTGTCCCCTTAACGCCGTAGCATTATTCACTCTCCCCATAGATTCTGCTATCTTTATGCTTCCGCCGTGAGTTTCTGAATCATAAGCCTGAGCACTTCCTTTTTGTTGGCTAAGACTTTGATGTGCGTTCATATATGCTGTTTTACTATAGCTATCTTGGAAAGCTTGTCCAGTTTTATACACATCTATCAATGCTTTTCCTTGTGCTATTTGCCCTAATGCTCCAGCCTCAGTTCCATATTGAATAGCATTCATCTGTTCTCTTGTAAATTCTCCTAATTTACCTACACCAGCTGTTTGGTTTGCTGAAATACGGGCTTGGACTCTCAAGCCTTGGATGTTAGAGAGTAGAATATTTTGTATTGTAAGAGTTAAAGATAAGGCTGTCAAAAGGGAAAATCTTATACAATCTCCCAATTTCAAAATTAAGGGAAATATATGACTACGCTTAACATTCAAACCACAGCCACAGCAAAAGAGCTAGAATCTCTTAAGGCATTTTTACACTCCATTGACCCACAAGCCATCATTCAAGAATCTCCTCTTTCTCCACAAGACACACTAGAACTCCATAGAATCTATAAGCAATATAAAGATAAATCCCTTACATTTCATACAGATTCACAAACACAAGAGATTATGGCACAAAAAGGTATCAAGTGGTAATTTACTATTCTATTGATTTTATTGAATTAGAAAATATTATCTCTTTTATCGCTAAAGATAGTCAAACAAGAGCTGATGAGTTTTCTAGCACATTAAGAAAAAAGATAGAATCTATCCCAGAAATGCCATATCGTTTTAGACAGAATCAAATATTGCAAGATGAGAATATAAGAGATTTGATTTATAAGGGCTATGTGGTAGTCTTTGCCATAGAACAAGATTCTATAACAATACTTGGGATATTTAAACATAATATTTGGGAGAAAGACAGCATTTGAAGTTAAAAAATCTATCTCTTATACGCTTCTTGTCTCGTAGCTACTTTTACAATCTCAATAACAAGCTCACTATGTTGAATATACCCAATTACACGATAGTTACCTATTCTCCACCTATAATAATTTTCCTTTTGATAACCTTGAAGTTTCTTGGCATTTGGTAGTAGATGTGGTGTATCACTTATTTTGAGTATCTCAAAAAGAGCTAGGATTCTATCAGCTTCATTTGGGGCTGATTTTTGAATCTTTTCTAACTCTTTAAGTGCCTTGTTTGTGATGAGAATCGAATACTTCATTTCTTACTTCTTGTAAGAGCTTTGCATACTCACTAGGATTTGTAGCCATTCTTTTTTCAAAGTCTTTGTATATTTGACTTTCTTCTAAAGGGTAAGCTTGAGATTGTGCTTCATCTTGAAGTTGCACTATGGCATTATCTATCTTTGCAAGACTTTGTATCGCACTTGCAAATTCATCACTTGCATTTTTTATGATTAAAGTCATTATGCTCTCTCCCCTTTGTTAAAATTTTTTATCGTGTATTCTAGCATAAGTTTATCTATTTGAATATAAATCACAGATTCTGCTATAATCAAAAAGGCATTAAATTTATCACAAAAAGACAAATTTTTATCATCATTTCATAAAAAAAGCCCACTAAAAGCTTGAAAATTCTAAAGCCTTTTTTCTCTTTTAAGCTCAAAGCTCCAAAGGCTATGATAAAAGCAAAAGTTATCACGCCTAAGATATTGTTTGCATTCATAGCGCTTATAATGTTGCTTGGGATTAAGCCTAAAATGACTTCATTTAAGCCTTTGATTTCTTTAAGGCTTTTCGTGCTTTCTACCACAGCAAAACTGCTTCCAAGCTCTGAAAAAAGGGCTAAAAATATACCTATGATAGCACAAATTGCAGTTGAGAGCAAAAGCCAGAAAAATACCCTTGAAAAAACGGCTTTAAAGCTTAAATTTTGGCTTAAATTTAGCAAAACATTAATCAAAGCGATAAAAACCAAAGGTATGATTAAAAGCTTTAAAATGCTTATCCAAATTTGAACTTCTAACACAAAATGCTGAGAATTTAAGCTGTTAAGATGGGCTACATTTTGAAAATCAGCCATACAAAGCAAGAAAAAGCCTAAATCAAAGCCACAAACATAAGCAAAGCAAGGCTAAATTTAGCTTTTAAAGCTCTAAAGATAAAAAATAAAATGCCCAAGCAAAAAAGCACAAAAATGCTTTTAAACTGAGACAGATGAAAGAAATTAATAAGAAAATTTTCCATAAGAGAACCTAAAAATGTGATTTTGCACCCTGCAAACTAAGGAGTGGATTATAACATAAATTGTTTAAATTTATGTTATTTTAAGAAAGATTAAAGAAAGTCTAAATTTAAATAAACAAAGCACCTTAATCCACAAGAAAAAAGTGTAAGCTTTAAGTTTCTTGTGTGATTAACTCGTGCTGAGTAGTTTAATTTAGGGTTTTTTGTAAATTTATTTTAATAATTTTGCTTTTTAAAATAATTTTACTTCAAAAAAGATTAGCAAATAATCCTAGCCTTTCAAGTTATCAACGCTTTGTCTAAGCTCGTTAAAATCTTTTCTCATCGTGCTTGAAATTTCGCTTATGTTTTTAGAGTTTTTAAGATTATCCTGAGCAAATGATAAAATTTTGCCAATATCTACTATAATAAGTCCTAAATTTTCTTTCACGCCATTAGAGTTCTCAAGTATTTTTTGTATGCTAGTGGAGCTTTTTTTGAAAATATTTTCAAAATTATTTATTTTTCCTTGTATATTTTCGTTTTTGCCTACCAAAATTTCTATATTATCTTTGTTGCCATTAAGTGAGTTTTCGCTGTCTTTGACGCTTTTTACTATGGATTTTACATTAGTATCAATTTGTCCTAGTGAGTTTTGCGTTGATTCTGCTAACTTTCCTATCTCATCAGCTACTACCGCAAAGCCTCTTCCGTGTTCTCCTGCTCTTGCTGATTCTATAGCAGCATTTAAGGCTAAAAGATTGGTTTTATCGGCTATGTCTGAGACTGTTTCTACTATTTTGACTATGGAATTTACATTGTCTTGCAAGGAAGCAAAGCAAGAAAGTAGCTCAGAGTTTTGCTCGAAAATGCCCTTTATCGAGCTTTGTATGTCAAGTAATAGTCCCCCTATCTCTTTCATAATGCCCATCATATCTTGCTGATAAGTCTTTGTATGATTAATCTCTTTTGTAAAATCATCAAGCGAGATACTAATACTACTTGCTTGAGTGTTTGCAGAGCCTAAAATTTCATTCATATCCTTAGAACACGCATTTAAAGACTTTGAAATTTGCTCCAAAGTGCTGACATCTGTTTCGCTAGTATTTGTTTTCTACTCTATAATGTCAGTGATATTTTTAATCTCATCTTTAAACCTAGCTATCAAGGACAAAACCTTAGCATTTTCTAAACTAAAGCTAGTATCAACCTTTAAGTTGGAATTTAGCGTCATAGTCTTAAGCTCATTAATGATAAGCTTAGTCATATTAACACCCCATTTATTCTCATCTACATCGTGTATGATAAGCGCCAAAACAAGCACGGCTTGGACGATTTGACCGATTATATTATCTGTGAAAAAATAGGCATTAACTGCTAAAATAAGTATGCCTAGCACATGAACAACCCTCATACGCAAATAAAGCGATTTTAACATATCTAACAAACCTTTCCTATGATTTTACACCGCTTGGTGTTTTGAATTTTGACATTTATAGCAAATCTTAATTTAATTTAAAAAGTTGAGCGTGAGTGCCTATTCTCACTAGATATAGTGTTTCATTTTCTATCTTACAAATCACAAGCATATCACTTCCTATGTGAAATTCTCTATATTTTGCATATCCACCCTGTAGCTGATGGTCTCTCGCCTCTTTTGGTAATTCTTTGCCATCGCTAAGCAAAGATATATATTTTATAAATTTTTGAAATTCTGTATCATTTAGTCTTAATTTATTAAAATTCTTAATAAGATTTTTCTCTCATTCTATCTTTAACGCCATTCTAAGCCTTTAATTTCTGTGCTTCGTATTCGGCTTTTAATTGCTCCATAGTAACTTCTTCTAAATTCTCGCCTTTTTCTATATTTTCTATAGTCTTTATCGTTTCTTCGTTTGGTGTATGGCTTTTTAACTCGAAAGGTATTCCATTATCTCTTATCACAGCCTTAGCAAAAACATTAAACGCAGAGCTCAAATTTAACCCCATAGAATTTATAATGCGTTCAAAATGCTTTTTATCTTCTTTATCCATTCGAAAAGTTACATTTATGGTATTGCTTTGCATAGTTTTCTCCTTTATTTTAAATCAAATTAAAGTATTTTACCATAATTTTAAGGTAAATTGCTTAATTTTTATTGTAATCTAACTCAAATACCTCAGCAAAATTTCATCTTTTTTACTCTCTAGCTGAGTGATTTTAGCTTCTATAAAATCTATCTTGGCTACTATTTTTTCTTGTTCTTTTAGCGGTGGTAGGGGGATTTTTAGGGCTTTTATATCATCAGCATTTATACTAGGATAAGAAGCTTTTGGCATTTTGGCTTCCATTTGTTGCATTAAATCGTTGTTTTTCTCAATATCTTATATACACGATAAAACTCAAATTTTAATGGTAGTCCTACACTCCACCATTTCTTTTACAAACAAACACGAATAGACATAAATCAAAACAAACAAAGCAAGGCTAAAACAACCTTCTGTAAGCTTTCCTAAAGTTTGGAAAATCAAAAAATGATATTTTTTTCCTAAAGAGCGGATTCCTGACATTTTGAAAAAAATAGAAATTTTTGGTAACAAATTTGGAACAAAAAACTTAAAACAAAAAAAGGCATAAAATTTGTTCCAAAATTTATAGTTTAATTTTGATTATTGTTCTTGTTTATATTTGAAGAAAATAAGGATAAAAAAAAGAAAAACCTCATCCGAGGAAAAATACCAAAAATTATTTTTTAGGTATTTTTTGTTTTAGAGACTATTCTTAGTCCCTTCTTCTCCAATCGCGATTCTGTAATCACTTCTGGAGAATCCTTTCTGCAAAGCTTTCAGCTACATGCCACGCATAGCCAAGTGCCTTGCTTGCTTCTTTGTCGCCATAATGAACCTCAAAAGAATAGGATTCTATCATGAGGCTTTTGCTTGTGTGTATATCGCCATATTTGTCAATCCTAGTAAGGATTTGACTAAGGATAAGCTCACAAGCAAGCCTATTGTTTGGGCGAGTGTAAGTGAAGGTTTCAACTAAAAATGTATTGTCATTTTTAGTAAAGCCTATACGCTCGTTATAGGAAGCCTTCCATATATAATCTTTGAGCTTGCTCATGTCTTCAATTTCTTGGTTAATTCTATCGGCAAATCCATCGTTTGCTTCTGCCAAGACTTTGAGTCTTTCTCCTAATTCAATTTTCATTCTGTGCTCCTTGTGTTATAAATCAAGATACCTTAGTCCATTCAATGCCCTTGGCATCAACGGACACCTTGAAAAATACTTCCACGCTTTCGTGTTCGTATTTTCCACCCACATAGCGGCTGACTTTTTCCCACTTACTAAAAGTAAGCTCATCTGGGTAAAATCTAAATCCACTATTCCCACAGCCATATAGACCATTGCGTTTCCACATATTTTTTGGATCAACTCCATAATATTGCAGAATCGCAGCAAATACTCTGTTGTAGAGTATCTTGCTTTGTTGTGGCACTTGGCTCATTTGCAAGCTCCAGTGGCTTGATTAAAACCACTTTGGAACAATGCTTTTGCATTGTCTCCTCCTATCTTGCAAACTTTCTCTTTTTCCTGTGTAGTTGAAAACGCAACTGCGCTTCCTAATCCACACAGGAAAAGTCCGATTATTAATACTTGTTTCATGTTGCCTCCTTTTGGCATTGCCAAAAAAAGACAGCATTTATCGCCCAAAGAGGCAATAAAAATACTGCCTCTTTGGCTACTTCAGTGCTTAACGCACACCTAAATTATTCCAGCGGACACTTGGAGCATTTCTGATCCTCGCAGATACTGCAAGGCAAGATTTGCTCACCGCAGGCAGGACAAGATTGAGCCTTGAAAATTCTTTCAAGCTCAACTTCATCGCCACAATGTGGGCAAAGCTCCCATACGACCTGATCGTCTGCTAATACAGAATTGATCAGATCACAGAAGGAATATGTCCGCTCCTCAATCTCCACTCCATTAAGATAGCTCGTGATGCGAGCAAATCTCAATTTAGAATCTAACTGATACGCAGCACGCGTGTAAGCATCCTGCTCTTCAGACAACTCGTGGTTGTCTGGATCTTGCAGCTGAACTGCAAGCCTTCTGATGTGACTTTTCATCACATCTTTTAGAGACTTTTCAGCCTCTTTTGTGTTGGAGTGGCTGTTGCAATAGCCGTCAAACAGGCTATCTTTCCAGCCCATTGCAACATAATGTTGCAAATTCTCCCCTGCTTTTTCTACAAGCACATTTTCAACGCGCTTGTAGATGTATGGAAATTCTGCTGTAGATTCGCAGAAGAAGCACTCCGCATCTTCCACGGTTTCGATGGGATCTTCCCAATCCTCATCAAATTGTTGCCTGACATTATCTGCCATAACAACAAAATCCGCATCGCGGTCCTCTCTATTTGCATAAGTCGCAAATAGAGTTGTTGAATCAGAGACTTCAACAGCCTCTGAAATTATTCCGTAAATGATTTTTTCCATTTTTACTCCTTTTGTTTTTTCTTTCCTACAACACTAACCTATAATGTTAGTGTTGTTTTTAAGGGTGGTGTGAGCCCACACAGCAGCGACTTCTATCGCCGTTTCCTTGTTTGCCGAATCTATGCTTATTACAGCATCTTCTGCTGTTCTTCCGCCAAATTCGGCTAGAATCCCTTTTTTGTCCAAGTCGCATACATTCCCTGAATATAGGGAAGTATTCCACCTGAATTTACCGCCGCCTAGATTTGCTCTAGCAATCTCTATAACTACGAGACCGCTAAACAAATTTGCTACTTCGATGATGTTGGTGCTATTCCAGCTGCCAACATTATCATAATGAGCCAACTCTCTTACGAGTTTTTTGGCTATCTTTTTTTTGATTTCTGTCTTTGTCATGTGCTCTCCTTTGTATTTCTTTTTGCACAAATGAAGGGGCACAACATATCCCCTAGGGGATAAAAATGCACCCCTAGGGACTTTAATAATGTTTGGAGGGCTATTACATTTTGCTCCTTTATTCCTAAACAACCTCTCAAACTCCTTTAAGAATCTATGCTCAACATATTGCATGTCTTGTAG
>NZ_QXJF01000026.1 GCF_003670275.1 Helicobacter labetoulli
CCACAACACCTCCATAAAAAGGGATTTTTGATGAAGTGGATTCTAGCGACATTGTTTTTACCGACAAAAAGGGGCAACTTTACAATACACAAAAGAAAATGGTGAGATTTTTAAAGTAGGATTAAAAGGAAATTGGAAAGGCGAACCTACACAAAATAAATGGATTATTACGGCTTATAAAGATGAAAGAGAAATGGCTAAGACCATTAACTCTAGCGATTTTACAAAAGGCGAGACTCTGCCTTTAAACTCTAAGGGCATTATACCACAAGAACCGCAATAGCGTGAAAACTATTTTTTGAATATCTCAATAATATTACTTATGCTATCTTTTAAAAATTTACCTAAAATGCACACAATGATAAATAAGCCTATTTTGTTAATAAGAGATATGTAAAAATCTGCTTTTTCGTTAAAACACTCATAAAAATAAATATTTAACCCCGCATAAGCAATTATCCAAAAGAAAATAAAGTAGATTTTAAATTTCTTAATTTGGTATTTACCAAAAAACAACCACACAAGGCGTTTGCCTAAAGCATTTACAATCTTTGCATTTTCTTTTAATGCTTCGGTATCATCAAGGAGTTTTTCATTTTCTACTTTTTTAATATTTTGCTTTGATAGTTCATTTTGGTATTTTATCTCATCTAGTTTTGCCGTGTTTGTTGCTAAGTCTTTTGCACTAGTTTGCGGAGTGGCATTCTCTGGAATTTGATTAGACATAGACAGCTATACCTAATTTATTTAATCGGTATTCCATAGCAAGCGATGAAACACCAAAATAACTCGCCATAGAATCTAAGGTATATTTATTGCCAGCAAGTCGCAACACTTCATCTTGTGGCATTAAGAGATTAGCAGCAAAAGTGTTAGCCTCTATCTCTTTTTCATCTAGTCCCAAAGCTGAGCTAGTGTCTCTTTTGCTAGTATGACTCGTGCCGTCATTGTGTAATATAAAATGTCCTATCTCGTGTGCTATACTGAAAACTTGCCTAGTGATATAGTCCGTAGCTTCTACAAAAATCTTTTTTTCTTTATAAAAAATCTGCCCTGATACATCGCGGGGTAGTGAAGCAGTAAAAACCTCTAAGCCATAAGCCTTAGCTACTAATATGGGGTCAATGGGGAATATATTTGCGACTTTGCTTCTTGCGGTTTGAGCTTGTGCTATCACAAACTGCTCTCTTGCATAGTCCATAATCAACTCCTTTGGGCTTACTTACAAATGGAGGCATTTTAGCACAAATTTTTAAAATCACAAGTAAAAAGATAGTGGATAAGATATAGCAAGGAGAACATTATACCACAAGATTCTACAAAACTACAATCTAACGCACATAGCAAAACTTAAGGTAAGGTTATAATGGATTTTTGGTAGTGATAGAACAAATAAGAAAGAAGCAAAATGAACTAGGCTATAAAAATATGTATTTTGAAAGGGGAATACTTAACGATGAAACACTTACAAGAATTTTCAAAAAGTAGTCAGCCTCCCAGCTTCCCTTCTAAGTTATTAGCTTAGTGCTATGTTTGGCTGATGAGACCTGATTATAGCAGAACTTTTTTAAAGAAAACTTATAGCTGTCTCTCCCTTATGCAATCTAGCACAACATAAAGGCGTTTTGTAATAATCTCCCTTAGCTAGTATCGGTTAAGGTGTTAAGAAGCTATAAGGATATTTGCCGTTATACCACAAAATTTTAACCCTACACTCTAATAAGGAAAACTGCTAAGATATAAATCTCGCTTGTAGTAATAGCCACAAGCCCCCGCTTTTAGCATAGGCGAAGCGGATTCTAACAAATAAGTAAGAAGGTAATAGAGTATGATAATAGACATAGATATGGTAATAACTCTACTCTTATTTATAGCTGTGATTATCTTGCGTTTATTTATACCTGTGATTATCTTGCGTTCTACCTATAGCAATGAAGCCTTTGCTACAATAGAAAAAAGCAATAAAGAATGTTTTGTTGCAGAAGTGCAAAAATACGCAGAAGTTGGGTATTATCCTATCAGTGATTGCGTGATTGATGATTATGGCAACTATAAAATACACTTAAAAAAAGACTTGAAAACCTACACAGATTCACAGGTGCAAAAGGCGGAAAGGGCGATTTTTTATACTGCTATGATTGCAAGCTTTATCTTTGGCTTGGGCGTTGGGTATTTTATCTCAGTATCTCTACTCTAAGCATTAAAGCGGAAGCTATTTAATCGCTTTTGTAAGGAGCGTATCTCTCTATCTTTACGCTCACAACTTTCCTTTAAACTCTCTATAATTTGCATATAGCCTTGCTCTTCCACACTACCTAAGCTTTGAGATTTTTGCAAAGTAGATTCTAAAGTGGCGATTTGAGATTGCAGGGCTTGTTTCTCTAGGCGTAATTCCTTATATGAGCGTTTAAGAAGCTTGTGAGATTCTTTTATTATCAATTTTGCCACACTAAAGCCTATAACAAAGCCTGAAACAAAAGCACTTAAAAGCATTGCATAATATTTTTAACCCTTTTTTTACAATGGCAAAGATTCTATCATAATGCTTAAAAAAATAAAAGGGATTAAAAATGGAAGGTGTGATTATGCTATTTACTTGCTTTGGCTTTTTGCTGGGCGTTGTAGTGGCTTTAAATCTTGCGGGAGAATATAAATGAGTGGCTTAGTGATTGTAGGGAGCTTATGCAGTGTATTTGTAGGGTGGGTTGGGCTATTAACCTTAAAAGAATATAGGGAGTTAAGAAAGCAAAGAGATGAGATTCTTGCAAAGCTAGAAGCACAAAGGAAGCACGATGAAAAGGCAATGGAATTTTATATGCAGGTGAGTAAAGATGGACTAAGAGAATATAGAGATTTTTTTACAGAGAATGATTCTACAAGCCCCCACAAAACTAAAAAGCCCTTTGAATAAAAAAGATGAATCTTACTTATACACATAAGGTTAAGGGTGGTGAGTATAAGATACTCTCCCTTGCCATTTATAAAACAAATAATGTAGATTCTTTAGTGGTCGTTTATGCAAACTTGCAAGGGGAGAATTTTGTAAGAGATTATAAAGACTTTGTAAATAAGTTTAAGGAGAAAGAGCAATGAAACTAGCAGATTTTGATTTTAGAATTTGGGATAAAGGCGAAAAGAGCCTTATCTATGCAAGTAAGGATTGGAAGCTAAGCATAGGTTTTTCTAACCCACAGCAAGATAATGGCGAGACTAAAAGTGTGTTGCACGCATACTATGATAGCCAACCGCAATGCCCTGATGATTGTGAAATAGAGCTATGGAGTGGATTCTATGATAGCAGGGGCATAAAGATTTATGAGGGGGATATAGTAAAATATGACTCAAACACAAGACCGCTAGTAGCAGTGTTTGAGAAAAACACATTCTATATTGTGGATACAAGCATAAAAAAGGATTTGCAAGTAGATTGTGGCACACGATTGCAAGGCATATATGATAATAGAAGCAATGGCTATAAAGACAATAAGCTAGAGTGCCTAGAAGTGCTAGGTAACATACACGAGAATGCGGAGCTATTAAAGGCAAAGGAGAGCAAATGCTAAGTGAAAAGTTTGTTTGTGATTTTCTAAATGCTAGTGGTTACGATGAGAACTCTGAAAAGATAGAGAAAGGCAAATACAAGCCTAAATTAAGTGAAGATGAGTTAATTAGGCAAAGCGAGATTATAAAGGATTATTCCATAGGGAGTATGTTACGAGCTATTTTTGACCCTATTTTTATTATACCAGAAGCTTTAAAAGGCTTATTTGTGGGTATGTTGTTTTTTATTCTTTTACCTTTTTTAATCATAAAAAGTGTGGTTAAAAGGTGGCGTGAAGCAAGAATACTTTTTGTGTTACTTAAGCATAGAAAAGAGCTTAAAGCTTTGTTAGAGCAAAATGGGTAAAGTCTGCCTCCGCTTGTGATTTGCCCCGCTCCACACATTTTGACTAGCTTTTTTACATTGATTTTTTGTTTTAATTTTTTGTATTCTCACCCACATTTGAATTGTTTTTGCCCCTTGCTTTGCCATTTTTGACTTTTTTTTGCACTCGCCCCACATTTGCCTTACTGCTTTTTCATCGCCCACACTCCTCCCACATTTTGAAGTAGTGGCGATTTTGGTGTTTTTGTTTTTTGCTTTTTAAAATGATTTGTTTTGCGTGGATTGTGGAATAATTTGCAAAGATTTGGGATTTTGTGAAAAAAAAATTGCAAATGCAAAAAATGCGATTCTGCGTTTTTGGGCTTTGGGGTTGTGGTTTGCCTTGTGCTTGAAATGTCGTGTAGTGCGTTGATTTGTGTATAGTGTGTGGAGTGGATTAAAAGTGGTTTGAAGTGTGGAGTGTGGAATAATTTGCAAAAATGTTAGTCTTTGAAAGGGCGTGGATTTTGATTTTTTTGTAAAAAAGTGCAAAATTTGTGATATTATTCTGCGATTTTTGATTTAAGGAATCGTGTTTTTTGGAAAGTGTGTCAAGTTTTGTGCCAAATGCCTTATGTGTGTGGCGTGAAGCGTGAGAAATGATAAATAACCTTTATTGTTGAGCTTAATGAGAAAAGCTTGATTTTTAGGAATTTTATGGGCTTTGCTGGAAGTGGGCTTGGGATTAAGAATTGGTGTTTGTAGAATCTAGATTCTACACCACCTCTTCAATAAAATATCGCGGTCGCCGCTTAGATTCTGCATAAATCTTGCCGACATACTCCCCAATAATCCCAAGACTTAAAAGCTGAATTCCACTAAAAAAGCATAAGGGAATAATCGTAGAAGCCCAGCCATACACCACGCCATCGGTAAAAAGCTTCACAAAAAGAGCATAACAGCCAAGTGCGATTGAAAGCACAAAAAACACAATGCCTAGCACACTCACAAGCCTTAATGGCACGACACTAAAGCTTGTTATGCCATTCCACGCGAAAGATAGCATTTTGGTTAAAGGATACTTTGACTCCCCAGCAAAACGCTCTAGCCTATCATACTCTACTATCGCAGTTTTGAAACCAAGCAAAGGCACAATGCCACGCAAAAATAGATTCACTTCACTAAATCTCAAAAGTGCTTGAATAGCCCTATTTGAGAGCAGTCTATAATCAGCGTGATTATAAGTGATTTTTACGCCCATAATCTCCATAAGTCTATAAAAACCAATTGCGGTATGCTTTTTAAACAAGCTATCTTTTTGGCGAGATTTTCTTACGCCTAAAATGACTTCAGCCCCTGCCTTTGCCTTTGCTACAAACTCATCAAATACACTAATATCATCTTGTAAATCACAATCTATACTGATAGCACAATCGCATTTATCCGCCACATATTCTAGCCCTGCTAAAAGGGCGTTTTGATGTCCGCAATTGGAAGAAAGTTTTAATGCTTTGGTGGCAATACTACATTGTTTAGATTCTATACCTACAGAATCTTTGCCTAAAGAGCATAAAATCTCCCAAGTCCTATCCTTGCTCCCATCATCAACAAAACACAAAAAACTATTAGGCGAAACTTTGCCTTGAGCTACAAGCCTAGTAAGCACTTTACTTAGCTCCTGATGTGTGTGTTTTAGCACAGCCTCTTCATTATAAGCAGGAATCACTATGCAAAGCTTCATTGTTTTGCCTTGTAGAAGTCTATGTTATCTTTTTTTACGAGTTTTGCCCAAGTCGTGCTTTTAGCAGAATCTAAGAATATTAGAGGATTTAAAGGAGCTTGAAAGATTTTAATTATACTTTTAACGGGGGGGGGGCAAAATAACGGGGGGGCAAAAGATAAACTTAATTGCATATTGTCATATCCTTGCATTTCTTACCTTTCATTTTAGAATCTTAAACGCGAGATTCTAAAATATTTTGACTTACATATTTCTAAACACAATTTTAAAAATTTAACCTTAGGATTCTATTCTTATAGATTCTACAAACTTATGCAAAATCCCTAAAGAGTTTGCCCACATCAACGCCACACATCACCTTATCAGCACATTTATCATAAATGCCTTTTGCACCACTAAGTAAATCATCGCTTGATATGCCGTGGCTTATGGAAATCTTTGCCTCCAAATACGCGCTTAAGTTATCAAAAATCTTTAAAAACTCCCCATACACGCCATTAAACTCATCTTGATTATAAGTTTGCATTAGGCTTTCTCCATCTGCGGTATAGCAAAAATGCTCTATCTTGTAGCGGTTACTAAACTCATTTTGCGTAAAATAACAAATATCATCTTGTATATTTGGCGGCACAATAGCTAGAATCTTCTCATTCACCGCCTCTTCTTCTATCTTTTTGATAAACTCATCAAGCCCCTTCACACTTCGCTTAATAGGCGAGATAATATCACGCGTTAGAATCTCGGGCAAGTCGTGAAACAATCCGCATAAAAAGTGATTAATCCGCATTTGTTTGCAACAGCCTATATCAAAGCTTACCAAATACGCACTCAAAGCTACAATCAGCGTGTGTCCTAGCACAGAAGTTGCTGGGATTCTAGGCGTTTGACTCCAACGCTTTTGAAACCTTAACTGCCCAAACATCGTTACAAGCTCTCTTACATTTTCATACAACATAATGTGCTGCATACCTGCTAGATGATAATGCTCCTCCACTTGCTTATTGATGATATTGCGGATATTTTGCACATCATACATATAGGGATTAAAATGATAAATAATATCAAACTCCCATTTAGACGCATAATAATGAGAAGCTTTTAGAATCTGAGCTTCAATGTTGCTTTTATTACTTGTGAGATATTCTTTCATTTGTGGGAAAAACTCATACACTTTGAGTTCAGATTCTAATTGATTGCACACAAATTCTACAAGCTCTTTATTATGGGATTGTTGGAGCTTGTGAAACACTGGAGGCTTAATGTCTGTTAGCACAATGCGTTCAAAAAACTCAAAACAAAATTGCAAAATTAATGCCTCCCAATCTATGCTCACTCCACGCACATATTCCTCATATTTTGCTAAAAGATAAGCAATGACTATCTTATGGGCTTGTTTATCAAGCTCTACAAACTCCACAGGTGTAGCGTGATCATTCCATCGGCGGATACTTGCAGCGACAAAAATCTTTTTTAATAGCTCCGCACTTAATCTTGGTGGCTTTGACATATCACAAGACATAAACTCTCCTTGCTTTGTTAAATCTTAGAATCTGCTAGATTCTATACTATTTTATGTAAATCCTAAGCAAAAATGGCATTAAAAATGCTTGATAAATCTAAAAAATGAAGGAGTTTTGTATGAAGCTTAAAACGAATATCACATTGCTTATGTGTGCGTTGATGGTGAGCATTACTTTAAGTGCGTGTAGTAGTAAAAAGCAGCCTGTGGGGAATTTTCAAAGTGTTGAATGTCGCACAATTTGCACTAATGGATCTTGCACACAGCAATGTATCGGTGCGAGTGGAGATTATTACGCAAAATAATTATGCTAAAAGCCTTACATAATCTCATCTTTAGACGCTTTATTTATGTCTATGATGCAGGATATTTTGGACTTATCTATTCTATAAAAGCAATGATTGCCCTAAGCATTAGTGGGGCGATTTGCTATTTTTTGCTCGGTGCAGATGTGCTTATTTGGTCTGTAATGATGGCAATGTATGTGTTTTTTCTTAATGGTTTTAAGAGCAATAAAGATATGGATTGGAAATATCTTGTGCTATTTGTAGCCTTTGTATGCACACTTATACCTACTTTTGGCATATTTGATGAAAGCTTGTGGCTTATTTTACTTTCATCTATTCTTGCTTTTAGTATTGGAGTGAGCGAAGTCTATGATAGCGATTTGCCAAAGGTGCTGAATCTTGCTTTAGTGAATGCATTGGTAGCAACCATTTATGTAAGCTCACATTTAGATGTGCCTTTATGGCATAGTGTTTTAGCGGCTTTTATCGGCGGAAGTGTCAGTATATTTGTTAGGCTTTTTGTATCTTTTGGGGAATATGGACGCTTTATCCAAGTGCAGTTTGTGCTTATCCTTATGCACCTTGCCAATATGAGTAAATCCATTGGAAGCAAGGACTACTCATTGTTTCAATCCATTTTTATTAATCATCTCCCCCTGTTAAAAAGCAAACTTACCTCACAATCAGCCAAAATCAAAGATACACATTCCATCAAAAACCACAAACGCGCCCTATTTTATCTCTACAAGCTTGAATCTGTCTGCTACACACTTGATATACTGCACGATTATTTTAAACAACACGATTCTGCCCTGCTCCACAATCTGCGTGATGAAATCACTCAAAATCTCCGCGAACTTAGCTCTATCTTTTTTGGGAAAAAGCCAAATATCAGCAAAGCCTCATTCCTTAAAGCCTCTCAAGATATACAAGATACTCAATTCTTAAATGCTTTAAAGATTTTTTACTCAAAAATAGAATCTTTCACGCGTCTTTCATCATTGCAGTCCCAAGCCTTTGTAGAAAATACTAAAACAAAAACACTTCAAAGTATGTATCAAGAGCTTAAGACAAATCCATTGCCATTCTTCTATGGTATTACTTATGCAAGTGCAATGAGTATTGCAATGTTTATCGCACAATTTTTTCATATCAATCACGGCGCGTGGATTGCCCTTGGGGTAATGACAATGATGAATCAAAATATAGACACCATTAAAACTTTAGGTAAAGATTCTATCCTTGGGAGTTTTATGGGGCTTGTGCTAGGCGTGCTTTTAGTCGTGTTTGGTTTTGGACATACTTGGCTTTATGTCATTTTTGTTATCAATCTTTTTTTGGTGATTTATTTTAAATCCTATCCTTTTATGCTATGGTCTTTGGTGCTTATGCTTGAGCTTGTGCTGATGTTTGCCCTTGTAGATGATAATTTTATTGAGCTTATTTTATATCGTTTTGGGGATATTTTATTTGGATTTCTCATCGCCTTTTTGACTGCTAAAATCATCTATCCACGATATAGTGCTGATGAGCTTATTCCCAAGCTTAAAAGCACCCTGCAAAGCTTAAGCACACTTACACTTGATTTAGAGCAAAACAAACAACATATTCTGCAAGGGCAAAATCAGCTTATACGCAACTTTGATGAGCTTTCACTCCTTATCCGCAAAAATAAAGATAATAACAAACGCTACCCAGCCTCTATTTTGCAGCAATTTGACACTTTACAAAAGCATTTTTTACAGCTTAAGAATCTAAGCATTATGTTGTGCGAAAAGATTCAAAGCATATCGCCGCAGGATACCTTGCTTTTAAAAAATGACTTAAAAGCCCTGCGTGTGCGATATGATATGCTTTGTGCTTTGCTAGATTCTAAGCCATATTACTTTAGCACTGATGAAGATGAGCGATTTTTACTCAAAGATACGCAGATTTATCCTAGCATTTTACATATCTTTGAATCTCAAAATCACATCTATGTTTTTTTACATATAGCGTTGAAAAAATAATGATTTAAGCCAAACTTCCCTACAATACGCGACAATTTACAATAAAGGATAGCGATGAAAAGAGCATTAATCACAGGGATTACCGGACAAGATGGAGCATACTTAGCAGAGTTTTTACTCAAAAAAGGTTATGAGGTGCACGGCATAAAACGCCGAAGCTCACTTTTTAACACTGATAGAATAGATCATCTCTACCAAGATCCACACATTGATAATCGTAACTTTTTCCTACACTATGGGGATTTAACAGATTCTATGAATCTCACACGCATTATTGCTGATACAAAACCCGATGAGATTTATAATCTTGCGGCAATGAGCCATGTAGCGGTAAGTTTTGAAACGCCAGAATACACCGCTAATGCCGATGGCATAGGCACACTTAGAATCTTAGAAGCAGTTAGACTACTTGGGCTAACTGAAAAAAGCAAAATCTATCAGGCTTCTACAAGTGAGCTTTATGGACTAGTGCAGGAGATTCCACAAAGTGAGAAAACGCCCTTTTATCCTCGCTCCCCCTATGCGTGTGCAAAGCTCTATGCGTATTGGATAACAGTCAATTACAGAGAGGCATATAATATTTTTGCAAGTAATGGAATCTTATTTAACCACGAAAGCCCCATACGCGGCGAGACTTTTGTAACAAGAAAAATCACTCGTGCAGTAGCAAAAATCGCCCTAGGACTACAAGATAAGCTGTATTTAGGGAATCTAAGTGCAAAGCGCGATTGGGGACACGCAAAGGATTATGTGCGTATGATGTGGATGATTTTACAGGCACAAAAAGCTGAAGATTGGGTTATTGCCACAGGCGTTACCACTGAAGTGCGAGACTTTGTTAAAATGGCATTTAATGAGCTTGGTATTGAAGTGGAATTCCGCGGCGAATGTGTGAATGAAAAGGGCTATATCAGGGCGTGTAATGGGGAGTTTAAGCTAGAGCTTGGCAAAGAAGTGGTGTGTGTAGATGAACGCTACTTCCGCCCAACCGAAGTGGATTTACTCATCGGCGATGCGAGCAAGGCGAGAGAGAAGCTCGGGTGGATTCCCGAATATGACTTAAATGCTCTAGTAAAAGATATGATGCAAAGTGATTTAAAACTTATGCAAAAGGATAAATACTTAAAAGAGGGCGGCTATAAGATTCTAAGCTATTTTGAATAGAATCTTATAGCTTAAAGGTTTATAAGAGTTTTCACACATTATAAAAATACTGCACTTAAACTTACTAAAAAACATATCGGTTTATGTTTATGCTGAAAAAAGACATAGGAGCTATGGATTTACAATCAGTGGTGCGTGTGCAAGACAAAATATACAAGGCATAGATTCTACTCTTTGATACATAAGGGAGCAAATCCTACAAGATGAAACTTTCACATATCTTTGGAGAAAAGCATTAAAGAGCAAATAAGGGGCTTTATTATATCAGTTTGCCCTGCTCTAACACATATACTTTTTCACAAAATCTTAATGCCACACTCTCATCGTGGGTAATAAGCACAACACCCGCTCCACTTTGCTCCTGCCATTCCCGCAAAAACTCTAGCACTTCATCACATAGCTCATAATCAAGCCCTGATAAGCTCTCATCTAAAATTAAGATTCTAGGCTCAAGCAACAAAGCACGGATAAGGCAGATTCTCTGTGCTTCCCCACCTGAAATCATCGCTACACTTTTATCTAAAATCTCTTTGGGCAAACTTAGCTTTTGGTATAGCCTTTCTATATGGATTTGAATCTGCTCTTTTGTCCGCCCTGCCCCAAGATACAAAAGCGGTTCTAATATATTTTCATAGCAGCTAAAACGCGGATTCAAACTAGAAAGAGAATCTTGAAAGAGCATTTGCACTTGTGAGTAAAAACTCCGCCTTTGAGCAAGTGAGCTAAGATTAAGCCTTGCTCCATTAAAACGCACTTGTCCTACCTGTCCTAGCTCATCAATACTAGGCTGCAAGATTCCACACATTACTTGTGCTAATGTGCTTTTTCCACAGCCGCTACTCCCCATAATCGCATAGCTTTTGGCTTTCTCAATCCGCAAAGAAATATGCCACAGAATCTGCTTTTCACTCTTAGAAAACAAACGATAGGTGCGATGATAAAAAGATACATTTTCTAGCTCTAGCATAATTCCCCTTGCAGCAGATTCTTATGATTCTTATGCGATATGGCTTTAATACCTTGAGCTAAGATTCTATCTAAGCGTTTGAGTGTTGGGCTTTGCGGGGAGCTTATAAAGTCGCCTGTGTTACCCTGCAGAATTAGTTTTTTGTATCCGCTCTCATCTCTTTGAATCTTGCCTTTTTCAATGATTTTACCCTGAGAGATGACATTCACAGAATCTGCATTTTGTGCTACCACCTCCAAATCGTGCGTGATAAGCAAAATCCCCAAAGACTTTTGCTTTTGCAAATTTTTCAAGGTGCTTAGAATCTCATCTGCTTTTCTTTTATCTAAATCACTGCTAGGCTCATCAGCGATGATAAAAGGTGCTTGTGTAAGCAAGGCTAGAGCTATCATTGCCCTTTGTAGCATTCCACCACTAAGCTCAAAAGGATAAGATTCTAAATATTTTGAATCTAGCCTAGCTTGTTGAAAGCACTCTAAAATAAATGCTTTGTCATAAGGCTTTTTCAGGGCTTTTAAGCTCTCTTTGCAATGGGCGTGGAGTGTTAGAAGTGGATTAAAGCAGGTTCTAGGATTTTGCATAATGCTTATAAATGCCCTGCCCCGATATGAGATAGGATTCACCACTACTCCATTAAGACGCACTTCACCGCTTGTTTGAGTGAGATTATCAGCAAGAAAGCTTTGCAACGCATAGGCAATAAGCGACTTGCCACTGCCGCTTCTGCCTAGCAGTGCTACGCATTCTCCACGCTTAAGCTCCAAATCTATGGAAGATAAAAGCGGTGTGTAAGAATCTTGCCCTTTATAATCCTGCCTTTTATAATCCTTTCTTGCAATACCAAGATTCACAACACTTAGGCTTTGCAACTCTTTTGCAGGAATATTGTGTGAATCTTTACCCACACCCTTTATATCATTAAGCCCCACTTTTACCCCAAGATTATCCCTCAAGCTCTCTCCCAAAAGATTACACAACGCCACACTTACAAACAACGCCAACCCCGGATACAAAATCAAATGCGGATAATCCCACATATACTCTTTTGCTTCACTTATCATCACACCCCATTCCGCGTTGGGCGGCTGCACTCCAAGCCCCAAAAATGACAAACCCGCAATATGCAGCATAATATGCCCCACATCCATACTAGCTAAAACAAGGCATTGACTCATAATAGGCGTAAAAATATGTCGTCTAAATCGCTCAAATCCACTTGCCCCAAAAGTGTAAGATAAAAGGATATATTCCTTATTTTTAAGGCTAAAGACAACGCCACGCACAATTCTTGCATACCACGCCCAATGTGTCGCAACAATAGCCAAAATCACATTCTCTAGTCCAGCCCCTAAGATTCCAACCATAAACAACGAAAGTGCGATTGTAGGCACACTCATAAAAATATCACAAATCCGCATACATATACTATCAAGCCTTCCACCCAAAAAGCCACATAATCCCCCTATGCAAATACCCAAAGCCACAATCAAAAACAAAATAACAAAAGTGCTGCCAAGTGAGATTCTAGCCCCATACAACAAACGAGAGAAAATATCCCTCCCCAAATAATCTGTCCCTAAAATATGCTCAAAACTCGCGGCAAGTAACCTTGAATCAAGATTCTGCATATTTGGTGGATAAGGTGCAAGCAATGGAGCAAAAAGAGCAATAATACATAAAAGCCCCACCCCACACAAAGCCACCCTGCCTAAAAGGCTTAACTCCTTCATAGAATATTCCTACCTTTTTGCTCTTTCATAGTTCTAGCAATGCGTGGATCAAGCAAGGCATAGAGAATATCCACTATTGCATTACATACTACAAAGCATATACACAGCACCACAATAAAGCATTCAATCACCGGATAATCGTGATTGGCAATGCCTTGAATACTATATAGCCCAATGCCCGGCAGTGCAAACACACTCTCAATCACAATCGCCCCGCCAATCAATTCGCCTATGTGCATACCCATTGCGGTTAAAATTGGCAAAAACGCATTATAAAAAATATGAGCGATATGCAGCCTCACACCGCGAATATTCCGCATTTTAGCATACACAATATGTCTTTCTTTCTGCACTTCTAGCATATTTGAGCGAATAAGCCTAGCATTAATACACATAGACATCAACGCTATACTCACACTTGGCAAAATAAAGCTCTTTGCCCCTTCCATTCCCACAGCAGGCAACCACCCAAGATAAACACTAAACAACAAAACAAGCAAAAAAGCAAGCCAAAAGTTTGGCATACTCACACCCACAAAGCAAAAAATCCTTATTACAGAATCTAACAACCTATTATGATAATACGCACTTAAAATCCCAAGCAGCAAGGAACAAGCAAAGCTTAACACAAAGCCACAACACACAAGCATTAAAGTCGTAGGCAAAAAATGTAAAAAGTCTTCGCTCACACTTCTACCGGTCATATATGAAACGCCAAAATCAAGCCATAAAGCATCACCTAGCCATAAAATATACTGCTCAATTAAACTCTTATCTAAGCCAAAGCTCTTTTTTAGCTCATTTATCAGCTCAGGCGTAGCGGGGAGATTTGACTGCAAAATATAGCTCATCACCGGATCGCTCCCACCCAAACGCAATAGGCAAAATGCCACAAATGAGCTTATAAGCACAATAGGAATAATCCATAGGATTCTAGCAATAATAATTGACTTCACGCTTTATGCCCCCATTTTTATAATCCAAAATAGCCCTGCCCTACTCATACATCTCCCAAAATGGCACTTCATAGCCCACAACCCCCATTTGTATGCCCTTAATTTTTCTATGTGCGATAGCCTTATTTTTTTGCAATGTGAGCGGCAAATACACGCCACTTTCTTCAAGCATTTCTAATGCTTTACTTAGCTTATTCTTAAAATCCTTAGATTCTACATTAGTGGCAATCACATCACGCAGAGCTTTTTCAAGTAAAGGTTTATTCTCTAGTCCCGATTGTGCGGAAAAATCAATATGTCCGGGCACAAGCATAGAATACAGCACACTCAAAGGCTCATATGGCGTACCCCAAGTCTCTCCAAATGCCAAATCAAACTGCCCCTTAAGCAACGCATTGCGATACATACTTGGCTCACTCGCCCTTAGACGCACTTTTACCCCCGCTTTTTGCAAATCACTTTGCACTATTTCAGCCATCATTTTATGTGCTGGATTATCCCCACTGAAGAGAATCTCAAGCCCTCTTTGACACAGATTCTGTAGCGTGGCAGGATTTATGCCATTTAAAGTATTGTCCTGCTCATTAAAAAGTGTAAGCACAAATACTTTAGAATCTGCCATATCGCTTTGCAAGGGCTTTTTGCCTTGATATTCACAGCTCATTAGACATTGTGCAGAATCTTGCAATCCACCATAGACTGCCAAAACAAGCCTTTGTTTATCAATCATAGAGGCTAAACCTTTGCGTAGCTTTTGATTGAGTGTGCGATCCCCAAGGTTGAGATTATGAGAGCTAGAGTTAAACACAAGGCTAGTGGTAGAAAGTGGCAAACTCATATAAGTAGCAAACTTTGTGTTATTTTGCATACTTTTAAAGATTTCAAGCGGAATTTGATCATTCCCATAAATCAAGTCAATCTGCCCACTTTTAAGGGCAGCTAGTTTGGCGTTTGGGTCAAAAATGACTTTGAGCAATATTTCATCATAATAGATTCCATTATATCGCTCTATATCCCAATAGTGCGGATTTTTCTGCAAAGTATCGCTTATGCCAAGCTTTGAATCTGCAAGCATATACGCACCTGTGCCAATGGGTTTTGGATTATGCTTAATCAAATCTAAATCTTTTGGAAAAGCACTTGGAGCTAGGAATCTAAAAGGACGCACCACTGCAAGCTCGTTGAGCGTTGGACTATATGGGGCTTTAAGCGTGATTTTTATACTGTAATCATCAAGCTTTTTTATAGATTCAATATGGCTCACCAAACCACTCCAAGAATGACGCACTTTATTTTTGAGAATAGATTCAAAATTAATAAGCACCGCATCAGCGTTAAACGCCTCGCCATTTGAAAATCTCACCCCCTTACGCAAAGTAAAAGTATAAGATAGTCCATCCTTACTTATCTGCCAAGAAGTCGCCAAATGCGGGATAATATTGCCTTTTTTATCCACACTCACCAAACCTTCATAAATGCTATTTTGTGCAAACATCGCATTGCCGTGATAGCCTTGAGGATTCATCACACCAATATTATTTGAAACCGCCATAATCAAGGTATTTTTGCCATACAATGTCCCAAAAGTGAAACTTACCAAACATAGAATCTTTACCACACAGCCACGCATACACACTCCATAATCAGTATATCAAAAGTAGTAAAAATACTTATTATATCACATTTAACGCATAAAAAAACAAAATAAGTAATACTAAAATATTGGCAAAACTCTCGGTAGCTTATAAACCCACTCTCTCAAACAACAAAAACTCTTTGTTGTTTTTTTATGGCTAAAATAAGTGGGAAATTCAAATGGTAGAAAATTTTGCTAAAAAAGGCTCATCTAAAATGCTCTTCAACTCCTATCTTTTCATCTTTTGCTTTTTGCCTATTGTTTGGGTTGTGTTTCATATCCTAA
>NZ_QXJF01000027.1 GCF_003670275.1 Helicobacter labetoulli
TAGCCCAAACCCCCACCCACACCTTTCGCCGCAACTTTCCCACTAAACCCAAACCCGGCCAAACCCCCCCCCACTTTTTAACCCCCCCCACCCCCCCCCCTCCACCCCCCCCCCCCCCCCCCCCCAGCGTATTTTTTGCAAAGATTCTTTTGGTAAAAGAAGTGTATTTTTGAAAAAAGATAAAAAAATAAATCGCCTTGTTTGAAAAAGCAACCTTGTGCATTCTCTTACGATTCTAAGCAATAGCGATGGTTTTTGTCCTCGCTCTCCAATAATACTTTGCATCTCAACTTCTTGCAACAAAGGCTTAACACACACGATAGGAATCTTATGGAGATAAAACATATCCATATAATCATCTACGGGACGATACCAAGATTTGGCAGATTCTATAAATGCCCTTGCAGCTTGTGGCGTAAGATAGTAGCCTTGCGTGCCAGCTACATTTTTAAAAGTAAAGTAAAACCCCTTATCTAACCCATAAAAATCCGTCTTTGTAGCAAGATACATAAGCCGCACATATACATACTCACTTTGTTTTATCCGCTCCAGCTCTTCCCAAAAATGTGGGAGAATCTCAACATCATCTTCTAAAACAATTATGGGTTCATTAGATTCTACACATTTTTGCCAAAGTGTATAATGACTTGCAAAACAAGCTCTTTCCCCATCGCTTAATTCTTTTCCACGAAAGAGAAGGCTTTTTATTTTGGAGCATTGTTTGAAAGCTAAATGCTCTTTTGCTTGTGCGTTTATGGCATTAAAAAATATAATCTCATATTGTTCTTTGAGTTTTGAATCTAGATTGGCAAATTGCTTAGCCATTAAAGCTTTGCGTTCTGTGGCTTGGGGGAGATTTATGATGAAAAGTTTCATTCCCTAGCCCCACCATTAGCACTAAACAACGCCTCATCTTCTTCTTGCATCGCTTTTAAAATTTCATCATAAAGCCTTAAGCTTTCCATCGCACTTTGCTCATCAATCTTACTCATCACAAAGCCTATGTGCAACAGCACCCATTCCCCCACACCAACAGATTCATCTAGCAAGTCCAAACTCGCCTCACGCTTGACACCTAGCGTATCTACCACAGCTATATTGTTTTCTTTAATCTCCACGACTTTAGAGGGTATGGCTAGACACATTTTTACTCCTTAAAATTGATGATTTGATTGATAATTTTGTGCTTTTTTTTGCCTAATAAAATCTTTCACTTTCTCAATACTCGCCCTATCCTTAGAACTAGTGAGTAGAAGTGGCACATTTGCTTTAAGCTGTGCTAAGTCATTTTTCACGCGTTCAAGGCTAAAATTAAAATGCTCCATTAAATCCGCCTTACTTACAATCACCGCATCAGCACACATAAACATCGTGGGGTATTTTAGCACCTTGTCATCACCCTCTGGGCTTGAGAGTAGCACAAGATTTAAACTCGCCCCCAAGTCATAGCTTGCCGGGCATACGAGATTCCCCACATTTTCTATAAATAAATATTCCATTGCCGCAAAATCGCATTGCTTTTCTAGCTCATTGAGAGCAGATTCTATCATTAAGGCTTCTAAATGACACGCCTCCCCCGTGCTGATTTGATAGGCACTCACCCCCTTTGTCTTTAGCCTATCCGCATCGCGATTTGTCTGTAAATCCCCCTCTAAGACGCAAAATCTAAACCCCTCGCACTCGCTTAAAGATTCAAGCAATGTCGTCTTACCACTACCGGGCGAACTCATAAGATTTACCACATATACACCAAGCTTGTTATACCGCTCCCTTAGCTCATTTGCTTTTACATCATTTTTTGAGAGAATCTTGCGGACAATCTCAACAGATTTTTTATTCAAATTTGCGTTATTTGCTAGTCGCTCTTGGCGACTTTTGTCTTTCTCACTCACTGCTTTTCTCCTTTATTTTCACTCCACATACTTCCAAAAACAACCTGCCCAAAGCTAATATTAAAATCATTGCAAGGTAAGTGCTTGTGCATATAAAAGGGTATATTATGCTTTTTAAACAAAGCGTGGATTCTATCACACAAAAACTTATTTTGAAACACCCCACCGCTAAAAAATACGCTCACTTTCTCTCTTTGCAAAACCTGCCTATGCGCCAAAGCTTCCTTACTCATATCCAAAGCCATGTGCGCCAAACTCTCCAAAAACCGCTTCGCCCCCTTTGCTTTATCCTGCGTTATTAGAATCTGCTCTATCATCTCTTTACAATCAATCACGCCCTCTTTTATGCTAAATGGGTAGGGTAGCACTTCAGCCTTTTCACGCAAAGCATAAGATTCTAGCAATGCTCCACTTTGCCCCTCATAACTTTGAGCTTCTAAAATCCCCAAAAGATATGCTACACAATCAATAAGCCTCCCCATAGAGCTTGTGCGTAAAAACACTTTGCTTTCAAACGCATTCCGCAAAAGGCTTATATTCTCCCGTATATGTTCCACAGCGAGATTCTGCGTCTGTATGCCATAGCTCCATAATAAGCCTAAAGCAAGTCTGCCTATCTCTTTTATGCTCACTTCTCCGCCTAAAAGTGCAAAGGGCTTAAGAGAAAAGATTCTACTCATACTCATTTCATCACAATCATACCAAAACCCCTCTCCTCCCCAAATACTGCCATCTTCTCCTAGCCCTGTGCCGTCCCATATAATGCCAAAAGCATCATTGTTTAAGGCATTAGATTCTGCCAAAATCGCATAAAAATGGGCTTTATGATGACTAAGCTGTAATAGTATGGATAAATCTAGCAAGGCTGTGTTATTTACAAGATTCTTAGCCAAAAGGCTTGAAGCATACTGCGGGTGCAAATCGCTCACTACCATTTTTGGCTTTGTAGTATAAAGATGAAGAAAAAATAAAAGCTCCCTTTCATAACGCAAAGTAGAATCTACACTATGCAAATCCCCAAAATAAGGGCTAATCAAAGTATTTTTATACGCAAGACTTATGCTTGATTTTTGCTGCGCTCCTAAGCCTAGACACATTTTTTCTTCACTCTTAAAAGGTAAAAATATCGGTGTATAGCCCCTTCCAAGACGCAATGGACGAATTTCTCCTGCCATACAACGCACAATACTATCATCAAGGGCGTGGGTAATCTCCCTATCATAATCAAGCACCATATCAAACACCCCACTAAGTTTATCCATAAGCTCATTAAATCTCGTAATAATCGGCTCTCCGCTCACATTTGCACTTGTAAAAATCAGTGGCGTTTTTAAGAATCTAAACAGCAAGTGCATTATGCCATTATAGGGCAAAATCGCCCCGATACTTGCCACTTGCGGTGCGATAAGCTCCAAGGCTTGTTCGCTTAGAATCCCATTGTTGCCCTGTTTATGGCGTTTATTTAACAACACAATGGGAGCTTGTGGGGAAAGCAGGGCGTTTTTCTCCATCTCATTCATCTCCGCCACAGAGGCTATATCTTGCAGATTCTTAAACATAATGGCAAAGGGCTTTTTTGAGCGATTTTTGCGTTTTTTTAACGACATAATGGCTTGAATGTTAGTCGCACTTGCGATGAGATTAAACCCACCCACCCCCTTAATAGCGATAATCTTACCCTCCATTATTTTTTGTGCCACAAAGGCAAGGAGCAAAACATCGCTTGTGGCTTTGGGGTAGGCAAATATGTAAGATTTTTTAAGGCTAGGGATAATAAGACGCATTCTAATGGCACATTGATTGCAGGATATGGGCTGGGCGTGGAATCGGCGGTTTGTGGGAGTGTGATACTCACGCTCACAATCTTTGCATTTTTTAAATTCCCGCATTGAGGTATTGTCTCTATCATAGGGCAAAGCGTGGATAATAGAATGCCTAGCCCCACAATAAGAGCAAGTGGTAAAAGCATAGTCTTTAAAGCGTGAATCCCGTCTCATATCGTTCAAGCACGCCTGACATATTGCCAAATCCTGTGGCAAAAAAAGCATATCATCTTGCTTGTCTATGCGTGAAGGCAGTATCTTAAAATCACTGCAAGGGGAGTTTAATGCGGGGGTTTGGCTTATTGTATAGCCTTGAATAACTGCATTTGGCGGCGGATTATGCAAAATCTCTTGCAAAAATTGCTCACTTTGTGCTTGGGTAGATTCAAGATAGATAAAAAGGGAATTGTAGCGATTTTGCACATAGCCTTTGAGATTTAAGCTCGTAGCTCCCCGATACACAAAAGGGCGGAATCCCACGCCTTGTATCACGCCAAAAAGCTCTATAGTGTATGCATTTTTCACATCTTGTTTGAGAATTGGTATATAAGCACTTTTCATACGCGAAGTATAGCACTGAAACTCAAACTATTTTAAAAATTTCTATGCTAGAATTTAGTCCAAACTTTACAGAAAGGCTTATATGCAAAATAGCTTAGATTCACATAGCTCCGCTTCGCAAAAACCACTACAAGATAAACATCGCGTTATATCCATAGCCCTCTTGGATAATCATATCAATATGGATCTATTGCGTGAATTAAGCAAGCATTTACAAGAATCTTTTGCCTACTTTGAGATTCTAATCCTTAATCCCTTATTTGATATGTTTGATAAAAACTACAAAGACACAATAAAGCAAAGAGATACATATATCACCCCCCCCCCCACGATATAAATCCACATTCCACACAAACAGAATCTAGCACCAAAGATTCTAAATCTTTTTTTTGCACCCCAAACCCCACACACCACCAAGATTTTGTTAAGAATCTAGATACTAAAACAACCGCTTGTCATACTGAAGCGTTAGTCGAAGTATCTAAAATCCTAGAATCTAAAAAAGATTTTTCGCCTACGGCTCAAAATGACAAGAATCTAGATTCTAACAAACGCATAAATACCCCTGCGGAAGTATTTTTGAGTGATTTTAGTGGTTTTCAAAGCAAAGGCGAAGGGAGTTACCTAAAGGGTAATGACCGAGCCTTGAGTGCAGAATCCGCTAAAAGCACCAAAAAGATGACGCAAAATCTTGCTTCTATCCCTAATGTGCGGATTCTAGAGATAAACTCCCCGCTTTGTAGTTATGAAAATCTAGGCTCATTAAAATATGAGATTTTTTTACAAAACTGCATTGGCGATTATCTGCTTTTTATGGATTTGAAAACAGATTCTATTGATGATTGCTTATCTATGCTCTCACTCGCCCCACAATACGATATGGTGATTGGCATAAGAAAAAATAAAAAACAGAATATATTACAAAAGCTAGGCTCAAAGCTTTTCTACAAAACACTTGCTCTTTTTGCCAATAGGGCAAGGGAAGATTATAGTGAGTTTTGTGTGATTTCACGCAAAGTTATCCACACACTTTTATCGCATAAACACGATATTAAGTTTTTAAGACTACTACATTTTGACACAACGCTAAACATTTGTGAATATCCCTACACGCCAAAGTCTTATCCAAAAAGAAAGTTTTTAGATTCTCTCTTTTTGGGGCTTGATGTGATTTTTGGGGAATCTTACAAGCTGCTTAGGCTTGGTACTTGTATGTGCTTGTTACTTGCTTGTGGAAATGCACTCTATGCACTTTATATCCTTAGCACTTATTTTTTACTACCCCATATCGCAAGTGGCTGGACTTCTACTTCGCTGTATATGGTGGCTATGAATATCGGGCTGTTTTTAATGCTTTCAATCATTGGCGAATATGTGCGAATTGCTCTCATCAAGCTAAAAGGTGCTACGCCCTATGAAATTGTCAATGAGACAAGTTCAGTCAATCTTAATTTTGAAAACAAAAATATACAAAGGCATTAGTATGGAATCTAATAAAATTTTAAACATCATAATCCCTGTGCTAAATGAAGAAAAACGGCTTGAAAATGGCATAAGAGGGGCAATGGCGTTTCTAAGGGAAGCAAAAATTCCACACATTATAAGCATTGTAGATAATGGCTCAAGCGATTCTACACAAGAGATTGCTAAAAGTTTATGTGAAGAGCTTAACACTAATACTTTAGAGATTATTTCGCATTTAGAATATTTACGCTTAGAAGAAAGAGGTGTGGGCTTGGCGTTACGCACTGTCATAACGCATAATGCTAAAAGGAGTAAGCCTTGTGGCTTTATCGGCTATATGGATATAGACTTATCAACAGATATAAAGCATTTACAAGAAGTGTATGAGAATCTAAGCAAGGGCGTAGAGATTATTGTAGGCTCTAGGCTTTTAAAAGATTCTGTGGTGATTGGGCGAAGTTTGAAAAGAGAGATTCTCTCTCGCACCTTAAATCTTATCCTTAAAATCGCACTCAAAGCAAAGTTTAGCGATGCGATGTGTGGATTTAAATTCTATCAATCGCAAGTGGCTTTAAATCTAAAAAATCTCTGCAATGATGATAAAAGATGGTTTTACTGCACACAAATGCTAGTTATAGCACAATATCACAACATTCCTATAAAAGAAATCGCTGTAAAGTGGGAAGATGAAAGCACAGATTCTAAAGTGAGAATCTTTTCACTCTCATGCATTTATTTAAGTGAAATTTGGCGACTTTTTAAGCTTTTACGCCTGAAAAAATAATAAAAAGGATTAATATGCAAAAGGCAATTCTTATTGGCAGGGGTTATTGGGGCAAGATTTTGCAACACTACATTCAAAAACATTATAAAATTTCTCATATCTTTGGGCGTGATGTCGAAGATGAAGTCTTAATTGAAGCTTTAGATAAAGCAGATTCAGCCTTTATCGCTACACCGCTTTCTTCACATTTTAAGCTTGCAAAACTCGCCCTTGAACACAACTGCAATGTCTTTGTAGAAAAGCCTAGCACCGCCACAAAAGAGGAGTTTGAAACACTGCTAAATCTAGCTAGAAAAAACAATAAGATTCTATTCACAGATTATATTTACACATTTTCGCAATCTATTCTCTATGCTTTAAAGATTTTGCAAGATACAAATGCCAAAATAGAATCCATAAACGCAGAAATCACGCAATATGGCAATTTCTATGAAAATGAGAGTGTGCTAGAAGTCATAGGTGTGCATTATATCAGCGTGTTTGCCTTTATGCAGGAGCTTGGACTTTTAGATAATCTTTGTGTGAAGTCGTGCAAATTTTTAGATTCCAAAAAACAAAGTGCGACTTTGGAATTTAGTGTCTTGCAAGAGAAAGGGAGTAAAAAAGAGATTGTTTTATTACTTCATTGCAGCTTACTTTCAAATGATAAAAAGCGATTGTTGCGTATCAGCACAACAGATTCTATAATCAGCGTGGATATGCTTTCTCAAACACCGCTTAGCATAATAGAATCTAGTCAATCTTTACCCATTTTTGATGAGAAAAATAATCTTAACTTTGCTATGGAGAGTTTTAAAGATATGTGTGCGAGAGTGAAGCAAGATTCTATAAGCTTAGAATCTTGCACTAACGCCACTGCGGAAGTATCTTGGAGTGATTTTAAGTGTTTTACTAAAGAAAGCAGAGCTTTTCAAAGCAAAGGTAAAGGGAGTGGCTCAAAGGCAAATGACCGAGCTTTGAGTGCAGAATCGCTTAAAAGCACCCAAGAGACAACGCAGAATCTACATTTAAGATTCTCTTACGCCACCCTAGCTCTTCTCTCACAAGCCCATAATCTCGCCCAAAACTCACTTTAAAGCCCTAAGAATGCCAAAGCTAGACAAATA
Source organism: Helicobacter labetoulli (assembly GCF_003670275.1). Taxonomy (GTDB): domain Bacteria; phylum Campylobacterota; class Campylobacteria; order Campylobacterales; family Helicobacteraceae; genus Helicobacter_C; species Helicobacter_C labetoulli. The sequence goes on from NZ_QXJF01000027.1 coordinate 7,631, forward strand.
CGACTGCATTATCATCGGGGGTGGATTCTTTGGGGCATATATCGCCTTGCAGCTTAAAGAGAAGTTTAACTCTATTCTTGTGCTAGAGCAAGAAAGTGATTTGTTACTTCACGCAAGTGTAAATAATCAAGCCCGCGTGCATAATGGCTATCACTATCCGCGTAGCCTAAGCACGGCTATCAGCAGCAGAAGGCATTTTAAAACCTTTTGTAATGAGTTTAAACTTGCTATAAAAAATGATTTTGCTAAATATTATGCTATTGCAAATATTGGCTCAAAGACTTCTAGCACGCAGTTTTACAGGCTTTTTAAGCAATTTGATATTTTTATAGAATCTGTGCCAAATCACATTAAAGCGATGTTTAATCCAAAACTTGTCAATGATGTATTTTTGACACGAGAATACGCCTTTGACGCGGCGATTTTAAGGGAGATTCTAAAAGAAAGGCTAGAATCTAAAAAGATAGAAATAGCCACAAATACACAGGCTGTTTGTGTGAGAGAAGATAAATTTGGATTATGCGTTGAGATTCAAAAGATAGGGCATTCAGCTTGTAATGCTATTTCGGCGGATTCTGCAATCGCTAAAGTGACAAAGCACGACTTTGCCACAATAAAAATCAGTAGTAGCGATTCACAAAGTGAAACGCCTACCTTGAAAGCGTCGTCGGGGTGGGGGATTTTTAAGGGGGAGGGAGCGACTTCGCATTCTTGCGGAGCAATAATCCATACTTGCAAATTTAAGCCCCTCCCCCTTAAAGAAAAAGAAAATAAAATTTTAAAAAATATTGACCGCAGTGATTTTTCGCCACAAGCTGAATTGCAAAAAGAGACAATGTGGAAAACAAGAAAACTACACGCCCCATTAATTATAAACTGCACCTATGCCGGTATAAATCATTTATTACAAAATTCACACTTGCCCCCACTCCCACTTAAATTTGAGATGACAGAAATGGCGTTAGTCAATGTGCCTAAAAGCTTAAAAGACATAGCGATAACAATTATGGACGGGGCATTTTTCTCCCTTATGCCATATCCTTCAAAAGACTGCTATACGCTAAGCCACGTGCGATACACACCACATTTTGCTTGGCGGGATTTTTCATTAGAATATAAGCTTAAAGCTTATAATCTACAAGATTCTAATAACCCACCCACACAAACCACAAGCCCTTATACGATACTTCAAGCCTTTATGCAAAATGCAACGAGCAATTTCCCTTTAATGAAAGCTGATGCAAGACGCTATATGCCAATTTTAGAATCTTTAGAATATCTAGATTCACTCTATGAGATTAAAACTCTGCAGATTCAAAATGAAATTGATGATGGCAGACCCATTATCTTTGCTAAAGACTACGGGTTGAAAGGCTTTTGCACGATTATGGGCGGAAAGATTGATAATATTTATGAAATAGTAGCATTGCTAGCAACAGAATTTCATATTTAAACTTAAACTGATTATGCTAAAATAACACCTATATTTTTAAAGGAGTATGGTGATGAAAGAAGCTGGAATTGAACTTATGAAAAATACAAAAAGTGTAAAAGATATTGATGTGAGTGATAAAAGGGTGCTAATCCGTGTAGATTTTAATGTGCCGATGGACGAGGATTTTGACATTTGTGATGATACGAGAATCCGCGAGGCATTGCCTACGATTAATTACTGCATTGATAATCACGCTAAAAATATCGTACTTGTGAGCCACTTAGGGCGTCCAAAAGGCAGAAGTGCGGAATTTTCACTCAAACACGTAATTAAGCGTGTGGAGCGACTTTTGGGGCGAGATGTGGGCTTTGCAGAGAGTATTGAAGAAGCAGCCCTGCTTCAAGAGCAAAGCCCAAGTGGCAGTGTGATTTTGCTAGAAAACATTAGATTTTGCGTTGGAGAAGAAAAAAATGACAAAGACTTGTCAAAAAAACTTGCCGCACTTTGTGATATTTATGTCAATGACGCCTTTGGGACAAGCCATAGAGCGCACTCTAGCACTTGTGGTATTGCGGAATTTGCCAAAGAGCGTGTGGCGGGATTATTACTAAAAAAAGAGATAGATTCATTTGCTAAAGCTATGGCAAATCCGCTAAAGCCTGTGCTACTTATTGTTGGAGGAAGTAAAGTAAGCTCCAAACTTGCACTTTTATATAATATCCTTGATGTTGTAGATAAGATTATCATCGGTGGGGCGATGAGCAATACATTCTTAAAAGCTTGTGGATATGATATGCAAAAATCCCTTGTAGAAGAAGACCTTGTGCCAGAGGCAAAAAAGATTCTAGAACACGCTAGAGAAAAGAAAGTGAAAATTTATCTCCCTGTTGATGTGGTAAGCACTGATGATATTAAATCTCACACACAGATTAAAATTACACCCGCACAAGATGTGCCAGAGGGCTTTATGGCGGTAGATATGGGACCTGCGACGAGTAAGCTTTTTAGCGAAGTAGTAAGAGATTCTCAAACGATTATTTGGAATGGACCTTTGGGAATCTATGAGATTCAAGCCTTTTCACGAGGGACTTTTAATCTCGCTCACGCTGTGAGTGATACCTATGCTTTTAGCCTTATTGGTGGGGGCGATACTGCCGATGCGATTGATAGAGCGGGTGAGCGGGATAATATGAGCTTTATATCCACAGGTGGTGGAGCGAGCTTAGAATTGCTTGAAGGCAAGATTCTCCGTGCTTTTGAGGTGCTAGAACGCAAATAGTTTAAGGCGTGAGCCTAAAGGCTGGAATGTAAAATGAACCCAAAGACGATAGGTAGCGTTATCTACATAGCCATCATCACACTCTCAAGCATTTACATACCCCAGCCTATTTTGCCACTTTTAGCCCTAGAGTTTGGTACTACTGCACAAAACACATCTGCCATTACTTCCATTACACTTTTACCTATGGCATTTGCACCGCTTTTTTATGGCTATTTTTTAGAAAATCATCAGCCAAAGCTGATTCTAAGTCTTTCCCTATTTATTGCTGGATTCTTTCAAATTCTCCTTGCGTGGTGTGAAAACTTGGAGATTTTTTTACTCTTGCGTTTTATTCAATCCCTATTTTTTCCAGCTATTCTTACCACACTACTTACCATTCTCACACGCTCACAAAGTGGCTCTTTGCAGTTTAATGTCAGCATTTACATCGCCTCCACCATCGCAGGTGGGCTTTTTGGCAGAATGGGGGGGGGGCATATCTCACAGAGCTTTTTTCGTGGCAAATATGCTTTATCCTTTTGGGCGGAAGCTTAATACTAGGTGGATTTTTTAGTATATCTTGGATTGCAAATCAAGCCTCACAACTTGCCAAATTCACATTTTCACAAATCCTGCCCCTGCTTAGCAACAAAACATCACTTGTCGTGCTAGGAAGCGTGTTTGTGATGTTTTTTAGCTTTCAGGCTGTGCTAAATACACTGCCTTTTTATGCAAAAGAGATGTATCCGTATATTAGTCAAAATGAGCTTGGCAGGTTGTATTTGGGCTATAGCATAGGGATTGTTGTTTCACTTCTTGCTAATCCTATCATCAAGCTTTGTGGCGGTAGAGAAAAAACCATTTTTTTAAGCTTAAACCTTTTTGCTCTAGGGCTGTGCGTCTTTCTTTTGCATTCGCTTATGTGGATATATGTGGGAATGTTTGTTATGTGCTTTGGCTCATTTATCGCACATTCCGTGCTAAATGCCCTTAATAACTCACTTAATCCAAAATATAAAGCCGCTTCAAGTGGGCTTTATCTTAGTTTTTATTACACGGGTGGGACGCTAGGCTCATATCTTTCATCTTTTATTTTTGAACTCTTTGGGTGGCAGATTCTTATTATCTCACTTGCAATCACTCTAAGCCTCATATCGTTTATCTTCTATCATCATACAACTTACATCAATTTGCACTTATTTTTGAAGCAATGATTGCCCAAAGTCCGGATAAAAAGCTTAAATTTATTGGCGATATAGAGCAAATGGCACAAGAGCTATTAGAAAGTGAGAATCTGCCTTCAAACACACTAGATTCTTATTATTTAGAATCTAGCTTCCAAACGCAGGAGATACAGCATTTTTTTACCGACTTTCACTCCCCTATTCGCCCACTTCAAAACCCATCATATCAGCGATTTTGCACTATCACCCACCCTACAAAAATCCGCCGCCCAAAGCATATCAAAAGTGTGCAATCCCTTGCTAAAGTATTGCACTCTATCGTGCATATTGAATATAGCGCGATTGATTTAGCCCTTGATGCGATATATCGCTTTAGGCATTTGCCCCTGCAGTATTATCGTGATTGGCTTATTGTGGCATTGCAAGAGGCAAATCACTTTAGACTTTTGCTAGATTCACTTCATAGTTTAGGCTATGAATATGGAGATTTTTCTGTGCATTCCCAGCTTTTTGACGCACAGAGTGCTACACAGGATTTTAGAGATAGAATGGCATTGCTTCATCGTGGCTTAGAAGCAAATGGGCTTGATGCTAATCCTTTTGTAACCGCAAAGATAAAGGCATTTGAACACGACAGCACTCCGCAGATTCTAAAAGCACTTGAGATTATCCTGCACGATGAGATAGAACATGTAAGGAAGGGAGATTTTTGGTGGAGATATGCTAATACCAAAACAAGCCCAGAGGATTTTATAACGATACTTCAAAATTTTAAGCAATTCCACCCTGTACCTAAGATTCTCAATCTTGAAGCAAGGCTACAAGCTGGATTTTCTACCGAGGAGCTGGAGTGTTTAACACACCTTTATTCCACAAATTCATAGCACATCTTACAGAATTATAGAATCTACTTTAAAGCCCTAACATACTTTTTAATACACTTTATTGCCCAGTCATAATGACTTGAAGTGCTGCTCACACAATAGCTACCAAGACTTGTGTTGCCACACCACTTATAATGCTTTTTCACAAAAAGTGTTTTATGCGGTAAAGTGGCGATAAGCTCCATTACTTCTGTATGGCTTTGATAAAGCAAATTTTTTGCGTGTTCTAGTGAAGTGTCGTGGTGTTTTTCTTTAATTGCCCAATTCATTTTTGGATAAGTTTTGAAGTTGTAGGGTGGCGGCAAAAAAGGGATAAAATCACTAGTTTTATTGAGATTTGTCCGCACAAAAGTAAGTAGTAAAATCTGCCATTCATATAAATGGATAAGCACATCTTTAAGTGTCTCGTCGCGTTCATTGTAGGCAAAATGAGTATTTTGGGCATCAAGCGGGATAGATTCAATAATTGCAAAGAGCTTTTCAAAATTTGTCTGTGAAGCTTCTTGTAATTGCAACTTTGTCGTAGGGCGAGACATTTATTTCCTTTCTCAAAAAAAAAAAAAAAAAAATCAATCTCAAATCACAATCTCATTTTAGCCCATTTTATCTAACAAAAAAAATATAAAGATGAAAAATCCAAAGTAAC
>NZ_QXJF01000028.1 GCF_003670275.1 Helicobacter labetoulli
TTTAAGCCCCCATTAAGCTTTAAATCTGTATTATTTCACTCCCATTTGATTGAGCTTCTAGTCTCTTCTCTTAGGTTTTCATCACTATGATGTTTTTAGTTTTTAATCCTTTAAAATCTAAAAGCCATAAAGTAATGTCTAAACTTTAAGCTGAAGATGTGCAAGATGAAGATTTGAAGATTATAGTGAAGATATGAAAGTATCAAACTTTTTCTAGTTTGCTTTTTCTATGGTTGTTCTTTATCAATATAATCATTGTTCATAGCTTTTAAGATACAAGCTTGAAGTTATTGTAGTGCATTATATTTGGTATGATCTTTGACATCTAAGCAAGAAAGTTAAGTTACTTTATTACTTATTTTAATATAAGCAATAAAAATTAGACTTAAGTTTCTTAGTTCATTATACATAACTCATTTATGACTTTGAGAAAGTTTCTATTATAGCTTTAAGATATGTAGTTTTAATAGCTTTTTAGAATCTACACTCTAGTCTTTGTGATTTTTTAAACTAAGAGACAAGGACAAACTTTTAAGTGTTGAAGTATGGTTTCATTCTCATTAATACATTGAGAATCTCATCTTTAACACTTTTTTTCTTCAAATAAAAAGCCTGATTATGTTTTTTAATTTTGGCTTTTTATCACTTATGGAGAGTTTGGCATTCATTTAATTATGTTGTACTCAAACTTCCATAATTTTTATGGAGAGTTTGATCCTGGCTCAGAGTGAACGCTGGCGGCGTGCCTAATACATGCAAGTCGAACGATGAAGCTTCTAGCTTGCTAGAGGTGGATTAGTGGCGCACGGGTGAGTAATGCATAGGTTATGTGCCCTTTAGTCTGGGATAGCCACTGGAAACGGTGATTAATACTGGATACTCCCTACGGGGGAAAGGTTTTTCGCTAAAGGATCAGCCTATGTCCTATCAGCTTGTTGGTGAGGTAATGGCTCACCAAGGCTATGACGGGTATCCGGCCTGAGAGGGTGAACGGACACACTGGAACTGAGACACGGTCCAGACTCCTACGGGAGGCAGCAGTAGGGAATATTGCTCAATGGGGGAAACCCTGAAGCAGCAACGCCGCGTGGAGGATGAAGGTTTTAGGATTGTAAACTCCTTTTGTAAGAGAAGATTATGACGGTATCTTACGAATAAGCACCGGCTAACTCCGTGCCAGCAGCCGCGGTAATACGGAGGGTGCAAGCGTTACTCGGAATCACTGGGCGTAAAGAGCGCGTAGGCGGGAAAGTAAGTCAGATGTGAAATCCTGTAGCTTAACTATAGAATTGCATTTGAAACTACTTTTCTAGAGTATGGGAGAGGTAGGTGGAATTCTTGGTGTAGGGGTAAAATCCGTAGAGATCAAGAGGAATACTCATTGCGAAGGCGACCTGCTGGAACATTACTGACGCTGATGCGCGAAAGCGTGGGGAGCAAACAGGATTAGATACCCTGGTAGTCCACGCCCTAAACGATGAATGCTAGTTGTTGCCCTGCTTGTCAGGGCAGTAATGCAGCTAACGCATTAAGCATTCCGCCTGGGGAGTACGGTCGCAAGATTAAAACTCAAAGGAATAGACGGGGACCCGCACAAGCGGTGGAGCATGTGGTTTAATTCGAAGATACGCGAAGAACCTTACCTAGGCTTGACATTGATAGAATCTGCTAGAGATAGCGGAGTGCTGGCTTGCCAGAGCTTGAAAACAGGTGCTGCACGGCTGTCGTCAGCTCGTGTCGTGAGATGTTGGGTTAAGTCCCGCAACGAGCGCAACCCTCGTCCTTAGTTGCTAGCAGTTTAAGCTGAGCACTCTAAGGAGACTGCCTTCGTAAGGAGGAGGAAGGTGAGGACGACGTCAAGTCATCATGGCCCTTACGCCTAGGGCTACACACGTGCTACAATGGGGCGCACAAAGAGGAGCAATACCGCGAGGTGGAGCAAATCTCAAAAACGTCTCCCAGTTCGGATTGTAGTCTGCAACTCGACTACATAAAGCTGGAATCGCTAGTAATCGTGAATCAGCAATGTCACGGTGAATACGTTCCCGGGTCTTGTACTCACCGCCCGTCACACCATGGGAGTTGTATTCGCCCTAAGCCGGAATGCTAAATTGGCTACCGTCCACGGCGGATGCAGCGACTGGGGTGAAGTCGTAACAAGGTAACCGTAGGTGAACCTGCGGTTGGATCACCTCCTTTCTAGAGATATGTTAAGATATTTGTTTATCTTAACTCAATGCTTATGAGAGTATAAGGGACTTAACGGACTTGCTTAGTTTTCAGAGATCTCCAAATACTATACATTATATATAGCGAGCTTAGGGGCTTATAGCTCAGGTGGTTAGAGCGCACCCCTGATAAGGGTGAGGTCAGAGGTTCAAGTCCTCTTAAGCCCACCAAATGAAATTCTTTTTTACGCTTTTGAAAGAGTTTTCAAAGTTTTTTCGGTCATTACCTTAAGGTAAATCCCTTCAAAAACTTTTCAACAACTTTCAAAATCATTGGAAAATAATTCCATTTAAATTATCAAAGCTAAAGGTAGAAGTTAGGCTTTATTGCATTATTGAAACATTAAGTAATGTATTTTAGATTCTATATTTAGTGATGATTATTAAGGGGAATTAGCTCAGCTGGGAGAGCGCCTGCTTTGCACGCAGGAGGTCAGCGGTTCGATCCCGCTATTCTCCACCATTTTGAGAGTAGTCTCTAAGTAATGCTATGAGATATGACAATGTTGGCAATGTGAGAGATAATGAAGTCTAATGCAAGGTTTTATCCTTATCTATATTTTCTTAGAATCTTTAGCTTTATTGAGTTAAGGCAAAAGAATGGAGAATGAAAAGAAAAAGCAAGAGTTTGTTAATTGCAGATTTAAGCGAAAGGATAAAGTGAGAAACTTTGCATTAGACTTTAGTCTAAATGTTATTTGAAATTTTATTGTTAATAGCCTAAATAGTAATTAACTACAATTACGCGACATACTTGTCTTATTGAAGTAGGGTTGATTAAAACTATACGATGTGATATGTTGGAGCTTGTGAGAGTAGATTCTATGAAGAATAGAATCTAAGCTAGAGTTTGATTTTAATATAAAGCAAAGTATAGGTTGTGGAATTATCTTTAGGCAGTTTTGTGGGTTGTGTAGATAGATGTGCGGAGACTAACCTGAAGGTTGTCGCACAAACATCTAGCAAACTCCCGAGAAACTGACAAAGAGAAACCACAAAATCTCTTGCATTCAATAAGGCAGTATCCTTGAGAGTAAAAAGCTTTTAAGGGCAGATGGTGGATGCCTTGGGTGATAGAGGCGATGAAGGACGTACTAAGCTGCGATAAGCTATGGGGAGCTGCTAAGAAGCTTTGATCCATAGATTTCCGAATGGGGCAACCCAATACATAGAGATATGTATTACCTTTAATGGAGCGAACCTAGCGAAGTGAAACATCTCAGTAGCTAGAGGAAAAGAAATCGTAATGAGATTCTCCTAGTAGCGGCGAGCGAACGGGGAAGAGGGCAAACCAGTAGCTTGCTACTGGGGTTGAGGACTGCAATATCCACTTGAATAATGTAGCAGAAGTGTTTGGAAAAACATATCATAGAGGGTGATAGTCCCGTATGCGAAATATTATTCATAGGTAGCAGGATCCAGAGTAGGCCAGGACACGTGAAATCCGGGCTGAAGCCGGGGAGACCACTCTCCAACCCTAAATACTACTATCACACCGATAGCGAACAAGTACCGTGAGGGAAAGGTGAAAAGAACCGCAGTGAGCGGAGTGAAATAGAACCTGAAACCATCTGCCTACAATCATTCAGAGCCCTATTGTAGGCTCATTTGAGAGATTAGAATCCGCTTGTCTTTTGGACGCTTTTAAGGGAGTTTGGTTTTTGTTTGTGCGACAGACTTTAGTCTAGTCTCCGCACAAAAACCTGCACAACCCTTAAAATCGTCTCAAAATACTTTGCGGTTTGTAGTTTAGAATCTAAGCAGATATAAATTGCAGAAAATTCTAAGATTTTGAGATGATTTTGGTGGTTGCGTAGAAAAATTTGCGGAGACTAGACTAAAGTCTGTCACACAAAGATTTTTCAAGCTCCGCCAAAAGCACCCAAAAGCTGAATTTAGCAAAATCTTTCAAGTGAGCCTACAAGGGTGATGGACTGCCTTTTGCATAATGATCCTGCGAGTTGTGGTATCTGGCAAGGTTAAGCACACGCGAAGCCGTAGCGAAAGCGAGTCTGAAAGGGCGTTTAGTCAGATGCTGCAGACCCGAAGCCAAGTGATCTATCCATGGCCAAGTTGAAGCGAGTGTAATAGCTCGTGGAGGACTGAACTCGTACCCATTGAAACGGGTTGGGATGAGCTGTGGATAGGGGTGAAAGGCCAAACAAACTTGGTGATAGCTGGTTCTCTTCGAAATATATTTAGGTATAGCCTCAAGTGATAGTAATAGGGGGTAGAGCTCTGATTGGGCTAGGGCTGCTCACCGCGGTACCAACCCCTGTCAAACTGCAAATACCTATTACCGTATCTTGGGAGTCAGGCGGTGGGTGATAAAATCAATCGTCAAAAGGGGAACAACCCAGACTACCAACTAAGGTCCCAAAGTTCTATTCTAAGTGGAAAATGATGTGAAGTTACTCAGACAACCAGGAGGTTGGCTTAGAAGCAGCCATCCTTTAAAGAAAGCGTAACAGCTCACTGGTCTAGTGATTTTGCGCAGAAAATATAACGGGGCTAAGATAGACACCGAAGTTGTAGATTCTATGCTGGTGCATAGAGTGGTAGAAGAGCGTTCGTATCAGCGTTGAAGGCATACCGGTAAGGAGTGCTGGAGCGATGCGAAGTGAGCATGCAGGAATGAGTAGCGATAAAAGTGGTGAGAATCCACTTCGCCGAAAGTCTAAGGTTTCCTACGCGATGCTCGTCATCGTAGGGTTAGTCGGGTCCTAAGACAAGTCAGAAATGGGTAGTCGATGGAAAATGGGTTAATATTCCCATACCAACATTAGTGTGCGATGGGGGGACGCATAGGGCTAAGTAGCGTTAGCTGATGGAAGTGCTAATTTAAAAGCGTAGATTGAGAGATAGGTAAATCCGCTCTTGTATTCGAAACTTGAATAGCTTGTTGCGATCTTCGGATCAAGATGAGTGCTACTGACGCCGTCGTGCCAAGAAAAGCCTCTAAGTTTAGCTAATGTTGCCCGTACCGCAAACCGACACAGGTAGATGAGATGAGTATTCTAAGGCGCGTGAAAGAACTCTGGTTAAGGAACTCTGCAAACTAGCACCGTAAGTTCGCGATAAGGTGTGCCACAGCAATGTGGTCTCAGCAAAGAGTCCCTCCCGACTGTTTACCAAAAACACAGCACTTTGCAAACTCGTAAGAGGAAGTATAAGGTGTGACGCCTGCCCGGTGCTCGAAGGTTAAGAGGATTCGTTAGCAGTAATGCGAAGCGTTGAATTGAAGCCCGAGTAAACGGCGGCCGTAACTATAACGGTCCTAAGGTAGCGAAATTCCTTGTCGGTTAAATACCGACCTGCATGAATGGCGTAACGAGATGGGAGCTGTCTCAACCAGAAATTCAGTGAAATTGTAGTGGAGGTGAAAATTCCTCCTACCCGCGGCAAGACGGAGAGACCCCGTGGACCTTTACTACAGCTTGGCACTGCCGATGGGAGCATTATGCGCAGGATAGGTGGGAGGCTTTGAAGTCTTCACTCTGGTGGAGATGGAGCCATCCTTGAGATACCACCCTTAATGTTTCTGTCTGCTAACTGGCTAGAGTTATCCTCTAGCAGGACAATGCCTGGTGGGTAGTTTGACTGGGGCGGTCGCCTCCTAAAAAGTAACGGAGGCTTGCAAAGGTTGGCTCATTGCGGTTGGAAATCGCAAGTAGAGTGTAATGGCATAAGCCAGCCTGACTGTAAGACAAACAAGTCGAGCAGAGACGAAAGTCGGTCATAGTGATCCGGTGATTCTGTGTGGAAGGGTCATCGCTCAAAGGATAAAAGGTACCCCGGGGATAACAGGCTGATCTCCCCCAAGAGCTCACATCGACGGGGAGGTTTGGCACCTCGATGTCGGCTCATCGCATCCTGGGGCTGGAGCAGGTCCCAAGGGTATGGCTGTTCGCCATTTAAAGCGGTACGCGAGCTGGGTTCAGAACGTCGTGAGACAGTTCGGTCCCTATCTGCCGTGGGCGTAGGAAAGTTGAGGAGAGCTGTCCCTAGTACGAGAGGACCGGGATGGACACGCCACTGGTGTAGCAGTTGTTCTGCCAAGAGCATCGCTGCGTAGCTACGCGTGGATGTGATAACCGCTGAAAGCATCTAAGCGGGAAGCCAACTCCAAGATTAACTTTCCCTGAAGGTCGCAGCAAGACTAGCTGCTTGATAGGGTAGGTGTGTAAGCATAGTAATGTGTTTAGCTGACTACTACTAATAGACCGTTTGGCTTTTTATTAAGGATTACTGCCTTATTGAGTGCAAGATTCTAAAGGTTTTATTGTTTGAGTTTAGTTATTCAAGTTTATATGTGAGTATAAATTGAGAATGAGAAGCTTAGATATAGAATCTGCTTTGATAAGAAAGAAGTGTAATTGAGAAGTGTAATTGAATGGTTAGTTGCTAAATACGAAAGAATAACATTGAGACTTTATGTATTATATAGATTCTTAGTCGTTGCATTAGCATATGTTTTTATGCTAATGCAATTTGTTAGAAAATGCGGTAGTGTAAGCAGTGCAAAATCACTTGTGTGGCTATTAACACCATTACCCTATAAGGAAAATGGAAATAAGGACAAAAGAAAAAGACAAGGCACAAAGCATATAGAACATAGGCTGTGGAACATAAACTATATAGCCTAAAGCAAAATAAAAAGCTAAAGCTCTTTAGCTTTTTATAGAATCTAGCTTATAAGCATTTAGATTCTATGGAGCATATATCTATTTTAACTTATACTAAGATAGATATATGCGATGCTGTGTAGCAGTGTGGAATAAGCTTTAAGTAGCTTTCAATCAGCTAGATTGTAGAGTGGCTTTGTTAGGCTTTAGCTTAGTATTGAGTTAGGATTTTATATGAGAAGTTTAGCTTGGTATTTGGTTTGCTTTTATGATCTTTGACTTTGATGTATTAGCTTAGAATACAGGCTTATGTAATGCAAGTAAGGCTTAAGAATAAGGGCTAATTGAGACTACTCTTTAGAGTTTAGCCAGATTCTAAAGATAAGCAAAGAGTTGAAAGAAGTCTTAGAAGTTTTAGTTTGTCTTTATTTCCCTTTTCCTTGTGTTTATAGAGAGAAGGCAACACCCAGCTCCATTCCGAACCTGGCAGTTAAGCTTCTCTTCGCCGATGATACTGCACCTTTCAGGTGTGGGAATGTAGGTCGATGCAGGGAGGGGGAAAATCTTCTTTTTACTTATTTTTTACTTCGTTATATAGAATCTTGCTGTTTGCTTTTGGTTGTTTGATTGAATTTGTTTGGTTTTATGGATTTAAGATAGTGTTGATTGATTTGCTACAAAGATTTGGATTTTTAGTTTCGTATTGATTGTTCTGTTTGTTAGATTCCCTTGAGAATACTTGGTTTGAGATTGTGATTAGTTACTTTGGATTTTTCATCTTTATATTTTTTTTGTTAGATAAAATGGGCTAAAATGAGATTGTGATTTGAGATTGA
>NZ_QXJF01000002.1:0-147857 GCF_003670275.1 Helicobacter labetoulli
CACGCATAGGACGGATAAAGTCTTTATAGAGTGGGTTATTTTTAACAAGTTGTTTTAATGTGGATTTTAGTTGCATAAAAGCTCCTTTGGGGAAATGAAATGGTGGAATGATACTATATTTTGATTAAATTAAAAATATCAAACTAAGACTTGGCAACTTGCCTTTTTCTATAATCCCACACAAGAAAAATATACGCACTTAAGAGCAAGATAATACCATTAAGATTTAACATAAAAGGTATGCCGCCATATCGCACAAGGGGCTGTGTGATAAAGGGCGAACAGAACTGCCCCATAAACACACTTGCTGATAAGAATCCTGCTGCCCTAGCCCTTTCACGCTCCTGTGCTACGCTTAAAAGCCACGAGCTATTATTCACAAGGATAATGCCAAGCCCAGAGCCAATAAGCACAAGAGCAAAAAGCAAAATCTCATAACTTTGCACAATACCTATGAGTAAGAATCCGCTCCCAATGCTGCCAAGCGAGATAAAATACAGCACAAAAACGCTGAATCTTGAACGCAGTCTCGCATAAAAAAGTGAAAGAAAAGCCGTGCAAAGTGAGCTTACCGCCAAACTCACACCGATAAGATTCCCGCTTTTATTGAGATTATGCGTGATAAAGTGCGGTATTTGGGTAGGCATCACATAAAACATACTCATCGCATAAAATGAAAAAAGATAAATAGGCAAGAATCTAAAAAAATTAAACTTTGATTCATTCTTGCTGACGGGAGTAGGCACATTGCGTTGTGGCTCAAATAGCACAAAAACCGCCATAAGCAGAATAAGAAAGCCCGAAGTATAGACCAAAAAGGGATACCGCCAATCCACATCGCTTAGCACCCCACCTAGCACCAAAAATACAGCTCCACCCCCTGCCATAAAAAAGCCCTGCAACCCTAAAGCCCTTTCACGCCTTGCCCCTTGGTAATAATCCCCCACCAACGCACTTACAGAAGTCATCACAAAAGCCGTTGCTATACCAAAGATAGCCCTTGAGATAAGAATAAGATAAATACTAGATTCTAAAAAGAATCCACTAGCCCCACTCACACTCCATACAAATATCGCCGGATACAAAAACCGCAGCCGCCCATATCTATCTAGCAAAAATCCACTCAAAGGTGCAAATATCATAATAAATAATGCAGGAAGCGTCAGCACAAGACGAGAGAGCATATCAATATGTGGAATATGGCTAAATTGCTCTTCAAAATGCGGGATAGAAGGTGCGATAATCGTGCCACCTAGCACGGTCATTGAGGCGGTAGCAAAAAGGGCAGTTTGGAATATTATAGAATCTGTGAGTTGTGTTGTTGTGTTTGGCTTATTTGACATATACACTCCTACTATACTTTTATGCTCCGCAAAATAGTTAGGGATCAGCCACTCTTTAGCCTTACCTCCCCCTTGCTCTTACTGCCTTCTACCAAAAGTGATTCCATAAGTCTCATTGCGTATGTCAAATAGCGGATCTTTTGGAGCTTCTACACCATTTGGTAGCATACTTGGCATAAATACATCGCCATTACACACATCGCCCCTATGTTCTTTTACAAGCAAAGTGCCAACCTCAATTTCCTTATGCTTACCGCTCCAAAGGGCTGTGGTATCATCGGTTTTGTCCTTAGGATTTGCTAGGACTAGAATCATCTTATAAGCAATCGGGGCTTTTTTAGCCTTTTCTTTAAAATCAGATTCTAAAAAGTCATTGCTAAGTTTTTGCAATTCATTTTCTTTGAGATAGGCTACGCCACTTGCTGGGACAAATTTAAATCTCGCTGGAATGAGTTTGTTCTTACTATCCTTAAAATAAAATGTGTGAATGCTATGATACATTGTATTTGCCACACTGCCTGTTATACCGACATTTTTCATATATTCTTCAAAGTTTTTGTATGATGCGACCTCACTTGTTCTCTTAGTGATATAGGCGGTATCTACCTTGTCATCTTTTGGGATTCTCATCGCAAAAAATTCGCCAAATTCCTGTGGATTCTTCGCAAAGTTAATCTCCGTATTTAGCATAACAATTTCCCATTCATCTTGCTGCCCTTGAATTTTTAGAGCCATACCTCTAGGCTTTGACTTATCGCTAAGCATCGCCCCACCGAGTGAATACCGCACAAGCGTATTAATGCTCTTTTCCTTTAGCAAGGGGATATTTAGCGTTTTTGTAATGTTATCTACCGGGATAAACTCCCCATTCGCACAAAAGCCCTTTGTATGATTAATCTTTTTATGCGGGTCTTTAGAATCCCCATTCAACGCATAAAATACATCAGCAATGCCCTCTGCATCATATTGTTTTGCCTCATTTGCATAAGCTGACACTGCCGCAATAAGCAAACCTGAAACGATACATTTACCAGTCTTTCTTAAGCAAAACATTTACAATCCTTAGTGTTGAAATAAAAGCACAATCCTACAATATTTTTATGTTGAATCTGCAAATTAAGATTCAAATCTCGCATTATCCCAACCAAGCCAAAACTAAGCATTATCCATACTCTGCTGAATCCCGCTCTTAAGCTCTTCAACCAAGCCTTTTATAGCTGAATCTGTAGCTATCTCATCTTCAATAGTGGCAAGTGCCTTGCTCACAGAGCTGTGGTCTTTCATATTAAGTTCTTTTGCAATCATTGGCATAGAATTAATCGTCAAAGCCCGAGCCAAATACATCACCACCCTGCGTGCAAATGCCACTTTACGACTTCGCCCTTTACCTACAATCTCGCTTGGCTTGATGTTAAGCTCTTTGCCAACAAACTTGATAATATTTTCAAGCGTAATGCCCTCTAAGCGTTCGTTTTGATAGTTTTTCAATACATTCTTAACCACCTTCAAGGCATTTGCTTCAGGAGATAGATTCATATGCGTATTTATAGTAGAGAGAATCCCTTCAATCTGGCGGATATTGCCATAAATATTTGAAGCAATATATTCAATCACTTCTTTATCAAAATCAATACGATTAATTTGGCACTTCAGCTCAATAATAGAGATTTTTGTCTCAAGCTCTGGATTTGTAATCTCCGCCATAACACCACCCTCAAAACGCGACCGCAACCTATCTTCTAGCCCTTTAATTTCCTTTGGCGGCTTATCACTTGTCATAATAATCTGTTTTTGTGTGCTGTATAGAGCATTAAAGGTATTAAGCACCTCTTCTTGCACCCCTTCTCTACCGCCAAGAAACTGCACATCATCAATAAGGAGATAATCACATTTACGATATTTTTCACGGAAGCTATCCATTGTGCCTCGCCTCAACCTATCAATAAAATCATTCAACAGCTCTTCAGCAGTCGTATAAAGCACATTTTTATTCTGCTCTTTGACAACATTCCCCACAGCGTGGAGCAAATGCGTCTTGCCAAGCCCAGATTTTCCATAAAACAAGACAGGATTATAAGCTAGAGCCTGTTGCCTAGCGACAACTTTTGCAATCGTATAGGCGTGTTCATTTGACTTGCCAACGACAAATTTTTCAAAAGTATAAAATGGATTTAAAGAAAGTAAATTTTGTTGAAAATGAGTTTGTATTTTATTGAAGTTTAAACTTTTCACATTCTGCTTTTTTTCTTTAACTTTTATGTGAATTTCTGGGCGAATCCCATTAGCATTTTCCTCCATAAACGCATCGGCGATAGATTCTAAATAGTTACTTTTTATCCAATTTGCTACAAATATATTAGGCACATAAAAAACCTCTAAGTCCGTCCTTGAGGCACTTTCATCATACTCCATAAGGGAGATATAAGAGCTGTATTCCAAATCCGATAGCTTATTTTTAAGTTTTTTTAATATACTATCCAAATGCAATTTATTTCCTAAAGTGAGATGCATAATCTTTAATTCCACGATGTGAATAAAATGTGAAAAGTCAAGAAATCTTTTAAGGTTATTGCCTTAAAAAGTGGAAGTGAAATCATAATGAAAAAATCTTTTAATTTGGATTAAATCGTGTATATTTTAGGTATAGATCCCGGCAGTAGGAATTGTGGCTATGCTATCATTGATGTGCCACATCTCCCACAAAATACTCCCACCACACACCCACCAATGAGACAAGCACAGAATCTTAGGCTTCAACCACAAAGATTAAGACTTGTGGAGGCTGGGATTATTAAAATCAAAGAACGAGCCTTGCAGGAGCAAATTGTAGAGTTTGTGGAAGGCATTGACTTGGTGCTAAAGCAGTTTCACATTGATGAGGTGGCTATTGAGGATATATTTTTTGCCTATAATCCAAAAAGTGTGATTAAACTCGCACAATTCCGCGGGGCATTGAGCCTAAAAATCCTCCAAGATATTGGTAATTTTGCCGAATACACACCCCTACAAGTCAAAAAAGCCATCACAGGCAATGGCAAGGCAGACAAAGCACAAGTTGCCTTTATGGTAAAAAAAATCCTAGGTATCAAAGGCGAAATAAAGCCGCTTGATATTACCGATGCACTCGCCATTGCCATTACACATTCCCAACGCGTAAGCTTAGAATCTAGCCTCAAATCAGCACGATGAAAACGCTTTATTTTTTAGATACCAAAGCCACTTATGCCCTAGCCAATGATACCATTACTCAGCTAGACCATCATAAAAAACGCTGCTTTGATATTGTCTCGCTTGACCCAAATGCCCTTATTCACAGCTGCATTGAAATAGACAAAAAAGATTCTAGCAAGATTCCCACTTTACTTTATGTCAAAGCAAGGCAAAAAGGCATTCTTACCTTGCTAGATGAATCTTATACGCATTATTTTTGCGAACGCGAACATTTATTTGATGAACAAAAATGCGTGTATGAGAGCTTTTTTTACGCTAAAGATAAAAATCTCAAATCACGCATTATTACAAGCGATATATTTTTGCCCCTTGCACTGCCTTGCTATAATGATTTTATCGTGCTTATCCCACCTTATTTGTGCTATTTTGAAAATACCACCTTTAAAGAAGCCCTTAAAATAGAAACGCTTTCTAACATAGATTCAAATACACATCTATATGAAAATCTCATCTCGCTTATTGCCTATCCGCAAGAAGCCTATCATAAGGACTTTGACACACTTTATTATTTTACCGATAAACAATCTTTGCTCGATTCATTACTCACCTACAATGCCACCAACACCGCACAATCTCTCCCCACTCTACTCCCCCTTAGCCACATCACAGAACAAAGCAAGAATCTTGACTTTTACACCCTAAGAGCCTATCTTGGCTTTGAGTATGCACTCAAGCATAAAGCAAATTTACAATCAAGCCACAAATCACATTTGCCAAATTTTACGCCACAGCCATCTACTTATGCGAGATTCTTCCCACTTTTACTTGTGTGCATTGTTCTTTTTGTCTTCATTATTCCCATTGCACTTAAATTTTACAACCACCATTTGCAAAGCCAAATTACAGCCCTAAACACACAAAATGAAATGCTTTTTGCCCCACCTGATTCGCTCTCACAAGCCCAAGATATTCACACCCTAACGCTTAGACACACAGCACTTTCATACACCTTGCAGGAGCTAGAATCTTGGCAGAGAGACTATCCCAAACGCTACGCTTTTATGGAGAGCATCTTTTCACAATGTGCCACAAATGATATTCAGCTAGAATCTGTGAGTTTTGCTTTTGCTCAAAGCCATTTTGTCGCCACACTAAGGCTTAAGAGTAGCTCAAGACTTGATACTTCAGCCTTTTTAGCAAAGCTCAATTCCAACACGCAATACGCCTTTTTGCAACAGAGTTTAGATTCTACAGAATCTAGCACACACGAGCAACACACCTCACACATCATCGTGGTGCAAAATGTCCTCTAAAATCCAAGCCCTTATCACACGCTTTCTTTCCACAAAAACAAAGCGTGAAAAGATTCTACTGCTTGTTGCAGTGATTGTGCTTTGTGTGTTTGTTATGATGGAGTTTATTTATCTACCACTTTTGCAAACCCAAAGCACCCTTTTACAAATCCACAGCCACAGCCTTGCGGAGTTTGCCCTCTCTACAGATTCTATGCACTCTCTTAAAGAGCAACAGCGAAAGCAAACTGATGAAGCTAAAAATTTGCAAGAGCAAATCACCACATTGCAAGAGACGCTAAATCATACAGCCACGCAAGAGCCATTTTTAAATCCCTTTGCCCTTATCCCTCATCTCATCACTTTTGCTAAAAATGAAAATCTCACCCTAAATGCCTTTCACCCACACCCAACACTTAACGCCCTAGATATAGAGGGTAGTGGGGAGTTTTGGCAGATTCTAAACTTACTTTCTTTCTTAGAATCTCATCACTTTTTAAGCCTAGAATCTTTGCAGCTCACTTCACAAGAAAACAATCAAATCCATTTTTATATGCTTGTTATGGATATTCGCCAAGTCTCACTGCAAAAGCAAAGCCCAAAGGAATAATGTGAAAAAATATGCTTTTATTTTGATTATTTTTGCTCTAAGCCAAGCCATAGAATCCCCTTATAGCACATCTACTAAGCACAACATACAAGAATCACTCCAAGCTCTAACAAACCCATTCAAACACAATGATTCAGGGCAGAATCTACAACTTAAAGCCATTGTCAATAACAAAGTGCTATTAAACCAAGAGTGGCACAAGCTTGGAGATGTGGTGGAGGGCTACACTATCATCGCTTTGCACCCTCAAGCCATTATCCTACAAAAATCAAGCAACCGCTTCAAGCTATCATTCAATGGTGAGCTAGAAAAGCTAGAACCATAAAAGCCTTAATCACAGCGTTTAAAAAGTTACAAGATTCCACACAAAGGCTTAAAAACAACGAGCTATTATTTACAATCCCGCGTAAAATTGTAAAATCAAGGAATGCCTTAAGAATTAAGAATCTAGATTCTAAAGACTCGTGAGTGCTTTTACGCTTAAGGCACGACCTTAAGCGTATAAAATAAAATCGCACGCAGTGCCACCTCTTAAAGCGTTGTAGGGGGTGAGCGGCACGACTGCGAACGATTTTTAAGGGGGAGGGAGCGATTTCGCGTGCAGTAGCGAAGCTACACTTGCAAATTTAAGCCCCTCCCCCTTAAAGAAAAAAGAATCCAAATTCTAAAAAAACATTTTGCTACGCTAAGGAATAATATTGAGAGAATCTAGATTCAAAAATGGGGGAATATGAAACAATCAAAACCTTACCAAATCCCTGTGCTTGTGCGGATATGTGGGATATTGTTTTTATTTTTACAAACTAGCCTAGCTTGTAATACCCCCATTAATATCCACTCCGGAAGCAATGTCGCCCTAAGCAAAATCATAGAGGAAATCGCCTCAATCTGTCATCTTAATGTCATCTATCTCCAAGAGCAAACACAATCTATGCTTGATAGCAAGAAAACTTCCATTCATATCAACAATAAACCCCTGCCCCAAGTCCTAGATAGCCTATTAAAAAGCAATGACTTTCACTACACTTTGCAAAAAGACACCTTGCAAATTGGCTTTTTGCTCACAAAAACTTTTGAGATTAGCTACATTGCTACAACACGCGTTGGCTCAAGCAATACCGACATTGTCTTTTCACAGGATAATCAAACACTCTCACCCTACAACACCCACACAAACGCACCGCTTGGCTTTTCAAACTTTGAGATAGAATCTCAAGCCCACAAAATGGCGATGAATAAAGCCACATCAAATACACAAACTATGGGCAAGAGTGGGACGAAAATTTATAGCATTGATGAGATTGACTTTTGGGGCGAATTACAAAATGAAATTACCGGGGTAGCCTACGCTCCGGGCGATAGCTATCAGCCCAAAAAAGAGGAGCTTAAAGGCAAAAAAGACATCATCATCAATAAAGCCGCGGGGCTACTTACCATTACGGCTACGCCAAAGCAAATCCGCCGCGTAGAATCCTATCTCGCCACGCTTAATAATAAGATTCAAAAACAAGTGCTGATTGATGTGTATATTTTTAATATCCAACACAGCAATAACCAAACCTATGGCATAGACTGGAATGAGTTTTACAAACTTGGCAATCTCTTAACGCTCCCGCCAAATGCTGAAGGCTCTAACAATGCCCTTACAGGCATAAATAATGGCGATTTTGCTATTAGCATTTTTTCACAAGGAGTGAGCATTAACCGCATTGTTGAGTTTTTACAAACCTATGGCAAGGTGCAGTCTGTTTCTAATCCAAAAGTTTTGACGCTTAATAACCAACCTGCCATTATATCCGTTGGCAGTGTGCTTCGCTACTTTCAAAACACTACTTATCAAACCACCACGCAAGGCACTTCTATCCAAAACCTTTCTCAAACCTTCCCTTCTGTCTTTGCGGGAATCTTGCTTGATGTAACGCCAAGTGTGAAAAATGACAAAATCATTTTAAAAATCAACCCCTCAATCACCAAAACCAAAGACATCTCTATTGAAAATCAAACCACCGCCCTAGAATCCCCGCCAAACCTCTCCACAAAACAACTCTCCTCTCTCGTGCAGGTTAAAGATGGGGAAAAAATAGTCCTTGGTGGATTGATAGATAAAACTGAAGGGCAGATTCTACGCAAACTCCCCATTTTAGGCGATATACCGCTTATAAAATATCTCTTTAGCTATAAGAAAAACATCAAAGAAACCCAAGAAATGGTGATTATCATATCCCCACATATTGTGCGATTAGACGCAAGAGAGCAAGAACAAGATAAAATTGAAGAGATTATAAACTTTACAAAGGAATCTGATTTTAAGCCACAAGATTCAAAAAATACTACAAAAGATTCTGCCTCGCAAGATTCCACAATAGATACTGACACACATTCCACTCCCCAAAATAAGCAAGATTCTACACAAAGCCTAGAATCTCCATTAGAATCTCAACCCAACAAGCAAGACTCCACACTTTCACAACCCTTAGCCTACAAGACAGATAGTCTCATACCTCCACACAAAGCCCATATATGAATCCCAATAGCCTAAAACCCATTAATCTCCACACCATTACGCTAAGCCAACCCTGCCTACTCGCACTAGATTCTAAATTTATAACAAAGCACAAATGCCTTATTTTTGACTTGCAAGACTCTCACATTTCCATCGCACTCTCTTGTGAAAATGCACCGCTTGGGCTTATCACAAATCACATCAATTCACTTTTTCCGCATAGGCATTTGGAGTTTTTTCTCGCCCCAAATGAAAGCTTTGAAGTACAGCTAGAATCCATTACAGACTTTCAAGCCTTTAAAAAACTTCAAGACAATCTACTTTTTCTCCTGCAAAGCCAAAATCACCACGATGACGATGAAAGAGCAGCCATAGCATTGCTTGATTATATTTTAGAGCTTTGTATTAAGCATAGGGCGAGTGATATACATTTTGAATCTCAAGATTCTATCCATTGTGTTAGAATCCGCGTAGATGGTATGTTGCGAGAGATTTTAAAGCTACAAGAAGCGGTATTTGAATCTTTGAGTGCGTGTTTAAAGCTTGAGTGCAAACTTGATATAAACCAAAAACGACAAGCCCAAGATGGACGCTTTAGCCGAGTTTTTGACAGCAAAGCTTTTGACTTTCGGCTTTCTGTTTTACCCACTTTTAGCGGAGAATCACTCGTGCTTAGAATCCTGCATAAAAATGCAAAAATCGCCACACTTCAAGAGCTAGGATTCCACAAGTTACCATTGCATCTCATCACGCATTTTGCCAACTCCCCAAGCGGACTAATACTCCTATCAGGTCCCACAGGCAGCGGAAAATCAACTACTCTTTATGCGATTTTAGAATCTATAAAATCCCCTAGCAAAAAAATCATCACGCTTGAAGACCCCATAGAATACCGCATACACAACACAACGCAAGTGCTTGTTAATGACAAACACCATTTTGGCTTTTCAAATGCGTTAAAAGCCTTGTTGCGACACGATCCGGATATTTTGATGATTGGTGAGATACGCGATGAAAATAGCCTTGATATTGCCATGCGTGCGTCTTTAACAGGGCATTTGGTGCTATCTACCATTCACGCCAATGACTCTCTAAGCGTGATTGAGCGATTGCTTGATATGGGAGCAAAGGATTATCTTTTAAGCTCTACTTTGCGGCTGCTTATCTCCCAAAGGCTTGTGCGGAGGCTTTGCCCTTATTGTAAGATTCCATTATCATTCCAGCAAATATGTGAAAAGTTTGAATCCTTTAAGCTTGAAACGCATATTTTAGAGCCATACAAAAATGCTAGATTCTACACATCTAGTGGTTGTCAGCATTGCTATATGCAGGGCTATAATGGGCGATTGCTCATCGCAGAATGCCTAGAAAACTCTAACCTCTTACAGCACTACATTCAAGCCCCACAAGATAAAGAAATCATCACAAAAGAGCTTCAAAAAGATGGGTTTGAAAGTATGTTTGAAGCAGGCATAAAGCTTTTAGCTCAAGGTCAAACCTCCTTTGAAGAAATTTATAGAGTGTGTCGGCTATGAAAGAGACAAAAGGCTTTTCAACTTTTTATCCCAAAGATTCTTCCCCACAAGAGCCAAATCCACTCTCCACTCCGCCTTTTTCCATATTCCAAAAACGCATCTCTACAAAAGATATAAGTATGCTCTTTTTGCAAATTGCTACTATGCTGCAATCTCACCTACCACTTTTACACATCATACAAATATGTGCGACAAACACTAAAAATGCAAGGTTAAAAGCGATTTTGCAAGATATAGCCTACCACTTGCAGTTAGGACAGAATCTCTCTTTTGGATTCAAAAAATATGCAAAAGTTTTTGGCGATATAAGCTATCAAATGATAAGCATTGGAGAAAAAAGCGGGGAGCTAAAAGAGATTTTTAATATGCTAAGCACTCATCTCACAAAAGAGCATAAAAACAAAAATAAAATAAAACGCGCTCTTTTTTATCCCACCCTTGTGCTGATAAGTATCATTGTTGCATTTGGTGTGCTTGTGGCTTTTGTGCTACCACAATTTTTAGAGATGTTTGCCTCTATGCACATAGAGCTGCCTATTTATACGCGGATTCTACTTGTTATTGAGCAATTTTTCACAGATTTTGGGCTTATTGTATTAGGGCTTTTGCTTGGGGTTGGGAGCTTAACTTGGTATGTATATAAAAACTCTCTTGGGTTTAAAACTCACATTCACGCCTATGCTTTAAATCTCCCGCTTATTGGGGCAATTATAAAAGCACATTTTTATTATCAATACACTTTTTCACTCGCCTTACAGCTCAAATCCGCCACGCCTATGGATCTAGCCTTATCTTTAAGCAAAGAAATAAGCAATCTCGCTTTGAAGGCAAAATATGAATCTGTGCTAGAATCCCTTAAAAATGGCAAACCCTTATCGGTCAGCTTAAAAGAGCAGAATCTGCTTGATGATATTGCTCTAGCCCTTATTAGTGCGGGGGAACAAAGTGGGAATCTAGCTCAAATGCTTGAAGTATGCTCCCAACATTTTGAAGAAATCACGGAAGAAAAAACCGATACGCTCATCTCTCTCATAGAGCCAAGCCTTAGCCTTGCTATGGGGATTTTGCTGCTCTTTTTGGCATTGGGGATTTTTGTGCCTATGTGGGATATGAGTGCATATGCTTTTGGAGCTTAGGATTCTCTTCAAAAAGCTACAACAACGCCTTGATATGCGAGATAAACATATCTATATCTATGCCATTTTTAGCAAAAAGAGAATCTTGCCTTTCGTATAAACGCGGTTTGGATAGAATATCTACAATGCCATCCACCGCTTCAGCAGCACTTTTAGCGTGTTTCATCAAAGCATTATCAAGCAAAAATCTATCGTGAAAAAGCAAAAGTGAGCGAGTGGAAATCACAGGTATGCCAAGATAACACGCCTCTAGATTCATAGTCCCGCCACCGCCTAAAAGCACATCAACAAAAGGATAAAAATCCTTTGGCTCTAGCTTATGGTGCAAAATCTTGAAGCGACTTTTTGCATCTTGCGGAAGCTCTGCAAGGCAAGATTCTAGCTCATCTTTACCATAGCGGGGCATACACAGCACATTGGCTTTAATCTTTTGAGCCAAAAGGGCAAAGCTCTCATAAATAATTGGTAACTTGTGCTTGACATAATGTGCCTTATACTCCTCTTCACGCACCAAAATAATAGGCAAAGCAGAATCTAGCCCTAGATTCTCACAAAATGCCTTTCTCTGCGAAGATTCTAGCTCATAATGCAAAGGAATAGAATCTAGCCATAATGCCACATCAATAAAGTCATATTCCACCACTTGAGTAGAATCTAGCCCCAAACTTGTATAACAAATCTCAGGCACGACAAAAGGGCGGAATACAAGATGGGAAAGCGGAAGTGTCAAGCGGGATAAAATCGTTACAGATTCTAAAGAGAATTTTTCATCAGCCACCGGCGTATCAGCAAAATGCACCACCGGTATCCCTAGCCCATACGCACACTGCACTCCATCAACACTAGCTCCGGTGATAAAAATCTTTGGCATTGCATTAAGCCTTGCAAAAAGCTCCAAAAAGCCCTTTTGCCGATTGATTCTTGCTTCAAACTTACCTAGTTTGCTTGCCCCGCCATAGCCACCAACACAATAATGCTCTATGTTAAAAAGCTCTAAAAGTCTCAAACACTCATCATAGTTCTTACTCTCACGCGTGGTAACAATCACAGAATCTAAAGCCTTGAGTTTGGGTAAAATGGGCTTAAAAAACAGCACATATTTTGGGTCAATAATATCAAGCCAAATCATTTTTTGCCTTTGTGTTTTGCGTTTTGTGTTGTATTTGTGTAATCAAAAATGCGTTAAGATTCTAGCACAAGTTTAATCCAAATAATCTAGGAGAGCAATATGGCAGAACACGCCCCTTGTAAGATTGACATCACACTTTTACACTACACCCCACTACATATTTGTAGCAACGCCATTCGCACTTGTTGGCAGAGCTTTGATAAGGGCGATTGTGGGGGAGAGAAAGATAGAGAACTCATTGATAGAGTGGGGAATAAATTTAAACACGCAAGCACCTTGGAACATTTATTTTATAATTTTTATATTAAGGGTATTTCAAGGGCGTGTTTGCAGGAGCTTACACGGCATCGTATGGCAAGCTTTAGCGTGAAAAGCTCCCGCTATACGCTAAAAGAGCTAAAAGATGAGCCTAGCTTTTTGCCTATTGATGAGACAAATACGCAAAGAGCGGAAAGGTTTGTCGTTTTCACAAGTAATGAAAAAGTCAATCACGCTTCCATTCACGCCCTAGAAAATTTACGCCAAATTCTAGGTGAAAATATCAGCAACGACATTGCCAAATTTGCTATGCCAGAATCTTACCGCACGGAGCTTAGCTTTTCTATCAATGCTAGAAGTTTGCAAAACTTCCTATCCCTTAGAAGCTCAAAATCCGCCCTTTGGGAGATTCGTGCTTTGGCTTTAGCAATATTTGAATCTTTGCCAGAGGAGCATAAGTTTATTTTCACAGACTGCATAGCACAAAATCCTACGCATTAAAATCTAGCCTTGTGAGCTTTTTGAAAAAAACCAACAATACCAACTTACGCTTAAAGTATATCTTTAAGCGTGTAAAATTAATCGCACAAAGTGCCAACCTCTTAAAGCGTCGTAGGGGGTGAGTGGCACGCCCACGAACGCCCTTAAGGGCAATGGGCGGATATATAAGGGGGAGTGAGCGGTATATCTGCGAACCGACTTCGCATTTTTGCGTAAGCTACACTCGTGCGAAGCACTAGTCCACACTTGCAAATTCAAGCCCCTCCCCCTTATAAAAAACAATAAAATAAAAATAAAAAAACTTAGAATCTAAAAAAACATAAATACTTCGCTCACGCTCAATATGACAAAAACTTACTACATAGATTCAAGGAATTTAAACACTTAATGTATAATCCACGCTCTACATTGCACATTTTCTAAGGAGCCTTGATGTTGGTTTTGAAGCAATATATCCTTATCCTTTTTGTAGCCTTAGCAATGCTTTTTAGAGAGCTAAAATATGAGCTAGATGAACTAATAAGATTTAAAAGCCTTAGCCTTATGGAGAGTGAAAGATATTGGCGAATGATTTTTGCTGAAGTGATTTTAGTGCTGCTTTTAGGCGGGGGCTTAGGGGCGATATTGCCATTGCTTGGCTTTATAGATTCTAGCATTGTCAATGGCATTGTTATTATAATAGCGATTATAGGCATTGTGGGTGGCTTTGTGCTTTTTGCACTCAATGTAAGAATCACAACTAAAAGGCTAAAGACTTTGCATAAGGAATTGATAGAACAATCAGCTCGCCCCATAGATTCTAGCTTGGCAGATTCTAAGCCCTCTTATTTTTCACGCTTTGTTATCCGCTTTATTACACCAAAATATTTTTACATCTCTCTTGTGATTTGTGTGGGGTGTTTATGGGGTGTTTTGGCAGGGGAGATAAATCAATGGGAAAAGATTGCTACTATATTTTTTGCTGTGCTTGGTGCTTTTATAGGCTTATTTTATAGCATTATCCTTTTACCAAATCTCACAAAAGTTTTAGATATAAGGCAATGTAACCAAGATTGTAAAAAAAATGCTTTTAAGCATTGTGCTTTTCTGTGCGGGTTTTTGCTTATAGGCTTTAGTCCTATAATAAATTTTATCTATGCTTATGAATATTCTGTTTCTTTTCTTTATATACTTTATGGTGGAATTGGGCTTGTGCTTTTAGGGCTGTGGCAATATAGCGGGATATATATGAGAATCTGGCTTTTTATAGCGGCGTATAATGTTTTAGTATATTTGATTATAGCTTTACATATGCCATATTCCTTAGATTTTAGATATATGGCAGAAGAAGCAAAGCTCACACTCATCCTGCTATGTTTTTTGCCGCTTTTAATATGGCATATAAGGCAAAGGGCGTTTGTGGGGCTCTTGGCATAATATGGATATATAATCATATAGTGAATGGCTATTTTTTTGATGATGACTATATGTTTTTAGATAGTGTGATTTTTAATGCTATTACATTTTATATTTTTGCGATGATTGGCTTTTATTGCGTGAGATTTTTTAGTGAGAGTGAAAGCTTCTTTGGGAAATTGATAAGGCTATTTTCTAAGCTATGGATATATGGATATGCGGAAGTATCAGTGGGCTAATCTTTCTAGGCTTATTCTTTAATGGACTTGCATTTTTTGCGTTAGGCAAGGGCGTTGCAGCATTGCTTGGCTTCTCTCTTAGCTTAAGTTTGCAAAGGCTAAAAATAGAGTATTTTGCCTTGCTTTTGCTATTTAGCATATATGTGGGCATTTTCTTTTTTAAAAGTTTTGAGCATTTGCACTTTTTTGGCGAGTTTGCATACAATCCTTTCTACACGATACTTGGATTTGATTCTCTACTTGGCTATTTTGTTGTGTCCTTTGTTTTGCTTTTTTTGTTTATTCTCTCAAAGCACACAGGAGCAGATTCTACATATCAAGGCTTTATTCATCTTAGGCTTTGTCTTGTGCTATGATTTTGTTTTGTATAAAATATCTTCATATAGCCCTAAATAGTTATGCTTATAGCCTTTGGGGAGTAATGGAAATCTCCGTGTTTTTTATCATTACATTTAGCGTTGTGCTCTTGGGGCTATTTTGGCGGTATAATGTCTTATTTGCCCTAAGCTTTATGGGCTTAATGGCGGATTTTATATTTTTCCCTAGATTTAGTGTGTTTCTTATCCTACTCTTTTTTGGTGTGTTGTGGGAGATTAAGATTTTATTTTTTAATAGGCAAAAGATAGAATCTATAAGCTAGATTCTATTTAGAGCTTTTAGAGTTGCTTTAAGAGCTTGTCTATCACAAGCTCATTTGCTTTTACAAATTTTGTGGCAAAGCTTTCATCTTCTAGGTTTTGTAGCTCCACTTCTTGCGTGATAATACCGCTTTTGGTGCTTTGTGCTGATGAAGCATTAAGCACTTCATAAAATACGCTTATTTGAGCCTTATATTTGTCGCTATCTTCTATCACTTGTAAGCCAAGCAAAGAGACTTTCAAAATCTTACTTAGCTTTTGTGTGCCAAAGGGCGAGATTGCCACTTGAAAGCAGTTTTGTTCTAAAGCTTGTAGGAGATTAGATTCTAGCATTTGATTAGGAGAGTTTATCCATTTTTTATGCTGAAGTTGAGTGATTTGAAGCGTTTGTGCGTTGTATAAAATAATGGCATTATCATTAAAAGGTGCATTGGCATTGACTTGCAATAGCCCGATTTTACCTTTGCTTATTTTACCTTTATTTATTTGACATTTCACATCACTTGCTTGAGATTGAAGCTTTTGCAAACTTAAGTATGTTACATTTGGAATCTGTGAAGCGATTTTCACATCTACACAACCACCAAATATAAGTATCGCCACTATCCCCAACACGAAGATTCTATATTTTTTACTCATTTGCTCCCCTTAGATTCTGTATTTTGTTTGCCAAAAAGGCTATCATAGGGATTTTTATCCACCTTATCTACAAAATGCGTGAGCGTGTTAAAAAATCTACTCATATCTTGCAAACTCCCCTGCAACTGCAAAAGCGTAGGGCTTAGAATCTCACGCACATTATATTCGCCATTTTTCATATTTTTATCCATTTGACTACTAAGACTTGCTAGAGAACTTGTGCTACTTCTAAGCTCTTTTATCATTTCAGTGAGATTATTGAGATTTTCTTCATTAAAAGTGCGATTAAGATTAGCAAGTAAAGCCGTTATATCTTCACCAATCTCCCCAGCCTTACCTAGAATCTTATCCAATCCGCCCTTATCAAGCATAATCACCTTATTGCCAGATTCATCAGCTTGTAATATCTCGCCCTCGCCCTGAATGAGTGAAAGATAATTCGCCCCGGCTAGTCCTTGTGAAGCCACAACAACTTTTGCATTTTGCTTAATCTCAAGGTTAGAATCCACAAGCATTTCAATGGCAATAATACCACTTTTCATATCTTTAAAGCTCACGCTCTGCACCCTACCAACACTTATGCCCTTATAGCGAATAGGCGTATTTGTGCCTACTCCGCTCACCTCATCAGCACTGAAAGCATAATATCGCGTATATTTTGCTGAATCTAGCTCAAAGCGATTAAGCCAAAACACAAACATTATCATCAATATTAAAATGATAAAAAATACCGCTCCAATCCACACATACCGCACATTTCTTTCCATATTTACTCCTATTACTCTATGAGCTTATTGTGTATGTTCCATATCAAAATCTTGCCAAAATCGCTCTCCTCTTTTGCCTGAAAATATTTTAGCTTGATTAAATCCTTGCTTCTTTTGTGCGTAAAGCTCATTTAAACTCCCTTCAAACACTATCTTTTTATCCTCTAACAAAATAAGCCTATCAACACTATCTTTTATAGAATCCAAATCGTGTGTTACCATTACAATCGTGATGTTCAAAATTTCTTTGAGCTTTACAATAAGCCTATCAAACCGCTCTGCACTTTGCAAATCAAGCCCACTTGTAGGCTCATCTAAAAATAAAATATCAGGGCTTAAAGCCAATGCACGAGCCAATGCCACACGCTTTTTCATTCCGCCAGATAGCTCATAAGGATATTTATCTGCCACCTTAGAATCTAACCCTACTAAATCAAGCCACATTCTTGATAAACGCTCAATAGTAGCATTATCATAATGACTTTTTTGCGTGAGTAGAAAGCCAACATTATCCAAAACATTCATAGAAGAAAATAACGCCCCAAACTGGAACATCACTCCACAACGATTTAAGATTCTATCGCGTTTAGATTCTGCTATATCCCAAATATTTTCATCAAAAAATGTAATTGTGCCACTCTTTGGTTTTTCCAAAAATAGCATATTTTTAAGCAAAGTGCTTTTGCCACTCCCACTGCCACCTAAG
Organism: Helicobacter labetoulli; assembly: GCF_003670275.1. Lineage (GTDB taxonomy): Bacteria > Campylobacterota > Campylobacteria > Campylobacterales > Helicobacteraceae > Helicobacter_C > Helicobacter_C labetoulli. The sequence goes on from NZ_QXJF01000002.1 coordinate 17,863, forward strand.
ATTCCAAATATTTCACCTCTTTTCACACTAAAGCTAATCCCATTGTGAATAATATTCTGTCCATACTGCGTATAAAGCTCTTCAACACGAATAATACTCATATATTTAACCTTGTAGTAATCACTGAAAAAATAGCATTTATCAAAATCACCCAAAAAATGGCATTAACCACACTTTTTGTCATCTCCAATCCCACAGATTCTGTATCACCCTTAACATATAGCCCACGAAAACACCCCACTAATGCTACCGCTGCACCAAAAAATGGAGCCTTTATCACGCCAACCCAAAAATTATTAATCCCCACATACTCATAAAATCGCTCCAAATAATGCACAAAATCTAATCCTGTTTGAATATTAATCGCCAAAAAACACGCAAATAAACTTACCGCATCAGCTAAAAACACAAGCAAAGGCATAATAATGACTAGAGCTAAGATTCTAGGTAATATGATGTAATCAAACAGGCTAAGATTCATCGTTTTTAACGCGTCATTTTCTTCAGTGAGATTCATTACACCTATTTGAGCGGCAAAAGATGATGAGCTTCTCCCAGCTATAACAATGGCTAAGATGAAAGGTCCAATTTCACGCAAAGAGAGCTTAGCGACAATCTCCACACTCATTAAAGGTGCGTCCATTTTTTCTAGCTGTAATACCCCTTGTAACATAATAGTATAGCTCACAATAAAGCAAATGAGTAATGCCACAGGCAAAGCTTTAAAGCCTGATTCATTGATATGATACATAATTGAGCCGAGTTTAAAATGCCTTAAATTCACACAAGAGCGGAAAAAGTAAAATAAGCACATTCCGCAAAAATTTAAAAAATCAAGGGTGTTTTGATAGAATCTTGTGATAAAACTTCCAAAACACAATAAAGATTCTACTAAAAAGGAATGTGATTTTTGAATCTCTAAGGATTCTTCTTTGGGTAGGGCTTGAGTAATGCTTTGAAAAATTTCTTGAGTTTGGGTATCTGCGTTTAAAATCTCATAGTCTTTGCCCTCTAAAAGCCCATAAATAAAAGCACAAAATACAAAATCCACCTTTGTAACCTGTGAAAAATCAAAAATGATTCTCTCATTTGCACTAATAAGTTTGTAAAGAGAATCTCTAAGCTTTTTATCAAGTGAATAATCGCACACCCCTTGAAGCTTTATAAGCATTTTACCACTTACAAAGCTCACTTTAAAATCCATACTTTTCCCTTTAATCTCTCTTAAATTGAACCCGAGATTATAACAAAAGCTTGTAATATTAAGTTACGCAGGATAAAAATCTCGCTCTTTATCCAAGCCAAAAGCCAAAAAATTATGCAAAAATAAGGATTTTTAGCTATAATCAGCGTGAAAATTTGTGATGTAACCTTATGCGTTATTCACACATTCAAATAAAGCTCTAGGCGGTTTTAGAAGCAGTTTTTCACTTTTTCACTTCTCCTACTACCCCTATTACAAATTTATATCTTAAAGGACATTTATGAAAATCTCACTTCCAAAAAGTTTGCTTGAAACAACACTCACAAACTGCCAAAATTTCCTTGATAAGAGAGATAGGTCGCAAATCACATCTCACATTTATTTTGAAACCAAAGATGATAAGCTTATACTTAAAGCTACTGATTATGAGATTTGGCTTGAATCTTACATCAATGTCCCCTCTCAAGCTCAAGGTAATGCTACGGCAAATGGGAAGCAGATTCTAGATATTATCAAACGCTTAAAAGATGGCGATGTAAGCCTTGAAGTCAAAGAAGATACACTCCATATCTCACAAGGACGCTCACGCACTAAACTTCCTATGTTTAACGCTGATGAGTTTCCCAAATTCCCAGAATATGATAACAACGCACAAATCAATATAGAAGCTCAAAAATTCCTCACTTCACTTAAGAAAATTAATCCTGCTGTTGATACAAATAACCCAAAATACGAACTTAACGGCTCTTTACTTGATATTAGAGAATATAGCTTTAACTTTGTTGCCACGGACACACGGCGTTTAGCTGTGATTGAATATAAATCTCAATCCGTTAATGCTCTTTCTCTTATTATCCCTAAAAAGGCAATTAATGAGATTTCTAAACTTTTTATAGATTCCCTTGAGATTTATCATAATCCCACACATCTTATTTTGAAAAATGACGAATACACTTTCTATACAAAGCTCATTAATGGAAAATTCCCTGATTATGAAAAAATCATTCCTAAAGATTTTAAACATAAAATTGTGTTACCAAAGGATAAATTTGTTGATGCCTTGCAATTTGTAAAATCCCTTGCAAATAATATTAAAATCACATTTAGCCTTAATGAAGTGCTTTTTGAATCTTTAAATGAAGAAAGCGGTGAAGCTTCTACACAAATTGAAACACAAACAGGCATAGAATCTTTAACTTTAGGGATTAATTCTAAATATATCCTTGATTTTCTCTCACAAATTGATGGGAATGAATTTACTTTCTGTATCAATGAGCCAAATACCCCATTTATCGTTGCTTACGAAAATTTTTCTACCGTTATTATGCCTACGATTCTATAAGAATCTAGGCTTTTATTTTCTTCTCTTGGAGTTTATATATGGAAAAAAAAGAATATCAAGCAAGTAATATTAAAGTTTTAAAAGGCTTAGAAGCGGTGCGAAAACGCCCGGGAATGTATATTGGCGATACAAACTCCGGTGGTTTGCATCATATGATTTATGAAGTCGTGGATAACTCCGTAGATGAAGCTATGGCAGGGCATTGTGATAGAATCAATATTACGCTCACAATGGAAGGCAGTGCCATTATTGAAGATAATGGACGCGGGATTCCCGTAGATATTCACCCAACTGAAAATCTCCCTGCAGCTACACTTGTGCTTACAACACTCCACGCTGGAGGGAAGTTTGACCAAGATACTTATAAAGTCTCGGGTGGTTTGCACGGGGTGGGTGTATCTGTCGTCAATGCTCTCTCTAAAAAGCTTATTATGACAATTAAGAAAAATGGACATATCTACCGCCAAGAATTTGCCAAAGGGATTCCACAAAGTGAGCTAGAAATTATCGGTAATACAAAAGAGCACGGCACGATTATAGAGTTTTACCCTGATGGTGAAGTAATGGAAGTGCTAGAATTTGATGCTGAAATCCTTACTCGCAGATTCAAAGAAATGGCATATCTTAATCACAATATCACTATTCATTTTAAAGATGAACGCACAGGGCAAGAAGAATCTTATCATTTTGATGGCGGTTTAAGACAATTTATCCAAGATGTGAATAAAAAGCCTCTTGTTTCCTCAATCATTAGTTTTGAAGCTTTAGAGCAAGAAACTGAAGTAGAGATTGCCCTTGCTTATAATGATGGCTATGATGAGAAAGTTTTGAGCTTTGTTAATAATATTAGAACGCCTGATGGTGGGACACACGAGGCAGGATTTAGAGCGGGACTAAGCCGTGCAATTATGAATTATATTGAAGCCAACGCCAACACACGAGAGAAAGATTCTAAAGTTACAGGCGATGATGTGCGTGAGGGGCTTGTAGCGATTATCTCTACAAAGGTGATTGACCCACAATTTGAGGGACAGACAAAAGGCAAACTAGGCAGTGCGTTTGTTAAACCTATTGTGCAAAAGCTCACTTATGAGAAACTCGCTAAATTCTTTGAAGAAAATCCCCTTGAAGCTAAAATCATTATGCAAAAAGCCATTATGGCAGCTCGTGGGCGAGAAGCAGCAAAAAAAGCACGAGATCTAACACGCAAAAAAGAAAGCTTTTCTGTAGGGACATTACCGGGCAAACTAGCAGATTGCCAAAGTAAAGATCCTAGAGAATCTGAGATTTATTTGGTTGAGGGAGATAGTGCTGGTGGTAGTGCGAAACAAGGGAGAGATAGAGCATTTCAAGCGATTTTGCCATTGCGTGGGAAGATTCTCAATGTGGAAAAATCTAGACTTGATAAGATTCTAAAAAGTGATGAAATTAAAAATATGATTACTGCTTTTGGTTGTGGCATAGGAGATGAGTTTAATATAGAAAAGCTCCGCTATCATAAAATCATCATTATGACTGATGCCGATGTAGATGGTAGCCATATCCAAACGCTTTTAATGACATTTTTCTATCGCTATTTGAAGCCTTTAGTAGAAAATGGGCATATTTATATCGCACAGCCCCCACTCTATCGCTATAAAAAGGGTAAGACGGAGATTTATCTCAAAGATGAGAGGGCATTGAGCGAGTATCTTATAGAAAATGGTATTGGAAATTTTAGCTTTGAGGGCATTGGCAATAAAGAGCTTTTAGAAGTGCTTAAATTCATCTCGCATTATCGCTCTATCCTAAAAGAGCTTGAGAAACGCTATCCTATGATTGATGTGGTGCGGTATCTTGTGGAAAATGAGCATTTAGATAATCTCTCTTTAGATGAGCTTAGCCAAAATATAGAATCTTATCTTCAATCACAAGAATGCAATATTTTAAATAAAATCACAAGTGAAGAGCAAATCACGCTTTTTGTGCAAACAAAAATGGGGCTTGTGGAGATAGGGATAAATGATAGCTTGTTTATGGATAATTTCTTCCAAGAAGCCCGATTTATCTATAAAAAAATCGCTGATAGGAATTTAGACTTTTTAAAGGGCGAAGGGCTTATTGCGTTTTTAGAAAAGATTGAAGAGAGTGCGAAAAAAGATGCCTATATCCAACGCTACAAAGGCTTAGGCGAGATGAATCCAGACCAGCTATGGGAGACAACGATGACACCTGCAAACCGCACACTTTTACGCGTAAAAATTGATAATGATGCGGATACTGATGAGATTTTCACACTTTTTATGGGTGATGAAGTAGAGCCAAGACGAGCCTATATCCAAGAGCACGCCAAAGATGTAAAACACTTAGATGTGTGATTCACATCTTAAAACTGCTAAAATTGCTTTAATCGCCTCTGCAATCCCCTTGACAAACACTAGGTGTCAGGCTTTATAATATGTTCTAGATTCTATATGTTTGCCTAGATGTGTATGAATTTGCTTGTTAGCACTTCTTATAAACAAATATTATAGAATCTTAGCTATTTATTATTCAAAGGAAACACTATGCTTTTAGAAGACAATTTAGCCCAAGCCAAAAATGGGCAAAAAATCACCGCAAAAGGCTATGCAGTCGCACATAAAGATGACACATTTAAGCCTTTTAGCTTCACGCGACACGCGATGGGGGAGAATGATATTTTACTTGAGATTCTCTATGCTGGAATCTGCCATAGCGATATACACTCCGCTAGAAGTGAGTGGAAAGAGGGAATTTATCCTATGGTGCCCGGGCACGAGATAGCTGGGCGTGTGGTGGCTGTGGGCAAAAATGTGAGTAAGTTTAAGATCGGCGATTATGCAGGGGTTGGCTGTATGGTGAATTCCTGTGGGGAGTGTAGTGCTTGCAAACAAAGTCAAGAGCAGTTTTGCGAAAATGGCAAGGCGGTTTTCACCTATGATTGCCTTGATTGCTTCCACGATAATGCCCCAACTTATGGAGGCTACTCAAATAATATCGTTGTGAGTGAAAACTTTGCGATTAAAGTGCCGCAAAATGCCCCATTAGACAAGGTCGCCCCATTGCTTTGTGCGGGTATCACCACTTATAGCCCCTTAAAATTTAGCAAAGTCAAAAAGGGTGATAAAGTCGCAGTAGCGGGATTTGGCGGACTTGGGCTTATGGCGGTAAAATACGCCCTGTATCTTGGCGCGGAAGTGAGTATCTTTGCACGAAATACGCTTAAGGCACAAGAAGCTAAAGATTTGGGGATAAAGGCTCTCTACACAAATACGAGTGAGTGTAAGGAGCGATTTGACTTTATCATCTCTACCATTCCTACCGCTTATGATGTCAATAGCTATGTGGATTTGCTGAAGTTTGGCGGAGAGCTGGCAATCGTAGGGCTGCCCCCTGTGGAGCTAAAAACGCATATTGATGTAACGCGTCTTGTCTTTTCTGCTGGGAAAAAGGTGTATGGCTCACTCATTGGCGGCATAAAAGAGACGCAAGAAATGCTAGATATTTCCGTGCAGCAGGGAATCTACCCTGAAGTAGAAATCATTAGTGTAAAGGACATTGACAAAGCATATAGCAATCTTACAAGCGGGAAGGCAAGATTCCGCTATGTGATTGATATGGGAAGCTTGGAGGGATGAGACTACAAGGATTCTGCTAGAATCCTTGCTCTAGATTCTATTACTTTGGGTGAGTGTGGAGACTAAAAATATCAAATACCAAAGGCTTTGGACTTGACTATAACATATATTATTTATAGAATCTCGTTTAGTTTTGTTTTCATAATAACAAACGAGCTATAGATGGCTTGAAAGCAGTGCTAATATATGAGTCTGTAGGCAAAGGAGATACTTCATATTCTTACATTGTAAGTTTTTACACATTACATTTTGCAGTTAGGAGAAGTTATGAAAAATGAATTATTGCAAGATTTAGAAAATCGCTTTGAAACTTTAAAGTATATTAGAAATTTAGCACAAAGCTATGATGAAAAATTGTTTTGTTATCTTTTGGAGCAAAGCACATACAAAGATGAGTTTAAGAATAGATTTTTTATTATGCGAAATAACACTTATATTTTTAAGCTTAATGACTTTTTGACCTTTTTAGACCTTAGAAATTTAAGCGGTAGCTTCACAAGTTATACAAATAAAATAGGACTAGGATTTAAAACAAAAAGCTTTTTAAAAACAAATAATGAAGTCGTGCTAAATTTTGCTTTTAAAGATGGCGTGATAAAAGGCGGACAAAGTAAAGATGAGGATAAAAAGAATGAGATATTTTTCAATGAGATTTTGGCAAAAGATGAAATAGATGTGCTATTTGCTAGAAAAGCACTACAAAACTTTGAGCTAGTTAGTGGTAATTACTTATCTTGTCATACTGAGCATTCCCCTTGTCATACTGAGCGAAGCGAAGTATCTCAAAGAGATTCTTCGGCTTTTTCAAAGCCTCAGAATGACAAAATAAAATCCGCACTCAAAAACACTCCAAATTTACTCATCAAAGGCAATAACCTTTTAGCTTTGCACTCTTTAAAAAAGAAGTTTGCAAATAAAGTAAAGCTTATCTACATAGACCCGCCTTATAATACAGGCAATGACAGCTTTAATTATAATGATAGATTCAACCACTCATCGTGGCTTTGCTTTATGAAAAACCGCCTTGAAATAGCAAGGGAATTTTTAAGAGATGATGGCGTGATATTTATACAATGCGATGATAACGAACAGGCTTATTTAAAAGTGTTAATGGACGAGATTTTCGGGCGGGAGAATTTTGTCGGTTGTATTGTATGGCTTAAAGGTAACGCACAAAATGATGCCGATACAATGCAAAGAAATCAAGAATATATCCTATGCTAAAAATATAGAATCTAAACCCCTTTATAAAATCAAGCAAAAAGTCAATGTAAAAGCCTTTAAAGATGAAAAAACAGGTAGATTCTACTACGAGGGAGCGGGACTTACCACAGGTGGAGCAGGTGGAACACTAAATGCAAGACCAAATTTAGGATTTAGCATTTATTATAATCCGCAAACAAAAGATTTTTTTGCAAAAGATGATTATGATAGAGAATTAGCAAAAATTAGTAATGATGAAAATGAAGTTTATACCAGCGATTCCACTTTTTTGGAGGGCGGTTATGAAATAATCCGTCCTCCAAAAAAGGGTGTTGGACTTGGGCGTTGGACAAATTTAACACTTCTAAAAATGATATTCTTATTCGTAGAAATAATAATGGCTATATTGTTGTAAAAAAAGAGTGGCTAGATTCTAAACAAGTCAAACAAGATGAAAATGGCAACTACTATGCGATAATAGAAAAGGAAAATCCGCCCAAAAGCTTTGCTGACTTTGTGGGAAGTGGCGTAGGAAGCAAGGAAAATAAAGCCCTTTTTGATACAAAAGTGTTTAATAATCCAAAACCAGAAGCACTTATGAAATATATTATTGAAATATCTACAAGGGCGGTGGCGGAAGGATTTTGTGATGATTTTGTGGGTTGTCAAGGTGGAGACGAAGGGAGTTTATTAAACATAAATGACCGAGCCGACAACGCAGACTCCCGCAAAAGCACACAAAAGCCAACGCCTGATTTAGTAATGGACTTTTTTGCAGGAAGCGGGACGACTTGCGCCGTAGCACATAAAATGAAAAGACGCTGGATAGGGATTGAACAAATGGACTATATAGAATCTATCACAAAAGAAAGACTCAAAAAAGTCATAGAAGGGGAGCAAGGGGGTATTTCTAAGGCGGTTGGTTGGCAAGGAGGTGGGAGCTTTATCTATACAGAGCTTATGCCTTTAAATGTAGCGTATAAAGAGAGAATAAAAAATTTAGCTTGTCATACGGAAACTACCCATTGTCATACTGAGTTTCCCCCTTGTCATACTGAGCCTTTAGGCGAAGTATCTAACAATGCAGAATCTACAAGAGATTTGCATAAAGATATTTCGCTATCGCTCAATATGACAAATCCACAGAAAGATTTTTCGCCTGTTTCACAGGCTCAAAATGACAAGACAAGAGCATATCACAATGTGGAATCTAGTAGTGAAAAGGAGCTTGACAAGCTGTATAAAGATTTAGAATCTAAAGCTTTTTTAGATTATCGTATAGATTTACCAGAAATTTTAGAAAATAAAGAGTTTAAAGAATTAGATTTAGAAAAGAAAAAAGAAGCTTTGCTAAGCATTTTAGATTCTAATATGGACTATGTGTTATATGGGGATATAGAAGATAAGGATTATGCAATATCTAGCGAAGTTATAGAGCTTAATAAAATATTTTATGGTGATGATAATGTTTAGTAAAAAGTTACATGAAACCTTACTAGAAGAGTTTGGAAAAAGAGGGTTGGAAGATATAGAGATACCTTTGTATATCAAAGAAAATTTATCTAAAGAGTTAAGAATCTACCAAGAAAAAGCACTGAAATATTATTATGCTAATGTAGATTCTATAAAACAAAATCACTTAATGTTTAATATGGCAACGGGCAGTGGGAAAACGCTGATAATGGCGGCTTTAATACTTGATTGCTATAAAAGGGGATATAGAGATTTTATTTTCTTTGTAAATTCTAATTCTATATTGGAAAAAACTAAGGCGAATTTTGCTGATAAATATTCAAGTAAATATCTTTTTAAAGAGAGTATCAATATAGATTCTGAAAATGTAGAGATTAATATTATTAATAATCTAAGTGAAAGTAAAGATGAATGTATCAATATACATTTTACGACTATACAGGCTCTATTCTCTTTATTTAAAACAGAAAAGGAAAATTCTTTAAGCTTTAGTGATTTAGTGGATAAAAAGATTGTGTTATTAGCTGATGAAGCACATCATTTAAATAGCGATACTAAAAGTAAAAGCGAAAAAGAAAATAAAGAGGGTTGGGAGACAATCATAACAAAGGCTTATGAAAGCAATAAAGAAAATTTATTATTTGAATTTAGTGCTACGATACCACAAGAGGCTAATGTTTTAGAAAAATATACAAATAAAATAATTTATGAATACGCTTTAAAAGAGTTTTGCAAAGACGGCTATTCTAAACGGATATTTCTAACAAAATATAACAATGAAACCTTAGAGTATAGAATCTTAGGCAGTATGCTAACAAGCCTTTATAGAGAGCTACTCGCACAAAAGCATAATATCATACTAAAACCTGTAATAATGTATAAAAGTGAATCTATACCTAACTCAAATCAAAATGAAAAGTTTTTTATAAATTTTTTAGAAAATTTAGAAGCTTCTCAAATAAGTAGCTTTTATGAAAATATTGATAAAGAGAGTGATCTTTTACATAAAAGCTTAGAATTTTTTAAAAGAGAATATGGCTTATCGTATGCAAATAGTATTATCAACTTTTTAAAGAATAATTTTAAATCATTGTATATATTAAATACAAATGATGAAAAAGAGCTTGAAAAAAATCAAGTATTATTGAATACTTTGGAGGATATAAATAATGAAATAAGAGTGATTTTTTCAGTAGATAAACTCAATGAGGGTTGGGATGTGCTAAACCTTTTTGATATAGTTAGACTTGGTAGCAATAAAGCTAGTAAGGCTATTACGACTAAGGAAGTGCAACTCATAGAAAGAGGTGCTAGATATTATCCTTTTAAAGACCCATCATTTATGTTTGATAGTGATTCTATTTATATAAGAAAATATGATAACGACTTAGATAATGAGCTAAACGCCCTAGAGAGACTAAGCTATCATACCATTAATGATGTTGCATTTATTAAAAATCTTAATGAAAGTATGAATAAGCAAGGCTTGCTATTTGAAGAAGAAAAAAGGCGTGTAGATTTAATTGTCAATGAAAAGATAAAGCCTATTATTGACAATAACAAAATTTATTATGCCAATAATAAAAGGATTAGAAGAGGGGATTTACAACTTTTCTCTATGACAAGAGCTGAAATAGAGCAGAAAATAAAAGGACTGCAAATACCACTTTTTTCAAACTCCATAAAAGAAAGTGAAGAGAAATTTGAAATTGTGAAAGAAGAATATGATTTACAAAACTCTTCAACACTTAAATCTATTATAGATACTAAATATTTTTTAAAAGCAATGAATATGTTAGGGCTTAGCTTTAAAGAAATTAATAAGAATCTTGACTTTAAAAGCAAAAGGGATTTTATAGAAAATTATTTAAAAAAAGTATATGTATGCTTTTCAAAGAAACAAACATTTAATATGGAAAATAAACTTGAAATAGCAAAGTATATTTTGGAAAATTTTAAATCCTTAAAGCAAATCATTAAGCAAGAATATGAAGTAAGTGAGTTTCAGTCTCATAAATTTAATATAGGTGATAGAATAATTTTTAAAAATGATGATAATTTTGAAGATTCTAAATTCACTTGGCTATATCATAAGACATTTTGTTATGATAGTGAGCTAGAAAGAGAATTTTTGGAATTTATAGAGAGCAGAAAAGATGATATTGATAAGATGTTTTCTCAATGGTTTATTATAAGAAATGAGGGATTTAAAGAATTTAAAATTTATGATAATCGCGTAAATGAAATAACTTATGGAATGGGCTTTGAGCCTGATTTTATTTTCTTTGGCAAAAAATTGAGTGAAAGGAATGATAAGTTTTTAAGTATTCAATGTTTTATGGAGACAAAGGGAGAGCATTTAGCCCCTAAAGATAGTTGGAAACAGGATTTTCTAGCAGTGCTAAAGGGCAAAAAGCTTGACACAGATACAAATCAAATATTGACATTAGAATCTTTACCATTTTTTATAAATAAAGATATAAGCAAAAATCAAACATTTATTGATGAATTTGATGGGTTTTTAAATAAGCAGAAATAAGAGATAGAAAGCTTAGTAATTTATTAATGGCAGATTAAACAACTTTGTGAAAAAGCATTAAGCTTTGCAAACTATGATTACACAAGGCAAAATAAAGGTTGTGGTATGTTTGGCGGTATTGAAGTAGTTTGGTATATTGTGCTATTTGTAGCTTCTATCTTTGGTGGGCTTGTAGGCTCACTCTCTGGCGGGGCTGGAATGATAACTATGCCCTTGCTTTTGTTGAGTGGATTAAATCCGCTTCAAGCCTTAGCGACAAATAAACTTCAAGCCTGTGTGGGCTCATTCACAGGAGCAGCTCATTATTATAAAAGTGGGCTAATGGACTTTCAGCAAAGTCGCATATACATTGTAATAGCCATTGTGTTTTCTAGTTTGGGGACGGCTTTAGTGCAGTTTGTATCGCTTGAGTTTCTCTCTAAAATTCTGCCTTTTGTGATGATTTTTGTGGGAATGTATTTTTTATTTTCGCCAAAAATAAGCGATGAAGATAAGACAAAGACAAAATATCCATTATTGCTATATGTCTCTTGTGCGGCGGCAAGTGTGTATGGTGGGCTACTAGGCGTGGGGATAGGCTCTTTTGTGTTGATGATTTTTGTAAGTGTAGCAGGGTATGGTCTAAGCAAGGCTTTAGCACATTCTCGCACTTTTGTGTTTAGTATCAATCTCTCTTCGGCATTGCTTTTTATTGCAGGTGGGAATGTGCTGTGGATTCTAGGCATAATGATGTGTTTAGGGCAGATAATAGGGGCGAGTTTGGGAGCGAGACTTGCTCTTAAATCGGGGGCAAAGATTATCCGCCCTGCGGTGATTTGTTTGTGCTTTGCTCTCTCTATCCAGTTGATTATTAGAGAGTTTTTCTAAGTTTAGCTTTGTTAATCTCTCAAAGCAAGTGAGACAAAAAGCTCGCCCCTTTCTTTGTATGAGCTAAACTGATCTAGGCTTGCCGCAGCGGGGGAAAGCAAAACAACATCTTTAGAATCTAGTGTGCGTTTGGCGTGGATTTTACCCATAGCATTGTTAAGATTTTCACATTTTGTAAGGGGGATACCATACTGCTTTGCTAAAGTGGCTAGACGCTCTTCATTTGCCCCAATGCTAAAAATTTCAATCCCCGCCCCCTGCATAGATTCACACATAGATTCAAATAAAGGCGTGAGATTTGCCCCCTTATCATCACCGCCTAAGATAAGCATAAGGTGCGTGTTGGCATAGCGTTTAATCGCTTGAATGGTGGCATCTACATTTGTGCCTTTGCTATCATCAACCCATAGGCGATTATACTTGTCATAAAACTCTTCAATCCTATGCTTACCTATGCTAAAGGTGTTTAATCGCTTAATATCATCAGCCTTACAGGCAAGTTTAGCAATGCTTAAAGCAATCACGCTATCAAGCAAAAAAGGCTCTTTAAATACAATATCTTGCAGGGCGATAGAGCATTTTTGGGCAAGATCAAGGCTAGATTCATAAGTGATAAGATTACCTTTGTATTGGGCTACTATCTCGTGATTGGCAAATTGTGCGGGGATAATAGTGTGAGTTGAACTATCCATAATTGTAAGCGGACTAAGCTTGTCGCTAATGTAGTTTTCAAAACTGCTGTGCCAAGTGATATGATCTTCTCTCACGGGCAAAAGTGCGTAGATTCTAGGATAGGCTTTGTGCGTGTAGTGCAGGGCAAATGAGCTTGTCTCTAGCACCCATATTTTTGTGGCTTTGTTTTGGTATAAAAGGGCTAGGGGTGTGCCGATATTCCCTCCGCTTTGTGCAAAAAATGGCTCTAAAAGCAAAGTTGTCATTTCCGTGGTGGTCGTTTTACCATTTGTGCCACTTATCCAAATGCTTAAAGGCGGATTTGCCTCCTTTTGCAAAAGTGTGTCAAAGTAATCATACTCACTTATAAGATTTTGTGCTTTACGCACGAGCTGATGATAGGGCGGAATACCCGGGCTTAGAATCTCCATATCGCTAGATTCTGGCTCAAAAGTAGATGAAGGGAGCAGGGCATTCCCAAAGTTATCTGTGCTTGTAGATTCAAACTTGTCATCATAAATACAAAGTTTATACCCTTGATTGTTAAGAAAGCTTACAAGCGGAGTGGTAGTAACCCCATAGCCAAAAATACTAATACGCATAGATATTCCTTTAGATTCTATTAGCGGATTTTGAGGCTTAAAATCGCAACGAGATTTGCCAAAATCGCAATAATCCAAAATCGCACGATGATCTTATTCTCCGCCCAACCTCGCACTTCAAAGTGATGATGTATAGGTGCCATAGCAAAGATTCTTTTCTTTCTATATTTGTAACTTCCCACTTGCAAAATCACAGAAAGTGCTTCAATCACAAAAATAATGCCAATGAGTAAAAGTAGAATCTCATTATTTGAAATAATCGCCATAAATGCGATAAAGCCCCCAAGGCTAAGGCTTCCACTATCGCCCATAAAAACTTGAGCAGGGTGGCAGTTATACCACAAGAATCCAAAAAGCGCACCAATTAGGGCTACTGATAAAATAGCTAATTCCCCACTATCTACGACTTTTGGCCATAAAAGATAGCCAGAAAATCCTGCGTGTCCAGCCACATATACAAAAATGGAGAGTGAAAATAACGCACAAATGCTAGGCACAGTAGCCAACCCATCAAGTCCATCGGTGATATTGACCGCATTGCTTGTGGCTAAAAATACAAGTATCCAAAATCCCAATGCAAGGATAGGGATTCCAGCGATTTTAAATGCACCCAAATCAAAAAGCGGATATTTCATAAAAGGCACATAAAGATTTGTATTATGCCCGATATATAAAAGAGCAGAAGTAACAAGAAGTGCTACAACAAAAAGCAAAAAGAATTTCATTTTTGCACTCATTCCTGCATTACTTTTTGCTGATATTTTCATATAGTCATCTCTAGCGCCAATGAGTGCAAAACTCACAATACAAAATAGCCCAAGCAACACATAGGGATTAAAAAGATTTGCACAGAGTAAAGAGGCAAAGAGCATACTTACAATAAAGACAATTCCACCCATTGTGGGGGTATTTTTCTTGCCTTCGTGTGCGGCTACATAAGTGGATATGGGCTGATTAGCCTTTTTTGCCTTTGCCCATTTGATGAAATAGGGCATAAGTAACACGCTACTTCCAAAGGCGAGAAAAAACGCCATTCCCGCACGGAAAGTAATATAGGAGAAAATATTAATCCCAAAATGTTGATAAAGCCAATAGAGCATATTTGAATCCTTTGGTAGTTATGTGAATCTCACATAAAGCTAGGGAATTTGATTTGGTTGGTGAAAGATTTTTGATTTTAGCTACAATTAGTTAATTTCAATCAAATATTTAAAGGAACATAAATGAAAGCGATTCTTGTGATTACTGATGGGATAGGTTATAGCCACAAAACAACGCATAATGCCTTTTATCACGCCAAAAAGCCAAACTATGATTATTTATTTGAAAATGTGCCTTATGGTATGATTGATACATTTGGTTTGAGCGTGGGGCTGCCGGAGGGGCAAATGGGGAATTCGGAAGTGGGGCATATGTGTATAGGCTCTGGGCGGATTTTGTATCAAGATTTGGTTAGGATTGCAAATGCCATTACAAGCGGTGAGTTAGCACAAAATCCTGCGTTGCTTGGGGTGATTAAAGATTCTAGCGTGGTGCATTTATGCGGGTTATTAAGCGATGGCGGGGTGCATTCGCATATCTCACATTTTAAGGCGTTGATAGAGATTTTTTCACTTCAGGGCAAAACTATCAAGCTTCATCTTATCACTGATGGGCGAGATGTGCTTCCACAAAGTGCGTTAGGGTATTTAAGCGAGATAGAAAAGCTGTGTAATGAAAAAGTAAGTATCGCAAGTATTTCAGGGCGATTTTATGCGATGGATAGGGATAAGCGATGGGAGCGAGTGCAACAAGCCTATCAAAGCATAGCACAAGGTAAGAATTCTAGCTCTCTTTCTCCGCAAGAGTATATCAAAACTCAATATGATGAGGGTATATTTGATGAGTTTATTATCCCGGCGAGTTTTGGCGGATATAAGGGTATGGAGGCAGGAGAGGCTTTTATCTTTGTGAATTTCCGCTCTGATAGGGCAAGAGAGATTGTAGAATCTTTAGGCAATCCACACTTTAGCGAGTTTGAGCGGGAGTTTATCCCACTATCTATCGCCACGATGACAGAATATGATGCGACATTTCCCTATCCCATACTTTTTCCCAAGCAAAAGGTGCAAAATACCCTTGCAGAAGTCATTGCCACAAATGGTTTAAGGCAGTTTCACACCGCTGAAACAGAGAAATACGCACATGTTACATTTTTCTTTAATGGTGGGCGGGAAGAACCCTATCCCAATGAAGAGCGTTGCCTTGTGCCTTCACCTAATGTGAAGACCTATGACTTGCAACCGGAGATGAGTGCGAATGAAGTGGGGCAATGTGTGCTAGGGGCGATGAAAGAAGGCTATGACTTTATTGTTGTAAATTTTGCTAATGGCGATATGGTGGGGCATACGGGTAATTTTGAAGCGGCGATTAGGGCTGTTGAAGCGGTGGATTATGAGCTTGGCAGGATTATAGAATCTGCCAAAGCAAACAACTATGTGTTATTTATCACAAGCGATCACGGCAATTGCGAAGAGATGAAAGATGAAAATGGCAATATGCTCACAAACCACACAATCGGGCAGGTATGGTGCTTTGGAATGATTAATGGAGTGGAGCATATCGCAAATGGTGGGCTAAATAATATCGCCCCAAGTATCCTAAAAGCAATGAATCTGCCTATACCGCAAGAGATGGACAAGCCATTGTTTTAGATTCTAGCCACAAGGACAAAATGGCATATTGTGAGTTAAGAAAAGATGAGCGTATATAGCGATAAGAGCATCTAGGCTTAAGTAGGATTATTGCAAGTTTAGAATCTGCTATAATACACGCTCTAAAATCATAAAAGCACCGATTTTGCTACAATACAAACTTTAATCACAAAATAAAAGCGAGTAAAAATGTATCCCATAAATCTCCCAGAAGAAGAGCTAAAAAACAAAGTGGCAGCTGATTTTTTCAGCCCAAATCCACAGAGTGAGCTTATAAAGCTAGACAAAGATTCTAAAGCATTGCTAAAAATGCTAGATTCTACGCAGATTCTAGGACGGATTGATTTTTGTATAAGCTACAACGCAAAGACACTTTTCCAGCCCATAAATTTCTTATGGGCAGAAGCCAAAAAGGGTAACAAGGCGGATATTATAGAATCTTTTATCCAGCTAATCCTAACCATAGGCAAGGAAAAAACTTATGAAAACAATCTTCCGCCCCTTTTCTTAGGAGCTTTTGATTGCGAGAAAATCGCCTTTATCCCCTACCACGAGCTAGATTCTATCTTTAGCCAAAATGACTTTAATTGGAATGTAACCCCAAGCAACCACGACACAAAAGAGTTTAAAACACTCCACGCCCTAGCAAAAGGGCTTTTAGAATCTAAAAAATATCAATTTAACTTCAAAAGTGATACCAAAGAATTACAATCTTTCATACAAGCAAACTTCACGCTAAATAACCAAAACATCACCAAAATCCCCATAACCAAAAACAACTTCACCACCATTTATCAAAAATGGCTTACAAGCGTAGCCCCTAGCATTGGCATTGATTGGAATCTTGCTAAAAACGCAGGGATTTTAGACGCAGATTTCTACCTAGCAGATTTACTAAGCGCTGAAAATCAAAGCCTACTAGACAAACTCTTTGTCGTGCTAAAACAAACGCATTATGAGTTTAATAAAACCACCACATTTATGGGGACACAGCAAAAAGATACCGCAAGTTTTAATGATAATCAAAAAGCCCACACAGCCTTTTGGAATCTCTATGAACGCCCACCAAAAGAAGAGTATTGGAGCTACATTATAGATAGGCGAGATTTGCTAGTCCCTAGCGATATCAGGGAGAGAAAGGGAGCATTTTTCACCCCGCAAATTTGGGTTAGCAAAGCCCAAAGCTACCTAGCAAAAGCCTTAGGTGAAAACTATCAAAGCGAGTATTATATATGGGATTGTGCCGCAGGGACAGGCAATCTGCTTACAAACCTTACAGAATCTCACAGGCTCTATGCTTCTACCTTAGATAGGGCTGATGTAGAGATTATGCAAGAATTATCAAGCAAAAATGCCCTGCACCTACTGCCAAAGCATATTTTTCAATTTGACTTTTTAAACGATGAGTTTTTTGACAAGCCTTGTGAGAAACACGCCACCACTTGTCATACTGGGCGTGAGCTAGTATCTAAAAATACAGAATCTAAAAGAGATTTTTCGTTTGCTACGCAAACTCAAAATGACAATAGGAAAAAGCAAAGCAACAAAAATGGATTAGATTCTAAATGTCCTCATTGCGTAGAATCTAAGCTGCCAAAATCCCTGCAAGAGATTCTAAAAAATGATGAAAAACGCAAAAAGCTTATTATTTTCATCAATCCTCCCTACGCGGAAGCTGGCACAACCGCACAAACCACAGGCACAGGCAAAAATAAAGATGGCGTAGCCTTAGGCAATATCACTTATGAACGCTACAAAGATTCTATGGGAAAGGCGAGTAATGAGCTTTTCGCGCAATTTTTTATAAGAATCTACAATGAGATTCCACACTGCCACCTAGCTGCCTTTTCAACGCTTAAATATGTCAATTCTAGTAACTTCATAAAGTTTAGAGAGACTTTTCAAGCAAAATTTTTAAAAGGCTTTATCGCTCCTGCTTATACTTTTGATAATGTTAAAGGAAACTTCCCCATAGGCTTTTTAGTTAGGCTTTTTAGTGTGGAATTTAGCCCAATCTCAAATCATAAAAAGCATTACGCTAGATATTTTTAACGACAGCGGAGCAGGTTTAGGAAAGAAAAAATTCTATACTATGCAAAATACGACCGCAAATATAGGCAAATGGATAGCAGGGTATAGGATTAAAAATCCACCTCTTGATTTAGCGATGTTAAATTCTGGGCGAGTGGATTTTCAAAATCAAAAGCTTGTGTATATTAAACATTATGTAGGCGATGAGAGCCACGCTCTTACTCTTACTCTTACTAATCTAATCCCTTGTGCAGTGTTTTTTGCTGTGCGTCATTGTATCAAAGCCACTTGGATAAATGATAGAGACCAGTTTCTAGCCCCTAATAAAAAATGGGAAAAGGACGAGGAATTTCAAAACGACTGCCTTATTTTTATGCTTTTTCACGGACAAAATAGAATTACTGCTAAAGAGGGTATAAATCACTTTATCCCCTTTAGCGAAAAAGATTTAAACGCTGGGGAAGCCTTTGAAAGCCACTTTATGCTTGAATTTATACAAGGTAAAATAAAACTAGATTCCACTTGTCATACTGATTCTACCCCTTGCCATACCGACTCTACCCTTTGTCATACTGAGCGGAGCGAAGTATCTCACACAAAATCTAAAAGAGATTTTTCGTTTGCTACGCAAATTCAAAATGACAATACTCACACTTGCAAAAACGACAAAACAAAATCCAAACTCTTGCAACAAAGTCTTTTTAACGATGAGCAAGACTTTATCCCCACAAAGCCACTTGAATTTGGCGATGAAGCAAAAGAAGTGCTACAAGCAGGAAAAGAGCTTTTTAAGCACTACCACGGACAAGCAAAAGATTCTAAAGACTATAACGCAAACGCCGCACTCTATGACATTAAAGCCCACTTTCAAGGCTTTAATGATAAGGGCAAAATGAATCCACCCCAAAGAGCCGATGATGAAACCTACAAAGAAAAGCTAGGCATACTCAACTACGCCCTAAAAAACTTAGCCAAAAAGATAGAAGTAAAGGTCTATGAATACGCCTTTTTGCTACCATAAGGTTGTGTCATTGATACGCCTTGTCATATTATCTTATTCAAAAAGACACACAAGGTATATTGGAATCTAAGTATCAAACCCTAAATGCTCCCATACACCGCTAAGGCTGTGAGAATAAAGCCAATGCCCAAAACGCTAAAAGCAATTTTGCGTTTGCCCTTACAAAATGAAGTAACAATAAGCCCTGATAGGTAGAAAAGGAGCATTGAAAGTCCAAAGCCAATGGCGATGAAGTCAAAATATGAGAGTTTGAATCCAGCTATTTCGTGTTTGCTCCCACTGCTTTTGTGCATAAGCATTAAGATTCCATATAGTCCCCTATCTATCGTGCGTAGGATAGGCTTACCCTCTTTATCTTTGCTTAAAGTTACGCTGTATTTGATATTTCCCATTGAGAGATTGCCTTTCATCATACGCACTTGCGTATCTTCGGGGATTTGGAGATTCTTATTTTTAAGAATGGTTATGATAAACTCCTCTTCTTGCCCCTTTTGTGGCATAGAATCTAGTGGAATATCAATAATGGTTGCACCAGAATTTTGACGAATTTCAAAAATGTAAAGCACACCTGTTATCGCATATATCAACGCTGCTGGGAGAAAAAATAAGTTTAGATACAAGTGCAGTTGCATCCAAAATTTACGATGAAGTTTCATAATGTGAAAGTCCTTAAGTAATGATATAAATTCTCACAATCCTATCTAAAGATTGTGAGTTAAGTGTGAAATGCGATGCTTAAATTCTAAATCATAGAATCTAAAAGTCCGCCCTAAAGCTTATCCAATAGTTTCGGCTTGGCAAGATTCTTTGGTATTTGTTTTGTGCGTTGGTTGTAGAGCTGTTGCCACTTGTTGTGTAGCTTGCATAATCCATAAAATACACATCAAAGAGATTATTAACCGCTAGAGTTAGGGCATAGTGTTTGCCGATTTTGTAGCTTGCTGCAACATCTACAAGCTGATAGTCTTTGTAATACTGCCCTACAATCTCTCGCACATTTGTTCGTGCATTGGATCCTGCATAAGGTGTGGGCGTTTTGTATTTCCCGCTCCATCGCACATACATATCAAAATTGCCATATTGATATTTTGGGGTAATAGTAAAGCTGTGTCGCGGGATAGAATTTATCGGCTCTCCTTTGCCCGAGCCACTTAGAGCTTTTGTATAGGTAAATCCATATCCTGCATCAAGGGAAAATCCACCAATAGGCTTAATCTTTGCACTTAGTTCTGCTCCGCTTACAAGACTTTTTTCCACATTACGATAAGTAGAGCAGGTGCTAGAACCGGGGCAGATTTGGTTTGTCCCGGGGATTTGTGTGTTACCTGTTATACCTTGTAATGTTTCAATTTGATTATTAAAATCTGTGTAATAGCCTGTGAGAATAAACATCGCTGGATCTGTATCTACAATCGCACTAAGCTCGTAGTTCCAGCTTTGCTCGGGCTTTAGGTTTGGATTCCCATAAGATTCTGTTGTAGAGCTACCGCTGCTAGTGCTTGTGGTAATAACACCATCAGTGGTTTGCAAAAGTGTAGGGATAAGCATACCATTTGCTACACCTGCTTTAAATGTCAGCCAATCTGTGGGATTATAATTTACATAGAATCTAGGATTTGGCACGGTGGCGAAGCGATCGCTATAATTATATCGTAAGCCAAGCGTAGTGCTAATAGTTTCATTTATGAGATATTCTCCCTCAGCAAAGATAGCAGCTTGATTTTGGTGCATATTTCTATGTTTGCTAGAGATTGTGCCTATAAGATTCTCAAATTGATAATACACCCCTCCATTAAAAATAATCGCCCCATAATTATTTAAATCAAAGTCATTTGTATAAGTGCTTTGGAATATGGCATTTTGGGCGGTGCGTTTGTTTGCCCAATTGATATAATCCCCTTTATCTGCACCAATGCCAACTTTTGCGTGTGGGGCGATTAAGTTGTAAGAGTGCTGCACATAGCTAGAGAGTTTCCCCCACTCATAGTTTCCATCGTGGCTAAGCACGGAATTAACCTTAAAAAGCTCTTGTATGGAAGTAATGCTACTGCTAGAGGTATTGAGCGTTCCAAGCCGTCCATTATAGACTTCGGAATCTAGATAGATATAATCGCTACTTGTTGGCGTGTAGTTGAGCCTAAAGCCACCGCTAAAATTGCGAGAGCCTGTGGAGGAGTGTGCCGCATAAGGATTGCTATTTTGACTTGGGCTTACCCACGAGGGCTTTAAAAATTCATTTGCATCATTGTATCTTGCAGAGCCACGGAGATTCAGCGAGAGCTTATCTTTGAGAAGAGGGATATTCATATAGGCATTTGTGCCATAGACATTCCCCCATTCACTATTTGGCTCAAAAAGCTTTGTTTCCATTTGGATTCCGCTTGTGAATGTATTTGTATGCTTTTTAGTGATAATATTGATAACCCCCCCCATAGCATCAGAACCATAAATTGTGGAGGCAGGACCACGAATAACTTCAATCCTTTCTATCATTGAAGGTGGCGGCATAAAGGAAGTTTGATTCCCAAGCCCATTTTGCACAAAGCCACGCGTGGTATTTTGGCGTTTGCCATCAATAAGGATAAGCGTGTATGTCGAGCTAAGCCCACGCATAGAGATTGAGTTTTGCCCTGTTTTGTCCTGCTCCACATACACGCCCGGGACATCTTGCACCGCATCACCTATATCGCGAATGGGGCGGGTTAAGATCTCTTCTTTGGGGATTATGGAGATGGACGCTGGAGCGGTTTTCATATCCTGCTCATAGCCCGAAGCGGTAACGACAGATCGTCCAAGATTCACTTTTCTTGTCTCATTGTCAGGGCGAGTTGCGTTAGATTCTAAGGTATTAAGAGAATCGGCAAAAGCACCACTAAGCACAAAACTAACAATGAGAGATATTTTTAAAAGTGGTTTTGTTTGAGAGGAATAATGAGAAGTTAAAGGCTTCATTGTAAATCCTTTTATTAAAATTACAAACAATTCTTATTATCTAAAAAGTTTGTGCGTGGAACTATAGCAGTAAAAAGTTTAAATAAATCTTAACAAAAACTTTTCTTTTAACATCTTGAGAGTATTTTCATAATCCGTAATAGTATGGTAAAAATATGGTGGAAATACGAATCTTTATTATTAAATTACACTGACTTAAGCTCACTTCAACTTCTCTAAAACTCAAACAAGCTATAATCAAGGATTTTATTTGATAGGCGGATATTATGGCAAAGAAACTTCACACCTTTATGGGCGATACTCCAGCTCAAGCACTCAAAAAAGCACAAGAAACCTTTGGGAGCGATATTTTGCTTGTTGAAAACAAGGAGATTCGCAAAAAGTCTCTTACGCAACCGGGCTTATATGAGATTGTTATCGCCGTTGATGAAATAGAGGGTAAGGCTGATACGCAGGATAAAATAGAGCCTAAAGCAGAATCTAGCACGAGCCTAGCCCTAGAGCTTCCGCAAAATAGTGTGCAAAAAAAGCTTGATGAGATTGCTGAAAAGAAAATGGCAAAAAAACGCCAAGAAGCAAACAAGCCCAGAATCTATGATGAAGTAACTTTGCAGCTTTCAAACGCAGTCAAAGAAATCTCACAAATTGCCAATGTGCCTAGCAATATGCCAGAATCTCCAAGTATTATGCCCAAAGATTCAATGCCAGAATCTCCAGTCCTAAGCTCAAATGCCGCGCGTCCATATCCCATAAATGCCGCTCCCAAACCGAGTAAAGCCCAGATTATGCAAAAGCTTGATGAAAGGGCAAATGAAAGGATTCAGGATTTACAGCAAACGCGTTTAGAACAGCACATCAACGAAAGGCTAGAGCTTAAAGAGATAAAAAATGAGCTTGATGATTTAAATGATAGGCTAAAAATCATTCAAAATATGCTATGGGAGGAGAAAAGCCCAAAAAATGAGGGCATAAATATCCCTCAAGAATTTGCTGAAATTTATAGAATTGCTAAAAGTAGCGGAATGAGTAGAGAGCATTTAGATACGATTATGCAGCTATCCTTAGAGCTTATGCCTTTAAAAATGCGTTCAAGTTCAACGACTATCAAGCGGTATTTCCGTGAAGTGTTGCGAAAGATGATTTATTGTAGGAGTGAGAATCTTAACAATAATGATAAAAAAATTATGATGCTTGTAGGACCCACAGGTGTGGGGAAAACAACCACTCTAGCTAAACTTGCTGCGAGATATTCGCTTATGCTTAATAAACGCTATCGCGTGGGTGTGATTACGCTTGATACTTATCGTTTAGCAGCAGTAGATCAGCTTATGGCGTATGCGCGTATGATGAAGCTAAGTATTGATACGGTTGTTGAGCCAGAGGAGCTACCAAAAGCCATAGATTCACTCAAACATTGTGATTATATCCTTATTGACACAGCGGGGCATTCACAGCACGATAGGGGTAAATTGCAAAATATCAAGTCTTATTTGAATACGGATTATAAAATTGACATTAGCCTAGTGCTTGCACTCAATGCCAAGTATGAGGACTTGAAAGATACTTATAATGCCTTTAGTGAGCTTGATATTGATACTTTGATTTTTAGCAAACTTGATGAAAGTCGCAATTTTGGGAATATGTTTTCACTCGTGTATGACACAAAAAAACCCATTTCATATCTTTCAATCGGGCAGGGTGTGCCTAATGACTTAATTTTGGCGAGTAATGATTATTTGGTAGATTGTTTGCTTGATGGATTTAAGTCTCCAGAATCTAAATAGAATATCAATAGGAAAAAATATGATACAAAATCAAGCCCACGAGCTACAATCTCTAATGCAAAGCAAGGATAAACGCAATTTTAGCAATACAAAGTTTATCGCTATCACTTCAGGCAAAGGCGGTGTGGGTAAGTCAAGCATAAGTGCCAACCTTGCCTATTGCTTATGGAAGCTCAAAAAACGCGTAGCCGTATTTGATGCGGATATTGGACTAGCCAACCTTGATTTAATTTTTGGCGTTAAGACTCAAAAAAATATCCTTCACGCATTGCGTGGGGAAGTGAGCTTTGAGGAGATTATCTATCCTATTGAAGAGGGTTTATATCTCATTCCGGGCGATAATGGAGAGGAGATTCTCAAATATGCTAATAGTGGCGTTTTGGAACGCTTTGTAGAAGAGAGTGATATTTTAAATTCCATTGATTATATGATTATTGATACTGGAGCTGGGATTGGCGGGATAACGCAGGGCTTTTTAAATGCGAGTGATATGCTTATTGTTGTTACAATGCCTGATCCTTCGGCATTAACCGATGCGTATGCGACTATAAAGCTTAATGCCAAAATGCGTAATGAGATGTTTATGATTCTTAATATGGTCAAAAGTCAAAAAGAATCTCAAGTAGTGTTTGATAGAATCTCAACCCTAGCGAAGAAAAATATACCTACACTTACATTGCAGAATCTTGGGTTTATAGAGCAAAGTCAAGTGGTGGCAAAAGCGGTGCGCGCTCGTGAGCTTTTTGTCAAAGCCGAGCCACTAAGTGCGGTGAGTGGGGAGATACAAAATATCGCACAAGGGGTTGTTATGAAGTTGGAACAAAATATGCTTAACTTACCACAAAAGCAACGATTTGCGGATTTTTGGCGGCGGGTGCTTGGCTATATTTGATAGCTTGAATCTTTAAAGAGTTTATCTTTTTGGGGCGGAAATGAAACCAGATAATTATATGAGCTTTAGCGTTGTTGCAGGATTTTTCGTTGGACTTGCGTTTTCTATTACGAAGTTTGATGAACCTGAATTTATGGTGCTATGGGTGATTATTACAACAATGGGCATATATTTGATTGTGGCAGTGTGTGTGGCATTGTATTTTTGGTTTTTGGATTTTGAAAATACAAAACTCAAGAAAAGTAAGCTTGAAAGCAACCTTGAATACTATCGCCTTGAGTTTGATAAGCGTGAGAAAGAATCTGCAAAGATTCGCAATTTCATCAAAAGTATAGAATCTGATGATGAAGAAATGGCAGCTCAACAGAATGCAAACTAGAGGCGAAAAGGTCAAAAGGGTGGGAAAATGAAAAGTATGAAAAGCAATAATGGCTACAATCAAACGCTAAAATACGCACAAGATGAACTTGCCCTGCAGTATCTTCCCGCAGTTAAGGCAATGGCATTCCGTTTGAAAGAGCGTTTGCCTAGCTCCATTGAGATGGCGGATTTGGTTTCTATTGGCACAGAAGAGCTGATTAAACTCGCAAGACGATATGATAGCAGTCTTAATGATTCTTTTTGGGGCTATGCTAAGACGCGTGTGAATGGAGCAATGCTTGATTATTTGCGTAGCCTTGATGTGCTATCCCGCGCTAGTCGTAAGCTTGTTAAAGCGATTGATTATGAGGTCTCAAAATATTTTAATGATTATCAAGAAGAGCCAAGCGATGAGTATTTGGCAAAGATTCTAAACGAAGATGTAGCAAAAATAAAAGAAGCAAAGGTGGCTTCTGATGTGTATGCTCTCGTGCCTATTGATGAGCAGTATAATGCGATATGCGGAGAAAATATCTTAGAAGATGTGCAAAAAGATGAGCTAATGGAGATTATCCACAATGTCCTAAAAAAGCTTGGCAAGAGAGAACAGATGATTATCCAACTCTACTACTTTGAGGAGTTGAATCTTAAGGAGATTAGTGAGATTCTAGAAATTACTGAATCTAGAATCTCACAAATCACAAAAGAAGTCATCAAAAAAATAAGACAAGCACTAGGAGATATAAATGGCTGATATATTAAGTCAAGAAGAGATTGATGCCCTCTTAGAGGTTGTTGATGATGATGGCGATACTGCCGAGATAGAAAAGCAGGACATCACACATCAAAAGCAAGTTACGCTTTATGACTTTAAGCGTCCAAATCGTGTAAGTAAAGAGCAGCTCCGTGCGTTTAAGTCAATCCACGACAAAATGGCAAGAAGTCTCTCTTCTCAAGTGTCTGCGGTGATGAGAAGTATTGTTGAGATTCAGCTCCATAGTGTGGATCAAATGACTTATGGGGAGTTTTTGATGAGCTTACCCTCCCCCACAAGCTTTAATATTTTTTCAATGAAGCCACTAGAAGGTGCGGCGATTTTAGAGATAAATCCTAGCATTGCTTTTCCTATGATTGATAGGCTTTTAGGCGGTAAGGGCGACCCGTATGAGAACTCACGCGAATTTAGCGATATTGAGCTAAACCTACTTGATACGCTTTTGCGACAGATTATGCAAAATCTCAAAGAGGCGTGGAGCTCTATCACGGAGATTTTCCCCAGCGTAGATGCCAAAGAATCTAGCCCAAATGTTGTGCAAATCGTGGCACAAAATGAAATTGTTATTATGGTGGTTATGGAGATTATCATCGGGCATAGTAGCGGAATGATGAGTATTTGCTATCCGGTTATCTCCCTTGAGACCGTGCTATCCCGCCTAGCAAGTAGGGATTTAATGCTCAGTGATACAAGCTCAAAAAAGAGTAGAAACAAAGAGCTTCAAGCCCTTATCGCTGGAGCAAATGTCGTTGTCTCTGGCTATTTGGGTAATGCTACCCTCTCTCTTAAGGAAGTGCTGGACTTGCAAGTTGGCGATATTGTGAGGCTTGATAGGGCGGCTGATGATACGATTTTGGTATCTGTTGATGGGCGAGAGAAGTATGTTGCAAGTATCGGGCTGCAAAGGTATCGCAAAACACTGCAAATCAAAGAAGTGATTAAGACAGAAAAAGATCAAGTCAAAGAAGTGCTTGAAATGCTAGAATCTCAACGCAAAAATAGAATTGCAAATATTGAAGAGGAGGGAGAATGAAGCCTTTTATAGATTTAATCGTCCAAGAAACCACAGCCACCATTGAAGGGCTTATGGGCAAGACGCCTAGTGTTACACACACAAGCGATAGCAATGTAAGTCTTGAAAATCTCTCAATCCCTTATTCAATCAGTTATATTCAAGCAAGTGGAGATGGTAACGGAGAGCTTGCGATGATTCTGCCCGTGGCGATGGGAACAGCTCTAGCGGATATGATGTTGGGGGGTGAGGGTGAGAGCAAGCCAGAGATGAGCGAAGATGACTTAGATGCGATAAAAGAGATTAGTGCAAATATTTTTGGTGCAATCTCCACATCTTTGAATTCACAAAAAGAGTTACCAAAGCTTAATTTTGCGTGTAGCAATATTGAGTTTGTTACCCAAAGCATAGAGTTATCGCGTTTTGATAAGGCATATATTTTTAATTTTTCGCTTGATTCTATTCAGTCAAATTTTACGATTTTAGCTAATGCGAGTTTTGTGGGGCTTTTTGAAGGGGGAGGGGCTGCTCCTGTGGCTCACGCAGAATCTAGCTCCGCTCCTGTAGCCCCTACACTTAGTCCAACAGAATTTAAAAATATCAATATGATTTTAGATGTGCGGCTTAATGTCAAGGTGCGTATCGGGCAAAAAAGAATGCTTTTAAAAGATGTCATCGCTATGGATATAGGAAGCGTGATAGAGCTTAATCAACTTGCCAATGACCCTTTAGATATACTTGTAGATGATAAAGTGATTGCCAAAGGCGAAGTGGTCATTGTAGATGGGAACTTTGGGATTCAAATCACTGATATTGGCACAAAACGCGATAGGCTAGAGCAACTGCGTGGGTAAATTCATCTAAGATTCACATTGAGATAATGGATATTATGTATCGCATAGTGTTTGCTTTGTGTTGCATATGGTGTTTTGCAAGTGTGCTGATGGGCAAAAACCTATCACAAGAAAATACACTTGATTTACTCAAAATACCGCTCCTACAAACCTATAAAATCCTATAAATAGATATAAAAATCTATAAACAAGATTTTTATTGTATTCCTGTTTCAACCTTGCTGGTTGCTAAATGATTTATTGCTAAATCATTTAGCATTGCCGTTAAGTCCGCAGGTGTAAATTCGGGCAGAGCTTGCCCTATTGTTTTTTTGATTAAGGCATAGAGATTTAAACTTGCGTTATAGTCTCTATCTATCCTTAATTCACAAGCATCACATATATAGATTCTATCTCCTAGTGTTAAATTTTCTTTAACATTACCACAAGCAGAACAAGTCTTTGAACTAGGATAGAATTTATCAGCTATCACAATGTTTTTGTTGTTGTAGTTTGCTTTATATTCAAGCATTCTACGAAATTCATAAAAGCTCACATCACTTAAAGATTTAGCAAGTTTGCGATTACTCATCATACCTTTGACATTTAAATCCTCTATGGCGATGAATTTATAATTTCTAACCACACTGCTTGATAGCTTATGTAAAAAATCAGTGCGGATATTAGCAATCCTTTTATGAACCTTGTTAAGCTTCATTGTAGCTTTGATATAATGAGCAGACTTTTTAATGCCCTTTAAAGACTCACCTTTGGTTTTTGGGTGTTGCTTTTTAGATAGCTGCCTACTTCTTTTTATCATAAGCCTTGTGAGCTTATTTAGTGGCTTTGGTGCTTTAATTGATAAGCCATTAGATAAACACACAAATGATTTTAAGCCTATATCTATGCCTATACCTTGTTTGTTTTGATGTATTCTCTTATGTGTCTTGTTATATTCATCTTGTGATATTTCCACACTAAAAGAAGCATAAAATTTATTAGCATTTTGTGAAATGGTTACGCTGTTGATTTTACCATTAAAGCGTAAAGACTCTCTCATTTTTACATAGCCCAAATTTGGCACTTTAAGATAAATCTTTTCTTTGCTTTGAATGATAAGCCTTTTAGATATTTTAGGTTTATTTGTAAGCACTACTTGGTCTCCACCTATGTAGTAAGAGCCATAGTTTAATCGTTTCTTTTTAAATTTTGGATAGCTGACTTTGCCTTGCTTTAAATCTCTAAAAAAACTTCTTAAAGGCTTCGTTTAAATTCAAAAAAGGCTGTTGAGTGGCATATTTACTTACTTCATACACAAAGGGGAATTGTTCTTTTTTAATAGCGTTAAATTCTTTCTTTAAGTCCAAATAAGATTTTTAATGCCAGCTTTGTAGTTTTCTTGCCACTTGGCAAGTCCCCAATTATAAGCAAGTCTTGCACAGCCAAAGGCTTGTTTAAAATGTGTTTTTGCTTTATTGTTTGGGATTAGTTCTATTTTATGAGAGATTGTCATTGATAAGCTCTTGCATAGAATCTAAAAGCTTTTTGTTTTTCTTTGAACGAGAACCATAAAGCCTTGCTGAAAATACAGTGATGATTTCTAGGACATCTTTGGCTAATTCCTCTTCAAATTTAACATTCTCATCACCTTTATTGATGATAATAACTTCGACATTTTTAGCTTCACATATAGCAAAGACTAATTCAGCTCCAAAGCGAAGTAATCTATCTTTATGAGTAAGCACAAGGCGTTTAACTTGTCCATCTAAAATAAGATTTAAGAGTTTGGTTAAGCCTTTTTTATAACAATTCATTCCACTGCCTAAATCTTGAATTATTTCATATTTAAATCCAGCCTTAGCACAATAAAGCTCTAATACTTGCACCTGTCTTATCAGGTCGTCTTTTTGATCAGAGCTTGATACTCTTGCATAGGCTATGGTTTTTAGATTATCCACATTAAAGACTATGTTTTTATTGATATTGCGCAAGGTTTCTAGTTTATATCTGCGTTCTCCACCACGAGTGAGTTCATCGGGTTTAAGTAAGCCTTGCTTGTCCCAATTACGCAAGGTTTGAATGGTAACGCCAAGTAGTTTTGAAGCCTGTCCTATCGCTAATAACTTATCCATAGGAGCATTTTATCAAACTTTTATAATAATGTTAAGTAAAAACTATAAATAATTAATATATATTTATAGTTTTTTGTAGATTATTTGAATCTGTTTTTAACCCCCAAATGATACAGGGGCAAATTATAGAATCTCATAAGCTAGGTTTTGAGATAGATGAGATGCAACACAGCATATTGCCTATGGCACTTTGGGGTGGCACTCTGCTACAAATCATAAGCTTTCATCTTGGCTACAATGCTATACAGCTAGATTCTAAGATTCAAATTTGCCCTCAATCGTGCTAGGTGGTGGGTGGATTATCAACGCTCAAAAACAAACAGAGAATGGCTACATAACAAGCAATGGCTCATATATTGAAGCGGGACTAGCATTTTTCAAGTGGGTTTCCTGTGGGGAATGTGGATATTTTGTATAGAGCGAGTTTTTATGATAATCCGCTTGTTTTTAGCACAGATAAAGCTGTGCATAGCATAAATTTTGTTTTTACATTTTTTTAGAATATAGAATCTGCGTTATCTCTTTTATAGAATCTTGCATAATTTAACCACAGATTCTATAAGATTTTATATTTTTAGTTTATAGATTTGTTCTTTTGGCAATTTCATTCATAATATCATAGCTATGCTTGATGGCTAGGGCGATTGAGCCGCCACTTTTTAGGGCAATATCTCCTGCAACAAAGATGTTTTTAACACTGCTTTCTAGGGTTTGTGAAACAAGCGGCACACCTTTTTCATCGGTTTGTATTCCACATTTTTTGAGAAAATCCACAGGTGTTGCGCCTCCAATGGCATAAATCACGCGATCAAAGACCTCTTTGCTCTCATCACTAAACTTCACAGCTACCTTGCCATCTTCATCACTTAGCTCAATAATATCAATGCCAAATCGCCCCATAAGTTGCCCATTACTCAAAGCAGATTCTAGCTCTTTGGCATTTATATCATTGATACGGGTAAATTCCTTGCGGCGGTAGTTTAGCGTTACGCTTCCACCTTGTGTATTTTGAGCTAAGTCAATGGCGTATTCCACAGCGGAGTTCCCACCACCTACAACAAGAATATTCTCTTCACTCCTAGCGTCATTAGCATTAAAATTCACACTCTTGCGGATTGTAGGAGGGATAGCATAGCTTGGCTTATTTGGTTGCCCCATTTTGCCAATACCTATGATGACAAATCTAGCTTTAAAGCTGCGATTATCGCTTGTATTGACACTAAAGATTCCATCACTTTGGCTCACAGATTCTACATCACTTTGGTATTCTACATTGATGGGTTTTAAAAGTGTGTCAAAAAACTCTAGTGTGCTTTCTCTATTGCCATCTTGAAAGTCAAGCTCACCTTTTAGCTCCACAACTTGCCCTTTGTAGTCCCTATCTACTCTCTTGCCTTCTTTATAGAATTTGCGGATACTCATATTATGAGATTCACCTTTTTCCAGCACAAGCACACTGAGATTTTTAGCTCTCGCCTCTAGTGCGGCACTCATTCCTGCCGGTCCACACCCAATGACAATGACATCATATATTGTATTCATTCTTTCTCCTTGTTGTCTTTATTGTTTTTCTTTTGGGCTTGTGCAGCAAGGTTGAGATCCTCAACAGAATCAAAAAGCACACCCTGCATCATTTTGTTTGCGTCATCAAATTGCCCATTTTTTAATCCCCAAATAAATGCTAAAAGTCCAAACAACCCAAGCACGAGCGACACGCCAAGCATAACAGCAATCATTTCTGTATTCATATTAAGCCTTTATTTGTGGAAAAAATGGTGGGGATTCTAGCATAGTTTGTAAATTAAAGTCAAATAAGGCAGTTTTCGCGTTGGTTGCGTTGGTGTTATGGATAAATATTTATTAAAAAGTTATACAATCCACGATTAAATTTATGTGCAGAATCTTACATAAGGAGATAAAAATGTCAAATGATTCACAAAACATAAAACCAGAGAAAAAAGTGAGTGTTGGCGTTATGCTGGGCTTTGGCTTTGGGGTGCTGATTTTATTTTCGTGTATTATGGTATTTATCGCACTTAATCGTGTGAGTGAGATAAACGCTTCGCTTAGTCAAATTAATGACATCAACGCCCTAGCTCAACGCTATGCGATTAATTTTCGTGGAAGTGTGCATGATAGAGCGATTGCTGTGCGTGATGTGGTGCTGATTGATAGTGAGAATACAAAAGGTTTGCAACAGCTTTTGGAGCAAATAGCCACATTGGAAAAATTCTACAAAGAAGCAGAATATGATATGAAAGAGAAATTCATCAATACAAATCTGTTTAATGAAAAGGAGCTTAGTATTTTACAAGCTATTGAGGCTACTCAAGCTAAGTCCATTCCACTTATCGTGCAGATTAGCCAAGCCAAACTTGCTGGAGATTCACAAAAAGCTTATAATCTTTTAAAAACGCTATCCCCATATTTTACGCAATGGCTTGCCGAGATTAACCAGTTTATTGACTATCAAGAAGATGCGAATTCTGCTTTGACTGCGGAGCTAAGAAGCAATGTTAATGAGTTTAGAATCGTGCTTTTGGTGCTTTTGGCTTTGAGCGTTGTTTTTAGTGTGATTGTGGCTATTGTGATTATACGCTCATTGCTGCGTTTGCTTGGTGGAGAACCACATATTGCTTCACAGATTATCAGCAAAATAGCAAATGGCAATTTGTCCGAGCCTGTGGCATATAAGGGCGAAGATTCTATGCTGTCTTCTATTGCCACAATGCAAGGTAAGCTTAAAGAGATTGTGGAGTTTATCACACGCTCTTCAAATCAAATCAACGAAGTCGCCCTAAAAGTCTCTCAAACCTCAAATCAAGCCCAAGATGCCGCTAGAATACAAATGCAAAGCTCAACACAAGTGGCAGATAAAATAGGACAAATGAATGAAAGTGTGATTGAGGTTTCAAACATTGCCCAGCAAACAGAGAAGAACTCCACAAAGAGTGTGGAAATCTCAACAAAGGGCGTTGAGATTATTAATATTACCGCCCAAGAGATTGGCAAGATTACAGAGATGATTAGCTCTTCAGCGGAAAATATCCGCGGATTACAACAGCAGTCTGTGGAGATTGGTGGAAGCGCGAGTTTGATTGCTGAAATTGCTGACCAAACTAACCTTTTAGCTCTTAATGCTGCTATTGAAGCCGCACGAGCAGGGGAACACGGGCGGGGCTTTGCCGTTGTGGCTGATGAAGTAAGGAAACTTGCTGAACGCACCGCCCAAACAACAGCAGAAATTGCCAATATGATAAAACTTATTCAAGATGGCATAGGCACTTCTGTTGATGCGATTGAAGCTATTGTGCCTCAAATTGACAAGGGGCAAAAGCTCATTATAGATTCAGTGCAGACACTTGAAGAGATTCAAAATCAAGCCAAAGATTCACTCCAAAAAGCTAAAGTTGTGGCAAACTCATCAAGTGAGCAAGAAGATACTATGCAAAGTATTGCAAATGATATGCAAGGTATCTCTACGCTTTCACAAGAGACAAGCCTATCACTTGAAAATGCCAATAAAACAATCAGTGAGTTAAAAAATATTTCAGACTCGCTTAAAAACTATATGGCGTATTTTAAAATCTAAAATCGCCATTGAAGATGTTGAAATGCACAAGCCAAAAGTAAGGAGAAAGTAAAATGAGATTTTTGGCAATATGTGCCATTGTGGGCTTTTTTGGTTTTATAGATGCAAGAGAATTAACAGAAAGACTCCAGTTGAAAAAGTGGAAAAACAGACTTGAAACAGATATAACAATTAATCAAAAAATAGCAGAGATAAAGGCAAAGCCTGTGGAGACTATACCTGCGAATGTGGGCGAGATGAGCTTTAAGATTCTAGCTGATGAAGATGGCTTTTACACGCTGTATTTGGGAGATGACAAGACAAATGTGAGTATCAATGCCCCGCAAGATTTTTTCTCCGCCTCGTTTGCAAGTATGGAAGCTTTTAATAAAGCCTATGAGATTCTCACGCAGCATAATGCGTCTATGCGAGAATCTAGGATTTTAAAGGTGTTTAAAACATATCCGCAATATGTGCTAGACTTTAAAGCAACGACGAAGACAAAAACAACGCTCTATATGACCTTACCCCATTTTGTGAGCCTTGTAATGAAAAGATAAGAGAGCTTGCAAGGCTTATAGAACAAGCACATATAAAAATCATTTTTTGTTGCGGCAAATAATGAAGTCTATCATAAAGTAATGTCCTTATATGCGGCAATGCAAGGCTATAAACATAAAAACCAAGAAGATAAAATCGCCAAACTTCAAACACTCATAGATGACATAAGATTTTTACCTCCGGTCAAAGATGATGATAAGAATATTATGAATATGTATGAAGCATTAAGTAAGGCTAGAATCTCCTGTGTGCCATACATTATTGAGACTAGCAAATAAGTTTTAAGTGCTACTCATTCTTGTGGATAGGATTTAAGCGTAGCTATAAGGCTTTTAAACTGCTCAAGATGATGGGCGTATTTTTCCACATATTGCGTGATTAACTCGCTTGTATTTTTACAAAGCTCGGTATATTCCCGCTCAAAATGCCAAATGCTCTTTTTATGCAAAGGCTGGGTTAAAAGATTTTCTTGTAGGAAATAAAAATGAAAGCCAAGATTTAACTCATCGCGGATATTTTCTAGGCTTGGGTTAAAAAGTGGCAATGTATCAGGGCTTTTGCTGTGTTTTGCCTTTGCCTCTTCAATTTTCAGCCCTATATGGCTAAGACACAAGGCTATACTCAAAGGATAATTAAGACTTAGAATCTTATGAAAGAGCATAAGATTTGCACTCAAAGTGGCATTATGGCTAAGTGCAAGGGTATGAAAACTCTGCACAATTCCATCAAGGCTTTTTTGCAAAAGAGGGCTTTGCAAGGGCGGGAGAAAGGCAGCATACCATTGTATGAATAATTCTTGCAAAAGCTTTGTTTGCGTATCAAGTAAAGATTCAAACTCTTTGCCACTCTCCATAATGTCAAACCCAAGCTTTGTAAAATCTCTCGCAAAAGTAGAATCTGCATTATTCAGGCTCAAAGACAATCGCTCCCTTGGCAAAAATGCCACCTCTTTGCTTTGTTTTACTTCTTTTGTAAAGCCAAAGTTTTTTTCTATGCGGACAAATTCTTGCGGTGTTCTTTCAATGGCATTGTAGATGTATTGACTAAGCGATTCAAGGTGAGATTCAAAAGTATCAAAAAGCTTTGGAAATGACTTATAAAATGGGCTTTGCATAGCATTGCTATTAAAGGTTTGGATTGAATCTTGTAAAAGTGAGTTCAGGTTAGAAAATCGCAATTTAGCGTGTAAGCTCAACCGAGCATAGTGAAGCAAAAGTGTGCGAAGCTGTGTGCAAATCGTGCGTGTTTTGGCTATCTGTGCTAAGGGTGTGATATGCGTATGTAAAAATGTTACAACCGATTGAATATTAGAATCTTGGAATAATTGCTCTGCTTGAGATGTGCTAAGATTCTCACTTGGATTATAAGAGTGCAAGGCATTTTTTGCCGAGATGGC
The DNA here is from genome assembly GCF_003670275.1 of Helicobacter labetoulli. Lineage (GTDB taxonomy): Bacteria > Campylobacterota > Campylobacteria > Campylobacterales > Helicobacteraceae > Helicobacter_C > Helicobacter_C labetoulli. The sequence goes on from NZ_QXJF01000002.1 coordinate 53,416, forward strand.
AATAATGTCCTCAAACAATCCGCTAAAAGCCTTTTTGGCATACTCTAGGCTTGTATGTATCTCATCTTCATTTTTTAGCCTATCTTTTTGATTCAGCACACAAAGGCTTTTACTTGCGTATCTTTTGATGTGCGTGGTGATAATTTCTCTCTCACTTTGTTTGCCGACATTATCAATAAGGGCAAGCCAAATGATCCCATCTACACTTTCTAACACCGCATTTGTCGTGTCTGTATCACTTTGATTTTGCGAGTTAAAACCGGGCGTATCTAAAAAACTCATAGACTTAAGCAGCTCTAGGGGTGCATAGAGCTTGTAAAAGGTGATTTTTGCATTTTGGTCTTCACTCACTTCACTCATATAATGCAGTGGCTTTGTGGCAATATTGCCATTTTTATAGTGAATCTCTAGAGCATAATCATTACCATAGACGATATGGCAAATTTTTGCCGTGATTGGTGTAATACCACTAGGGAGAATCTCCTGTCCCAAAAGAGCATTTAAAAATGTAGATTTTCCACTGCTAAACTGCCCGATAATAGCGATTTTCATCGGTTCTTGTATGCTTTGTGTGAGATTTTTGAGTGCTGTTGAACTGCTAGAGCTTAGGGGTATCATCTGCTGAATGACATAACGCGTCTTGTCAATCAACGCATACAGCGGATTGCTCCCTTGCAGTACTTTGTTTTTTGCCTCTAAATACTCATTGACAAAGACTTCAAGTAAAGCCTCATTGGAATCTTGGTGTTGCGAATCTTGTTTGCTTTGAATATCTGTTATGGTTTGTGTGAATGTATCCATTAGCTTAACTCCTCTAAAGTATGCGCAATCTGCTCTATAATATTTTGAATCTGGCTTTGCTTTGTTGCAATGATGGTTTGTTGCTCTTGGGTATTGCCGCTATTTTTTATTTCCATAGCTGATTGTAGGCTTTCTTGTTTATTGGCAATTTCACGCTCAATCTCTTGCCTTCTTTGTGTTGTGATTTGCTCAAAATGTGTCATAAAAAGCGTTTTTATATCTGTATTTTTTTCTTTTATAAGTGTGTCAAAGCCATCAAAAATATTTTTAAATAAAGAATCTAAATTTGTTTTTAAACGCTCTGGCTTAGGGCTTAGGGCTTGTGGCAAAGACTTTAAAGATTCTAAGATATGCGTAATCTCACTGCTTTTAAGCTGAAAATGTATATTTGGCAGTGCATTATTGCTCTCTTGCATAGAATCTTGTGGGGCAATATCATTTTTAAGCTGCGTGATTTTGCGGCTTAGCTTGTATTTGTATTCACGCAAAATATCAGCAAAACAATCCTTTAGCCCTTGCTCTATCATCGTGCGTAGGCTCTGCTCCTGTGGCTTTACACCTCGCTCAAAATCATAAATAATGTCATTCAATACTTTGTCTTTAATCAAAGCAGCAGCTTTTGATAGGGTATTATTACTTAAAATCTCAAGTGAGCTAAGAAAATCCACAAGTTCGGTATTTAGCGTAAAAAGTTGAGATTCAAAGTTATTTAGCGTATCTAAAAGAACTTGGTTTTGAGCAGTATATTTTGCAATGAGCGTATTGAGTTCTTCCCCACTTGCACAAAGCAAGGAAGATTCTATCTCTATAAGCTCTTCTTGTGCGTGGGCGATTTTTAGCATTGTTTTAAATGCGAGATACAGCTTGTCTTTTGCCTTAAGGCTATCTTGCCCTAAAAGCATCGTTTGTAGATACGATTCAATTTCTAATATCCCGCTTTCTTCAAGGCTAAGAGTGGGCTTTTGCTTAGAATCTTTAGAATCCCCACTTTGTGTGCGATGAAGCAATGCCACATATCCAGCTAATGGGATAAAATCAATCCGTTGGATAAGGGATTGTATGTCGCCTTTATATTTGGCTTTTTTGAGCTGGGCAATAAGGCTTGATTTTGTGTAATGAAGAGAATCTTGCAATTCTTTTTGTGAAAGCAAATCAATGCGTGTAAGCACCACAAGCAAACGAGAGATATTCTGCTCCAAAAGGGCTTCTAAGATAAAATCAATATCCTTTTGTGTCGCTGCACAACTCGCATTCATCACGTGGATAAGCATATCGCAATGCTCAATGTATGCTCGCGTAATATCCTCTCGCTTTGTGATAGTGTCATCAAGTCCGGGCGTATCCACAATCTCTACACCATTTTGTAAAAACGCTAAAGGCATAAAGAGTTCAACCTCTTCTACAAGGTTGCAAAACTTGCTTGTGTGATTAGCTGAAGTATAGGATCTTAGCTCACTTAGCTCAATGTCTCGTGTATATTTTGGCGATGTGATAAATGTTTGTAGCTTTTCTTTAAAATGCTCTTTGCTCTCTTTGACAAATTCTTTAAGATTAGAATCATACTCACTTTGAGATTCTAAATCCTCCCATTGCTCCTTGCTCCAAAAATGCACCCTAGCTTTTGGCGATTCCCCATATCGCAGTATGCTAAGATTTGCTGTCTCTGGCACACTTGAAGTGCCTAGAATCTCTTCTCCCAAAAGCGCATTTAAAAATGTAGATTTCCCTGCACTTAGCACCCCTGTAATACCTATGCAAAATCGCTGTTCTTCTAGTTTGGCAAGATTTTTTCTTAATGCTTGAAGCAAAGAATCTTTGCTTAAAAGCGGCGTGAGCGTATCAAAAAGTGTATGAAACTGCGTGTGAAATTCTTGTAAATGCTTTATCTTGCTAGGACTGCTTGTGGTTTTGTGTGAGGTGTGTGAAAGGGTAGAGGGTTTAAGCATACTAAAAAGTCTTAATTGCTCATCATCAATCACCCCCGCGAGATTGAGATTTGCAAAATAAGGCATAAGCTCTTCAAAAATATGTTGATTGTGTGTGATGATATTTGTCTGCATAGCAAGGATATAATCAAGTGGGTTAGAGGTGTAGCCTAGAGCGAGATTAGAAGGAATATGCCTTGAATCTGGCAGGAGATTAACAAAACTTGGGCATTGCATAAAAAGCTCAATATTATTTGCATTCACGCACAAAACAATACTCAAAGCACTTTTTGAAGAATCTGTGATAAAAGGGAGATTTTGCTGCATTGGCGGGGGCAAATGATGAAAGCTACTAAAAAAATGTTGCAAGATAGACACTTGAAAAACTCCGTATGTAGAATTTGATTTGGGAATTTTACCCCAAAATGTAAAAAGTAAAGTAAAAGCATAATTATCTTAGAAAATGTAGCGAGTTTTTTGCAAAAAACGCACACTTTACCATATTTCAAATCTATAAAAATGATACAATCACCCTTTGTGTTTGTAAGTGGGGAAATATAGAATCTTTAGAATGCAAATGCAAGTGTCAAAATGGAGGTTTGTGTGGGATTTTTCAAAAAGGCATTAATGCTGTATGTAGATGGATTCAAAAACTTAAAAGTTGGCAAGATTCTATGGAAAGTTATTTTCATCAAACTGCTTGTGATTTTTGCTCTGCTGAAAGTTTTTATTTATGATAAGAATCTTTCACAAGTTGGTGATTTTGAGCAAAAAAGTGCCTTTGTTTTAGACAATCTCACACAATCCTCCATAAAACCTTAAGGAGCTGTTATGGATATGGTAAATGATATTGCAAGTGTGGATTGGGCAAGAGCGCAGTTTGCTTTGACAGCGTTATATCACTTTTTGTTTGTGCCTTTGACTTTGGGGCTTTCTTTCATTGTGGCAATAATGGAGACTATCTATGTTAAAACAGGCAATCCACAATGGCGTAAAATCACGCGTTTTTGGCTTACTCTTTTTGCGATAAATTTTGCCATTGGTGTGGCTACGGGTATCATTATGGAATTTGAGTTTGGCACGAATTGGGCGAATTATAGCTGGTTTGTGGGCGATATTTTTGGTGCTCCTTTGGCAGTTGAAGGCATTATGGCATTTTTCTTAGAGGCGACTTTTTTTGCAGTAATGTTTTTTGGCTGGGATAAGGTATCTAAAAAATTCCATTTGCTCTCCACTTGGTTTGTGGCTATTGGGAGCAACCTTTCTGCATTTTGGATTCTTGTGGCAAATGGCTGGATGCAATATCCCATTGGCACGATTTTTAACCCCGATACCGCACGAAACGAAATGAGCAGCTTTGCTGAAGTAGCTTTATCGCCTGTGGCAGTTTCTAAGTTTTTGCACACCGTGGCAAGTGGCTATGTCATCTCTGCACTTTTTGTAATGGGAATCTCCGCTTTGTATCTTCTAAGAGGCAGATTCATAAGTGAAGCCAAAAAAAGTTTGATTGTGGGAGCAAGCTTTGGGCTTATCACTTCAATGTTTTTATTCTTTAGTGGTGATGAGAGTGCTTATCGTGTAACGCAACATCAGCCGATGAAACTTGCCGCAATGGAGGGTATTTATCACGGGGAGCATAGAGCGGGAATCACTGCATTTGGAATCTTAAATCCCGATAAAAAACCCGGCGATGATAAGGAGGTATTCCTCTTTGATATTACCATTCCTTATGCTCTCTCAATCCTTGGTAATCGCAGTCCAAATAGCTTTGTGCCGGGCATTGAAGATTTGCTCTATGGGAATAAAGAAAGGGGTATTTTGGGCATTGATGAGCGTATAGTGAGTGGCACACACGCCCTCAATGCACTTAAAACCTACAAAGAGACAAAGGCAAAGGGTGATGAGGAGCTTATGAGCCTCTCGCGTGATGTTTTAGAGCATAATATGCCAAACTTTGGCTATGGGTATTTAGAAAAGCCCGAAGATGCTATTCCGCCTATTGCTTTGACATTTTATAGTTTTCACATAATGGTAGCTTTAGGGAGTGCATTTTTTGTGCTTTTTATCGTTGTGCTTTACTTGGCAATGGCAAATAATGTCGTGCAATTCCGCAAGATTCTATGGCTTTGTGTTATTGCCATACCCTTTGGTTATATTGCTGCGGAAGCAGGGTGGATTGTCGCAGAGGTTGGGCGACAGCCTTGGGCGATACAAGACTTGCTCCCTGTGGGCATTGCCGCTACACATCTTTCAAGTGTGCATATTCAAGTATCATTCTTTATTTTTGCGTTTCTTTTTACAACTTTGTTGTGTGCGGAAATTGGCATTATGATTAAAAGCATCAAAAAAGGCTTTGTGGAAGAGCATAGCAGGGTAGATTCTACACATCAAGAAGGGGGCAAGTAATGTTTTTTGGACTTGAATTGAGTGGATTGCAGATTTATTGGTGGATTATTGTCAGTTTGCTTGGTGGGCTTTTGGTATTTATGTTCTTTGTTCAAGGTGGGCAGAGTTTGCTCCATATCATAGCAAAAAGCGAGCTAGAAAAAACAATGCTTGTAAATTCTTTGGGGCGAAAATGGGAGCTTGGATTTACCACATTGGTGCTTTTTGGTGGAGCGTGTTTTGCAGCATTCCCATTATTTTATAGCGTGAGTTTTGGCGGGGCGTATTGGGTGTGGTTAGCCATTTTGTTTTGCTTTATTCTTCAGGCGGTGAGCTATGAATATCGCAAAAAAGAGGGGAATTTACTTGGCTCAAAGGTGTATGAAGTCTTTTTGTGGATTAATGGTGTGTTTGGTGTGTTTTTGATTGGTGTGGCGGTTAGCACATTTTTTAGTGGCTCACATTTTGTGCTAGATGAGCGTAATTTTGTAGAGTGGAGCAAGGCAAGCAGAGGGCTTGAGGCATTGCTTGAGCCGGCAAATTATCTATTAGGTTTAAGTTTAGTGTTTCTAAGCCAGATTCTAGGAGCGAGTTATTTTTTAAATAACATTAATGATGAGAATATTGCAAAACGCGCAAGGAAGGCTATGTTTGTAGCGACTTTGGCATTTTTGCCTTGTATTTTGGGCTTTTTATTGTGGATCTGTCTTAAAAGTGGATTCTATGTGGGTGAAGATGGTAGGGTAAGTTTAGAATCTTATGTGTATTTGCACAATTTTTTATCTCAGCCGTATTTGATTGTGGGATTATTGCTTGGCGTATTAGCGGTGCTATTTGGCATTTTTCTTAATGTTTTTAAGCGTAGCACAAAGGGTATTTTTCCACTTGGTGTGGGCAGTGTGCTTGTGGTGATGATGGTATTTTTAAATGTTGGCTTAGGGGCAAGTGCATTTTATCCTTCCATTGCTGATTTGCAAAGCTCTTTAACAATACAAAATGCTTCATCAAGCTATTATACACTCTCTGTAATGGGCTATGTATCTTTGCTCGTGCCTTTTGTATTGGCTTATATAGCGTATGTGTGGCGTGCTATGGATAGGGTTAAAATCACAAAAGAAGAGATGAGTAATGACACTCACGCCTATTAGAATCTAAAATGAAAAGCTAAGGAGAAACAAAATGGGAACTTCAATTTTTATGCTTATCTTGTGGCCTGTGGTGATTTATGTGTGCTACAAGTTTATTATGCTTAATATCACTCACACTGAGAAGCAAGAAAAACAAGATTAAGATTCTATTTTTCCCCATTCTATTTTATCTTACTAGACTCATTGCTGCTTCAAGTGGCAAATGAACACATCTTTACTCATCTTAATCAATCTTGCCTTTGAAAGTCTATCTTAATACGAAATGTTAGGTTTGAATAGAGTAATTTAGCAATTTATTGTGCATCAAATCTAAGCCTTAAAACTTCTTACTATTTACATCATCTAAAATTTTACTGCGACATTGTTCTAGTGCCGTGCTTATATCGCGTGAATGATTGGCAATTTTGACATTTTGCTGTGTGATACCCTCTAATTGTGAAATGGTGTCATTGATTTGCGTTACACCTTCGGCTTGTTCTTTAATGGATTCTGCCATATCGTTGATACTCTGCACCAAAAGATTTGTATTTGCTTCAATTTCACCCAAACTTCTTTGTGTGCGTTCGGCAAGCTTTCTCACCTCATCAGCAACAACCGCAAAGCCTCTGCCGTGCTCTCCTGCCCTTGCAGCTTCAATAGCGGCATTCAAAGCCAAAAGGTTTGTTTGATCTGCAATATCGCGTATGATACCGATGACATTTTTGATATCTTCGCTTTGTGCGATGACTTCATTTGTGCGATCACTCACGCTTTGCATAGATTGGGCAATCTCTTCTGTGAGAGTGGCAGTTTGTGCAAGTGATGCACTTTGGGTGTTAACACTCTCTGTAAGCTCAAGCACAGAAGATTCTAACTCTTTAGATTTTACTTCAAGCTCGTTGGCATAGTTTTTAGAGGCTGAAAGCATACTCGCCATAGAATCACCCAAGCTATTTATCGCACTCTCAAGCCCTCTAGGGTTTTCTATCCTATCGGTAAAGTCGTTGTTTTTATACGCTTCAAAAACGCGTGCGGCATTGCTAAGATTATCCCCGACAAGATTTAAAAGCGTGTGCGACATTTGATTTATCGCATCTTTTAGCTCATTGATTTGCGGATTTAGACTCGTGTTTTCTATCACAGAGCCAAATCGCCCCTCTTTTGCTTCTGCTACGACACCTAGCACATCACGCACAAGGTTAGAATCTTTTTCTAGCCCTTCTTGTGTGCGTTTGACATTCTCATCAATCGCCTTTGCCATACGCCCAATCTCATCTTTAGAATCTAGTGGGATAGAATCCATTGTTTTGCTCTCGTGGTTGAGATAAGCAAAAAAAGCAAAGACATTATGCTGTAAGTTTAAAATCCCGCGTAAATGTGTGCTGTAAAAGAGCCACATTGATGGGAAAAAGATAAGCAAAAACGCCACCATTGAAATGGCAATATTGCTGTATATCGTTTGAGAGATATTACTCAAAATCCCCTGTGAAGTGGCGTGTGTATAGGTGTCTAGCGTATCAATATACACACCCGTGCCAATCCAAATATTTGCAGTGTTGGGGATAAGCTGTGCATAACTTTTTGCGCATCAACAAACTTTCCATCTGGCAGGGGCTTAGGGAAAACATAATAGACAAATTTACCCCTTTTGCTATCATCTTTTGCGCTCTCAAAAAGATCCCTTATGAAATAAGTGCCATTAATGTCCTTTGTATCCCACAGAGACTTGCCTATAATGTCTGTTTTGTGCGGATAAGCCAAAGCAACCCCTTCTTTATACACAAAATAATAGCTTGATTTATCATCTTCAAAATACATCTTACTAATGGCTTTAGAAATGATTTGTATCTGCTCCTCTTCACTCAATCCTTTAACAATTTCACCAAGCGCACTCGCCATAGAATCTGTGCTAAGCTTGATTTTTGCCTCAATCTCTTGCTGCAACATTGCGATGATTTGCTCTTGTGTAGCTTTAGAGGATTTTTCCTCCCCTAAAATTGTCAGCACCAAAAATATGACAAATGCTATAAAAAAGCCGATAACAAGGCTTAGGAATTTTGATTTAAGTGAGAGATTCTTATAAAACTTCATAACCGCTCCTTTATTGCATTAATGTATGCTTTCACAAAGAGTAGCACAAAATTTTACAAAATCGGTATGCAAAAAGACATAATCTTGCCTATCGTTGCAGAATCTTTACAAATTGCTAGTGATAAAGTCAAACACACTTGGATTCAGATTCAATCTTTGCAAAAGGTTGAAAACTTAGAAATGAGAACTATATAAATATCGTATGAGTATTTCTCTATTTATTATACAAATAGCTCACAAACCCTTGAAGCAATATACCCTTCAAAATCCTTTGGCACATTGGAATCTTTATTGTAATAATACAAAGCCACTGCTATATCTAAGCCTTGAAAATCTAATTTTTTATTACAAAATAATTCTTTAAAGCCTTGCAATTTATCCCTTGCATTTGCTTCAAAGCTTAAGCCCTTAGGATCAACGAAAATAATTTTATATGCCCTGTTTGTTTTATGTCTTAACCAAAAGATAAAATCGGGGTAAAACTTCCTTTGCTCTTGGCTTTGTGTGTCAAAATAAGGGATAAATATAGAATCTAGCTTTTCTACAATCTTGCTAAAGCACCATTCGTAATCTTTAAATGCGTTCTTAGAATCTTGTAAATACGCTTGTAAATCCTTTAAAAATTCTATCTCACTTCTCTCACTAATGGCGTAGTTAATATGGATTGTAGAATCTTTATATGATTCTAAAACCATCGGGCTGTAATAGTGCTTTGCTAGCTCTGCTGTGATAACATAGCTATATTTTTCTACTCTTTGTGTTGGTTTAGCTTGGATTTGCTCGGTGTATTCATCTAGTGAGATTTTACCTTTTTCAAATTCTTTTTTAAGCGTATCTATGCTTTTAGCTTGTTTTATCTGTGCTAGTTCTTTAACCGCTTTATTCATCTCTTTTATAATCGTCTCACTAAGCCCATCGCCACTTAGCATAAAACCATCAAAATGCGTGATACTATTCTCACAAGGCACAAACTTGTCTAATTCCTGCAAAGGTGCGTGGAAAAATCTATCCATACGACGCAGGGCGTTTTGTGCTTTAATCTTTGGCATATTGCCCTTTATCTCTAAAGCCCTGCTTGTTTTATCACGCATTTTTTGCTGTATCTTTTGCAAAGTGCTAAAGCCTAAATCCGCTCTATTTATCCCACTTGATACAAGCAAAATATCTTCATCATAAGATTCTATATATTTGCTTAATCTTTCAAAATCATAATGTGAAATCACAAAGGTTTCATTTTGTTTGTGAGAGTTTTTATAGCTTGGCACAAGCAGTGGTTCTAGCGTTTTATTTCTCTTAAAGCCAGCAAGCTTACTTTGGAATCTAAAGCTTTCAATCCCCTCTAAAATCCCCTGAATCGCTTCGTTTTCTGTCGCCATAATAAACACACTCTCAATGCCTAAACTCCCATCACCTAAAGAATCTTTTTTGTTATACTCTAGCTTATCACTTGCTTTTAGTCGTTTGCGGACATCTTTAAAAGGCTCAATTCTTACCCCTCGTCCTATGGTTTGTAGGACATATTTTTTTGCCTTTTTGCTACCGATATTGATAAAGTTAATGAAATTCACACGATTGCTATCCCACCCCTCGCTAAATACCTTGCTTCCCATCATAATCTGTATAGGCGATTCTATATTATTTAGCCCCTCAAAATACCCCTTTTCTATATCCTCCCCACTCTCAATGCCTAGCACATCAAGATAGCTTTTCTCCCACTCTTTAATGCTACCGATATTTAAAAGCAAAAAGGGCTTTGTCGCATTTTTACTTTTAAAGGCAAGCTCTTTATTATTTCCCTTAATCTTACAGCACTCTAGGCTTGAAGTATGAGAAGCATAAAAGATTTGCTCTCTTAAGTCCCTAGAATCCACTTTTGCAAGTCGCTCTAAAAAGTCTTTATTCATCTCTTTTTCAGCAAAATATATATTGCTAGATTCTAGTTTTTTTGCTAAGTTTTTTGCAATCTCGCTTATATCTTTAGAATCTTGTAAGATTTTCATAATCGCTTCAAAATATAGCTTAATCCCCGCATCTTTGGTATTGACTTTATCAGCCACAGCGATGATTAAAGGATTGTGATAATGCAGGTTTTCAAACTTTGCTTTTAAGCTTTTTAATTCCTGCTTTATCCCCACAAAAAGGATAAAGCTTTCCATTATCCGCTCTAACTTTTCATCGCTAGAATCCACTTTAGAATCTTTAAAGGATTTGAGATTACTATCTAGCACCACGATATTTTTCCCATAGCCATCATTATTAAACTTCTCTAAATTGTAGTTAAAAGCACAAGTAAAAAGCTCTATATCATTATCAAAAGTCGCAGAGAAATTAAAGATAAATCCGTGCGGATAGTCCCCCCTTTCCAGCCCTTTTGCTAAGTCTCTTATATAGCTTTTTCTTATAGAATCTTTGCTATCGCCCTTATGTGCTTCATCAAGCAAGATATACCAGCCCTTTTCACGCATTAAATCATCATAATTTAGTCTTTTAGCCTTAGAATCTTTACCGACATTGTCTTTTATGTCTAGCAAATCACTTCTACCAAGAAATACGATATTTTCAAAATCTAGCAAACTTTGATTATCATACGCTTTTATCTCATTGCAAGTGATTTGTATCGGCTGATACGCATTAAAGCTTTGTATATGCGTTTTAAACTGATCTAAAATCTTATCATTTGGCACAAGTAGCATTATGGGCTTAGATTCTATCTCGCCATTTTGCATAAGGCTTTGCATTAGACTTATAAGCTTTATCATTACAATACTTTTCCCACTGCCTGTCGCCATCCAAAAGCTTGCCATATTGCAAAACTCTTTTATATCTAAGCCTTTTTTAGAATCTAGTTTTATATCATTGTGTTTAAAAGCCTGTTTGTATTCATAGCATAGCTCTTTTGTATCATCTCTATACAGCTTTAAACTACATAATGCCTTTTGCAATGCTGCTACTTGATACTCTTGCAGACTAATAGCGCCATTAAAGCTTATAAAATCAAGGCTTTCAAAAAGATCGCTGAAAGATTGAATCTTTTTGTCTGTAATGTCTTTTAAAATCAGTGATTGCTTTTTAGTCATTTTTTACTCTCGTGTTAAGTGTTTTATAGGTAGATTCTAATATCTCTTCATCTTCTTTTTCTGCCTTTAGCAATGCTTCCTTTTTGCGTTGTGTAGCAAATAGCTCATATTGTTTATAAGCGATTTGCTCCATTTGTGCGTTTGCATTCCTTGAAAGGTAAGCAAAGAATCCACATTTTGCCTCCAAAAATCCATAGTCAAAGTTTGCTTATCTTTCACTCTAAGTTCTGCGGATTCTAAAAACACATTGACTAGACGATTTAAGCTATCTAGCTCCTCTTTTTTTAGATAATTTTTCGCCACAATCACATCGCCTTTACGCACAACGCTACCTTTCCAGCTTGTAAGCCCCATATTGGGATTTTTTGCGTTCGCTCTCTTATAAATCAGCTCTGCGGCAGTTCTATGCGTGATAGCGTATAAAAGCTTGTTTTGCGTCTGTGCGAAAAACATCTGCGTTGCCTTATCGCTAGGATCATAATCTACGCTCAAAGCAAAAAGTTCTCGCACTTTTTGATAAAACCTTTTTTCACTTGCCCTTATATCTCTAATCTGCTCTAACAGCTCATCAAAATAATCACTTCTGCCATTTGGATTCTTAAGTCTATCGCTATCTATTAAAAAGCCCTTTTGTAAATAGGTTTTTAAATGCTCGTTTGCCCAGATTCTAAACTGCACCCCTCTTTTACTGTGGACACGAAAGCCCACAGCTAAAATCATCTCTAAAGCATAAAATTTCACTTTGTATGATTTACCATCACTAGCAGTTGTCAAGTATTCCTTGACAACTGAATTCTCTTGCAATTCCCCTTCCTGTAAGATATTTCTTATATGCAAACTTATATTTTGTTTTGAGGTGTCAAAAAGTTTTGCCATAGAATCTTGATGGAGATATACGCTCTCGCCAAGCTCATAGAGTTCAACCTTGACTTTTTTGTCTTGTGTGGTATAGAGGAGGAGGTTGGGCATATTAGTTGTTCCTATTTTCTATATTTTGTTCTTTGCAGAATAGAACCCTATCTATATAAGCAATAGCTTTTTTAATTTGTGTTGGCATAGAATCCTCTTTGCCTATAAAGTATTGCCTTAATTTCAATAATTGTTCTAGGAGATATTTTTTGTTCTTGTGAATATATTCTTGCTCTAGTCCAATTATAGAATTGCATATATAATTTAAAATAGTTGCAGGTTTAATGTCTTGTTTTGTTTGGATAATCTGCAGCAAGTCTTTTTTGTTTATCAATTCATTTTCATATTTTGTTTTCTTTTTATCATATTCTTGCTGTGGTAGATTTTCTTCTATCAATTTTACTTTCTCGTTAATTTTTTTCTCACTTATATTTTCTTTCCTTAATGATTTAAAAAATTCTTTTAACCTTTCTTTGTTTAAACCTGCTTTTTCTGCATAAAAATATATTGGATACCACTTGCTATTATAGCCACACATTGCTTTTAAGTATACCTTTGGAGAATCTATATTTTCTTGTTTTAAAAAACATTCATAAATTAAGTTATCATCAATATTTTTATCATGTGTTTGATGAACAACAATACCTTCAGCATTGAGAGGCTGCACATTACCCTTTAATATTAAAGTAGGTTTGCCTTTTTTTGCTACAAATTCACCCTCTTTTACAAAAGCAATTTTTGACAATAAACTTTCATCTATTAAAAAATTTCCGCCCTTTCCCTCAACACCACCTGTGCTAAGATTTATTACAGCACTATTTTCTATACCATTTTTTAGAATAGTTTCTATATGAGCATAAAAGGTGTTTTTCAATACTTGAGTTTCTCTATTCTCTAAAATTTTTATTAAATCAAGTTTTTTAATTTTTCTAGTCTCGGCATTATATCTATAATAAATATCTCCATTTTTATTAATAATTGGCTTGTTTTGAGATTCAAGAACTTCTATATAACCCACAACCTTACCAGCAATACTTTCCTTGCCTCTCTCAATCTTAATATTCTCTTCAAAATGTGAGCCAAGTTTCTCGCTAAAATGCTTTTTATCTTGCATTAAGCTATCTATCTCCTTAGCTTCTAAGCCATTAATGATAAATTTCTTGGTTTTTTGCCCTTCCTCTTTGACGCCAAAAACAATAAAACCGCCCTGATTATTTGCCATAGCCTGAATGCTGTGAAGCAATCTATCTTCTTTAATTGATTTAAAAGTTTCTTTAAATTCTAAAATTTCACTTTCTTCATTTTCTAAATACCCATCTTTGACACATAAAAAATTAAGTTTCTTGCTGTTAGGGATATTTCCATATTTCTCCATAAACGCTTTAGCTTTTGCCTCATCACAAGCTTGAATGCCTGCGCCAATTCTTCCCTGTTTTATGTCTGTAATTCTGCCATTATTGATATGATTCTTTACATTTGCGCGAGCATTGTTGATATAGCCTAATATTTCTTGATTGGGTATTTCAAGTTCGAATAATCTCTTAATTAATGCTATTTCATCGCTACTTAAATTAGATTGCCCCATTCCTCTACTCCCACCATATTAGATTTTTCAGTTTTGGGTATTTTGCCAAATCAATAGAATCTCGATTCAAAATCTCTCCATTGTCAAACTCACAAGATTCTATGCCTTTAGAATCTAAAAATAATCGCTTGATTTTTAGTCCTTGCAAGTTTGCTAAAGTGTGGAATAAATCAAATTCCTTTCTATATCCACTCATATCTAGCGTGATTGTTTCGCCCTTATTAAGCTTTTTAATGAGTTTGCGGGATTTTCTGTAATCAATGATTTTTTGTGCTTTTTGATAATCTTTAGCAGGGTAAATCGCTTCAGCGTTATTGTCAGCCATCTTGCTTGTCTTATTCTCACATTGAAAATCTGCAAGCACATATTCACATTCTTTTAATGCTTCTTCATAGGATTCTAACTCGTAGTATCTAAATGCTCCACCACCTTGATAGTCGCATTCTTCGCTAATCCCACTTTGGAATCCTGCAATAACTTTTTTAAGGCGTGGGATAATGACTTTATAAAAATGCTCTCCCATTTCAATGCCAAGCCATTTACGCCCTAGCTTTTGTGCTGCAGCTACACTTGTCCCACTTCCTGCAAAAAAATCTAAAATTATAGAATCTTCATTACTAGCTATTTCACAAATTCTTTTTAATAGCCTTTCGGGTTTTGGGGTATCAAACGCTTTGTCCCCAAATAATGATTTTATTTCTTGTGTTGCATCGGCATTTAATACCAAGTCATACCAAATAGAAGATGGAACCAAATTTGAGCTAATGTCAATATAATGCTTATAATATACTTTATTATTGGATTTAAAAATAATTTCATTGCGTTCCAATCGTGCCAAAAATGTAGATTCTGACATTTTCCATTGATGTTCATTTCCCTTTAAAATTTTGCCATTTGGCAATTTTATGTCATAATGCAATCCTACACTATCCTGCAAAGCTGTATCGTTCAAGGGCTTTTCAATATAAAATCCCTTATCATCTTGTTTATATTTAGATATACTTGGTCTTATAACTCCATTTGTAACCAAAGTATCTGCATTTTTTGCATAAAAACACAGATACTCTTGTTCGTTTGCAATATGACTAGAATCATTGCCTCCACCTGCTCTTTTTCTCCAAATCACATTACTTACAAAATTTTCTTCACCAAACATAGAATCGCAAAGTATTTTAAGCCTTGCTTGTTCGTTATCATCTATGCTTATAAAAATGCTTCCACTATCCTTTAAAAATTCCCTTGCTAATTCCAAGCGATTAGCTATCATTGAAAGCCACGATGCGTGATTAAATTTATCCATATAAACAAAATCGTTGTTGCTCGTGTTGTAAGGCGGGTCAATATAGATTAAATCCACTTTGTTTTGATATTTTGGCATTAGGGAGTTTAGTGCTTGAAAATTATCTGCTTTTATTAGCTCACCATTAAGAATGGATTCTATATCATCAAACACGCTTAGAATCTTGTATTTTGTCTCTTTGCTAAAATGCTTTGTGTCAAGGGGTAGAAATTTATATTTGTCATCACTCAATATCTTTTCGCTTATATTTTGTGCTTGAAAACTCTCATCAATAAGCCCTAAATCCTGCCATTCTTTGATTTGCTTTTCAAAGCCTTTGTCTTTGCATATAGAATCTAAAAGTGCGGTATTTTGCAATTGAGTTTTATTAGAATCTTGGCATTCTAAGGATTGAGATGAGAAAACCAGCGAAGCGGTGCAAGGCGAAGCCACAGCAGGTTTCTTTAGTAAATCAGCGTTTTCAAGTGAGCCAACAAGAAGCTTACTAGTCGTAAGTGCCGCAGTTGGCGAACGCAGAATCGCCGATTTATCACTCAATACTGAATGCCTTAAAATCAAATCAAAGCTAAAGACATAATTTACCGCTTTGACAAATTTAGGCTTTAACCACACAGCCTTTAGCTCATCTTCAAAATCGCCTATAAGCCCTATTATTTCTAAGGCGATATTGCGAATCCTTTGTAAATGTGAAATGGATTTTACACTCCATTCTTGAAACTCGCTGTCTTTATAGAGATAATGATAAAACCACAAGTCAAACTGCTCTTGTAAAAATGCCCTTGCATTTTTATGGATAAAAAAATCAACTTCATTTTGCTTTTTATAACTTGTAAAAAGCTTTTTTATGGTCGCTTCATCTAGGGGGAATTTATGTGCTTTTAGGGATTTTATAAAATCTTCGCTCAACTCATTGCTATTTTCTTTAAACACAGCATTAAGCTCTGGGAATAAATCCTTTTGACTTAAAACCTTGATATAAATGGTGGGTATAGAATCTTGTGTATCTGTGCTTGTTTGCTCTATTTTATCAAGCTTGAAAATAAGCTTTCGCTTGGTATTATCGGCGTTTTGCCTATACTCACTTGTATCAAAGTAGATTTGGGCTAACTCATTTTCATCACTTAAAGTAAGGCTAGTATAAAGCGTATCACTTTTGACATAGTATAAATCTTTTGTTTTATAAAAAAGGCTTGTATCCTTAGAATTGGTATAGACTTTTACATAAATGTTTTTATACAGCGGTGTATCGTGGAAAAATGGCGTGCCTGTTTCATTAAGATAGCTATCAAAGAAAGTATAAAGCTTATTGTAAATATCGTGTGAGTTAAAATCATTGTTTGGGATAGCAGAATCTAAATAAGCTTTTATGTGAGAGAAATACCACTCTTTTATGCTTAAAAGATTGCTAAAACCACTTTGTGTGTTGCTTGTATTGCTTTGTGTATTTTGTGCTGTATGAGCCTTTTCATAGGCTTTTATCTTTGCACCCAGATAACATTCCTCTAATTTGCTATAAAATGCCTTTTTGTAGTCCATTGTTTGCCTTTGTATTTTTATGTGCTTTTGCTAGTCATAAAGTTTAGTAAAACTTCCCCATATCTTGCTTAAACCATTTATCCCATATATCTTTACTTTCTTCCATCTTCTAGCACTTTTAAGTTACCATTAGATTCTATTTCACACACAACATAGGGGAGTCCTTGCTTGTTTAGCTCTTGCATAAATGGGTCGGGGTCATTTTGCTCCATATTCCACACTCCTGCTCCCTGCGTTGCATTTGAGCGATAAATCGCGGATTCTGCGTTGGAGGCTTGGTCATTACCGCTAAGGTAACTCTCTTCGCCCCTAGTTTGAAAACCACGATTTACTAAAGAAACTTCGGCTTTGCCTCGTTTTCTCATCTCAACTGCTGCCGCAAGATTTTCCTTACTATCATTAGAGTCTCCATTTTGCTCCACAAGATTTATAGCATTATCAATCCCCTGATACTCCCCACCTTTTGGCATATCGGCGTTTAGCTTTAGTCGCTCTGTATTGTAGGATTCTATGCTAGATATTTCGCTGCTATGGCAAGGGGTAGAATCCACTTTTTGAGTCAATTTTTGAGAGTCTTGGCATTCTAAGGATTGAGATGAGAAAACCAGCGAAGCGGTGCAAGGCGAAGCCGCAGCAGGTTTCTTTAGTAAATTAGGGTTGTGCGAGTCTTGCCAATGAGACGCACTAAGCGTGCGTTGCAGTGAGCAAGGCGAAGCACTCCCTGATTTATCGCCCAATACTGAATACCCCTTTGGTGTGCCCATACCCCAGATTCCATCTACAATAAGCTTTGCTCCAATCATTGCCGGCACACCTGTAGTATAGCTCACGCCTTGTGCATTGACTTCCTTATAGCAAGCTTCGTGATCGCAAATATTATAGATATAAATCGTGCGTTCTTTCCCATCTTTCACGCCTTTCATATAGCAGCCAATGTGCGTTTGCCCCTTTGTGCGAGAAGCCAAACTTGCGGGATCTGGCAAAAGCGTCTTTAGCACTTCAATAGGCACGATTTTGCCGCCTTTGTGAGAGACTTCATCAATGCGTAAGAAGCCGATGTTTTCTAAGACTTTCATATGTGTGAGATAGCTCTCGCCAAAGGTCATAAAAAAGCGGATTTTCTTTAGTCCCTTAATGTTGCGGATAAGTGATTCTAACTCTTCGTGGTAAAGCAAATAGCTATTTTTCACGCCAACTTCTGGGTAGTCCCACTCTTTCATAAGTGCAAGAGGGGCGATGTCTCGCCACTGCCCTCCTGCGTATAGCGTTGTCTTTGAGCGATAAATCGCGGATTCTACGCTAGGGTCTTGGTCATTACCGCTAAGGTAACTCCCTTCGCCTCCGCCTTGAAAGCCGTGATTTACTAAAGAAACTTCGGCTTTGCCTCGTTTTCTCATCTCAAATACTTCCGCTTCTATGTTTGCATTCTCATCAAAAATCTTAGAATTTTCCCTTTTTTGCTGCTCTCTTTGTGCTTCTTTTGCCTCCACTTCAGCCCTCCAATGCTGCTCCTCTCCCTCAAACTTGCGATAAATGGTGTCTTGCTTTAGGTCAGGGTTTAAGGCTAGGTCAGCTTGTGAAACAAGGCTATTAGATTTTTCGCTATGCTCAAAATGACAATGACTAGAATCCACTTTTTGAGCTTCCATATTGCTAGAATCTTGACATTCTAAGATTGTGCTGCTAGTTTGGGGGTTGTCAAGAAAATCGCGATTGGGCTTACTAGAGGTAAGTGATTGAGCGATTTTCGCAGACTCCGCCGAAATAGCAGTGCAAGCTGAATACCCCTCTCTAACCCAATATCGTGCCTTAGAGCTAACCTCTCGCAAGTTAATCTCTGGATTAAAGTTTGTCGCAAACGCATAGCCGTGATCCCCTGCGTTACAATCCAAAATATCAATGCTATGTATCTCATCAAAATAATGCTTTTGTGCGTAAGCACAAAAGACATTTGTAACACCCGGATCAAACCCACTACCAAGCAACGCAAAAATCCCTGCTTGTTTGTAACGCGTATCATACGCCCACTGCTCTTTATACTCAAAATGCGCAGAATCTGGATGCTCATAATTTGCCGTGTCTAAATAATGCGTTTTTGTTCTAAGACAGGCTTCCATAATTGCTAAATCTTGATAAGGCAGGGCGACATTTACCACAAGCTTTGGGCGATATTTTTCAATCAAAGCTACTACAGATTCCACGCTATCAGCATCTACAGAATCTATCTCAATCTCACCTAAGCCTTTTTGGCGGATAGAATCTGCTATTGCCTTGCATTTATCTATCGTGCGAGAAGCTAAAATAATGCGTGAAAAGCTCCCACGATTGCTCGCCATTTTATGCGCCACTACGCCTCCAACTCCACCTGCACCAATTTGTAAAACACAAGCCATCAAAGTCTCCTTTAGTATATAATATTATCATACGCTTTGCTTAATTATACACAATTTCATTCAATTAAGACTACAAAACCCCATAGCATTAAGATTCAAGCTCTATATAAGTTTGCAATGTTTATGCTATGATTGCACCTTTATTCCACTCTAAAGGATAGCAATGCTTCTCTCTCAAGCCATCAATAGAGCTTTCAAAGGCTATCTTACCTTACAAAATAGCATACAAAATGACTTTGAGCTAAGTGGTATTGCACCATTAGAATCTGCCACTTCCACGCAAATAAGCTACATAGACCAAGATAAATATATATCCTCTCTTGCAGATTCCAAAGCCGGAGCGGTGCTTATTAGAGAATCTTTGCAGGATAAAGTGCCTAAGGGTATTCAACCCCTTGTCGTGGCAAATCCACATCTTGCTTTTGCCTTGCTCTCCGCCCTTTTTATACAAAACGATTTTTCACAATCTAGCTTTGCAGAGATTGCTTCAACCGCATTTGTCTCTCCGTGTGCAAGTCTTGGCGATAATGTCCGCATTGGCGAAGATTCTAAAATTATGCCCGGTGTGGTCATAGGCGATAATGTCCGCATTGGTAAAAACTGCAAAATCTACCCAAATGTTGTGATTTATGGCAATACACATATTGGCAATAATGTCAATATTCACGCTGGAAGCGTTATAGGCTGCGATGGCTTTGGCTATGCACATACCGATAAGGGGGAGCATATTAAGATTGAGCATAGCGGTAGAGTGGTGATTGAAGATGATGTGGAAATTGGTGCAAATAATACCATTGATAGAGCGGTGTT
The DNA here is from genome assembly GCF_003670275.1 of Helicobacter labetoulli. Classification (GTDB taxonomy): domain Bacteria; phylum Campylobacterota; class Campylobacteria; order Campylobacterales; family Helicobacteraceae; genus Helicobacter_C; species Helicobacter_C labetoulli. The sequence goes on from NZ_QXJF01000002.1 coordinate 73,355, forward strand.
TGGGGAGACGATTATCAAAAAAGGAGCAAAGATTGATAATCTCGTGCAGATTGGGCATAACTGCGTTATTGGCGAACATAGCATTCTTGTTTCACAAGTGGGCTTGGCTGGTTCTACCACAACCGGACGCAATGTTATTTTTGGCGGACAAGCCGGAACGGGCGGACATATTCATATCGGCGATTTTGTGCAAGTGGCTGGAAGAGGAGCAGTTGGTAAAAATCTCCCGCCCCATACCAAATGGGGCGGACATCCGCTTATGGAGCTTGATGAGTGGATGAAATTTTATGTTTCTTTACGCAGAATGTTAAAAAAATCCACGCCACGCTAAATTTTGCACAATCTTTTGAAAAAATTAGAAAAGTAGCAAGATTTCTAGTATAGAATAAACCAAAACTCACTATTAAAGGAGCGTTATGCAAAAATGGAATTCTTTTGATACTCGCTGGATGCTATCACTTTTTGGCACAGCAGTGGGAGCTGGTATCTTGTATCTACCTATCAAAGCTGGTGGCGGAGGCTTTTGGCCTGTTGTGGTGATGTGCTTTGTCATCTTTCCTATGGTGTATTTAAGCCACAGGGCATTAAGTCGCTTTGTCTGCCAAGCTAGTGGCAATGATAGGGACATCACGCACGCCGCAGAAGAATACTTTGGGCGTGGAGTGAGTGTATTTATCTCTATTCTTTACTTCTTTGCGATTTTCCCTATTTGCTTGGCTTACTGCGTGGGGATTACAAACACATTTGAGAGTTTTATTTATAATCAACTTTTGCCCCTGCTAGATTCTAATGGCTCTCTAGCTGGATTTATTAGCTCTATCTATACTCTTGAGACAAATGAAAATGGCACACAAGTAGCACATTTGCTGCCATTATGGCGTGCGATTTTGGTATTTTTGGGTGTGAGTAGCTTTATGCTTATTATGCTTTTTAGCGAAGAGTTTATCACCAAAGTATGTGAATGGCTCGTGTATCCGCTATGTGCGATACTCTTTATCTTTTCACTCTATCTTATCCCGCATTGGAATCTAGGTAGCCTAAGTGAAGTGCCAAATGTTAAAGAGTTTTTGACAATCGTGTGGCTCACACTGCCTGTGCTTGTCTTTAGCTTTAATCACTCTCCAGCGATTTCTACCTTTTCTTTAAGTGTGAAGCGTGAGTATGGGGAGTACTCCGTGGCAAAGGCAAATCAAATCCTCTTCCGCACCGCAACAATGCTACTAATCTTTGTGATGTTTTTTGTCTTTTCTTGTGTGCTATGTCTAAGCCCAGCGGAGCTTGCTGAAGCTAGAGCGCAAAATATCCCTGTGTTATCCTACTTTGCTAACAAGCTTGATAATCCTTTCATCTCTTATGGCGGTCCTTTGATAGCATTTTTGGCTATTTCTAGCTCATTTTTTGGGCATTATTTTGGGGCTAGAGAAGGGGCGTATGGTATCGTGCGTAAATGCTGTAAAATAGCCGGCAATGAGAGTCCAAATCTTAAAGCCATCGCTATTGCAAGCACAAGTGTAATGTATGTGGTAATGCTCCTTGTAGCTTATATCAACCCAAGTGTGCTAGGCTTTATTGAAGACTTAGGTGGTCCAATCATCGCTGCAATCCTTTTCCTTATGCCAATCATCGCTATTTATAGTGTCTCAAAGATGAGGCAGTTCAAAAACCCAGCCCTAGATGCCTTTGTGTTTATCACAGGGCTTTTGACGATATTCACCGTGGCATACAAACTCATCGCTTAATGCTTGTCTCTAGATTCTATGATTGTAGAATCTAGAGAGTTTTTACACAACAATTGCTATCAAACAATATTTGGAAGCATTGAGATTTGTTTTATACGCTAAGAAAGTATATCTTGGCACGATTAAGATGTCCAAAGTATTAGACTGCCAAGATTCTAAGCTGTCAGCTAAATTGCAAAATAAATGCTATTTGCCTAACAAAAATACCTAAATCACAGCAAATAATTCACAGGCTTTAGATTCTATTTTTGCGAGATATGAGAATCTCGCATAAGGGGTTTTTAAAAGAGCAGTTTAGGATTTTGCGTCTTCTACAATGTTAATAATCGTATTTGCTACGCGTCTAGCGGTTTTATCTAAAAACTCAACAGGTGAGGTAAAGCCCACGCAAGAGCAGTTAATCTCGCCTAGCACATATTTATCCTTACCATTTTCATCAGTATCAAGGATAAAATCCGCCGTCCAAATCAAAGGTAAGTCATAGTTGCCAAGCTTAGTCTTAATCTCTGGCAAGTTGGAAAGGAAGTAGCCTACAAGCTCACTCCATTGCTCTGGCTTGTCATAGCGGTATTTTGCCCCACTAAAGAGTGTCGCAGAAAATGCATCTGCCCCTTCAGCAGGTTTTTTATGCACAACATAAATAGGGTCTTTATACAGCATTAGGATTCTAATCTCACCCTCTTTAATACGCGGTAAGAAAGTCATATCCACAAGCATACCATTATCACCTGTTAAATACTTTTCACAAAAGTTCATAAAATCGCCTAGCTTATGCTCTTCTACGTGGTTATCCACTGCTTCTGTGCATCGCACGATGGTATCAAGCGGGATAGAAGAAACTTTGCCATATTGGCTTTGATCTTTTAACTGCACACGCCAGATTCCTTCCCCTGTGCTACCGCGATTTTGCTTTAATACCCGCTCGCCTTTTGCTAGTGTTTTTGGGAAGTTTGCCTTAAAGTCGTGCTCTTCTCCTGCTACCCAATTCACACCAATGCGTTTTGCTTCAGCTGGGTCATAATATGCCAAAGTATCTGTTGGCACAAGCTCTGTGTTGCGAAGTTTTGTCAGTGCGTCTTTTGCCCCATATCCTATCATCGCATCAGGGTGAGGCATACCAATCACGCCGCTATCACAAAGCTTACGCAACACATCAAAGTAAAGCTTCTCTTCTTTCAAATTACCCGGATTCACACGCGATACATACGCATCAGCTACACCCTTGACATATTCAAAAATCTCATTTGTTTTTGCAGAATCTCTTAGAATCTCATCTGTGAAAAACACAACTTCTGCGTTCCAACCAAGCTTTTTGAGATAGTCCATCATCGGCACAGTATCTTTTCTGTGTCCATCTCTGCCCTTATCACTGCCGCCTACTGCTTCAAAAAAAACGATATGTTTTTTCATCACACGCCTCCATTATCAAGATTTAAGACAACCTTATCTTACGCTAAAAAATTGCAAGATAAGCTAAAATAACACAAAAATGCAAGGCTTTTTTACTTTCATTTCAGTTTCTACCCATTTTTACCATCTTTAAAAGCTTTAAAATTTCTTAATCTTAGTGAGTTCAGCACGACAATAATGGAGCTAAGACTCATTGAGAGTGCAGCAAAGAGTGGTATGACTAGCCCAAACAGAGCCAAAGGCACACTCAAAGCATTATAACCTATGCTTAGGGCAATATTTTGCTTGATAGTTTTGTATGTATTTTGTGCGATTACAAGGGCGTTGTGTAGAGTGCTAAGCTTATCATCAAGAATAACAATATCGCTACTCAAAATAGCAATATCACTACCCGCTCCCATAGAAATAGCAATATCACTTTTGTTTAGAGCCGGAGCGTCATTAATGCCATCGCCTATCATCACAAGCACAGAATCTTTATGCTCTTGTTTGTAAGACATAATCCATTGGGCTTTTTGCAAGGGCGAGAAAGAATGCTCTGTTTGCTGTATGCCAAGCTGATTGCTTATAAGATTCACACTCTCTTGCCTATCTCCACTAAGAAGTGCGGTTTTAATGCCATTTTGATGCAGGGCATCTAGAAGCGTTTTGGCATAGGGCTTTGGCTCATCATAAAGCTCAAAAACTTCGCATAATTTTTTTTCTCCATTGTCTATTATCCCATAGGCAAAAAGCATACCTTGAGAGATGTTTAAAGGTGGAATAACAAAGCCTTGTTTTTCTAAAAAGGCAAGATTTCCGCCAACGAGTTTTATGCTTTTCCCACTCTGTGATAAGCTACGAGCAGCAATGCCTTGTGCGTCAAACTGCTGAAAGTTTTCAAGCTCCCACGCAGTCTTTTGTAAATCTGCTTCATTTGTAGAATCTACCAAAAACTCCGCAATGCCTTGTGCCACAGGGTGTTTGCTTAAATGCACAAACTCACGCAAAAGCAACTTGTCATAATCCCCTTGTATGTGGCAGTGCTGCACTTTTGGCTTGCCGATAGTGAGTGTGCCTGTCTTATCAAAAACGACCATATCCGCTTTTGCTAGGCTTTCAAGGAATTTGGCTTGTTTAAATAGCACATTATGCTTATAAGCCTCGCCAATTCCAACGACTGACGCTATGGGGGTAGCGAGAGCTAACGCACAAGGACAAGCAATGATAATCACAGATATGGCTATCATCAGCGATTTTTCCGCTCCAACATCGGCTAGAAAATACCAAAATACAAAGCATAGGGCTGCTAGGCTTAAAATCACGCGTGAAAAATATTGTGAAAGGGCATTAGCAAGATTTTGAATCTGCGGACGATGAGAGAGAGAAGAGCTTACAAGCTCAATAATATGACTCATAAGGCTTTGTGAAAATGCCTTTGTAGCGGTGTAAAAGATTTGATGATGAAGGTTAATATAGCCAGAAAGCACCGCCTCACCCTTTTTAGATTCTAAAGGCAGGGATTCCCCGCTAATTGCCTTGGTATCAAACAGGGCATATTCACTCTCTAAGATTCCATCAATGGCGATTTTATCCCCCGCTCTCACTAGAATCTTATCTCCCACTTTTACACTCTCAAGGCTTCTTTGCTCGTATGTTTCGCCATTGCTTACTTCTACACTTGTAGGCAAAAGATTCTGCAGACTATCAAGGCTATCGCCGGCATTTTTCCTTGCGCGCACTTCTAGGAATTTCCCCACTAGCACAAAGGTAATAATCATACTCACAGATTCAAAGTAAGTCTCGCCACTGCGTGTAATAGCCGCATATATGGAGTAGAGATAAGTTAAGCTTGAGCCTACACTTACAAGCAAGTCCATTCCAATAAAGCCATTTTTCAGCCCATAGTAGCTTGAGCGGTAAAATATCCAGCCAGAATAAAAGAGTGTAGGCGTGCAAAGCACAAATGAAGCGAGATTCAAAATATCCTTTGCATCTGCTTGTATGCCTAGAAAGTATCCGCTATATTGTGCGATAGCCACCCACATAATATTCATCGTGCAAAAAAGGGCAACAATCACGCGGATATAATAGTCTTTCATCTGTGCCTTATCCGCACTCTCTTGGATTCTACTATCATAGACATACGCATCATAGCCAATGGAACGGATAAGGCAGATAATCTTGCTTAAAGGCAAAATCGCATTATCCCAAGTGATAGTGGCTTTATTATTTGTGTAGTTTATAGCCACATCATATATGCCTTGTGTTTGACTTAGAATCTTTTCATTCAGCCAAATACACGCCGCACAATGAATCCCGCTTAGAATCAAATGCACCTGATGGAGTTGTTTATTATCTTTGGTGATGGTGTGAATGTATTTGTCATAAAAGCCTTGCGTGTCAAAATGCGCGCTATCGCTTTGCTGTGTGAGGTTGGGCGGTGTGATGGTGGTATTTAGCTTGTCATAAAAGCTTGTGAGATTGCAAGATTGCAGTAAGTAATACACGCTCTCACAGCCACTACAACAAAAATATAGCTCCTGCCCATCATCGTTTATGCGTTTAAAGAGCTGATTTTTCTCATAGGGTAGCTGACAATGGCTACAACATTGCGTAGAATCTCCCACAGCCCTTAATACTCCGCTAGTTCATTGTAGATAGAATCTCGCTCTATGGCTACAAATCCCGCATCTTTAATCTGCGAGATAAGCTCATCTTTGCTTAACCCACCCTTGCTTTTTGCTCCTGCGGCGGATTGTATAGATTCTAGCTGGATTGTGCCATCCATATCATCAGCACCAAATTCTTGTGCGACAATTGCCATATTCAGCCCCAAAGTCGCCCAATACGCCTTGATATGCGGGATATTATGTAATAAGATTCTAGCAATAGCGATTGTTTTTAGAATCTCCTGTCCGCTTGGAAAATCTTTGATATTAAGGAAGTTATTTTCTTTTTGATATAAAAGCGGGATAAAGGCATTAAACCCGCCCTTTTTGTTTGCCACCTTAGAATCTTCACTTTGAATCTCCCGCAAACGCAGCATATGATCAATCCTATGCTCCCTTTTTTCTATGTGTCCAAAGAGCATTGTAGCATTACTCATTTTGCTCAAACTATGCCAATAAGCGTGGATTTCAAGCCATCGCTTAGAGCTTACTTTGCCCTTACAAATATAGCTCCGCACACTCTCATCAAAAATCTCTGCTCCACCTCCGGGCATAGAATCAACTCCTGCTTCCACCATATCTTCTAACACTTTTTTATAGCCCTTGTTTGAGATTCTATCTATATAATCCACTTCCGCCGCCGTTAGGGCTTTTAAATGCACCTGTGGCAATGCCTTTTTAATCTCCCTAAAAAGTTCAAAATACCACTCATAAGTGTAGTTTGGATTATGAGCGGATACGATATGAAGCTCTTTTGCACCATTTTCATAGGCTTTGTGAGCTTGGGTTAGAATCTCATCAATACTCATTGCATAAGGGTTTGGATTCTTGCGACTTGCTGAAAACGCACAGAATTTACACACATCAGCACAGATATTGCTGGGATTAATATGGCGGTTGTTATTAAAAAACACCTTTTTGCCATAGCGTTTTTCTCGCAGTTCGTTAGCGGCTTTGCCAAGGGTAAAAATATCATACTCATAGAGTTTGCTTAGCTCTTGTGGGGTGAGATTGTGAAAAGATTCATCGTGAGAAGATTTTAGGGCTTTTTGTAAAATATCCATCGTAAATCCTTGTGTAATTGATAAGCAAATAAGAACAACACATTGTAATGTGCTTTTGCTTAGAATCTTATTTGCCTTTATCTATCCGCCTGTGTAGTAAAATGCTCGGGTTGAAAGTAGGCTGGGATTCATATTTTGCTCCCATTGGTTTTTCTCTGGCTTATTTTTTATAGCTTTTTCTAAGAGGCTTTGCAATGCTTTTGTATCCTCTTGTAAGATAGCCTCTCGCAAATTCACGCTTTCTTGATAGTATAGACAAGGGCAAATCACACCATCGCTTGTTAGGCGGATTCTATTGCAGCTTTGACAGAAGTCATCTTCGTGCGGAGAGATAATCCCAAAGGCAAATGCCTTATCATTGCTCCCATTACCAATCGTATAGAGTTTTGCTGGACCAAAACATTCTTTTTTGAGCAAAGTGGTTGTGTATTTTGTATTGATATGGGCTAGAATCTCATTTGCTCTTAAGCCCTTAAGCGTATCTTTTGCGTGGATATTCTCCATAAACTCAATAAATCGCACCCCAAAATGATGAGTTTTAGCAAACTCTAGCATATCCACAATTTCATCTTCATTCACGCTTTTAAGTGGCACCATATTGAGCTTAATGCCAAGTTTGAGTTCATTTGCTTTGTGGATTCCACGCAGGATTTGTGGCAGGGCATCGCGTTTAGAAATATGCTTAATCCGCTCACTTTTTAGTGAATCTAGTGAGATATTTATGCGATTAACTCCCGCATCTTTTAGTCCTTGAGCGTATTTTTCAAGCAAAAAAGCATTGGTTGTAAGGGTGAGTTCAATATGTGGGGCGTAAGCATAAATCCCACCTATAAACTCGCACAAATCCGTTCTTAAAAGTGGCTCTCCACCGGTAATACGGATTTTTTTAATCCCATTATCAATGGCAAGTTTAATAAAAGTTAGCATTTTAGGCAGTGGCAGGGCGGTTTTATCAATAAAATCATCAGGTGTATCTGGCATACAATATTGACAGCGGAAGTTACACTGCTTTGTAACAGACACACGCATATAGTCAATTGTGCGTTGGAATGAATCTATAAGCATATATGTCCCAAGGATTGTAAATTTATTGCTACTTTATTGCTACAATGGGGGATTATACAAAACAAGTTACAATACACCATAAAAAAGTAAGGGTTTTTATGCAAAAGATTACAACACCTTGTGTGATTCTTGCTGGTGGGAAAAGCTCTCGCTTCGGGCAGGATAAGACGCAGATTTGTTTTGGTGGCTATCCGCTTAGTCAATGGCTTTTAAGGCGTTTTGAGAGTATGTGTGAGAATCTGTATATGAGTGCAAAGGAGCGTGATAAGTTTAGCTTTGAGGCACATTTTTTGATAGAATCTAGCCCTATCTATGCTCCGCTTGTAGGTATGATAAATGCCTTTAATACTTTAGATTCTAAAGAGATTATTTTTATAAGTGTGGATACGCCTTTTATCTCTCAAGACACGCTTTTGGCTTTAGATTCAAAAGATTGCCCGATTGTGTATGCACAAGGCGAGTTTAAAGCACATTATTTAATCTCAAAATGGCAACGCTCTACATTAGATTCTCTGCTGTGGGCGTATAAGTCTAAAAGCTATGCCCTGCATCGCATTGTAGAATCTCATCTGCACGAGATTGTCCCTATCAGTGAGGAAGAGAGCTTAAACATTAACACAATGCAGGATTATGAAAATGCACTTCATAAGCTTCATACACTAAAGGGCTAATAAATGGCTGATGAAGAAAAGACCCAAGCCCCCTCCGCACATAAGATTGCCAAAGCACGCGAGGAGGGTAATGTCAGCAAAAGCCCGGAACTAGCGGGATTTTTTATCTTGCTTGTAGGGCTTGGGCTTATGTTTTTGCTTTTGCCCTTTTGGGTAGAGCATAGCCAAAAGATTTTTTTGCATATTAATGCCCTTATTACACAAGATGTTGATGTGCGACTTTTGGGGGATTTGATGTTAAGCATAGGACTTGAAGTGTTCATTATGTTAGCCCCGCTTTTTGTAGCCCTTATGGTAACAGGCGTGATTGCTAATATCGCACAATTTGGATTATTGCTCTCCCCAAAAGCCATTAAGCCAAAGCTCTCAAAAATTAATCCTATTACGGGTATAAAAAATGTCATCTCGCTCAAAAAATTGCTTGATGGATTTATGATTACGCTGAAAGTGTTTGTGGCATTTATTGTGGGATTTGCTGTGTTTGTGAGCTTTTTTAATGAGCTACCTAGCGTATCTATGAGCGGACTGTATGGGCAGATTATGTGGTTTAGACAAAAGGCACTTATTCTTATTGGGGTGCTTTTGATTTTGTTTTTCATTATGGCGGTGAGTGATTATCTTATCAAGCGTTATCAATATATTAAAAGCCTTAAAATGAGTATCAAAGAAGTCAAAGATGAGTATAAGCAATATGAGCAAAGCCCTGAGATTAAAGCTAAAATCCGCCAAATGCAGCAAAAAATTGCAAGTAATCGTATGATGCAAGAGATTCCAAGTGCTTCTGTGGTGATTACAAACCCTACGCATTATGCTGTGGCGTTGCGGTATGGTGAAAAGGAGATTGAAAAAGGTATGCCGCCTGTGGTGGTGGCAAAGGGGATTGATGAGTTGGCTATCCGTATAAAGGGTGTTGCTAGGGAGTATGAGATTAGGATTATTGAAAATCCCCCTTTAGCACGAGAGCTATATCGTCAGCTAGATTTAAATCAAGCAATTCCACACGATCTTTTTGCCGCAGTTGGTCAAGTCTTACAAGAAGTAGCATATCTTGAAAGTTTGGAGGGCAAAAATAGAATGGGCAAAGTTCTTGAAGCTGCTGGAGCAAGGGCAAATCAAGCACAATAATTTGCTTAAAATCTTTCCTAAGAATCTTGCCTATCCCAAAAGCTGATAAACACACAATGCTAAGATTCCGCTTTTATCCCCACAAACAAGCCATAGAGCCTAACTAGGATTAAGAAATATCTGCTAAAATACGACCCTTTTATGTATTGTATCTTTAAAAACGATGGGCGGATAGTATGGATAATAGACGATTGGTTGTAGTCAGTATGGGGATTGTGCTTCTTGTTTTGGTGGGGGTTATTACCTTTAGCTCTATTATTTTTGAGACACAAGAGCCTAGTTTAGAATCTAGCTCTGCCCCAACGCATTGGAATTTGCAAGATGAGATTCAAATAGGCTTTAGTGATGAGAGTGGAATACGCGATTATCGTGTGCAAGTCATATTTGATGGCGAGATTTTGAGCGATGAAAAAGAAGTGATTTTAAATAAACCAAAATCAGTAAAGATTCCACTCCCAAAGCCTTCAATAACGCTTAAAAATGGCACAACAATTCAGTATAAGATTGAAATTACTGATTGGAGTAGTTCGCATTTTTTTACGGGCAATACAGCAAAGGTAGAGCTTAATCTCATTGTGGATACTACCCCTCCTCAAGTTACACCTATTGCCTCATCATATCAAATTGCGCGTGGTGGAAGTGCAGTTGTGGCATTTGAAGTCAAAGATATGGCATTAGAAGATGTGCGTATCAGCAATGGCACAGATGAATTTGAGCTTTTTAAATACCTTGATGAGAATATTTATGTCGGCATTATTGCTTGGCCTTTGAAAAATAAATTTTTCACCGCACAGCTTGTTGCCAAAGATAAAGCAGGGAATGTTACACGGCACAATATTCCGCTTGTGCGTAATATCAATATTCCCTATTATCGTTCAAATATCCGCATTAAAGAAGATTTTTTAAGTGGCAAGCTTGATGAGTTGCTTTCTCAAATTGACAAAAAGCATTTAAGAGATTTTGAGAACGACATAGAGAAGTTTGCATTTTTCAATGAAGAGATTCGTGCTGAAGATGAAAAGAGAATCTTAAAAGCGTGTAGCGATTTAGTATCCACTAAGAGCTTTATTGACGAGAGATTTGCTCCATTTGTGCCGCTTAGAGGCTCAAAGCTTGTGGGGAGTTTTGGGGATTATCGCACTTATTATTTAGATAAAGAAAAAATCAGCGAAGCCACACATTTAGGCATTGATGTAGCAAGTGTGAAAAATGCCCCCATTATCGCAAGTAACAATGCTATAGTGCTGCTTAAAAGTCATCTTGGGCTATATGGGAATACTTTGCTTTTGTATCACGGCTTTGGCGTTTCATCAATCTATGCACATCTTCAAGAGAGCTATGTTGAAGTGAGCGATGAAGTGCATATAGGGCAAGAGATAGGCAAAACCGGTGCGACAGGCTGGGCTTTTGGCGATCATTTGCATTTTGGGATTTTGGTTCAAGGGCATTTTGTGCGTTTGGCTGAATGGCTTGACCAAAAGTGGATTGATGAAAATGTAGTGAGCGTCTTAAGCAAGACGCGTAGCTTTTACCAAACAAGAGTAGTTCCCTAAAAGAGCCTGAATCTATGATAAAGACACATCAACGCACATTAAAACTATTTGAGTTTGAAGCTGGAGCAAGCACGGAAGAATATATTGCTTTTATCACAAAGCATTTGCCACTTTTGCGATACCATACGCTTGGCTTTAAGGGCGAGATAGATTCTGTGTTGAAAGATTTTTTGCAGCACAATCAGCTAAGCTTTAGCACACTTAATACGATCTATACTCATCAAAACACGCAGTCAAAAGAGCCAAAAGATTCTAAGCTTGATGTAGAATCTCAAAAGACTTCATCATCTGTACCGACCTTGTTTGTTTCTAAGGTTGTGCGGAGTGGAGAGGAGATTTGCCATAATGGTGATGTGGTGATAGAAACTCAAGTCAATGATGGCGCAAGAGTAGTAGCAGGTGGGAATCTTACTATATTTGGCGAATGCAAGGGAAGTGTTGAGGTAGGTGGGGAATATATGATTTGCAAAAAGATTCTAGCTTCAGGAGTAATTTTTCAAGATAGGCTACTTGATGAGCCTTTTTTACGCAAAATTAACCAAAGCAGTGCATTATTCAAAATAATTTTAAGAAAAGACGATGATATAATCATAAAGGATTTATTATGAAACAAAAAACGATAAAAAATAAGGTTGAGATTGTAGGGGTTGGGCTACATAAGGGTGTGCCTGTGAGAATGGAGCTTGAGTCATTAGATGTAAATAGTGGCGTGGTGTTTTATCGTAGTGATTTGGGCATAAGCATTGAGCTAAAGCCTGAAAATGTTATTGACACTACAATGGCAACGGTGCTTGGCAAGGGGGAAGCTAGAATCTCTACCATTGAGCATTTGCTTTCAGCTATTCACGCTTATGGGATTGATAATATTAGAATCTGCCTAGATAATGAGGAAGTGCCGATAATGGACGGAAGCTCTATTGGCTATTGTATGCTCCTTGAGGAAGCAGGGATCATCTCGCAAAACGCTCCAAAAAAAGTCATAGCGATTAAAAAGCCCATTGAGATTCAAGATGATAAGAAATTTGTGCGTGTAGAGCCTAGTGAGCGGACAATTTTTGATTTTAGTATTGATTTTAGCCACCCAGCCATTCGTCAGCAGCACTATAAATTTACCTTTAGCACAAAGGCATATAAGGAAGAAATTGCTCGCGCTAGGACTTTTGGATTTTTACACGAAGTAAATTATTTACGCTCTATTGGACTTGCTAAGGGTGGGGATTTGAGTAATTGTATCGTGCTTGATGAGAGTGGGATTCTCAATAAAGATGGATTGCGGTATAAAGAAGAGTTTGTGCGACATAAGATTCTAGATGCTATTGGCGATATGGCGTTGCTTGGAATGCCCCTGCTTGGCACTTATGTCTCTTATGCGGGAAGCCACAAGCTTAATCACTTACTCACAAAACAGCTTTTAAGTGATGAAAAAGCCTATGAGATTATAAGCCTTGAGGATAAGGCTATGGAAGAGGCATTAGAATACGCCTATGAGATGTAATTGTTGAGATGTAAGCCTTAAAAGTTTAAGAGATAAAATTGAAAGAAATTGATATAGCACTTGTGAGTGTTGGTGGGACTATAAAATGTGGATTATATGAGAATAAAGAGCTTTTTGAAGAGATAGTAAGCAATGAGCTAACACTTACCGCCTTGCCTAAAATCTTTGAATCTTTGCTCCCAAATCCTAAGCAAGATTCTCAATACACGGATATGAAAATAAACACAATTTATTATGCCAATGGACCCGGAAGTTTTAGTGCATTAAAACTCACGCATATTTTTTTGCATACACTCAGCCTACTTTATGAAATCAAGCTCCTTGCTACTTCAAGTTTTTATTTCACTCAAGCAAAATATATTAAGGCGTTTGGCACGACCTATTTTTATGAAGATAAACATAATGAGATTGCTCTTGCTTATGGTATAGACAATCCGCAAGAGACAGATTTTTATATGCCAAAGGTTTTAGACCCTCAATGTTTTCATCACAAAACAGAGCCATTATACATATTGCCACCAGTGCAAAGCTAGAATCTAAAGGCTTTCATAAACAAAGCTTAAAACAAAAACATTATAATGCGGTTTTTTGAGCGTCAAATTTGAGTATGGCAGAAGGAGTAGATTTTGGTTGTTCGTGTTCCTGCTACAAGTGCAAATCTTGGACCGGGCTTTGATACGCTGGGTTTGGCTTTGAATCTTTATAATACTTTTAGCGTTACTCCCGCACGACTTAGCAGTATCCATATTGCAGGAGAAGGTGAAGATCGCCCAAAATTACGCGTGGATAATGTGTTTGTTAAAATTTTTAATGAAGTGCTTGAATTTTATGAATATCCGCGGAGACATTATAAGTTTAGCTTTCACAATGATATTCCTATCTCAAGGGGGCTTGGCTCTAGCTCGGCGGTGATTATCGGGGCGATTGTGAGTGCATATCATATAATGCAAAAGCCTTTGGATACAAATGAGATTCTAAACCTTGCCCTTTGCTATGAAAATCACCCTGATAATATTACTCCTGCACTCTGTGGGGGCTTTAACATCGCAATGCTAGAATCTAATAAACAGCCCACCAAAAATACCCATAAAGATTCTATTTTTGGCAGTCAAAAAACAAGGGTTGTGAGTATGCAAACGCTCGTGCCAAATGATATTAAAGCTGTTGTTGTTGTGCCAAATGCGACTATTTCTACAAAATTTTCACGCCGCACATTGCCTAAAAAATACAGCACAAAAGATGCAGTATTTAATCTCTCTCACGCGTGTATGTTAAGCGGGGCATTTATGAAAGGGGATTATACACTACTAAGGGAAGCGAGTCAGGATAGATTCCATCAAGATGTGCGTATGAAGGCTTTGCCGATTTTATTTGCGATTCAAAAACTTGCCCTAGAAAATAATGCCCTTTTAAGCACACTCTCAGGCAGTGGCTCATCGTTTTTAAATATTTGTTACGCTGATGAGAGTAAAAGACTATCAGAAATAATGCAAAAGAGCTTCCCAAAGTTCCGCGTATTTGAGTTAGAATTTGACAATATGGGCGCGACACTGCTAGAATCATAAAACTTTAGGTATAATACAAATGAAACAAGCCAAACAAACGCGTATGTGTGTCAAATGTCGCAAGAGATTTCATCAAAAGGAGCTTTTAAGACTGCAATGTGATGGTTATTTCCTATGTGAATTTAGCGGGAAAGGACGAAGTTTTTATGTGTGTGAGGAGTGCTTAGGGCAGCCAAAAACACTTCAAGTGATATTAAAAATTAACAAACTCAAACCAAGTGAAGAATATGCTTTAAGACTAAAGGAGATAAGCAATCAATGGAAAAAATTAGACTAGCACAAATTGGGCAGGAATTTGGCAAGGACGCTAAATTTGCCTTTGAAAAAGCCAAAGAAATGGGGCTAGGTGTCAAAACACCATCAAGCTCATTGACACAAGAAGAAGCTGCTGCACTATATGAGTTTATGACCACAGGGGTAAATCCAATGCCTCCAAAACTTGAATCTAAAAAGCCAAAGACGAGTAAGGCTAAAGATTCTAGCAAAAAGACTTCATCTCAAACTAAAGATACAAAAGCACAAGTGGAGAAAAAAGACGACAAACGCCCTCAAAGCAAAAAAGAAGATATAAAAATGCAAGATTCACAACCAAAGCTAGATATATCAAAAGCTCAAAAGGTTAGTCCTAAAGAGAGTGAAAGCGAAGATTCTGCTGTGGCTGTGAGCTTAGAGCCAAAGGCTAAGCTGGGCTTGAGGATTGTGCGTAAAAATGACAAGCACCCATCGCCAAGCAAAGAGCAAAGCCCCATTGAATCCAAAAAAGATGAGAGCAAAAAACACGCTCCGAGCTACAAGGAGCTTCTCGCACAAAGTGCTGATGAAGAACATAAAAAGCATAAAAAAGATAAGCATAAGCCAAAGGTAGCCCAAAAACACACAGATCAAAAGATTCATATCCTAGATGATAGGGATATTGGCTTTGATTATGATGATGAGCAAGATGAGATTATGCTTTTTGATTTGAATGAAACGCAGGTGCGTGATGAGGAAGAGGAAAATAAGATTCGTCAAGCTATCACCGATAGAGTTCAGATTCACCGCAAGAATCCGTGGATGAATGAGGGGAGCATTAAACGCGGTGGCAAAAGACGCAAACCGCCAAAAGTAGTAAAAAATGTAGATAAGGTTAAAGGTGCTATCTCTATTCCAGAAGAAATTCGCGTATATGAGTTTGCTGAACTTATTAGGGTGGAGCTAAAAGAAGTGATAAAAGTGCTATTTAATCTTGGGCTTATGGCGACTAAAAATGACTTCCTTGACAGAGATGCTATTGAGATTCTAGCTGATGAGTTTGAGCTAGAGATTTCTATCCACGATGTGAAAGAACATAGTGAAATAGAAATGGAACTAGAAGATGCACCACAGCTTGAGCGTCCGCCTGTGGTTACGATTATGGGGCATGTGGATCACGGCAAAACTTCACTACTTGATTATATCCGTAATTCTCGCGTGGCAAGTGGTGAAGCGGGGGGCATTACCCAACATATTGGGGCATATATGGTGGAAAAAAATGGCAAAAAAATCAGCTTTATTGACACGCCCGGACATGAAGCCTTTACACAAATGCGAAGCCGAGGGGCGCAGGTTACAGATATTGCTATTATTGTCATTGCAGCTGATGATGGCGTAAAGCAACAAACTATAGAGGCACTCAATCACGCTAAAGCGGCAAATGTGCAAATCATCATCGCAATGAATAAAATGGATAAGGAAAATGCAAATCCCGATAAACTTAAGGCTGAATGTGCGGAGCTTGGATTCACGCCTAATGAATGGGGCGGGGAGTATGAGTTTATCCCTATTTCGGCTAAGAGTGGGGAAGGGGTTGAAAATCTCCTAGAGACGATTTTAATCCAAGCTGAAGTGCTAGAGCTTAAAGCTTCTCATCAAGGCAGAGCTAGAGCTATCGTATTAGAGGCGAGTTTGGAAAAGGGCAGGGGTCCTGTGGCGACTATCATCGTGCAGCAAGGGGTGCTAAATGTTGGAGATTCTGTTGTGGCAGATACGGCTTTTGGGCGTGTGAGAGCATTGCTTGATGATAGGGGGCAGAATATCACGCAGCTTTATCCCTCTGGTGTAGCGGTTGTTGCTGGGCTTTCACTTGTGCCAAGTGCCGGAGCGGTGCTTCAAAGTGTGGAAAATGACACGATTGCACGAGAGCACGCACAAAAACGCGCTTTATATTTGCGACAAAAGGAGCTAAGTAAAACTACAAAGGTTACTTTTGATGAACTAGGCGAGATGGTTGCTCAAGGCAATCTTAAAAGTCTGCCGCTTATTGTGAAAGCTGATACGCAAGGTAGCCTTGAGGCAATAAAGGCAAGTTTGGAAAAACTAAGCAAAGATGAGGTGCGTGTCAATATCATTGGCTTTGGTGTTGGTGGGATTAGTGAGAGTGATATAGATTTGTCTGCAACAAGTGAAAATAGTTTGATTCTAGGATTCAATGTTCGCCCAACAGGAAGCGTGAAAGCAAAGGCAAAAGAGCTTGGCGTGGAGATTAAGACTTATTCTATTATTTATTCGCTGCTTGATGATATTAAGGCATTGCTTGGTGGGCTTATGTCGCCTGTGATTGAAGAGGAGAATACCGGACAGGCTGAAGTGCGTGAGACATTTAATATTCCTAAGGTTGGAGTGATTGCTGGGTGTATGGTTGTTGAAGGTAGTATTCAAAGGGGCATTAAGGTGCGACTAATCCGTGATGGCGTGGTGGTGCATACAGGCTCTATTAGCTCACTCAAGCGATTTAAAGATGACGCTAAGGAAGTGTCAAAGGGCTATGAATGCGGTATTATGCTAGAGAATTATAATGATATTAAAGTGGGCGATGTGTTTGAAACATACAAAGAAATTGCTAAGACAAAAACTTTGTAAAGATTATGTAAAATCTACTTATTTTGATTAGAATCTCGCCCACTTCTTTGCAATAGAAGTGTGAAAATGAAAAAGTTAGTTTTTGTTTTGTGTGGATTTTTGTTTTTTGGTATCGCACAAGCTGATGAGCAGACTTATGAGAGAAGCAAAAATAAATTTGTGATTGGTGCATCAGGGAGCTTTGGCTCTATGGAGCGATCATCTGAATATTTTAATACCCAAGGTATGGAGATTGATCAGTTTGATGGTGATAAGAGCTTGAGCGGATTTGGTGGAAGTGCGAGAGTGGGCTATGATGTGTATTTTAAGCCAACACAAGCTATTAGAATCTATGCAGATTATATTGGTGCGAGTTTTGGCAAAGATGAGATTCTAGGCAGAATGAATCTTAATCATATTGGCGTAAATGTGGATTATCGCTATGACTTTTTGAGTGGTTTTGGCGTATTTGCCGGAGCTGGCGCGGTGTATAATATGGGCAAGACAAATCTAGGCGATATAGATGGTATAGGTGCTGGATTTAATGTGGGTGGAGCGTATGTGATTAATGAGTATGTTGAGCTAGAATTGCGTATGAAGTTTATTGTGGCTGAATATTTTAATAACAAAGCGGTGAATCCTGTGAAGCTCCCAAATGGTGCGGGTGCTGGGACTATCACAGCTCAAAATCTTAACCTAGATGCTCCAATGTATGTTATGTTAGGACTGAATGTAAGATTTTAAGCCTTTTTCTTTTTTAATGTATGACGAATGCGTCGCTCTAAGGATTTGAGATAAAATCCAAAGGCACGCAAGGGATAGCTTATCTCAAAGTATTGTGGGAAAGCAAGGATAAGTTTTCTTGCTGGTTTCAAACGGACATATTCATTAAGCAAGGAAAGCCTGTATATAAGCTTCAGTGGGTCTTTTGGGGTTTCAAAAAGTCTAAGTGAAAAACAACAATATGTGCCTTGTATAAGCTTTGTAATATGGGCTTGAACTTGAGAAGACTGCTTTTGCTTGAAGCAATGCAGCTCTTCAAGTTGTAAAAATAAACTCGCACTTCTATAATATTCTCTTGCTACACTTTGATTGCTAAAAGCTTGATAGACTTTTGCAACATACGCGGGATATGTGAGATTCTTATTTTGTGTAAAGTTGCAAATACTATTTGGGCGGATTCTATATAAATAAAGTTTTTCTTTTAACACAAAGATA
This sequence comes from Helicobacter labetoulli, assembly GCF_003670275.1. Taxonomy (GTDB): domain Bacteria; phylum Campylobacterota; class Campylobacteria; order Campylobacterales; family Helicobacteraceae; genus Helicobacter_C; species Helicobacter_C labetoulli. Next base: position 91,767 of record NZ_QXJF01000002.1, read on the forward strand.
TGAGAGGCTTGAATAAAGAGTAGTGTGCCAAAATTATGATCTTCGTGCAAGGCAAAATCAAGGAAATATACCTGTTTTTTACACAAAAATGCAAAGTCAATTATGCCGCTCCACGCCCAATAAAAAGAGCCTCGTTCCGCACTATCTTCTAGCCATTGCGATGAGGAGATAAGCATAGAATCCGTATAGGAATAGCTCTCTTGCAATGTAGGATACACTTCACTAGGCTGTGCGACATTGTCATAATAGCATTCATAATCACACCACACTACATCAGCTCCCGCTGAATATTGCAAACATTTTTGCAAAAAGGCACTTTGCCACATATCATCAGAATCTAAAAAGCAAATCCAATCAATTTGAGAGGGGGTAGGCACTCTATCTCTATGCGTGATAATGCGAATGTTTTGATATTCATAAATTTCTAAAGCATTGCTTTTGCCCCCCCCCCATTAATTGTTCTATTTGAAAAAAAGCGAGCTTGAAACCAATAAATTCCTGTATTTCTCACATTTGATAAGCCGCCATTGTCTTTATCAATCAAAACAAAGCGTTTATCTCTAGCGACATACTCTTTGGCGATTGCGAGGCTTTGGTCTGTGCTGCCATCATTAACAAGCACAACTTCAAAATTTTGGTAGCTTTGATTTAAAACAGAATCTAAACATTCACGCAAATACTGCTCTACATTGTAGATTGGCACAACAATGCCCACTTTGTGCGTTTGGCTTTTATCCTGCATATTTATCCCTCCAAACTCTCTAGCACTTTTTGGGCGTGTCCTTTGGCTTTGACATTATAAAAGCTTTGTTTAATCACGCCATCTTTGCCAATAACAAAGGTGCTACGGATAATCCCCTGCACCTCCTTGCCATACATCATTTTTGTGCCATACGCCCCATACGCACTTGCCACGCTTTTATCCGTATCGCTAAGCAGTAGAATCTTAAGATTCTGCTTGGCAATGAAGTTTTGATGAGTTTTTGGGCTATCTGGGCTAATGCCTACAATCACATAACCTTTAAGCGCAAAAGATTCTATAAGCTCACTAAAATCTTGAGCCTCAATCGTGCAACCGGGTGTGTTATCCTTGGGGTAAAAATACACAATGACATTTTTGCAAAGCAAATCCTGCAAAGCAAACTCGCTCCCATCACTACTTTGTAGCCTAAAAAGCGGTGCTTTATCTCCTGCTTGAAGTCTCATTTTCACTCTCCTTTTAAAGTTTTAGTCATCAAGTATAAAGCAAGATTCTAGCGTTTTTATAATAATGTCGGTTTAGTTTTGGGATTCAAAGCTCATCACATACATTTTGATACGCTCTAAAATTTGAGAATCTATACTCAAACGCAGCCGCATAACACTTAAATCTAGCCCGCTACCGAAAAGCTTAACTTCATCTTTGCTTGTTACAAGTAATGAAGTGGCGTTATGCTCTTTTATAGAATCTTGCAGGGCTTGTATATCAAAGCGTGAGTGGTCATTAAGGGTAATCTTCCCCACCACAGAATCTGGCAAAAACGCATCAAGCCGTGATGGATTGGCAATAGCAGTGAGTAAAAGCATTCTCTCACTTGGAGATTCTATATTAACCTCTCTTTCATAGTCTATTCCCTCACGCACGAGAATATCAGCGTATTTTAAAGCACTTTTTATCTCACGATAAATACCACTTGGAAGACAAAATGGAAAGTAAGGCTTTAAAAGCGGCTCAAGTACGATATTAAGCTTTTTAAAGTTGAATCTAAATCCATCATCTAAAAATATGACTTTTGCTCCTAGCTCTTTTGCCTTATGCACGGCTTCCACACGATTTTTACATACAATGACACTTGCATTTTTTAGCTCCCTTGCAATGAGATATGGCTCATCGCCCGCTTCTTCTTGTGAGGTTTTAATCTCACCATTTAGACTTGCTATCACAAGCCCTTTAGATGAGCGTTTATAGCCGCGTGAAATAACGCAGACATTTGAAAAATTTTTTGCTACTTCAATGATAAAAGGCGTTTTCCCACTGCCTCCAGCGACAAGATTCCCAACACTAATGATGGGGATATGAAAATCGTGGAATGTAGAGAATCTCCGTCTTATAATTGAACCTATGGCATAGAGTAGTGAGATGGGCAAAAGAGCGATACTTAGGCATTTTTGTAAGAAGTTTGGATTATAAAAATATGAGTCAATAAAACGCATTGTGTTATTCCTTAACTATTGATGTGGAGTGCAAAAAGGACGGCTAAAGGCAAACACGCTTGGCATTGTGCGTTTAAAGGCATTTGCCCAAATTCTTTTGCAAAGTGAGTTGGTCATTTGGTGAGCAAAACCCCTAGATTCTAAAGTCCTTTGAATGCAGTCTCGCTCATCTTTTTGTCTTGCTTTTAAACCACCTAGATTCTCAAAGCATACCAAAAAAGCATCAATGTCTTCATAGCTATATCCTAAGTCATATTCATCACTTTGATTAGCAAATAAATCTGCACTTGGCTTTTTGTCTATAAGATTTTGTGGGAGATTGAGCGTTTTGGCAAGGGTAAAAATTTGTGTCTTATACAGGCTGCCAATAGGGTTTATCGCACAGGCTAAATCTCCAAAAATCGTTCCATAGCCTAACATAAGCTCGCTTTTATTGCTTGTGCCTAGCACAAGGGCATTTTCCGCACTTGCATAATCATAAAGCAATGCCATTCTAAGCCTAGCACAAAAATTCCCCATACGCAACTTTTGCCTATCATCTAGGCTGCCTTCAAGCCCTGTTTGTGCGGCAAAGTGGCTTTGGAATCCTTCAAGATTCACAACTTGAGAGGTGAGATGAAGATTTTGAGCAAGATTGAGTGCATCATCAAAATGAATAGAGCTTGAACTCTTGGAGGGCATTAGCAGAACTTTTAGATTCTCACTCCCCAAAGCTAAAACCCCAAGAGCTGCCACCACAGCTGAATCTATCCCACCGCTTAAGCCCAAAACTCCTTTTTTAAAACCGCGTTGTTTGAATTCTTCTCGTAAAAAAAATACACAAGAATCCACAAAATCTTTCATTTTTCACCTTTTGTTGTTTGTGTCATTTGTTTTCGTGTCGCACATTATAACATACGCTTTCTATAAATCACCCATACACTCGCACCAATATATAATAAGCACAAAAATAGTAGATTCAAAAAATATCCCCAAATACTACTAAACTCCGCACCCATTTGGTTGAGTTCCAAAAGTCCATTAATGCCGTGATAGGCTGGGAGAAACGCGATAATATCACTTGCCCAAGGAGCAATCTGGGCTTTGGGCCATATAAATCCTAGCAAAAAGACAATGGGCATTGAAGCAAGCATAATGATTTGTGTTGAGTAAGCACGCTTGGCTAAAAGTGTGCCAAAAAACACACCAAATGCGGCAGTGGAGAGAATAAAAGCTATGCTAAAAAGCCAAAAATCAAGAATGTGTGCATTGACATTTACGCCATAAAATTCATACGCAAAGCCAAAATAAAATGCAAAAAGCACGACATAGATTCCAAAAAATACAAAAATCTTTGATAGCACGATGAGAAGCGGATTGGCACTTGCATAGTAGTTTCTAATCCCTTGATTATACTGCTGATTTTGCGTCCCACCGATAATCCCAGCTCCAGCTATAAGCGTTTGGTGTAGGATAAAAATCAGCACAGGAGCTAAAGTATAGTTAATATAGCCCATTGATGGATTAAAGAGTGGAATAAGGCGAGGGGATAGAATCTCGTGCTTTTCTATTTTGATTGTAAGATTGGCATTAAATGCACTTATCACATCAGTAGCAGCATTGGCAATAGAGCCATAAATCAGCAAATATGATGCATTTGCCATAATGGATAGAGTGGGTGGAATCTGCTGATAGAGGTGTTTTTCAAAATTATGTGGTATGGTAATAAGCCCATAGATAAGATTAGATTCTATCATCTCTTGAGCCTTGCTTGGATTGTCTAAAACCTCCACAACCTCCAAATGCGGTGAGGCTCTAAAAAAAGTGATAAGTTCCCGCGATGAAGTTGAAGCATCATAATCAAGAATGGCGATTTTTTGCTTAGCAACGACATCATTATAATACGGCGTAGGATACAAAAAAAGATAAAAAAGTGAGCCACCAAAAATAATCAGCATAGCCGATACGGAGGTGAAAATATTTTTTGCCTCAAGCAAGAATATAGAGTAAAAATGCCTCACAATGTAATTTCCCTCATATCACCTATGCGGAGAAACTCGCTATGCACACTAAAGACAAGCATTTGGCGATTAGTTTTTATGGCGTTGTTTTCATCATTAACAAGCACGGAGTTAAAAAACGCCTCTAAGGGTTCTTTTAAACTAAAAAGTGCCCTAATTTGAGAATCTACATCTGCAGCAAGTGCTTGGGATTTAAGCGATTTTAGAGCTTGAAAAAGGGCAATTTCTTCAGGGAGCTTGAGTAAAGATTCATCAATATGCGTTGGCTTAATCTCATCGCTTAAAATATTTGCCACACGCTTAAAAAGGCTGACTAAGGCTTGTTTATCGCTTTTTTCAAAAAACGCATTAAGGGCTTTTGCATTGCGGATAATGCTTTTGAGATTAAGCACCCTTTTGCCATTGATACGAGCATTAAGCACACTGCGGATAATTGAAGGGTTGATTTTGAGCATACCCTCTAATCGCTCGACAAAAAACTGCTCTATGCGTTGCATATCACTTGGCTTGTAGCCCCCTGCTTGATATAATCGTGGCATATCATAAAGCAAGTCAAAGTCTAAGTCATAATGGTTAATGATTTTTATCACACCATTTGCCGCGCGTCTTAGGGCAAAGGGGTCTTTTGAGCCACTTGGAATCTTGTCAATACTAAAAAGGGCAAAAATATTATCAAGCTTAATACTTAGGGCTAAAATCGCACTTAGAATATGGCTAGGCAGGGCAGAATCTTCACCTGTGGGCAGGTATTGCTCCTTAATAGCAAGGGCAACAAGCGGGTGAAAGCAAAAATTTTTTGCATAGTAATAGCCCATAACACCCTGCAACTCGGTAAATTCATACACCATTTCGGTAAGCAAATCCGCCTTAGCATATTTCGTGGCTTGGGTGAGAATCTGCCTTGCTTCATCTTTAGGCATATCTATTGAATCTAAAGCAGGGGCAAAAGATTCTAAAAGGGCGTTAGCTAGGGCAGATTCTCGCTTAGATTTATCAAGCAAAGAGCCTAGATTTTCTACAAAAACAATCTGCTCTAAAAGCTCGGGTGTAAAGCCCTTTTTCAAGTCATTTTCATAGAAAAACATCGCATCAGCAAGTCGTGCTTTGAGCACCTTTTGATTACCCTGCACGATGGGGCTTAAATCTTTAGCCGTGGAGTTAGACACAAGCACAAAGCCATTATGAAGCACAGAATCTTTATAGGTAGCAAAGTAGCGTTGATTTTCTTTCATAGAAGTAATGATAACTTCACTAGGCAAGGCAAGGAAACTAGAATCAAAGCTCCCATACGCCGCTTGCGGATATTCTGTAATAGCTACAATCTCATTTAGCAAATCTATGTCAATTTCAACCTGAATCTTGTGAGCTGATTCAAGCTCGGCGATTTGGCTAAGGATTAGCTCTTTGCGTTTATCTTGGCTAAGAATGACAAAATTTTTCTCTAATGTGTCAAAATACTGCTCTATGGAGGCAATAGCCAAAGGCTCAAAGCTCACATCTCTATGCACGAAAGTTTGTGCTACTTTGCCAAAATGACGATCAAAGGCATTGACACAAATGCTTTGCTCCCCAAGCAAGATAAGGATATTTCTCACAGGGCGGATAAAGCCTTGCTCCACATCGCCCCAAAACATACTTTTGCCAAAATGCAGTGAATCTAGCCACTCCACAACCATAGATTCTAAAAGGCTAGAAGTCGCCACGCCACTTTGTGTAATGGCATAATACAGCACTTCTTTATTATCTTTTATTTTTGTTTCAAGCTCATAATCAAGGGGGAGATTATTTTTTTTATAAAAGCTCTCTCCTGCCTTGCTTAAGCCCTTTATTTTATCCCCATCAATATAGGCAATGCTAAGTGGGGGACCATAAGATTCTATAAGAGAATCTGGACTTTTTGCGGCAAAGCTCTCTTCATACAGCACAAGGCGTCTAGGCGTATAATACAATGTGGGTGAGGAGGTAATATTATGCTTTTTGGCGATAGTTTGCCATTTTTCAACAATATGCGGAAGCTCCTTTAGCAGGGGTAATGCAGGAAGCTCTTCGGTAAGAATCTCAATAAGCAATGGTAGATGTGATTTCAAGGATATTCCTTTTTTTTAGATATGATTGCGTGATTGTAACGGCATTGTCATTAAAAAGTGATTTAAAAGTGATAAGTTTTGTAAAAATTAGGGAGTGATGTGTGAAAAAAATTTGGCTTTATGTGTGTGTTGTGTGTGTGATTTTAGGCGAGATGAGTGCCTTGCCACTACATAAGATAGAGGGCAAGTGCGTTAAACCTAAGAAGTTTAATAAAAATCAAAAGCAAGTCATTTTGAAGGCATTTAAATATGGTGCAAAAGATGGCTTTGGCTATACGATGGCGGCTATTGCGTGGAAAGAATCTTGTGCGGGTGAATATAGGGTAAATTTTACTGATCCATCAGCGGGAATCTATCACGCACATATCCCGGGCATTATTAAAAAATATAAGCAAAAAGATTCTGCATTTATGCGAAATATGGTAGGAGAGCTGCTTATGCGAGATGATGAGTTTGCTTCACAAACCGCACTTGAAGAGTTAGGTTACTGGCACAAGGTGCGGAAGGGGAATTGGTATGAGGTGATAAAGTCTTATAACAAAGGCTTTAGCTGGGAAAAGGACAAAGAGCGTGATAAAATGGCACAGGCGTATTTTGAAGATGTTGCAAAGCGAGTAAAGGAGCTGCAAACCTATATCCCAAAAATCAGCTCAAGTGCATCAAGACTTGCCAAAAAGGACTATGCGTTGGAGTTTTTAAATAATGCCACACAGAGTGTATTAAGTGAAAATAATGCTATGATAAAAGATTCTGTGGCGAGTTATAGGCAAAAGCACAAAAATACAAAAAGCAAAGAAGAGCAAAAGTTTATTATCTTAGAGGAGTAGGTAATTTTAAAACTATTTAATGTAGAATCCTGTCCCTACATTATAAAGAATAAGGAGACATAAATGTGTGGCATACTTGGTAGCATTCCCTGCACAAATAAAACTGATTTTTTAAAGGCTTTACATACACTTCAACATAGAGGACCTGATGATTTTGGTATCCTAAGCGATACAAATATAACACTTGGGCATAGGCGACTTTCTATCATTGATCTAAGCTCAAATGCACATCAACCAATGAGCTTTAAAAATTCTGCTGGGGGGGGGGGGCAATACAGCATTGTCTTTAATGGTGAAATTTATAACTACATTGAAATACGACAAGAATTAAAAGCTAAGGGTTATGTGTTTCACACAGATTCTGATACGGAAGTTGTTTTAGCAAGCTTTGCAGAATGGGGTGAAAAATGTCTCCATAAATTTAATGGTATGTGGGCATTTGCTATTTGGAATCATACAAAACAACAACTTTTCCTTGCCCGTGATCGTTTTGGAAAAAAACCGCTCTTTTATAGTTTTGTTAAAGATGATAATGGTGGAGAAAAACTCGTTTTTGCCTCTGAGATGAAGGCAATCTATCCTTTTTTACAAGAAGTCAAACCATCAAAGAAGTTTCACACCCTTAGCAATATTGTGCATATCTTTGATTACGAACATACAAGCGACACACTCATTGATGGAATCTATCGCTTCCCATATGCTCATTACGCCTTTTATTCACTAGGAGATATGCACATTAAACCCATCCGCTACTACACAATCCTTGATTATCTTATAACACCCATACCTAGCTATCAAGAAAGTGTGGAAAAATTTAGAGCATTGTTTTTAGATTCTGTCAAACTGCGAATGCGTTCAGATGTGAGTATAGGCACAGCTTTAAGCGGTGGGCTAGATTCTAGCGCAACAATTTGTGCTATGGCATATTTGGGAAAAAATGATGTAAGAAAAGATTGGCAACACGCAGTTGTAGCTTGTTTTAAAGATACACCCCTTGATGAAAGTGGATATGCAAAAAAAGTTGTGGATCACATAGGCATCAAAGGGATTTTTGTGGAAATTGAACCCATCAAACATTGGGATAAAATTTATGAATATTTTTATTTGTTTGAAGATCTATACATCACAAGTCCTGTGCCTATGATTGCAGCTTATGGGGCTATTAAACAGAAAGGTGTGAGTGTTACACTTGATGGTCACGGAGCAGATGAGCTTTTTAGTGGATATGGACATTTGATTGAAGCACTTTGGGATAGCAAATTTAATCCAGCAATGGCTTTTGATGTTTTAACAACGCTTAATCAAACGCGAATGCCTACAAGCTCGGCATTTGCACTTGGAAAAGAAGCCTTTATGTATTATGTCAAAAAGACAATCAAGCATCTTATCAAATACAAAATGCCTATCTCGCAAGATTCAAATCATCCAAACTTTCAAGGGCTTGATTACTTTAGCCAACAACTTTATCTCATCTTTAGCGAGACCATTCTACCAACACTCTTAAGAAATTATGATAGATATTCTATGATTAATAGTGTTGAAATTCGTATGCCTTTTATGGATCATAGGCTTGTTGAGTTTGTATTTAGCCTACCATTCTCTTACAAACTTGGCAAAGGCTATACAAAAAAACTAATACGAGATGCACTTTGTCCTTTTATGCCCCCTGAAGTTGTATGGAGAAAAAGCAAAATTGGATTTAACTCGCCCATTATTCAGTGGATTCAAAGAAACAAAGCTCAAGGTGGGCTTAGGGAGTGGTTCTTAGACACGACACATTCTAAAGACTTTGTAGAATGTCCTTTAATAGAAAACGCAGTGGAAATTCAAAATACGGTAGCACATATCATTCAATCACAAAAAGACACCTTCAATGTTGGGGAGCATCTATGGTGTAAGATTAACCCATATTTATGGTATAAGAGTTTGGATCACGCAGTAAGCTTCTAGGTAGAGAGAAGGCACAAGCCAAAAAAAGGTATTGTGCCTAGCAAATATTAAACTTACTGCATTTGGGCGGCGACTTCAGCAGCAAAATCCTCTACTTTTTTCTCAATGCCTTCACCCAATTCAAAGCGGACATATTCAACAATCTCTATATTGTCATTAAGCTCTTGGGATTTAAAATCTAGCACTTGAGCGATTGTTTTTTTATCGTCCATTACATAAAACTGCCCTAAAAGTGTCATTCTTTGATCAAGCAAGGTGCTATCAGCAATAAAACGCTCCATTTGTCCGGGCAGAATCTTATCCCAAATCTGTTCTGGCTTACCTTGAGCTTTTAAATCCTCGCGTAATTGGGCTTCCTTAGCCTTTAGCACAGATTCACTTAATTCACTGCGGCTAATGTATTCTGGAATCTTATGCAATGGCTTACCAAGTCGCTGCAACTCTTCATTCTCTTTTTTTAGCTCCGCGATAATAGCAATCTTCTCTTTTTGGATAAACTCATTATCAAGCTCTGTGTAGCTCAATACTTGAGGCTTCATCGCTGCTGCGTGCATACAAATGCTTTTAGCCAACTCCACACAGGCATTTTTTGAAGAATCCTTGCTATACTTCATAGCAATCAGCACACCCACGCGACCATTAGAATGCACATAACCATTCACAATGCCATTGCCCTTTGCCTCTAAGGTAGTAACACGGCGGACAACGATATTTTCACCAATTTTGGCAATATTTTGTTGGAGATACTCTTCAAACTTTACGCCTTCAACACTCATACTTTGCAAACTTTGAGTGCAAGAAAGGGTATTGTCATACACGACTTTTGCTGTTCTCTCTACAAGCTCTTTAAATGTGTCATTTTTAGCCACGAAGTCTGTTTCAGAATTTATCTCAATCATACTTGCTTTGCTAAAATCACCCGCCACTTCTACACTCACAACACCCTCACTTGCTACCCTATCTGCTTTTTTAGCCGCTTTACTCAAGCCTTTTTCACGCAAATACTCTACGGCTTTTTGTATATCACCATTTGTTTCCACAAGTGCTTTTTTACAATCCATCATTCCCGCGTCAGTCATCTCGCGGAGTTGTTTTACAAGCTGTGCTGGAATATCCGCCATAATTACGCCTCCTCTTGTGTATTGCTTTCTTCAGCTTTTACTTCATCAAGCAATTCTTGCTTTTCAGATTCTGTTGCTGGAATCACTTCGCCTTGCTCATCTTGCAAGTCCTTGTTTTCAGCCCTGCCCTCTAAAATCGCCTCGCTTATCTCCTTACAAAAAAGCTGGATTGAGCGGATAGCATCATCATTACCCGGGATTGGATAATCCACCATATCAGGGTCGCAGTTTGTATCAAGTGGAGCGACAACGGGAATCCCAAGCCTTCTAGCTTCTGCCACAGCGATTTTTTCTTTTGCCGCATCAATGACAAAAATCATATCTGGGGCTTTTTTCATATGACGCACACCGCCCAAATATTTATCAAGCTTTTCTTTTTTGCGTTGGAGCATAAGCTTTTCTTTTTTTGTTAATAGGTCAATTTGTCCGCTATTTTCCATCTCTTCAATAATTTCTAACTTGCGGACTGATTTTTTAATTGTGCTAAAGTTTGTAAGCATACCGCCAAGCCAACGATAATTCACATACGGCGCATTCACAGATTCAGCATAAGTCTTTAGCGTCTCACTTGCTTGCTTTTTTGTCCCTACAAACATAATCACCTTGCCCTCACTTGCAGCTTCTTTGACAATGTTGTAAGTGTAGCGGAAATAACGCAAAGTCTTTTGCAGGTCAATAATGTGGATATTTTTTCTCACACCAAAAATAAAACGCTTCATCTTTGGATTCCAGCGGCGTGTTTGATGCCCAAAATGCACACCGCACTCTAACAGATCTTTCATTGTTACCATAGGTTCTCCTTAAAGTTTTGGTTTGTCCTCCATACCCCTTAGCAAGATTCTCACAATCCGCAGAATCCCGCAACCTAACAAGGATTGGTATGTGTGAATTTTGTTGCTTCCACTTCATTTTAGTTAAGCAAAAGCACACAAAAGGGCAGGATTCTAACCATTTTTGGCTAAAAGTTGGCTTATTTTGAAATGGCAATACGATAGTGACACACCACAATTTAAGCTTTGAGCCTATACACCACAATTATCACCAACACAAAATCAGTGAAATATAGGTCTGCTATCTATGGACTGAATTTGAGTTTGTTTTACGCAGTTTTTGTGCATAATTCCACAATCCACATAGCTTTAATATACTTTTTATAATGAGCTTTAAGGCAGTTGCAAATGGTCTTTGTTCGTGTGCATCAATAAAGCTTTGCAGCCATTTACTCCTTTCTTCCCAAACTTTATAATGTGTCAAATAAAGTGGGGTTTGTGTAGTAGGAAAATCAAAAAGATGAGCCTTGCTTGTATGCACAAATAGTAAAATATTTTGACTATACCAAAATGAGATACTCTCATTATTCCAAATTTGAGAACGGATGCAATCAATACATACATAATCATTTTGTGCAAATAGCTCTGCCCAATATGCTGGTGGCTGTTCATTGACGTGATGAACGCCACCTTGATAAGGAATGGCAGCAGAAAAGAGAATAATATCAGAAAGAGAGATTAAGAGTTTTATAAAATTTGGTGCATATTGTGCATATAAATGCTCGGCGACTTCAAAACTTTGTGCTAATTCAAAGGGTTTATCCGTGCGTTGGGTCCCCCCCCCCCGTTTGTTTGCTAATAAGTTTTGAAGCTACAAGCAAACTTTGTGTGTAATCTTGTGTTAAATCCACCTTGCCATAAGAATCAAGCGGTATATAACGCTCATCAGATTCTACATCATTGCCATCAAGCCCTACAAGTTTGATACTAGAATCTAGCTCTTGCCATACCTTAAGCCAAGTCCCAAGCCCACAACCTATGTCAATAACACTTCTTGGCTTATGCCACTTAGACACCAAGTCCAAAATACACTTTGCAGAGTTATATGCACTCTGCTGGTCGCCATAAAATTCTCTGTCATACACTTTTGTCAATTCCATTATTTTCTCCTTAATTAAAATGTGCTACACACTCTGCACTTTTAACTTACACAACAAATGCAGGGCGGATTCTAGCCCAAGATATATGAATATGAGCTGAAGTGCTTGTGTCCTGCTTGAACTTATCTGCCTTAGAAATCTTGCCTTCAACTCACACTCATTTCATACAATCTTTTACGCTCACTAGAGCTTGCAATATTAAGCTGTTGGCGGTATTTAGTAATCGTCCTTCTTACCATTTTAAGATCAAACTTTTCTTCAACAATTTTTAGAATCTTCAAATCACTCAAAGGCTTTTTTCTATCCTCATTTTTCACAAGATTCAAGATAAAGTCCTTGATTGACGCATTTGATGTGTCTCCATCAATAGCGGCGGTAAAAAAGCTTTTTATAGGGAAAATGCCCCTGTCGCATTCCAAATATTTATTCGCTATGGCACGAGAAATCGTGCTTGGTGCATAGCCCAAATCTTGTGCTATATCTTTAAGCTTCATTGGGCGAATCTCCCCGCCCATAAAGAAATCATACTGATTTTCACGCAAGGCAATGGCAATTTTTAGGATTGTAGCTTTACGCATATCTAGCGCATCAACCAAATCTTTAGCCTCTTTGAGCTTTGTTCTTAAAAACTCCGCACCTTGCCTGTCTTTAAGCTTTAGATTCTCTTCAATAACAATCTTTGGGTAATACGCATCATTAATCGCTACTTCAAGTTCATAAGTGGTATTTTTCAAACTATCGCTTTTTAATCGCTCAAAAATAAAAATATCAGGGAGAATCTCCGCTTCCCTTGGGCTAAACTCAATAGCAGGTGGATTTTTGAAAGTTTTAATAGTTTTCATCACAGCATTATAGTCTTTATGATTTTTATACTTGCTATGATTGTGCAAATCCTTAATAATTTTAAGTGCAAGCTCATAGCTCTCCCCTTCTAAATCGCTATTATTGAGCTGAAAAAGAAAAGATTCTAGCACATCTCTTGCTCCCACACCATAAGGTTCTAAATACGCAAATCGCTGCCTTACCCTCTCAAACTCCTCTTCACTCACATTCATCTCTAAGGCAAGTTCCGCCACCGCCACATCTAAATAGCCTTCATCATTGATATTTTCTAGAATCTTAAAAGCAATGCTTTGGGAAATACTTGTAGGAAAAAGTTTAGAATCTATTTGAGATTCAAGCACTTCATATAAGCTTTGCTCACTGATATAATTTTGTTCAAATCGCTCATTAGACGCACCGCTAGATTGAGCTTTATTTCTTTTAGGTATCTTGGCATTCAGGCTTTGTGTCATTTGGCTTTGCACACTTGCGTAAGGATTTTCATCAGCAATGGCATTAAGCGTTTCTTCAAGATCGGTAACACCACTTTGCAAAATCGGCAACCAGCTTTTTAAAGTCGTAGAAAGCCGAGCTTTAACCTGCAGATTCCCGCGTAATTTCCCCCCTATACTCATACTTTAAAATGCTCTCCCAAATAGTATTTTCTCACAAGCTCATTGGCATAAATTTCTTCAGCATTTCCACTTGCGAGTAATGTGCCACTTTTAATCACATAGGTGCGGGAGCAGACTGAAAGTGTTTCTCGCACATTATGATCTGTGATTAATACCCCTATGCCAAGCTCGGTAAGTTTTAAAATAATATTTTGAATATCACTTACTGCTCGTGGATCCACCCCAGCAAAAGGCTCATCAAGCAAAATAAACTTTGGATCTTTGACTAACGCCCTAGCTATCTCTACGCGTCTTCTCTCCCCCCCACTTAGGCTTACACCCTTTCTCGCACGGATAGGCTCAATATTAAATTCTTCAAGCATACTTTCAATTTTCATTTGCCTATCTTTAGGGCTTTTAATGCTGATTTCAGCGGCTAACATCAAATTTTCCTCAACGCTTAAATCCTTAAAAATACTAGATTCTTGCGGTAGATAGCCAATACCTAGATTTGAACGCTTATGCAAGGGAAGCTTTGTAATATCTGTGTGATTGAGCATTACCTTACCCTCGCTTGGGTGCAAAAGCCCCGTAATCATATAAAAAGTTGTCGTTTTTCCCGCACCATTAGGACCCAAAAGCCCTACTACCTCGCCACTATTGACTTCCAGTGAAACATCTTGCACGATTTTTGTTTTTTTAATCTGTTTGCTAAGATTGTGTGCTGCAAGCTTATTCATACGCTAACCTTATAGATTCTATTGTTTTGCCCTAGCTCTATGTCTATGCTGATGGGGGTAAAACCATTTTGTTTTAATAACTGCTCTAAGTCTAGCTCACCCCATTCCACAAAATGCACCCCTTGAGATTCTAAGCATTCAAGCAATCCTAGCTCAAGCATTTGAGCTAGATCTTTGCGATAAATATCATAATGATAAATTGTGCCATATTTTTGACAGACATAGCCTTGTGATAGGCTAAAAGTCGGTGAGGTTACCTCGCTTGTATCCCCACCACAAGCAGCTACAAAAGAGCGAACAAGTGTTGTTTTCCCACTGCCAAGCTCCCCACGCAAAAGCACAATGGGTGATTGAGCAACGCTCTCTTGCAAAATCTCACACAACCTAAAAAGCTCATTTTCTTGCAGCCTTAATTCACGCATTTCTATCTCCTTGCGTGATCACTTCTTTTATCCCCACACTATCGCGAATTGCCTCAATCACATCGCGATTTTCACTGATAAATCTCTCCCGCTCCTCCTGTGGGTTTTTAATGCCACCTTGTGCTTCTAGTAAATTATGCGAATCTTGTGGGTTAAAACTCTCATTTTCTGCTTGATTGAGATGTTCTTGTCTTGTCTCATCGTGGGCTTGTGGGGCAAAATCTTGGACTTGCTCTATGTGTGTATTTGCTCCAAAAACTTCCCGCACGAGACCTAAGATAATCTTGCCAAACTCACGCAACCTCTCTTTGTGCTCCCCTTGAGCCACGCTCTGCCAACGCAAAAGCGACTTTTCTCTGCTAAACTCCACAAACTTCACATTAGATTCAAATATCTCTCCTAGCTCCGCATTGCGATCTTTAATCTTTTGAATCAAGGTTTGAAAATGCAAAGCCCCTAGCGTTTTTTGTGAATCTAGAGATTGTGTTTGGGCTTGAGCTTGTTGCACTTGTGGGGATTGTGGGGCTTGAGACATAGGCTGTGAAAAACTCGTAGAATCTTGAGCTTGTGGGGCAAGTGATGATTGTAAGTCTTGCGGTGTTTGTAGATTCTGTGAATATGGCGGATTTTGTGGCATTTGTTGAGCCAAGGCAGCGGGACTTATTGTCTTATTTTGATTTGCTCCAAAAATCTCACTTTCTAACTCTTCAATCATAGATTCTATGTCTTTAACCTTAATGGCTTCTTGCATTTTCATCGCACAAAGCAAAAGCACAAATGCTCCATCGGTATTAAGACTTAACAAGCCCTTAGATTCTGTTAGAATCCTAGCAAACCTATCTAGCAGCAAAGGCGGAAAATCACTATCCCTCTGCAAAAGCTTCTCTTTTAAAAAAAGCATCATTTCTTCAATTATCATCTCACATTCATATTCATACAGCACTTGCAAAATCTCACTGACCTTATCGTGCTGATGGTGCAAAATGCCTTGAAAATAATCTCTTAAAACCTGCGGATCTACCACGCCAAGCATATCGCTCACACTTGTAACTTCAATATGATTTTTACAAAAAATAATGGCTTGATCAAGCAAAGTTAGCGTATCTCTTAGGCTGCCTGAGCCGCTACGCGCAATAATCTCAAGGGCTTCTTTCTCATAGCTCACGCCCTCTTTATTCAAAATGCTTGTGATATGCTCTACAACAAGCCTATGGGGAATCTGCTTAAACCTAAAATGCTGTGTGCGACTCAAAATTGTAGCAGGGAGCTTAAGTGGATCGGTTGTCGCAAGGATAAATTTTACAAATTCTGGTGGCTCTTCAAGCGTTTTTAACAGAGCATTAAACGCCTCCTTGCTTAGCATATGCACCTCATCTATAATAAAAATCTTATAGCGTCCAAAGCTAGGGCGGTATTTTGTCTGTTCAATAAGCTTTTTAATATCATCAATCCCCCTAGAACTCGCCGCGTCCATCTCAATAATATCCATATGCCGATTTTCTAGTGCCGCTACACAACTCGCACAACTCCCGCAAGGTGTGCTTGTAGGACCACTCTCGCATTCTAAGGCTCTAGCAAAGATTCTAGCCGAGCTTGTCTTCCCACTCCCACGCAATCCGCTAAAAAGATACGCGTGAGAAATATGCTTAGAATCTAAGGCAAGGGAAAGCGTTTGAGAAATAGCATTTTGCCCAACTAAGTCGCTAAAACTTGCTGGACGATACTTTAGGGCGAGGGCGATTGAACTCATAATATCTTCCTTGTAAAAAAAGCGTTATTGTATAAAAAGAATCTAAAAACTAACATTATTTTCACCCTAGTCCTGCTTGTCTTGCTTTTTTTCACTCTCGTCTTGATAATTAAAAACCGGCAATGAAAGCTTGTAGAAAATCGCCAAAAGTCTAGCCACTACTCCCACAAAAAGTGTAAGGATTGTAACAAGCATAGTATCCATTTTTGCATATTCAAGCAGGGCATAATACATTCCCCCAGCGATGATAGCAATCCCTGCATAAATCTCTTTTTGAAACACAAGGGGAATCCGCATACATAAAATATCACGCAAGATTCCACCAAACACCCCTGTAATAACCGCCGCACTCACTGCGATGATAAAGCCATACTCCTTATCAATCGCCACTTGCGCACCCAAAATACTAAAGACCACTAGCCCCACTGCATCAAGTGTGAGAAACACAGATTCAGATTTTGTAACAACGCGTGGGACTTGTGTGGTAAGCAAAGCCGCCACACAAATAAGAATCACATATTCAGGGTGAGCTACCCAAGTAAGCGGATAGTGATTGAGTAAAATATCACGGATTGAACCACCACCAATAGCCGTAACAAGTGCAATAAACATCACGCCAAATAAATCCATTCTATGCTTTCCAGCAGCAAGAGCACCCGTCATACCCTCTGCAGTAATGGCAATAATATAAAGCGTTGTTAAAAGCATAGCCCACCTTTAAGTCAAAATCACTACAAGCACAAAAGCTAAAAGTCAAAACTATAATAGAATCTAGCTATAAAAGTGCTAAAACTTTTGAGTATGGAATCACTTTTGCTTAAAAACCCACAAATTGCTTCATAAAAGTAACAATTCCACAAGATTGAGACAAAGGATAAAACTATGATGAGATCACTCTACACTGCCACTACCGGTATGCTAGGACAACAAATGCAAATTGACAATACTTCAAACAACATTGCCAATGTCAATACTACGGGCTACAAAAAGCAAAGGGCGGAGTTTGCGGATTTATTCTATCAAGTATTGCAATACGCTGGAACAAGCACAAGTGAGACCACTATCTCGCCCACAGGTATTGAAGTGGGTATAGGTGTGCGACCTGTGGCAGTGCAAAAAATGTTCTCACAAGGACACCCCAAAGAGACTGAAAACAACCTTGATGTCGCAATCACAGGCAATGGATTTTTCCAAATTGAGTTGCCCGATGGCAATATCGCCTACACCAGAGCAGGGAGCTTTAAGCTTGATAATAATGGCAATGTCGTTAATGCGGAGGGCTATAGACTTATCCCCGAGCTTACCATTCCAGAGGGAGCGACACAAATTAATATCGGCACAGATGGCACGGTGAGCGTGATTGAAGGGAATCAAACAGAAGTCAATGTGCTAGGACAAATTGAGATTGTGAATTTTATTAATCCTGCTGGACTTCACTCTTTGGGCGATAATCTTTTTATCAACACAAATGCTTCTGGCGACCCTGTGGCAGGAGTGCCCGGATTAGATGGCTTTGGGCAGTTGCGACAGGGATTTTTAGAGTTAAGTAATGTGAAGCTTGTAGAAGAGATGACAGACCTCATCACAGGGCAAAGAGCCTATGAAGCAAATTCAAAAAGCATTCAAACCGCAGATTCTATGCTACAAACCGTTAATGGCTTAAAACGATAGGTTGAGTAAAAAGCAAGTAAAAGGAGTGAGTGATGTTTGATAATTTTCCAAAGACTAGAAGTCCATTGCCACAAACTTATCAGGCTATCTATGAGCAACATTATAAGAACAATAGAGATGGATAAGGAACGGCAAGTGGCTTAGCCCAAAAATTAGAGCGTTGGCTACATCACAAGGTAGCAAATGATACACAAGGTATTAGCGGATATAAAACGCTAGAAATAGGTGCAGGAACGCTTAATCAAATATCCTATGAAAGCGATTTCACACATTATGATATTATAGAGCCATTCAAAGCCCTTTATAAAGATTCCCCAAAACTCCAACATATCAATGCCATATATAAAGATATTGCAGAAATAGCACAAAGTAGTGATATTAACGGGGGGGGGGGGGGTAAATACAAATGCCGATAAAATAAGTGCATTTGCTAAATCCCACATAGAATCCCCTGCTTCCCTTGAATCCACGCAATCCATTAAATCCCAAATCCAAAGCGCATTTTATGACAGAATCACATCTTGTGCGGTTTTAGAACATATTGCAAACTTGCCTGAAGTAGTAGCACACCCGTGCTTGTTGCTGAAAGATGATGGCGTGTTTTCCGCTGCTATCCCAAGCCAAGCTAGATTCCTATGGACTTTGGCTTACAAACTCTCAACCGGCATAGATTTTAGGCTTAAATACAAGCTAGATTATGATGTCATTATGAATTATGAGCATATCAACACACAAGCTGAAATTGTTGAAATATGCGATTATTTCTTTGATTCTGTGAAAAAGTCGCTTTTTGGCGTGTGTGATGAATTGTCAATCTACACGCACCTTTCTTGCAGAAAACCAAATAGACAAAGGGCAAAAGAGTATCTTATCTCGCTTCAAGCTTAGTCTCAAATCTATTTTAGAATCCACAGCTTGATGAATGTAGATTCTAAAATATAAAGATTATTTCACCCTTTGTAATTCGTAAAAAATCTTATCCGCTACAAGTTTGTAGCCATTTGGCAGTAAATGCACATCGGCTTTGGCTAAGGCGGCTTCCTCCCACTTTTTCTTACCCCCACTTTGATTGATAAAGCCCTCTAAATCAAAGAGCATTGTTTGCTTTTGTTTAGCCACTTTGATAACCGCCTCTCTCACGACCTTAGCGTTTTTACTCATCTTATACACTGCTTTTTTACGCCTTGAGGCATTGCTTACCTTTTGTACCACAGGGGGCGGGGTAAGGAGCAAAATACTAGCAGTTGGATTAGCCTCCCTTATATTGTCAATCAAATCGCTGTAATTTTTCACAAAAAGCGATTCGTTAAAGGTATCATACAACGCGTCATTTGAACCATAGCAAAGGATAACTAAATCCGCAGGAAGAAAACGCATTTGCTGCATAAAAAGTGCCTTATCCCATTTCAGCCATAAATTTGAACGCGCCCCATTTATGCCAAGATTCTCAACAATATTATTTTTCTTATCCCCATTTGTGAGAAAAAATCCACCAAGCAACACTTTTTCATTTAAAACACGGATTGTGGCAGGATAGTCTAAATCTAGGGTGAGAAACTGCCATACAAAAGGGCGTTTAGCATTGATAATAAAGCGTTGATTGCTAGAATCTTCCACGACCAAGGCACTTTCTTTATTTGGAGCTTTAAAGATAATTTTTGTCTGTATTGGTTTTTTAGAATCTTGAGACTTTTCTAAGCTTTTGGGTATAAGGGTAATAGAGGCTGGAAGCTCAAGAGGTCTAGCCACAACGCCACCTAATGGATATTCATCAAGCTCGTGTAGGCGAGAGTTTAGAATCTCAAAATTTTCACTTTCATATTTTAAGGCAATATTTTGATGATAGCTTGGATAAAGCGGATACACAAAGCCTAGCGTGTAGTCTTTAAATAGCAACCCTCTCAACCGATGGGAGAAAAAATCTCCCGCAATATGAGAATCCCCCAAAACACGAATGCTAAGATTCTGCCTCTCTTTAATCTTTTGTTTTAAGGCTTTGGGAATATCAGTTTGATAGTTGATAATGCCTTGTGTGGATTCTAAAAGCTTCTTACTCACATTTGGAATCTTAGGCTCACTTTGCTCACTTATAGCCTTTGTAATGAGTTTGAGCGGATATTCTTCACTCACACTCACACTTACACAAAGCATACAAGCCATAATGATGTTTTTCATTCTACCCCACCTTGTGAAAGCCCCTCTTCACTCTCTTGTGGGGTAGTTTCAAGCGGAAGCACTTCAAGGTTATTGAGCAGAATATTTGCCATTATTTGATAACCCCTTGCAGTGAAATGTACCCCATCATCAGCACGCACCTGCACACTCTTACCCTTAGCGTTTTTGATAAAGGCGGAATATTTTCCACCTTGGGTAATAATGCCATTACTTTGGAAGAAATACTCTCCACTTTGTTTGACTGCTGCTTCATAAAGCGTATTAAGATACATTATCTTATCGTTAAGTGATTTTTCACGCACACTTGGCACTTCATACCACGCTACCCGCACACCATATCCTTGAGCTACTTGTAAAATCTCATCAATGCGTTGGGTATAAATCTCCTCCCACAAAGGACTTTTAAACGCAATATTTTTTTTCATACTCCACGGGTCATTTGCCCCCAAAAGCACAACGACAAGCGAAATGTGCGGATTTTTTTCTAAAGCGTCCCTTGTGGCTACTTCCCAATTAAAATAATGCTTATAAGTCAGTCCCGTGCTATGTTTGCTAAGATTTATCCCCTGAATCTTTGTCTTTTTAAACGCTCTTAGCAAATAGGGTGCAACGCCTTGCATCATAGAATCCCCAATAAGCAAAATACCCTCCCCCTCACTCACTTGGATTCTAGGATTATTAATACTTCTTATGGGCGTATAGCTCTCTTGTACTGGCTGTGGTGGAGGCTGCAAAGTATTTGATTGTGGGATATTTTGAGGCAAAGAGCTTGGCTCAAGCGGTGCGGTATCTTGCGGAGTATTAAAAAGAGAATCTTTAGTGGAGTCTTCCTGCGTATTTGAGGGCAGTGAATCTTGCAAATCTTTGGGCAATGTGGGAGCAGAATCTCCTGTGGTGGCGATATTTTTTAACACTGCTTCTATGGGATTAGAATCTTGGGGATTAGAATCTTGCAAAATAGAATCCTGTGAAGCGGGGTCATAAGGCTTAGAATCTATGCTAGATTCTGCCTTCTCATCTAAAGATGTATCGCGTGAATCTTGCTCGTGATGTGGTGCAATGGAATGCGTGGGAGAATGTGCGGTGGGCTTATGTGGAGATTTATTAGTTTTGCTAGAATCTGTGCTAGATTCTAGTATTATCATATCTTCTGTCTCGCTATTTATCCCATCAAATGTGCCAAAAACTTGCACCCGCAAAGATTCTAGCCTACTCATCAGCATATCACTTGTGGCAAAAAGGAAGTTATCTTTAAGATACAAAGCACTATACATACTTCCCAAAAATTGCATAGCCACATTTTCACTCTCACTAAAATTATGGTATTGCTGCTCCACATAGCTTACAATGGAGCTATGCAAATAAAAAAGCAACTGCAAAAATGTAAAAAGAGCGATGAAAATAAACTGCAACGCACGCATTAAAAACTCGCATAAATAAAATTAGGAATACCACTAGGCATAAAGCCCACAATAAGCATGAATATCACCGCTAGGACAATGGGCTTTAACACAAGGGGAATAACACTAAAAAGGCTTTGTGTAGATTCTATGGCTTTAGACATAAATGGGTAGAGTAAAAATAGCACTACAAAGCCTCCAAGCACACCCCACACATATATGGGCGAAGTGAGCGAAAAATTTTGATACATTGCACGAAAAAAGTTTATTGCCTCATCAAGTGAATGATAATAAAAAAATATCCAACACAAACTCACAAATAAAAATGTCAAACTCGCCCCACCAAAAGGCAGTTTTGGCAATCCTAGCTGCTTGTAGCAATTCAGCACCACAAGCCCAAATCCGTGCAAAAACCCCCAAATGAGAAAAGTCCAAGTATTGCCGTGCCAAATACCTGAAAGCCCAAAGGCAAATAGCACGAGAATCTGTGTCATCACAAAGCCATTTTTGTTGCCTCCAAGCGGAATATAAATATAATCACGGATAAAACTTGAAAGACTGATATGCCATCTATTCCAAAAATCTTTAAGATTCTTTGCCATATAGGGCATATTAAAATTTGGTGGCAAGACAAAGCCAAGCATAAGCCCAAAGGCACATACAAGATTCACATATCCGCTAAAATCACAATAAATCTGCACGCTATACGCAAACATAGCACTAAGCAATTCAAAGCTATGGTAGGAAAAAGGAGTATTTAAAATGGGCGTGGCATACATTTGCGCGTAGTTGGCGATAAGGACTTTTTTTACCACACCAAAAAGTATTAACGCGATAATCAAATCAAGTGAGCCAAGCTCTTTTTTGGCGTGGTATTGGGAAAAGAAAAAATGACTTCGCATAATAGGACCAGCAAGAAAAGTAGCAAAAAATGAAAGGTATGTTGCTAAGGCTACAAAGCTTTGCAGAGCGGGATTTTGCTCCTCATAATATTCATCTCGCATAAGATTCTTGCTCTCTTTATATACTTGATTCAAATAGGTAATGGAATTAAAAGTATAAAAACTCAATCCCAAAGGAAAGATAATATCAGATTCTAAAAAATCAAGCCCAAAGAGTATAAGCAAGGCATCAAACTCATCTTTGATATTTGCATAATATTTAAAAAAACACAAAAATAGCACACATACACCAACACAAGCAAGAAACACAAAACGCACCCTTGCCGTGTCAATAAAAAGAGCTAAAACATACACAAGACAAGTATAAACCCCCACAATGAGTGCAAAATATGGGCTAAAAAGATAAATCACAAGGTAGTTAAACCCTAAAAGCAAAAGATTTTGAATCTTAGAGGACTTCACCGCCCAATAGAGCGAAAAAAACACAAGCAATAAAACGCTAAATTCAATGGAGAAAAAACTCATATTTCTAATTTGCCCTTTTGTGCGAAATCTGTAATTTTGATTTGGAACAGCATTATAAGCAGAGCCATTATGGCAAAACTTATACCACACAATGCAAACAACTTGCATAAGGGGTGTTGCCTTTAAATTTAAAGTTAAGATTCTAAGCGATAAATGCGATTATTAAACCCAAAGACATCATATGCCATAGTGTGAAAGATAAAACCAAACTTCTCGTAGAATCCACATAAATCACTGCAAAGATAGAGGTTTGTAAATCCTGCTTTTTTGCAATCAAGCTTTGCTTTTTCAACAAGCATTCTAGCAATGCCGCTTTTGCGATATGAGTTTTTTTACATAGAGTGCCACTAGAAATGGATAGAGATTTGCACAAGAGACAAAATCTTGCAACGCCACTCCTAAGCAGCCTATCACCCCTCCATTTGGCGTTAAGGCAAACAAAAAATGTGGAATAAACCCATCTACATTAAGATTGCATTGCAAAACTTCTGTATAAAATTGCTTTGACTTCTCATCTGCCCACGCTTTTAACACAAAATCCTTTGCCTTATCAAATAAATACGGATTGTCTTTGAGTGAGCAAATACTTGCTTGCACATCCATTATAAGCCCCTAACCTACAATGTCTTTTTGACTTTTTTAGAAACTTGCGAGATGATAAGAAAGAGCAGAGCCATAAGCCCAAATAACACAAAGGGCAGGACATAAGAGTGCGTGTCAATCTTTTCAAGCAAGGCAATCACCCCACTACTTGCATAATACCCCACTACACCCACAATAACCGCCCACAGCACACAAGAGAGTGCATTGATAACATAGAATCTAGAGAGATTAAAACGACTAAAGCCAATGGCAAGGGGAATGATTGTCTTCACGCCATAGAGATACTTACTTAGCACGATAAGCCACGCATCATAGCGTTTAAGCCAAACTTGTGCGAGGGCAATTTTGCGTCTGTGCTTTTGAAGCATAGTGTTTATATCTTTCTTTTGATACCTTGCAAGATAGGCTAAAAGTGAGCTGCCAACGATATTCCCCGCACACGCAATAGGCACAGCAAGCCACAAGTCCATTTTGCCTAAAGCACTCATTACACCAGCGGTGATAAGCCCTACATATCCACCACCAAGAGAATATACAAACAAAATCACATAACCCAATTCTTCAAGTGAATCTATCACATCCTGCATTGTTTTGCCCTCGTATTTTTTGTTTGAGATTCTAGCATAATTATAATAATAAATCTCATATATATTAGCATTATCCTACAAAAATTAAAACTCACTCCCTCTATTTTACGCGCCTATATGCTGTGCAGAGCCTTGTCATAAAGGCGGTAAGTCCTGCTACAAAGCCTTGCAATCTCCTCATCGTGCGTGGCAAGAATAAGGGCTGCACCATTTGTGCGAACATACGAAAAAAGAATCTCCATCACACGCCAAGCCGTTTGCTTATCAAGATTCCCCGTTGGCTCATCGGCAAAAATAATCTTTGGCTTTTTTGTCAGCACCCTTGCGATAGACAGCCTTTGCTGCTGCCCACCACTAAGCTGCCCAATAGGCTGATGCACGACACTAGCAATATCAAAAGCCTCTAAAAGATTTTCATCAATGCTTTGTTGAGATAAAATGGAGGCAACTTTGAGATTCTCCACTCCGCTGAATCCGCGAAACAAATAATGCGACTGAAACACGATGCCAAGCTCAAGACGCCGCAAAAGGAGTTGTTTTTTTGCAGGGATAGCATAAATATCTTCAATACCTAGCAGGCTCACTCTCCCTGCTTTTGGTGGCAGGAGCGTAGAGAGATTGTTCAAAATTGTAGATTTACCACTGCCACTTACGCCAAGAATAGCTATGCTCTCCCCCGCACCTGCACTGAGACTTAGATTCTCATACAAGGTTGTTTCAAAGCTATGGGCTAGAGATGTGGCATTGAGCAGATTCATAATTATCCTTTTGTGTCGCATTTAAAAGGGTGTATTGTAGCACAAAAAAAGCTTTCATTCTCAAACCCATTTGCTACCAAGCCCAGCTATATAGGCAAAATTTACCCACAATTTAGAATCTAGGAATACAATCAAAATAAGCAAGATATTCTTGCTTAAATCATAAACAAGGAGTCTTTATGAGAAAGATTATTGTTGCTACGGCTTTAAGCGTAGCGTACGGTGCGGCGTTGTTGGCAGTGCCTTATGAGATTGATGCGAGCCATTCATCAGTAGGCTTTGGCGTAAAGCATATGTCTGTGAGCAATGTGAAGGGGAGCTTTGATAAATTCAGCGGCACACTTGATGTTGAGGGCAAGACAATCAAGGCATTAAGCGGGGAAGTAGAAATCTCTTCAATCAATACCAATTCAAGTGCGCGTGATAAGCACCTCAACGCTCCAGATTTTTTTGATTCTAAAAAATTTGGCAAGGCGACTTTGGAGCTTGTAAAACATAATGGCAAAAAGCTTGAAGCAAATATCACAATGCGAGACATTACAAAAAAGGTGGTATTTGATGTAGAGCTTAATGGTCCTGTAAAGCACCCAAAAACAGGCAAAGACTTGGTAGCAATCACATTGCAAGGCAAACTTAATCGCAAGGATTTTGGTGTAGGCACAGACACAGGCAATGCGATGGTAAGTGATAATGTTGATGTGCTTATTGAGCTTGAGGCTATGCAAAAATAGCTTGTTTGGCTTGTCTTCCTAGCCTTAAAATGGCTTAGGGAGATTAGATTCTCTTTTATTGCATTCTTTTTAGAATCTTACTTCACTTCACTCTTTTGTATTCATTTTAAGCTGTTACATTATTCAATGTATTTGTTTTGGTAATAAAAAAATAGATGATAAAGTTGCATAAAATGTAGATTAAAAAGGATTCTAGCAGATTTAACATCTGCTAGAGTAGATAAAGATTAGTGAATCTCACTCCAAATGCGTCTTTTCCATAGATATGCAAGGACACTTAGCACACCAAAGAAAATCATCAAATACACACCTAAAGATTCTCGCTCAGCCTTTTTAGAATCACCCACGGATTCCAAATACGCCACAACTCGCTCTTGAGCCTCGTGTGTCAAGCCTACGCGTGGCATAGAAAGTCCCACAGGCATTACACCAAGCTCTTTTGCTAGATTGCTATAATCTCTATCATCTTGCCATTCACTCTTTTTGTCATTTGCTGGAAGTGAGCCTTCTTTTTTGATGATGGCTTCTTGAATAGCCTTATAAGACACTTTTTGTGGGTCATTGATAAAGTATTCTAGGTAATGCTCTCCCTTGCTGCGAATCATCGTTGATAAATCGGGTGCAGCAGAGCCAAGATACACACCTAGAGATTCTGGAGTTGTGCGAGAACTCACACCATCATACTTCATTGTATGGCAACGAGAACAAGCATTAAGGAAAGTCGCCTTATTTGTAAGACCTTCTTCAAGCTTTGCAATCTCATTTTGCTTTTGTCCCTCTGAAAGAGTTGAATTTTCAATATTACCCTTTTTGGTAACAAACTCTTCAGATTCTAAGACTTGCCTTTTCAAAGACACAGAGCCTATTGACTTGAGATACGCCACGATGTCCGCTACTTCCTGATTTAAATCTCCATCTGTTACATAAGGTGTCATAGGAAAATCACCATTGGGAAACTTATGAGCTAAATGCAGCGTATTTGCAGGGTCAATGATGAGATTTGCCAAAAACTTCTCATCATAAATTGCCCCAGCTGTTGAAAGATCTGGTGTGAAGATAGTCGCTTCCTTATCATCACGGAAATACACTGCCATATCACCCCCAGCAATGCCCACATCATTAAGCGTATGACAAGCCACACAATTTGATTCTACAAGAGCCTTTCCACGCTCGGCATTGCCTTTGCTCACATCAACATTGTGAGATAAATCTTTAAATTCAAAATCTGCCTTTGCTACTTCAGGGTGAAAAGTGGCGTGTGCCAAAGGCTCAACACCCCAATACAGCACACCCACGATAACTACAATAATGCCTAGAATCTTAATCTCTCTCATTGGTGTGCTCCTTTCTTATTTTCAAGTAGGGTTACAATCGGCAATGCCACAAAGATAAGGAACAAAAATCCAATAGATGCAACAAAACCGATGAAGTTATTTGCCCCTTCAGGTGGGAGTTTTCCAAAGATTGTAAGCACAATCATATCTACAATAAGCAGGCAGAACCATACAAAATATCCCGGACGCTTATGTGCAGGAGCAACGACAGAGCTTCTATCAAGCCAAGGCAGGAATAAAAATGCCACTTGTGCGATACCAAAAGCAATAAGCCCCAAATCCGCACTAAAGAAGAATCCTCTTAACACCTCATAGCTCCATAAGAAATACCACTCTGGGTAAATGTGAGCTGGAGTTTTCATATTATTTGCAGGATCAAAGTTAATAGGATCCATAGCAAAGTCAAAGTGGAAGCACACAAGATAGAAAAAGCCTATCATAAATAAGCACACAACAAAAATATCTTTTGATAAGAACACAGGCCAAAAAGGAATAACTTTAGATTCTTTTTTCTTGCCTTCTTCATATTTTTTTGCTTCTGCTTCAAAGTCAATATGCTCACCATCTTCGTTATTGACATGTGGCATTCTCAATGTGTAGAAGTGCAATGCAATCACACCAATAATCACAATAGGCAAAAGGCAAACGTGAAGCATAAAAAAGCGTGTCAAAGTAGAATCTGCAACAACAAAGTTTCCTCGCACCCACTCAACCACATCAGGACCAATAAATGGAATCCCGCCAAAAAGGTTTGTGATAACCGCAGCCGCCCAATAGCTCATTTGCCCCCAAGGAAGCATATAACCACTAAAAGCTTCAGCAGAAAAAAGCACAAATAGCAACATTCCGCCAATCCACACCATTTCACGCCCTTTTTTGAAAGAGCCATAATAAATAGCCACAAACATATGGATATAAATAATCAAAAATATCATACTTGCTGCCACAGCGTGGATATGCCGCCACAACCAGCCAAATGCCACTTCAGTCATAATCGTATGATTGACACTATCAAAGGCGAGATTCACATCAGGCTTATAATACATCAAAAGAAAGAATCCAGACACCACAAGCAATGAAAAAAGCGTTAGCAACACAACGCCCATCGCCCAAAGGAAGTTGATGTTTTTAGGGACCCAATACTTCGTCATCATCACTTCCATTAATTTTCTAATGGCAAGGCGTTGATCAAGCCAATCTACCAAACCTTCAGCTTTTTTTACTTCCATATTTTCTCCTTATGCTTGTTTTATCTCAAGCAGGGCTTTATACTCTTGCCCCTCTTCACCTAGCACCATTTTTGTCCCATCAATCTTAAAAGGTGGAATATCCATAGGACGCGGTGGTGGAGTGCCTGCCTCATTTACACCAGAAGAGTTAAATCTCCCGCCGTGGCACGCACACGCAAACTCTTGTGTGCCTTGATTAAAGCTTGGAATACAACCCAAATGTGTGCAAATCTGAATCCCAACCGTGTAAATCGCACCATCTATCTCAAAATCCCTGCCCGGTGTTTTTTGGCTACCTGCTTGTTTTTTGAGAATATACACAGGTTTGCCTCGCCATTCCACCGTTTGAAGCACACCCTCTTGCAATGCACTCAAATCAAATGTTGTAAATCCAGCTGAAACAACGCTAGGCAATGGATCCCAAGAGCGTTTCATTGCATACAAAGAAGCCACCGCTCCAACAGCTGCAACACCACCTAGAGCCATTCCTAGAAAATCGCGTCTCTTTGTGTCTTGCATCTTTTCTCCTTTCGTGTTTGTTTGAAGTTTAAAAAGCTAATATCGTATGCAAAAAAGGCTTAAATATTGTTTATTTTTGTTAAACTTTTTGTTTATTTTTAGAGTAGCTTTTATTTGGGCTATCTATCAAAGTGAGATTCTAGCTCGTGTATGGTGTTTAGGGATTGGTTGATATTATCCTTAGTGATGAATATGCCAAAATCTTGTGGTGCAGAATCTGGGCGTTGCTGGAAGATTGTTTGCAATGTTAAAGTGTCAATGTCTGGGATATGATGGGTTTCTTCATAATAGTTATAGTCATTTGTGGTTATACTATTGAGATAAGCAAAATGCCAAAATCCATTAGGAAAGCTCTCTGCCATAGCTAAAAGTATAGAATCTACAAGTTTTGGAGAAAATTGCTTGATGGTGCTGTGATGTATAGGGGCTGTGTAGATAATGCAAGTAATATGATGCTTTGCACATAGGGCATTTATATTGTGGAGTGTTTGTTTTAATAGGATAAGTGAGCGTTTGTTTATAGAATCTTGTGGTCTTACAGGAGGCTTATGGAAGCTTGGCTCATTTGCGACATATTCTTGTGGATTTTGCTTTCTTTGTCTTTCACGCGTTATATAGCCCCAAATGCCTGTGTATATATCCTCAAATTGAGGCAGTTCATCATATTTCAATATAGTCTCAAGTTTGTCATAGATACCCTTTGGGAGAAAGCTAAAAATATATGAGGCATAAAAATCACTCGCACTTTTATGTGTTATGTCATAATGCCAAGTGCGTTGCATATCATTTGCTGTGCGGTAGTCAATAGGGTAAATGGCGTGGTCAAGCCCAATTTGTATAATGGCATATTTTATGGGATAAGTTTTTTCTATAAGATATGTAAGAAAGATTTCTGCATCAAGCGGATTGGCACTTGAAAGCCAAGCGTTATAAAATTTGGAATCTGGCAAATAGGATTCTGCAAGTTTTGGCTCTATCAAACCTACTCGTGAGCTGCCTATAAGATAGGCATTAAAGTTGTTATAATTGTGTTTAAGGTATTCAATCTTTTCATATCTTCGCACGTGATGTATGCCCTTTGGTGTGAGTTTGTGGGTAAAGATTTCATAAGGATTAAGTATATAGTTGAGCATAGCGTTGCAAGGGAATAAAAAAGTAATGAGTAGTGCATATAAGCAGTATTTTTTATAGCTCATACTTCACTCCTTAAAAATTAAAATATAAAAATTCAGAGACATTGTTAATGCCATTGAGCGAAAGTGTCAAAAGCACCCAAAAACATATAACATAAAGCCAACTTGGCTTAAAACGATTGAGCCATTCCACACTATTTTTGAAACATAAACACACAATAAAAGCTCCTAGAATCCACCCCCACACTTCATAAGAGCTATCAGTAATAGCACTCGCCCACATATCAAACCTTACATTAAATCCATTAAGCATTTGAGAGATAAAGGACAGGTTGAGTTTTGTTAATATATTCTCTACCACAAGAGGCAATACCACCTCTCCACCAAACATTCCCTTTAACAGATTCACCGCCCCTTGTAAATTTTCAGCCCTAAAGAATACCCAAGCGATATTGACAACATTAAAAGTAAGAATCCAGCACAACACCGCATAGATTCTGCTTTTCATAAAGCGTGTATATAAACTCTTAAAATCCAAATGCCCTGCTTTATCACTGCAAGCACAATCTTTTACTTTAGAATCTAATCTCTTGTATAAGAGCATATAGATTCTATGCACCACCATTGCCAACCCGTGCAAACTCCCCCATATCACAAAGCCCCACCCAGCCCCGTGCCATACTCCGCTTAAAAATGCCACGATAAAAAGATTTCTAAGTGTAAGGAGATTATTTATAGTGGTATAGAATCTGCTTTGTTTATGAGCTAGATTTTGATTACCCCCTAGTGGAATGTATAAATAATCTTTTAAAAATCTCCCCAAAGTGATATGCCACTGCCTCCAAAATGTAGCGATATTGAATGCCTTATAGGGCGAGTTGAAATTGATAGGCAGCACAATGCCAAATAATAATCCTAGTCCTATTGCCATATCACAATAGCCGCTAAAATCAAAATAGAGCTGAAAAGTGTAGCTTAAGCTTGTCGCCCACGATTCAAAAAGATTGAGAATACTTCCACTCTCTACTGCACTAAATCCAGCATTCGCCCACTTTGCAAAGCTATCGGCGATAACGACTTTTTTAAAAAGCCCAATGGAGAATATAAACAAGCCTTTGGCAATGTATTCCCAATTGATTATATTAGGCTTTTTTAGCGATTCAGCTTGTAGTGATAAATGCGGGAGCTGCACAAAAGCCCTGCGGTCATTACCCTTTAGGTAACTCTCTTGTGCTTTTGCTTGCAACCCACATTTCTCATCTACAATCTTAGAATCGCCTACAAGTTGCTTAGATTCTAAATCTTTATCACAAATCTTAGAATCCCTATTCATCGCATAAAATTGTGGCATCATTTCTTTATGATGCACAATAGGTCCAGCGATGAGTTGTGGAAAAAATGTGATAAATAGGCAATAGTCTAAAAAATTGATATGTGGAATTTCTTTAAAAGATTCAGCTTTACTAGAATCTAGCATTGTCTTTTGATATTTTGCATTAGCAAAATCCATACAATCAATGTTGCACACTTTGCGTGTATTCCTACTCTCGCCCGCTTCGTGGTGCATAAAATCGGATTCAAAGGGGGCAGTAGTGTCTCCCGCCGATTTTATGCTAGAAGCGGAAATGGCGAGGCTCTCCCCTTGATTGCAAAAAAGAAAAGCGGTCGCTTTGCTTTTTTGGGCTAAGGGGAGCGGGGAGGGGATAAACCTTTTTTCTTTTGCGGTGGTTGTAGATAAAGTAGTTTGCGTTAGAGAATGCTGAGATTCTCTATTGTTTTTTACATTAGATTCTAAGTCTTTAAATTCTTCCCTCTCTTTACTTTGCTTATAACAATCCACTAAAAACGCAATTTGTTGAAAGGTTACAAATGATAAGGCTAAAGGCAAAAGAATATGAGGCAATGGAATAGCAAAGTCTAAATGTAAAAGTTGCGTAAAAAGATTAAAATTTTCTAAGAAAAAGTCAGTATATTTAAATATACCAAGTAAGCAGAGATTAAAGATAATGCCAAGTGTTAGGAATGTTTTAGGGAGTTGTAGCGTTGTCTTTGTGCGAAAAAGCAGGGAGTTTGTGGCTTGCTGCATCAATAGACTATCAACCTTAGAATTACCTTTAAAATCGCTACTATAATGACTCGAAGCTGAATCTTTACTTACCCCCCCCCCCGTTAAAATCTACACTTATTTGCTCTCTCACATATAAACTTTTTAAAATACCTTTGGCTAAAAAATAATTCACAAGTATTGAGCCAAGTAATATGGGGAGATAAATAAGCTTCCAATACGCATAGAAAAATAAACTTGCTACAACCAAAAAGCCCTTAGCAAGATTCATATAGTGTGTGGAAGCTAATCTTTTAGAGGCTTGTGTACTAGAATCTATGGCTTTAAACTTTATCTCTTTAGATTCTAATGTTTTGGATTTTAATTCTTTAGATTCTAGCTTTTTAGATTTGCAATGAGAATCTTGCCCTTTAGATTCTAAACTCTTAGAATCTAAGCAATGAGATTGTGTTTGCTTAAGCATTTGCCTAGAATCTACTTGTTTAGATTCTATATATTCTTGTTCTGCTTGTCTTATGCTTAATGCCTTTAGGATATGAAACACAACCCAAACAATAGGCAAAAAGCAAAAGATGAAAAGATAGGAGTTGAAGAGCATTTTAGATTCTTCCTACCCCACTTGCTACCGCAGCGTCTGCTACGGCGTTACTTACCACTTCATCAAGTCGCTCATCAAAGGCTGAAGGGATTATGTATTCCTTACCAAAGCTTACTTTTTGTTTCAAAAGTTCTTCAAGTTTTTGTGTGATTGGCTCTCTTGCAAGATTTGCTATCGCTCTAGCAGCGGCAAACTTCATCTCTTCATTAATCTTACTTGCCCTCACTTTTAACGCACCTTTGAAAATATAAGGGAAGCCTAGCACATTATTAATCTGGTTTGGGAAATCACTGCGTCCAGTAGCGACAATCGCATCAGGTCTTGCTTTTTTTACAACATCGGGCATAATCTCGGGCGTTGGGTTGCTTAGGGCAAAAATAAGCGGAGATTCATTCATTCCCATAATGTCTTCAGCCTTTAGCAAATCCCCCTTTGATAGCCCAAGCATCACATCTGCACCATTGAGTGCATCTTTATAGGAGTTGTAATGTTTCTTACAGGCGAATTCTCTTTTTAACGCGTTCAAATCAGTTCTATCTTCAGTAATTGCCCCTTTAGAATCAAACATTACAAGATTCTTAACTCCAAGGGATTTATACATTTTAGCACACGCCACTGCTGCTGCTCCTGCACCAAAGACAACAACTTTAATATTTTCTACTTTTTTATTCACTAAATGCAAAGCGTTGATGATTGCCGCAGTTGAGATAATTGCTGTGCCGTGCTGATCATCGTGCATTACAGGAATATCAAGCTCCTCAATCAAACGCCTTTCAATCTCAAAGCATTCTGGAGCTTTAATATCTTCAAGGTTAATGCCACCAAAAGTGGGAGAAATCGCCTTGACAATACTTACAAATTTATCCACATCTTTTTCATTTACTTCAATATCAAAGGCATCAACTCCGGCAAAAGTTTTAAACAAAATCGCCTTTCCTTCCATTACAGGCTTACTTGCCATTGCACCTATATCGCCAAGCCCAAGCACCGCTGTGCCATTGCTGATGACAGCTACAAGATTGCTCTTTGATGTGTAATCATACGCGCTTAAAGGCTCTGCTTCTATTTGCTTACAAGGCACGGCAACTCCGGGCGTGTAGGCAAGACCTAGCTCATCAATGGAGCGTAGGCGTTTGCGTGGTTGAGTGGTAACTTTACCGCCGATATGGTAGGGAAGGGCTTTTGGGTAGGCTGCTTTGAGGGTTTGTAAATCCATAAGAATCCTTTGTGGAGAATGTCAATGTAAAAAGCAATTTTTAGCACTTTTTTACAAATAAAACATAAAGTTTATGTGATTTTTGGGGCTTTTGCTTGCAAATTGCTATAATCCGCCAAATCGTCTTTGTCGCTCACAAAATTCGCCCATAAGTTTATCTAGTTCATCAGTAGTGAAATTAGGCCAAAGTGTGGGAGTGAAAAATAGCTCGGCATAACTTGCCTGCCAAAGCAAAAAGTTTGAGATTCTCTTCTCCCCACCTGTGCGGATAAGCATATCTACATCTGGGAGTGTAGCAGTATCAAGGTTGGCATTAATAAGCTCTGCAACTTCTTGTGCTGTGAGTTTTGAGAGTTTATTTTGGCTTTGAGAGTTGGCGAGTTTAATAAAAGTGCGTGCAATTTCATTGTGTGAGCCATAATTTAGGGCTAGAATTTGTGTTAGATTCGTGTGATTTTGCGTTAAGTGTTCTAGTTCAAGGATAGCATTTTGAAGTGATGTGCTAAAGGCATTAATATCGCCAATGACGCGGAATCTAATGTTGTTTTTGAGATAAGTTGCCCTCTCTTCTTTGAGATATTTTTCTAATAATTTCATTAGATAGCTTATCTCCATTTTTGGACGCTTCCAATTTTCTGTGGAAAACGCATAGAGTGTAAGATAGGGGATATGACTATTCGCACACCATTGTGTGATTTCTCGCACGACTTTTGCTCCCTCTTTGTGTCCTTGTGTGCGTTTTTTGCCTTGTTGCCTTGCCCAGCGTCCATTGCCATCCATAATAATGGCGATATGTTGAGGCAGGGCGTTGTTAAGATTCATAGTTTTGTCCTTTTGTGGTGTGTTGTGAAATGTGGCGGAGCAAGGAGGCGGGATTGCCAACATAGATTCCACTTTGTGTGATAGAGTGTGTAACAACCGCTCCCGCGCCGATGATGACATTATCACAAATGCTTACAGGCAAAATTGTGGCATTTGAGCCAATGCTGACATTATTGCCAATGCGTGTAGATTCCCATAAATCTTTGCTTGATGCTGGTTTGCCTTCTGTAAATCTATCGTTAATAAACATAACTCCATGTCCTATAAAGCAATCTTGCCCTATCTCTACAAGTGAGCAAATAAAGCTATGAGATTGAATCCGTGTTCTCTTGCCGATTTTGACTTGGGATTGAATCTCACAAAATGGTCCAACAAACACATCATCTTCTAAAATACACTCATAGAGGTTGCTTGGGCAAATGACTTTAACATTTTTGCCATAAATGACATTTTTGAGTTGAGATTCTAGAATCTGCATTCAATCCCTTAGCTTTTTGAGTTGAGATTCTATCTCGCGGAGTTTTAGAGCGTAGTCTTGAATCTTATCAAAAGTCTTTTGGCTTTTTTGGGTGAAATCACGCGGAATGAGAAGATTCTCTAAATCATTGGGACTAAGCCCACCAAGTCGCTCATAAATATTGCCTAATGCCCTTTGCCCATTATGTGAAAACAGATAGCAATAAATCCCTATGGCGATATCCTTGCTTGGTGCGCGAAGTATGACAATACCTGCATTTGCTACGATAGTATGCTTGGCAGCATTAGGGCTAAGAATAGTAAATTTTGGCGTATTGCCGCGTATGGAAATGGCTATATCATAGGGCTTGAGTGCATATTTGCCAATCTTTATTGTATCACCCTTAAAGCGTTGGGTAGAAAACTCATCACAAAATCCAAATTCCGCAAAATCCGCCACACCTAAATCAAAAAAGGTAATTTTTTCATCTTTTTGGCTGCCATAGACACGCTGTCCGCGGAAAATATTCACTTGCAAATCTTTAAGGCATAAGCCATTGGCAAGCTCTTGTTTTGGTTTATGCAGATAATGCCCTACGCTCAAATCGTGCGGATTAATCTGCTCTATGGGTGTGAGACAGGAATATTCACTCGTAGCTTTTTGTTTATAGAGTTCAAGGAGTGCATTAAGATGAATAATGCGGTTATATTTGCCATCTTTTTGGTAAAAATGCGGAGTATTGGCATTGATATGTAGGATAGAATCATTATTTTGTGAAAGCACAATGATTGAAAAATCGTGTGTTTGATGAGGAAGGATATTTTTGGGCAACTCAATAATAGCCTCAATCAGCCTGTCTTCACAAAGTTTTTCACGCAAACGCCCTTCAAGTGAGGATTTGAGCAAAGTCTGTGTGCGGAGGATAAACACCCCCTTGTCCTTGAGATAAGAAAGGGAGTGGATAAGAAAGAGCAATTCAGGGTAGGTTTTAATAAGCGTCTCATAAGAGGCAAACCGCTCATCTTCTTTTAAAAATTGCGTGCCTACGTGGCTGTCAAGCGGAGGGTTACAGATGATTTTATCAAACTTGTGATGTTTAAATTGAGCATTTGTGAGAATATTATTTAGCACGAGATGTTGGGGATTGAGATGTAGAATCTTGCAGGTAATTTTGGCTATTTTTGCTAAAGTAGATTCTAGCTCCTCGCCATAAAGCTCTACATTCTTGGCGTGATTGTGGATAGCAAAAAATAAGCTCCCCATACCATAACAGGGATTATACACGCTCTCTGTCTCTTTAATATCTAAGATTCCTACAAGCAATTCATTAATTTCTAGTGGCGTAGAGTAGGAAAAAAGCCTATGGGTTGTCTTTTTTTGTGTAATGATATGTAAAAACTCTTCAATAGTGCGGTTTGTAATTGTCTGTGTATGAATGACTTTGAGAATCTTTAAAAGATTTGCATTTGGATTAAGAGGGGTGTAAAGCTCACTCCCAAAGGTTTCTTGCAAAGCTTGAGAAAAAGTATCATAAATAGGCTTGCGTTTGTTAGCAAGAATGATGAGTGATTCTATAAGGGGGGTGGAGTGGCGTTTTAACCAAAAAAGCTCAAGCATAATAGCAATAGAATCTAGCATATCAGTATGATAGCGTTTGATGTATTCAAAACAATTTAATAGCTCTTTTGATGCGTGAGAATCCGGCATATATGTTCCTAGAAGTATAAAGATATTTTTTAGAATCTAAGCACGCACGGCAAGTTTAGTAATGGCTTCAGTATTAAGGTCGTCCATATGGCTTTTCATCACTTTAGAATACATATCTACAAGGCGATTTGTTTCTATGAGAGAGCTCATCTCTAGCACGGCATTGACATTGCTTTTTTCTAAAAATCCTTGTGCAATCATAGCACTATTTTGCATAATATCGCGTTCATCAAGCCTATCTTGTGGGTATTCATAAAGATTTTTACCAACTTTTTTAAGATAACGCGGATTTTCAAAGCCAACTACGGCTAATGCACCGATATTGATTTGCTCGGCAATAGCGTCATTATTGATATTTCGCAAATAGAGATTGCCATTATTATCACTCTCTAGGTGCATTCCTGTGGGGATAACAATACCCTCTTGTGAATCTAGCCCATCACGACTTAGCACAGGGTGTCCATCTTTATTGACTAAGTGTCCATCATTGTCTATATTGAAACTTCCATCGCGTGTATAGCGGATACCATCGGGTGTTTTGATGACAAAAAAGGCATTATCTCTTTGCAAGGCAAAATCAAGTGGATTATCCGTTTGAGCAAGGCTGCCTACACTTCTATCGGTATATTCTTCACTGATAATTGGCACACGATCCATCGTTCTATTAAGAAACTTAGCGGCTTTGCGTGTATGGTCATCAATGGGAAGCTGTTCTTTGTGCGTTTCAAATAGTCTTAGATAATCGCCAATTACCACATCATCGCGTTTGAATCCTGTGGTGTTGAGATTAGCAAGATTGTTTGAGATGAGATCAAGCCGATTAAATTGCGTTACCATACCGCCGGTGGTGTTGTAATATCCACTTTGCATACTTTAGCCTTTTGTTTAGAATCTAAAGTGAAAAAAGCAAAAGATATTCCGTAATTGTATTGAGGCTTTTTATCGGTTTTTGGGTATCGATTAGATAGTATGTATTCTTTGAAAAATAAAATACACACCACTTATAGCAAAAGAGATAAGGAAGGCAAAAACAAAAGCCTTGAAAAATCGCTTATACTTCATCTTATTGTCCCATTTGTGTGGGGTTATCGCTTTTAAGCTTGCCCCTTTAGAATCTTATTTGAAAAGATTATTGAGTAGTTTCCCCGCACCCTCTTTTATCTTATCATCTTTTATGTATTTATCTACGGCTTGTTCTGCCCCTTTGCTTAGGGCTTTACTCGCTTCAGCCTTAATCAAATCACTCGCATCAATGCTAAGATTTGGAGATTCTAGATTATCTCTTGCTTTGAGATAGATGTATTTATCTTTAATTTGGAATTTTAAATCCGCCTTAATCTTACCCTTTTGTGCGTCAATGCTCGCCCCTTGTGCATAGATAGCGGTGTTATTACTCTTTAGCCCGATGTCTGTGGTGATGAGTTTTTTATCAATTGTGGCATTTAGCCCAGCATCTTCATATACTTCTTTTGTAATATCAGTCTTAAGGTATTTTTCTACAAGCTGTGTAATCTCATTTGGCATAAGCTTGCCATTGCTTAAAACCGCTTTGAGCGTGCCTTTTTCCGTGAGTGTGTTATAGTTAAAATCCCCATTCATACTTGAGCTAAATACGGGTTTAAGTTGAGCGATACTAAAAAGCTTGAGGGTATTGACATCTTTCAGTGAAGCCAAAAGTGTATTGCCATCAAGTTTAGCATCAATGCTCCCGCCAAGAGATTGTGTGTTAAAGTCCGCATAAAGCGCGTCTTTAAGCTTTGCTGTGCCTTGAGCTTTAAGATCCCCTGCTAATTCCATACCGGTTATGAATTTAAGCTTTTTAAGATTGGGGATAGTAGCAATATATGGGATAGTAAAACTAGAATCTTTAAGATTGATTTGTGTTTTAGAAAGCTCAAGATTGGCAATATCTGAAACTAGTTTTGAGTTGGCTTCACCTATACCTTTGTTGAGTAAAACATTTGAGGCGAGATTGAATTTTGTATTGGGCATATCAAGGTCAAATTCCTTTTTCATCACCGCATTATTTGTTGTCCCGGAGAGTTTCATATCTGTCTGTGTGCTTATGCCTTTATCAAGCTCACTGACAACCGCATTAAGATGCAATCTCATATCTGCATATCGTGGCATATAAATCATCCAAAGCAATGTATCAAGCTTTAAATTACTTATTTGTGCCTTAATAGTATCTGGGGCTAGGTTTTTTAGCAGGGCTTCATAGCTTGTATTTCCGTTTGCAAGATTAGAGCTGCCTTTAATCTCTAAAGATTCCATTCCGCCTTTCACTTCGCCTTTTGTTTCAAAACTACCGCGTATAGGCATACCCACAAGCGGAGTAAAAGCAGAGAGGTCGCTAAGATTTACCGCATAGCTTGTATTTGTGCTAAGTGTTTTAAGGATCGTTTGTCCGCTTGAGTGAATATTGCCAATATTGCCATTAAAGCTAAAATCGTGATTGAGCTTATCCATATCAAAAATGGCATTAAGCGTGGTAACAAAAGTCGTCTTTGGCACATCTATTTCAAAATCTTTTTTAATCAATGTGCTATCCACCAAGCCTTGAGCGATTTGCAAGAGAGCATTACCCTTAAAATTCATATCCTTATCGCCCTTAATGTCTGCCTCAAGGCTAAGTGAGCCACTTGCATATGGCTTTATCCCAGTCATTGCAAGAAACTCTTTAATTTGTGCGTCTTTAATGTTTGCCAAAATGGCTGTAGGTGTAAAATCCTGCAAGGTAACGCGAATATCAGTAAAAGACTTTGCAATATCACTTGTAGTATTGACTTCAAGATGTTTGAGTGATCCTTTTGCCGTTGTATTAATCACAAATGAGCCTTGCAGCGGTGTATCTACAAGTTCACCCAGCACGGCAATATCTCGTGCATCAACTTTGAGGGCTAAATCAAGCGTTTGAGAAAAGAGTGAAAAATCCCCACCAAGTGTGATGATGATAGTATCGTTATGTGCGATTTTAAGCTCAACACTTGAGATTCCAAGCGAGAAAGTTTCAAGCTCAAGTTTGATAGGTGCGTATTTATCAATCTGCCCTTGAATAATAGGTTTAAGCAAAGCATTGCCCGGTGGTGTGAAAAGCACACAAAAAATAAGCACAAATAAAGCTAGGATAATCCCCAAAATCCAAAGGACAATTTTTTTCATACACACCTCCTAAGACATAATTTACAAAGTGCGGATTCTACAATGAGTTTGGTAAGTTTTTGCTTTGTATAGAGAATCTTAAATCTTTTTGTGATGATATAATGAGCGTTAAGATTCTCTATCTTAGGCTATTTGACATTATATTTCTGGCATATCAAGTTTTCTATTCCTGCTTGCTACAAGAATAAAGACAAAGATTCCAATCACCATAATCTTTACCCACAATGGCACAGGCATAGCCTCTCCAGCAGCATAGCTATGCATTCCAGTGAGATAAAAATTCACCCCAAAATATGTCATTAGCACAGAGAAAAATCCTACTACAGAGCTACTCGCAAAGACAAAGGGGAGATTTGTTTTCACCACAAATCTTAAATGCAAAATAATCGCATACACGCCAATGCTGATTAATGCCCAAGTTTCTTTAGAATCCCAGCCCCAGTATCGCCCCCACGATTCATTAGCCCAAATACCCCCTAGGAAATTCCCCACAGTGAGTAAAAATAGCCCTAAAATCATTGCCATTTCATTTAAGGCACTTAAAGATAGGATAGAGCTATCAATGCGTTCTTTTATATTATTTTTTTGTGTAAATTTATCATTCCTTAGGACAAACATAAAGAGTGTAATAAGCCCTAGCATAAAGCATAATCCTAAGAATCCATAACTTGCTGTGATAACAGAGACGTGGATATTAAGCCAATAGGATTTTAAAACCGGCACAAGATTGCCAATTTGTGGGTCCATAAAGCCAAGATGAGCGACAAAAAGCGTGATTCCAGCCATAAAGCTAGACGCACTCAAAGCAAGATTAGAATGTCTAAAAAACACCACACCCGAAGCAATAGCCGCCCACGCGATATATAGCATAGATTCATAGGCATTGCTCCACGGAGCGTGATCACTCACATACCACCTTAATGCCAAACCACAAGTATGCAGCACAAAAAGCAAGAATAAAAGCGTATAAAAAATTTTGTGTGTGCGGGGTTTGAGCGGAGCGTTTTTTAGGATTGAATACAGCACGATAAACAATAGCACAATGCTTATAAGTAAGTAGGGATAGGTGAGCTGATGAAAGGGATTGTAAGTGTTTAGCCAAATTTCAGAATCTATTTTTGCATCGCTAATGAGTGTTGAGCCGCCATTTTCTTTTTGGATTCTATCAATCGCTTCTAGGGCTTTATGAGCTTCTTGCCATTGATTAGAATCTAGCCCCATTTGCATACCCTCTGCAAAACCCTTATATACTTGCATAAGCGTTTTAGCTTTTTGCATATCGCCTTGTGCCACAGCGGAGCTAATGGCTTCAAGCGGGTAGAGCCATTGATTATTTGGAGATTGACTATCAGGGAAGATTCTAAGCACCTGCCCAGTATAGATTAAAAACGCATAGTTAATCCGCTCATCTACACTAATCACATCTTTTTCAAATGTATCACGCAAAGCGGGGTTTTTAAGATTTGCTGCTTCTACATAGTTTTGCAGGATATATTGCCCTTGCGGACTAAAGACATCAACATAGGCAATATATTTTTGATTCTCATCTACACCTAGAATCTGCCTAAGCTTTGGCGATTTGGTCGCTATCATTTGGATAGTCTGCCACTCTTGTGGATAGAAAATCATACCTAAGAAAATTTGTGTGGGATTTAAATCTAAAAATGTGCTTTTTTGCGTGAGTTTATGGATATATTCATCAGCTAGAGTGTGAATGGGCTTTGTGCGTCCGCCAAAATCTTGGACTAAAATTTTATCAAACTGCCCTGCTAGATTTGCGGCATTTTTGAGCGATTTTATCATAGAGGGAATATCTTGCAAGGGTTCATTTTGTGCTTGTTGTGGGCTAAAGCTAGAATCTTGGGTTTGCATTTCTTGTGAATTTGTAGCTTGGGGCGAAGCGTAGCTTTGTGTTGGCAAAGCAAAAAAGCAAAGCCCACACAATAGGGCAATAGATACAAATTGCTGTGTTTTTAAAAATCTGCCAAGACTTAAAAAGCGTCCATTTTTATCAAAAAGTAGCCACAATACGCCAAGAATAAGCATTGTATAGCCTATGTAAGTGGGTGTTTTGCCCGGGTCGTTATTAACGGATAAGATTGAGCCTTTCTCATCTGGGTGATAAGAGCTTTGGAAAAAGCGATAACCGCCATAATCAAGGACATTATTCATAAAGATTCTAAAAGCAAAGGGTGGTTTATCTCCATCAAGCACTTCTACTTGTGAGGCATACGAGGCAGGAGAGTGTGAGCCCGGATAACGCTCAAGCTCAAAGCTTGTAAGCTTAAGTGAAAAAGGCAGGGCAATAGCATCTGTCCCCCACGCAAGGAGAATGGTATAGTCATCTTCGCGTAGCAAGGTAATGCTTTCTTTGCTAGGGGTGCTATCCCCATCACGCAGGATAAGCGTTTCAAAATCTTTATCTAAAAACTTAATATCGGCTTGTAAAACATAGCGTCCCATAGGGGAATCTTCCCTGCTTAGACTGCCTGTGGTAATTTCTAAAGGTTTATCAAAAAAGCTAAAGGTTTGCTTAATGGGGCGGTTAATCTTATCATCAATGTAGGTTGGGATTCTAATATGCTCTACTTCGCCTTGGGGATTTTTCACTTGTATAAAGATGTAATGTGTGTTTGTAGTGATAGTATTAGCACTCTCCCCTTCTCGCAAACTCATAAGTCCCTCAAATCCATAATACCGCGTGATACCAGCTCCTATGATGATGACAATAAATGAGCTGTGTAAAAGCAGTGAAGCGTATTTCTTTCTCTGCCACGCTTTTGAAGTGATAAAACAGCCAATAAGGCAAAGCCCAAGCCAAAGATGTAAAATCTCAAACCAAAAAGCATCATATACCCAAAATCGCGCCGCAAGTGTGCCATCAAACTTTTCAATAAAGGTTGCAATGCCACAAGCAGTGGCGTATAAAGCGATAAGTAATAAAACCATTTTCAT
Source organism: Helicobacter labetoulli (assembly GCF_003670275.1). Taxonomy (GTDB): domain Bacteria; phylum Campylobacterota; class Campylobacteria; order Campylobacterales; family Helicobacteraceae; genus Helicobacter_C; species Helicobacter_C labetoulli. The sequence goes on from NZ_QXJF01000002.1 coordinate 134,772, forward strand.
AGAACAAAAAAGTGTTTTAAGAAGTTGCATATTTGCTCCTTATATGTAATAAAATCTTGGAATTTATAGAATCTTATTTATCTCACTTGCCACTTGCGTTTGGTCCTTATCCTGCCATTGTTTGCTTTGCATATATTGCAGGATTTTTAATATAGAATCTGCATTCATATAGCCGGGCAATTCAAAAATACTCTCTCCCTTAGGATTCAAAAATATAAGTGTAGGTGTAGGACGCATAGGAGATTTGACATAAGATTCCATAAGGGCAGTGGTGCTTAGCTCCTTTGTAGAATCTATGAAGTTTAAGTTGTGGATTTTAGTGTAGCTGACATTAATGTAATAGGGGATAAAATGGCTTTTTAAATGGCTTTTTATCTCGCTATTTGCTTTTATATCATCTTTAATCTTATCGCAATATATGCAGTTATTTTTCCCAAAGATTAAAAGCGTAGTTTTATCTTCTTGTGTGGAGATGTTTTTTGTGTCTAAAAATATATCTTCTAGCCCCGCATAGCTTTGTTTATCAAGGCTCTCAGCGTGTTCTATGGCGGCGTTATTCTTCCCTTGTGAGATTTTGACTTCATTATCATCACTGCAACCCAAAAGAGTAAATACACAAATGAATCCACAGAGTATAGAGAATCTAGTTTTTTTCATCACTCGCTCCTTGTATGATTTCAATAATGGTGTTAGCAAAGCTTACATCAGCATTAAAGCAGTCACACACACGATAATCTTTTATGCCTAGATTCTGTGCGTGATTGGCGTAGAGAATCTTAAGCTCATAGTCTGTTTCGGAATTATCAAGCGTGAAAGAAAGCGGAAAGATAATAAGCTTTTCATTTTTAAAATGCGTAATAGCATCTTTTGTGCTAGGCTCTAGCCACTTCATTTTGCCGACTTTAGACTGATAGCTAAGGGCGATTTTTTTAAATATAATGCCTTGTTGTTGTAGGGCAGATTCTAGTGTGGCTTTGTTCTCTTGACATTGTTTTTGATATGGATCGCCTTGTTCTATGCGAGATTGTGGGAGAGAATGAGCAGAGAGCAGCAGCACAAAATCTTTAGGATCTTCGCCCTTTAAGGCTTGTTTGATTTTCTCCACAATGCAGGCAATGTAGGAATGGTGCGTGTGATAATGCGAGATTTCAATAAGCTTTGGGGTAAAGTTTAAAGCTTGCAGGGCAGCTTTAGCATCAAGCAAAGAAGAGTGAATGGTTGCGGTGCAAAACTGCGGATACAAGCTAAAAAGCACCACAGATTCTATGTTTTGGCTTTTTAGTTCATCTAAAACTCCATAAGCAAAAGGTGGGGTATAACGCATAGCAAAAGTATAAAGTCGCTTAGAATCTAGAGTATTAAGCGTTTTGACAAGATTTGCAGTGTGTTCTAGCAGGGGGGATTTACCACCGATAGCTTGATAATTTTTTTTTGTATCTTCTAGGCGTTTGTGCGTGATAAAACTTGCCAACATTTTACGAGCAAAGTTGTTTTTAATATCTAAAATCAACGGGTCATTAAACATATTTTTTAAAAAACTCTCCACTTCAAATAGACTGCTCGGTGCGCCCATATTGAGTAATACAACAGCTTGAGATTTGATAACATATCCTTTAGGTTAAAAATTTTTAGTGATAATAAACTATTAAAGTTAATCCAAGGAATTTAAACAAGTCCAAGACAAACAAGTTTAAAGAATAAAGGAGAGAATATGCAGGAGTTTGATTCTAGCATTTTGCAAGATACCTATATGAGCCTTATGCTCTATCATAAAATATTTGCGGCGTTTTTTGCCCTGCCTTTTGTGCTGAATCTTTTGGTGCTATTTTTTGGCTCAAAGAATATTGTGAGAATGAACAAAAAGATTTGGTTTATTGCTCCTATTATTTTCTTTTTGCTCTCAGTAAGCGTGTTAAGCGGTATAAATATTTGGGTATTTGGGAGTTTGAGCTTGAGCTTAGAAATTATTGCGATGATAACATTTTGTGTGTTTGTGCTTGTGGGCGAGATTTACCGCATACGGATTTTAAAAGTAGCAAGACGCACAAACTTAGAGGCGATGCAAAGCTATGTGAGATTTGCTAAAATGCTCTATATGCTAGATTTAGCCTTTTTTGCTGTGCTGTTTTATTTTGTGAGTTAGCTATGCAGTTTTTGTATCAGCCAAATGCTGGGGATTTTCAAGTAGAGATTAGTAATGATGATTTTACCTATATCATTAAGGCAAGGCGTTTGCAGCTAGATTCTGTCATTAAAGTGCGGAATTTACAGGATAAGAAGCTTTATACCTACACTATTGCTGAGATTAAGAAAAAATCCGCCCTGCTTACAAAGATAAGTGAGCAAGATTCCCCAAAGAGCCATTTTAGCCCTTTGCACTTGCTGTGGGCGATTATTGATCCAAAGGTCATAGAAAAAACCCTACCTTTTTTAAATGAGCTTGGAATCTCGCGTATCAGCTTTTTTTATGCGGAGTTTTCACAGCAGCAATTCAGCCTCAATCTACAAAGAATGCAAAAGATTCTTGTCTCTTCTTGCCAACAATGTGGCAGGATAGATTTGATGGAATTAGAAGTGCTAAAGGACTTTGATTGCGTATGTGAGCGATATACACCTTTTTATGCTTTTGATTTTGGTGGAGAGGATATAAGGCAGCATAACCCTTTTAATGAGGGGGCAGAAAATGGCAGTGTGCGTGTGATGGTGGGGGCTGAAGGGGGCTTTAGCCAAAGGGAAAGGCAGAGATTTGCAAAAATCATAACTTTAAATGATACACTTATTTTACGAAGTGAGAGTGCAAGTGTGTTTTTGGCAAGTTTGGCAAAACTCGCTTAAGCTTAAATCAAAATGCAATATAGAATCTTAAAGGTAATGAAAGAATAAAGGAAGGGCAAGGAATGAAAATAGGCATTATCGGGCTTGGGCTAATGGGTGGCTCTATGGGACTAGCATTAAAAAAAGTAGGGCAGATTCAAAATAAGCATATCACACGCATTATTGGCTATGATAAAAACCCCTTGCATTCGCAACAAGCGTTGAATCTTGGGCTTGTTGATGAGTGTGTGGAACTCAAAGAGATTTGGCAATGTGATGTGGTGTTTTTATGTGTGCCGGTTGATGGGATTATTGCCTTAATGGCGGAGCTAAAAGAGGGAGAGCTAAACCCAAAGACTACGCTTATTGATGTAGGTGGAGCAAAGGTAAAGATATTGCAGTCTTTGCCACAATGGCTTAGGATTCACTTTGTGGGCGCACACCCTATGTGTGGGACGGAGTTTTTTGGACCAAAGGCAGCATTTGGCGAGTTATATGAAAATGCCATTGTGATTTTGACAGATTTAGAGCAAAGTGGGGCGTACCAAGCGGAGTTGGCAAAAGATATTTTCATTGCTCTTGGAATGAAGATTCTAAAAATGGATTCAAGATCCCACGATAAGCATATCGCCCTTATCTCGCATATGCCTCATATCATAAGCTATGCTTTGGCAAATGCCACACTCGCACAAGAAAATCCCCAAACCATTCTCGCCCTTGTTGGTGGGGGCTTTCGCTCAATGAGTAGAATCTCTAAAAGCTCTCCATTGATGTGGAAAGATGTCTTTAAGCAAAACAAACATAATGTGCTTGAAGCTATGGCACACTTTCAAGCGGAGTTTGACAAAGCACGAGAGTTGCTAGAAAATGATGATTTTACAGGATTAGAATCTTTTATGGCAAATGCCAATACTTTGCAAAAATTTTTGTGATTTCTCGCTTATTGTGGGCTTGTTAGGATTTTTTATTATAATCACGCTTTTGTTATGAGGAAAAGGAATATATGAAAAAAATTTGCTGTGTTATTGCTCTTTTATTGTGCAATGTCGCTTTTTCAAAGGAGATTAATCAAATTAGATATGAGGGATTAAGCTCAATTTCAAATGTGCTTGCCGATGAGATTATAGGTATTAAAGTTGGCGATACTTTGAGTGTTGAAAAGGTTGATAAAGCTGTGCGTAATCTCTATGCACAAGGGTATTTTGAAGATGTTTATGCGGATTTTGAGCGTGGAGTATTGAGTTTTTATTTTAAGCAAAAGCCAAAAGTGGCAAGTGTGGAGATTAAAGGCTATGGGAGTGAGCAGGAAAAAGAGACTTTATATTCGCAGCTTGGTATCAAAAAGGGCGATAGTTATGATGAGATAAAGCTCAATCGTGCAAAGCTTGTAATAAAAACGATTTTAGAATATCAGGGTTATTATGGCACGGTAGTAGAATCTGAAATAAAAGAAGTGGGCAATGATGGGGCGTATGCCATTACTTTTAATGTCAATCAAGGGGAAAATATTATTATCAAAAATGCCACTTATGATGGGCGAGAGAAGCTCAAAGTTAAAGATTTAGAAGAGCTAAGTGCCAATAGAGCAAGGCAGTTTATGGGCTGGATGTGGGGACGCAATGATGGGAAGCTGAAACTTGCTGATTTAGAGTATGATGGGGCTAGGGTGCAAGATGCGTATATGCGTAAGGGTTATTTAGATGCGAGTGTGTCTCAAGCCTTTGTAGATGCGAATTTTAGCGATTATAGTGCAAATTTGTATTATAAGATAAAAGAGGGAGAGCGGTATAAGGTTTCTGGCATAAAAATTATTCTGCATGTGCCTGTGATTGAAGAATCTGAGCTAAGAAAAGGGCTTAAAGTCAAAAATGGTGAATATTTTAACATAGAAGATGTTCGGGCTGATGTAGAGAGTATCCGTCAAAAGATAGCCGATTTAGGCTATGCTTTTACGCGTGTGAATCCGGATTTGGATAAAGACCCGGATAATGCGGAAGTTAAAGTTGTGTATCTTATACAGGTGGGGCAAAAAGTTAAGATTCACGATGTGATTATCTCTGGTAACTCTCGCACCGCAGATAGAATCATACGCCGAGAGCTGCTTTTAGCTCCGGGCGATACCTATAAACTTACAGATTTAAGAGAATCTGAAAATGCACTCAAAAGGCTTGGGTATTTTGGTAAGGTAAAGATTGAAGAGAGGCGTGTGAGCGAAGATTCTATGGATTTGCTTGTAGATGTGGAGGAAACTCGCACGGGTGAGCTGATGTTTGGTTTGGGCTATGGGAGCTATGATAAGCTTATGGTGAATGCTTCAATTAGGGAGAGGAATCTCTTTGGCACCGGACAAAGCGGACAGCTTTATGCAGATTGGAGCTATCGCCGCCAGCTTGTGAATCTTACTCTTAGCAATCCGCGTGTGCTGGATTCTAAATATAGTGCGTCTTTTAGCGTGTTTCACTCGCTGTATTGGAATTGGGATTATAGGGAGCAGACAACAGGAGCATCTATCACAGGTGGGCGGTTGCTGACAAATACGCTTCGTGCTTCACTTGGCTATACGCTTTCAAGCACACGCGTTTTGGATTATTATGATTCAAATCTAGAGAGGCTATATAAACAATATTTAACAATGGATAATCCGTTAAAATCAGCCATTAGCCCAAGCTTGTATTTTGATAATACAGATGACTACTACTTCCCTAAAAATGGTGCGATTATCTCTGCGTATGTGGAATACGCCGGACTTGGTGGAGATGAAAAATATACCAAGCTTTATGGCAAAATGGCATTGTATTATCATCTTAAATCACTTTTTGGGGTTGATTTAATCGCGCGGTATAAAACTCAAGCGGGAGCTATTTTTGAACAAGGCTATGTGCCTATCACTTCAAAATTCTATATGGGGGGTATTTCAAGTGTGAGAGGGTATCAAATAAGCTCTCTTACCCCGCGAGACTCTTCTGGGCAGATTCGTATCGGGGGGAATTATATGATGACGCATTCTGCTGAACTAAGCTATGGAATCTTGGAAAAAGCCCAAATGCGTTTAGCACTTTTTGCGGATTATGGTATGATAGGTGTGAGCAACTTCAATGAGACAACCCGTGCTTCGTGGGGACTTTCGGTTGAGTGGATAAGCCCTATGGGTCCTATTGTGCTTGTATTCCCACGCCCCATTAATCCACAGCCCGGCGATAGGACTTCAACCTTTGAATTTACGATGGGGACAAGATTCTAAGATTCTAATTTTACAAGAAAGGATAGCAAATGACAGCTCAAGCGGCAAATACACAAAGCACAAATAAACGCGTGAGTAATAGCGAGATTCTAGATCTTATGCGTTATGGGGATTTGCGAGAGCTAGGAGTGATGGCAAGTGCGATTAAGGCTAGGCTTCACCCAAGTAAAACTACAACTTTTGTTGTTGATAGAAATATTAATTACACAAATATTTGCTGGGTGGATTGTAAGTTTTGTGCGTTTAAGCGGCGGCTGGGCGAAGAGGGCGTGTATATTTTGAGCTTTGAAGAGATTGATAAGAAAATTGATGAGCTCTTAGAGATTGGCGGGACGCAGATTCTCTTTCAAGGGGGCGTGCATCCTAAGCTTAAGATTGAGTATTATGAAGAGCTTGTGGGGCATATCGCTAAAAAATATCCTATGATTACCATTCACGGATTTTCTGCCATTGAGATAAACTACATTGCTAAAATCTCTAAACTCTCTATCCCCGAAGTGTTAAAAAGACTACAAAATGCTGGACTTAGCTCAATCCCGGGGGCAGGGGCTGAGATTCTAAGTGATAGAGTGCGAGATATTATCGCACCAAAAAAGCTTGATACACAAGAATGGCTTGAAGTGCATAGACAAGCCCATAAGATTGGTATGAAAAGCACGGCTACAATGATGTTTGGCAGTGTGGAAGATTATGAAGATATTGTGGCACATTGGGATTGTATCCGCTCTTTACAAGATGAGTTTCAAGGCTTTAGGGCATTTATTATGTGGAGCTTTCAGCCTAATAATACGCCTTTGCAAAAGGAGTTTCCAAACCTGCAAAAAGCTTCATCAAATCGTTATCTAAGGCTTTTGGCGTGTAGCAGAATCTACCTTGATAATTTTAAAAATATCCAAAGTAGCTGGGTTACGCAAGGCTCACATATTGGGCAGTTAGCTTTGCTCTTTGGGGCAAATGATTTGGGTAGCACAATGATGGAAGAAAATGTCGTATCTTCCGCTGGTGTGTGTAACTCTATGAATGCACAAGAGATGATAGCTTTGATTAAAGATATAGGCGAAAATCCCGCAAAACGCAATACAGCTTATGAGATTTTGGAGCGGTATTAATGCCAAAATTAACGCATAGGCTATGTTCTCAAATTTTTTCTATATTTATTTTTATGGTTTTGTGTATAGGAGGCAGTATGAATGCGGAGACAAAAATACAGAGTGTGGAGATAAATGGTGTAGCAGTGCCATTGCTTTTTGAGCAAAGCAAGAATATTCCTGTAGGGAGTGTGCAGCTTGTGTTTATCGGTGGAAGTGCCGATGGGGCTAAGGCTGGGCTAGGGGCGTTAAGTGCTAAGATTCTCAATGAAGGCACAAAAGATCTAGGCAGTGTGGAGTTTGCTAAGAAGTTAGAGAGCAAAGCAATTAGCTTGTATGCGAGTGTGGGACTGCAGACTTTGAATCTTGAGCTTTCTTATTTGAAAGAGTTTCAAAATGAGAGTTTCACGCTACTTAATGAGCTTTTAAAACAGCCAAATCTCACGCAACAAGCCCTATCTAAAGTTAAAACGCTAACCCTTAATAAACTTGCCCAGCAAGAAGATGACTTTGATACTATTGCCGAGCAGAATCTTTATAAGATTCTATTCAAAGGCACAGCTATGGCAATCCCACTGCTTGGCGATAAGCAAAGCGTAGAATCTGTAAGTTTGCAAGATGTAGAGCAGTTTTTACAACGCAATCTCGTGTTAAAAAGGCTTATTATCGTGGCTGGTGGGGACTTGCAAGAGAATGAGTTTAAGGCTACTTTGATTAATGCTCTAAGCACTCTACCTGTGGGAGAATCTAAAGAGAAGCTTTCATTTGAAGTGACCAAGCAGCCTGATAGTGTAAGTGTCAAAAAGCCCACGCAACAGGCATTTGTATATTTTGGCTCACGCTTTGATAATGCAGATAAGAGCAAAAACTATATGGCAAGGGTAATGAGCTTTATCCTAGGCGGCAGTGGCTTTGGCTCGCGTATGATGGAGGAAGTGCGTGTGAAGCGGGGCTTAGCCTACTCGGCGTATATGCGTGTAAATGTCGGCGATGCAGCGGAATATACAAGTGGCTATTTGCAAACAAAGCTTGAGAATAAAGATGAAGCGATAAAAGTTGTCAAAGAAGTGATAAAAGAGTTTGTAAATAATGGCGTGAGTGAAGAGGAGCTCAATGCGGCTAAGGCGTTTCTGCTAGGGAGTGAGCCATTGCGTGAAGAGAGCTTATCTCAACGCTTAAATGCGAAGTTTTTAAACTACTTTAGGGATTTGCCTTTGGATCATCACAAGCGGGAGCTGGATCAGATTAAGGACTTAAAGCTAGATGAGCTAAATGCTTACATTAAATCGCATAAAGAGATTTTAGAGCTTAGTTTTAGCGTAGTGGAGTAGAATCTGCCCTTGTCTATTTTGTTACTCCAAGATTTCATATTGGCGTAGTTGTGGCAAACTATAAGAAAAGTGGCGGTAGCCTTACGCTTAAGGCACATCCTTAAGCTGATTAAAATAAAATCGCGTGAAACGCAAACCTATAAAGCGTTATCGGGGTGAGTGGCACGACTGCGAACGATTTTTAAGGGGGAGGGGTGATTTCGCAATTTAAACCCATCCCCCTTAAAGAAAAAAATCTGTTTTTGTCTTATTAGCAAAATAAGTTTGTGAATGACACAATAGAGTATGTAGGACTATGATTGTGTATGTGAATCTTGTATCATCTCAATAGCCTTAATCACGCGTAAAATATGCTCCTCATCGCATTGAGATTGTCTAAGATTATCGCCAAGAACAAGTGAAGCAAAGTAGGCAATGGAATTATCAAGTGCCATTGTGTTTGGCAGAGTGGGCGTTAGCTGTTCGCCTAGCTTATACTCTACCATTTTTTGATAGAGGCTATGCGTATCAAAAGTATCTTTAATCACAACGCCCGTGTCAAAAAGGGTGATTTTATCCCGCTTGGTTTCATCATAAATGGCAGTCTTTTTACTCCCCCCGATAATCATCTCACGCACCTTAATGGGGCTTAGCCACGACACACTAAGTGTTATGATAATACCAGATTCTAATCGCAAATTGATATTAGCTAGAGCATCATTAGGATAGTCTAAATACCGCGTCTTAAAGGTAGAAACCTCCTTGATATGTAGCCCCACAAGGTAATCAATAATGCTTAAATCGTGGATAGCTAAATCCCAAATCACATCTACATTGCTTTGAAATAGCCCTAGATTAATGCGTCTTGCGTTTATATAGACAATCTCGCCAAAACTTTTTATCTGCTTTTTGAGATATTGCACCGCTGGGGAATGCAAAAAAATATGGTCGCAGTATAGGATTTTATTTTGCTTTTTAGCTAGGGCATAGAGTGCTTGAGCTTGTGTGTATTGCGTAGTTAAGGGCTTTTCTACAAAGGTATGTTTGCCCTGCTTTAATGCAGATTCTGCTAGGGCGAAGTGCGTTTGGGGCGGAGTGATGATAAAGACTGCCTGAATGCTAGAATCTGCTAAAATCGCCTCATAGCTTGGGTAGAGTGCAATCTCATAATCCTCTTGTGCTTTTGCTTGTGCGGCTAGGCTTTCATCATAAATGGTATGCAAGGCAAACTCTGTGCTATTACGCAATGCCTTAGCGACATTGCGTCCCCAATATCCATAGCCGATAACCGCACTTCGTATTGACATTTTATTACATCGCCTTTGAGTTAAGATTCTGTGCCGGATGCTTAGAATCTTGAGAGATATTTTGCTTATTTTGAGTGTTTTCTTCACGCATTTGCTTCATTTCAGCGATACTCTCTACTACAACGCCTACAATGAGATTTAGCACAATAAGGCTTACAATGCAAATAAAGCTCACAAACACCGCCCACGCCCAAGGATACACTTCCATAATAGGACGCACAATCCCCATAGACCAAGATTCTAGAGTCATAATTTGAAAGAGTGTATAAAAGCTATCACCCAAATCCCCAAACCACTGCGGGAATGCCTCGCCAAAGAGATTGGCACACAGCACCCCATAGATATAATAAAAGATAATCAAAAGCACCATTATGCTTATCATTGAAGGAATAGTATGCAGCATTGCCACAGAAACTAAACGCATAGTGGGAATGACAGAGAGCAAACGGAAGATTCTAATCACCCTAAATGCCCTAAGCACAGCTAGTCCTCCAACGACAAAGAGACTTACACCCACGATGATAAAATCAAACCAATTCCAACCCCAATCCCTGCCGATGAAAAATTTTAGCCCATACGCGAGAATACGCAAGGCTACTTCTACAACAAAAATCCCAAGGCATATATAATCAATAATGCTAAGAATCTCCCCAAAATATTTATGGATAAACTTAATCGTCTCTAGTCCCAAACACGCGGAGTTTATTAAAATCACACTTGTGATAAACACACTCCAAAGGGTAGATTCTAAAAAGCCTTGAAGTTTGCGTATAAGGCTGGAGAGCATTTTTGTCCTTTTGAAGTGAAATAGGGCTTTTAATAGATTTGAAAGTTGAATCCTGTAAAAACTGCAATTATAAGAAAAGTTATTAAATATGCCGAGTGGATAGATGGGCGATAATCATTTGTGATAAATCTGCCAAAATTTGCAATGAAAATATGAAAAATATATTTAGATTCTCCATAACGATGAAGAATCTAAAGCTCACTATTTCAGCACTTCAGCAATTTTATCTAAGCTTGGCACAGGCTTATCTGTTTTGTATTTTGTATAGCCATTTGAATAAGATTCTTCTAAAACCTTAGCACAAAGAGAGTTTTGGATAAGCTCTAAATCCTGTTTCATACTAGATTCTAACTCATCTATTCTTTTTTGCTGTTTTTGATTCCATATTTGAAGAGCCTTAGCTTCACCGAGATGGTCATTGAACTTAAGCTCTTTGACAATCTCTGTGTAGTTGGGTCTTTGATATTCAAAGCTATTTGTGCTTTTAAGGACATTGTGTATTTCAACAATATCCTTTTTGCAGATAAAGCGAGTATCGCCATAAACCATCTCTTCATCATCTTGCATTATGACTTCCGCACCTAGTGTCAAGCTAAAGGCTAAAGCAGTGATTAACATCATTCTTAACATTTTTTACTCCTTTGCAAAAAATGATTGGCAAATTATTTTGCAATTTGAGCCTCAATCATCAAATCGCCATTGTCGCTAATCTTGTATTTCCACATAAAGTTTGCCTTCATCGGTGTGTTGTGCTGTATATTCAAGAAAGTCTGATGTACTTGTGTCATAAAACATTTCTGGAAAGATTTTAACTTTAACCTTGCAAGTTACCTTTTTGGCATCTTTATTGACATTTTGTGTCATAAAGTCCGAATAGTTTGCCTTATCAACCTTGATACCAATAGCAGAGAAATTTCTTTTGATGATATCCGTCAATAAATCTTTGACTTCCTTATCATCGCAAGAAGGCATACTTGAACAACCACTTAGCATTTCTGCAAATACAACACTCATTATAAATGCACCTAACTTTTTCATTTTTTATCCTTTAATTATTTTAAGATTCCAAGCACTCTGTGCCACTATACGCCAAGCATCATTAATTGCTGGTTGATTTTGTTGAGATTGTCTTTTTTAATCCCTTGCCATACAAAATACAAATCTGCCAACGCCCAAAAAATGCCGATAAAAATAAAAATGGATAGAAACTTTAAGATTCCAAGTCCAATATCGCCTTTGTAGAATCTATCTATGCCAAGAGCACCAAAGAAAAGCCCCAAAATAAGCCCAATAATAGGACTTTTAAGACTAACCATCGCAAGTGAAGAAACTTTACTTTCATCAAGTTTTTCAAGGCGAGATTGAAGCATTAATCCACTGCCTTCAGGGATAGAATCATTCCATTGCGAAAGAAATATTGCTGTTTGATTATTCATACAAACCTCCTTTTACATCAAAGCTTGCATTATTTTTTGGTAGTTAAATTCGCGTGCTCTCTTGCCAACGATAAATAAATCTACCACAAACCACACATATACAATAATCTGTGGCACAAGTGAAAAACCAGCCACCACAGCAGAATCTATTGCCGCCGCTATAATCCATAAAAGTATCCATAAAGCCCATACGCTAAGTTTTGCGATAAATAGTGACATATTTTTCAGCATAAGCCACGCTATACCAAAGAAACCCAGCAAAAAAGCTCCCACCCAAAATACCATTTTAGGATTACAAAGTTCAAGCGTATTTGTTTTAAGCAAAAAGTCTTCTCGCTCTTGCTCATTCATTTTGTCAAATCTCTCTTTGAGTGCGTGAAGCTTCATTTGGTTGTTTGGAAGCTTGTCTTGCAAACTCATAAGTAACATATTTGAATCCATTAGAACCCCTCATTTTGTTATTTTTTAAGGTCGTTGTTGCAACTCCCCACCGCCCTTGAACCAAAAGATTCTGCATTTCAATATCAAAACACAGAATCTACTTTTACACCCCTACACCCAATTTCACGCATAAACTTAATATATGCTTAAAATACTAGAATCAAGGCATAAAAATTCGCATTATGCCCCCCCCCCAGCTTAATGTCTGCTGAAATAAAAAATAAGGCGAATAGGAAAAACAAGGAATGATGAGAGGGTAAAAAATGGGAAAAATGGAAAAAAGTAAGCGTGATTTGTGCCTTAGGATTCTAGAATTTTGTCATTTTGAACTTAAGCGAAAAGGCTTTTTTAGAATCTTTTAGATTCTAAATTGTGAGAATCCTCGCTAAAGGCTCTAATGACAAAGATTACAAAATCACAATACAAAGTAGGCTATTAGCCCAAATGTGTGCTATACGCCTAGAATCATTAATTGCTGGTTGATTTTGTTGAGATTGTCTTTTTTAATCCCTTGCCATACAAAATACAAATCTGCCAACGCCCAAAAAATGCCGATAAAAATAAAAATGGATAGAAACTTTAAGATTCCAAGTCCAATATCGCCTTTGTAGAATCTATCTATGCCAAGAGCACCAAAGAAAAGCCCCAAAATAAGCCCAATT
>NZ_QXJF01000002.1:147956-152874 GCF_003670275.1 Helicobacter labetoulli
ATTCCAAGTCCAATATCGCCTTTGTAGAATCTATCTATGCCAAGAGCACCAAAGAAAAGCCCCAAAATAAGCCCAATTACTAGGGTCTTTGAGTGGGATAAAGCTAAGAGATTGAATCTTGTCTTCGGGGATTTTTTCTAATCGCCCTTGAAGCATAAAGGCTGCTTCACTTGGGATTTTATTGCTCCACGCAGATGTTAGCATAATGAAAGCGGAATTGTTCATAGTGTAATGTCCTTTGTGTGAGATGAAAGTTGGGATTGTAGCAAGTATTTTTAAATGCGTAATGTGCTAGAATCCGCATTTTGATGAGATTAATATTTTGTAAGTTGGGGAGTAAAAGCGTGAATTTTATAGAATCTAATTTTATACAATCAAATGTGATTGCCACAAATGAGTGCAAACAAAATCTTCAAGCACATTTAGCCAAACGCAAGACAATCATTGATTTTGAGGCTTTAGGCAGGACATTGGCATATAGTCCTTTTATGCCTAGACTTGAGCGGGAAGATTGCAAACGAGTAAGTCCAAATCCGCCTAAGAAGGCTATAAGGTTTGAGATTCAGGGTGATTTTGATGAGGTGGCGTTTTTGGAAGTGGCAAGTGAGGCGGAGCAAAAGGGGTATAATGATATGTTTTTGCTTGATTTACGAATGCGGTATGTAAAACACGATATAAACGAGGTAAATTTGGCACTAGAATCTATCTCGTTGCTTCGCCGCCATAGCACTTTGCCTATCATTTATGCGGATTTGTTTGTTGATGAATATCAGATTCTAGAAGCAGCCTTATTTGGTGCGGATAATGTGCTTATCCCTTGTGCGTTGCACTCTGGCAAGTCTTTGAGTGTTTTGTTGCAGTTTGCTAGGAGACTTGGTTTTGAGCCTTTTGTTGAAGTGTGTGATAAAGATGAGCTAAAAAGAGCGATTTTTAGTGGAGCAAGTATGTTATTTATACCAAAAGATTCTTTTGAGGCACTTTTATCACTTGTGCCAAATTCCCAAATCATTGCTACAAATCATCACAATGATTACGGCGTAGATGTGCAGATTTATGAGAGTGGGGTGCATTTTATCTCTTTTTAAAGAATATTCAGCTAAAAGGCTAAGTTTTTTATCTGTGAAAAGTGGGAGTGATTGAAGATGGCTTTAATGATTAATAATGAATGTATCGCGTGTGATGCGTGTGCTGAAGAATGTCCAAATGGAGCAATTGAAGAGGGAGATCCGGTTTATAGCATAGACCCTGATGTCTGCACGGAGTGTGTTGGGAGCTATGATGAGCCAAGCTGCTTATCTGTTTGCCCTGTTGATGCTATTGTGCCAGACCCTGATAATGTAGAGACGATTGAAGAGTTACGATACAAGTTTGAAGCCCTGCAAAAAGGGGAATAATGGCAAAAATTACCTCCGTTATAGACATCGGCTCAAATTCTGTGCGTATGGCGATTTTTCGTAAGACTTCGCGTTTTGCCTTTCATCTCATTTATGAGACTAAATCTAAGGTGAGAATTTCAGAGGGCTGCTATGAATCTGGAGGTGTTTTGGGGCAAGCCCCTATGAATCGTGCTGTATCCGCACTTAAAGAATTTGCACAAATCTCAAAAGCACATAAAGCACGGAAAGTATTTTGTGTAGCAACCTCTGCTCTGCGTGATGCACCCAACTCAAAGGTGTTTGTAGATAGAGTGAAAAAAGAGTGTGGATTATCTGTAAAAATCATTGATGGTAAGAAAGAAGCCTTGTATGGTGGAATAGCCTGTGCTAATCTTTTGCATTACAAAGATGGCATTACGATGGATGTAGGTGGCGGAAGCACGGAATGCGCGTTTATTAGAGATGGTAAGATTGTGGATCTTATCTCGCTTGATATTGGCACTATTCGGTTAAAAGAGCTATTTTTTGATAAGAAAAACAATATTGAAGGGGCAAGGCGATTTATACAAGAGCAGCTTAAAGCTGTGCCATCGCATTTTAAACATAATCGCATTTTTGGTGTTGGTGGGACTATACGAGCATTGTCAAAGATGATTATGAAGTATAAACAATATCCTATTGCCGAGATTCACGGCTATGAAGTAGATGTCGCACAGAATCTAAAGTTTTTTGAAAAAATTTCTCAAGCTAATGAAGATAAGCTTGAATCTATGGGGGTGCCTCAAGATCGTATTGACAATATTCGCAGTGGTTGTCTTATTTTGCAAATGTTTTTGGCTCATTTTGGGGCGGAGCAGATTGTAACAAGTGGTGTTGGGGTGCGTGAGGGTGTGTATTTGAGTGATTTGTTGCGTGGGCATAAAAATAGTTTTCCAAAAGCTTTTAATCCCTCTATTAGTGCGATTGAGGATAGATTTATGCTTGATAAGACTTATGCGGAGATGACACGCCGAGAGTCTTTAAAGATTTTTGATGCTTTGTTTCCGTTGCATAAGCTTGATGAGCAGTGCAAA
This sequence comes from Helicobacter labetoulli, assembly GCF_003670275.1. Lineage (GTDB taxonomy): Bacteria > Campylobacterota > Campylobacteria > Campylobacterales > Helicobacteraceae > Helicobacter_C > Helicobacter_C labetoulli. The sequence goes on from NZ_QXJF01000002.1 coordinate 150,406, forward strand.
AAGCTTTTGAATACCGCCTCATATCTTTCAAGCATTGGGCGGATTTTGAATTTTTATAATGCTAATCTTCACGGCTCGTATGTTTTGCTTAATGCTTTGGAATATGGATTCTCACATAGTGAGCGATTGGGGATTTGCCTACTTGTGGAATATAGCGGCAAGAAAATCCCTCAAGATGGGAGCATAGAGCATATTAGTGATTTGATGCCAAAGCTTTTGAGTTTGCAATGGTTAAGCTTTATGCTTGCTCTTGCCGAGACGCTTTGCAGGAGCGAGGGGAATTTGCAGATTCGCTATGAATATGTGAAGTCTAAGATTCTAAGAATCTATACAAGTGCGGATTTATATTTGGCTAGGGAGAATATAAGCAAACTTCACAAGCCCGAGCCATTGCAGATTGAATTTATCAAGGTGTGATGTGGGGCTTAGAATAGCAATCATTCGGCTAAGCTCGTTAGGAGATGTGATTATAGGGGCTTGTGTGCTGCCCTTTGTGCGGGAACAATTGCAAGAGAGATTGCAACAGCAAGTAGAGATAACTTGGATTGTGGATAGTGTGTTTGCAGAGGTGTTGCAAGATAGCCCTTGTGTGGATAGACTTGTTGAAGTCAATTTAAAAAAAGGTGGAGCAAGGGCGATTGCAGGGATTATTAGGGAGCTAAGAGTTTTGCCCTACTATGATAAGGTGATAGATATGCAGGGGCTTATTAAGTCGGCTGTATGCGGGAGATTTCTTAAATTTAGCGAGTTTTGGGGATTTGACAAAGATTCTGTTAAGGAGAGGGTGGCAAGTTTGCTTTACAAAAAAAGGGTAAAGATTCCATACGAAAATCATATTTTAGAGCGGAATTTTGTACTTATGCGTGAGGCTTTGGGACTTGAAAATGTGGAGTTAAAAAGTGTATATACAAAGAGAAAAGAGGCATTTTTCATAAGCCAAAGGGCAGAAAAGCAGATGACTATAATTATGCAAGAGTGCGCAATTGATAGCAAAAAGCATTTGGTGTTGCTTGTGCTTGAATCTTCTTTGGAATCTAAGACTTATCCTCCGCATTTGTTTGTTGAAGTGATTAAAATGCTTTTATCTAATCCGCAGATTCAGGTGCTTTTGCTATGGTATAGCACAAATAAAGCTCAAGAGATTAAAGTTTGTTTTGAAAATAAAGATGTTGTGCTTTTGCCGCGTTTATGTATGGGTGAGATAAAGGCATTGATTGGGCAAGTAAGTGTTGTAGTGGGCGGAGATACGGGCATTACCCATTTGGCTTGGGCTATGCAAAAGCCTTCTGTAACACTTTATGGCAATACTCCTTCATCGCGTTTTGCTCTTGTAAGTGAGGTGAATGTATTTTTAAGCGGGAGCGAGAATCCAAGCTACCAAAAGAATGATTTTTCTATTGCAAATATTGCTCCTAGTGCGGTTGCAGCCGAGATTAATACGATTTTACAAAGACAGCATAGCCTAGCTTGTGGAAAAGAGCTATGAAGATTCTTGCAAAGACATTGAATATTGTTGTAAGTTGCTTGGGCTTTTACCTTGCAAAGATTCCGCATTGGTTTTTTGTGTGGCATATTGTGGCGTTGGCGTTTGTGATGAGGGTTGTGGATAGACGCCGATACAAAGATGCGAAGGCAAATTTGGATTTTGTCTATGGGGAGCAGATGAGTGAGGCGGATAAAAAGGCTTTGATTAAGACTTGCTATGCAAACTTTGCCTTTGTATTGCTAGAAACGATACGAGTGTCTTTTATTCCGTTAGAAAAACATACAAAGCGATTTAGATTCATTGATGAAGAGTATATTTTGCACACTTTACACAAGGATAAGGGTGCAGTGCTTATTTCTGCACATTATGGCTATTGGGAGGCAATGGCAAGTGTGTTGCCTCCGCGGTATTATTGGTGCAATATGGCGTCTTTGGGGCGCTTGACACAATTTGAGATGATAAATGAGCTTATTATTCAGCGGCGTGAAATGCAAAATGTCAAATTTATTGACAAAAAAGGTGCGTTTAAACATTTGCTCAAACTCTATGGTGCGGAAAATGCTCTTGCGGGAATCTTGGTAGATCAAAATATATCTCAAAGCGAGGGCGTGTGGGTTGAGTTTTTTGGTAAAAAAGCAACGCATACGACCATCGCTTCTGTGCTCTCACGCCGTTTTAATGTGGGGATAGTGCCGGTGATGATAAGTATTAGGGAGAATTATAAATCTTTTGAAGTGAGATTCTATCCGCCCATTTATTGCCAAAAAAGTGAGGATAGCACACAAGATATTTTACGCGCTACACAAGCACAAGCTGATGTGATAGAGGAGGCTATAAGGGCTAAACCGCAGGATTGGTTTTGGTTTCATAAGCGTTTCAAATCAGCTTATCAGGAAATTTATAAATTTTAAGCCCCCATTAAGCTTTAAATCTGTATTATTTCACTCCCATTTGATTGAGCTTCTAGTCTCTTCTCTTAGGTT
>NZ_QXJF01000029.1 GCF_003670275.1 Helicobacter labetoulli
TCTAGTGCTGAAATAAGTCAAAGAGTAGATAGAGTAGCTAAAGATATATTAGATGATGTGAATAAGAAGAGGTTTTAAAAGGGCTTTGTGCTACATAAATAAGCTTAGATTCGGCGTGTTATAATGGAATCTAAGGCTTTATGATAGCCTTTACAATCCAAACAATCACTAAATCCCCGCACAAAACAAACCTACACAAGCCACTACGCCACTCACTCAAAGCATCATAAAAAAATAATGCAATTTCACACTGCATTTTGGCACATTTTGACACAAAACATTGACACACTTTGTAAAAGAACACTAAAACGCCCGCATTCTACCCCTTTTTTTAAAAAATGCAAGTTTTTTAAGCATTTTTTGCAATCCCCATAATCCCCCTACCAAAAGCAAACCAGCCACCAAAGAAAGCCCATTTTTGCCTATTTTTAGCATTTTTGCACCACTCTCCCACGCATAAAAAAATCCCTGCGATTTCCCCACGAATCCACGCAAAACAATTTTTTTAAAAGCCCTCTCCCAAAAAATAGCACCCAAAAAAACGCCCAAAAAATAATGTGGGCGGCGGCAAAAATAATGGGGAGAGAGACAAAAGGGCAAAATAACAAGGCAAAACCAGACAAAGCACAGCCAAAAAAGACAAGAAAAAGGCAAAAAAATAATGTGGGGGCGGCTCACTTGAGTAAAGCCTATCAATAGCAAATCCCAGCCAAAAGCCCACAAAAACCCTAACAAACTCCCACTAATCACAAGAGAACCCACACACAACCAACAAAGTAGAATTTTCCTGCCAAGAGCAAACAAAACGCTCCATAGCCCCCCGCCAAGCACTCCATAAAATCTACACTCAAAGCCCAATGCAGCAGCCAATCAAAAGCCCCAAACTCAAAAACATAAACACTAAATCCAACAAAACGCTACAAATCCCAGCACACTCCACACACTCCACACACTCCACTTCAAAGCCCCACACTTCCATACCACGCAAAACAAAAAATAGACACCATCACAGCCCATTTTACTTAATCCTTAAAAAGCATATAGAATGCCAACTCCCCACGCATAAGTGCTAGGTTTCTAGTATCAACAAATCTAGCCTACTTTAAAGCTAGCTTAGATTCTCCTCTAAGAGTTGATGCTCTCAACTCTATAAATATTTAAACTAGCATAGCTAAAGCTAGGGGCTTTTGGGCTTGTTTTGGTAAAACACACCTACGCAAAAGCATAAAATTCCTACTACTCTCCATTACTCCATAATACCTTACTCCTCCCCAAGCAATGCCAAAAGCTCATTTGTGCTAAGTTTGCTATAATCATTCTCTCTTGTCTCCGCTTCTCTTACCACTTCCCTGCCATATAGGCTTACTTTCAAGCCCTCAAACATTCTCGCAGTTTTCTCCGCACACGCGATAATCATAGGGTCAGGCTTATTCCCTTTATTAAACGCCACAAGCCGCAGCAGCTCATCTTTAGCTATCATCGCACTTAGCAAGATATTTTTATTTATAAAGTTGAGATTCATCGCCTTTAGCAATAGCTCATCTGTGCTACTCTCAAGCAAATTATTTACAATCATAGAATCTAACTCACTTACATCAATATTCCCCGCTATCTGCTTTTTTAGCTCCTCCTTTTTACTGCCTATAAATGTGCTTAAGCGGTGATTTGTGAGATTATCATTCAGCACTTCTGCTTCTATCTCTTTAATCGCAGCTCCCCTTTCCCAGCCCTCTTTAGCTATCCAATTTGCCAAAGTGCGATAAGCGATGTTAAAGATTTTAGCCACTTCCTTTGCTTTTGTATCGTGTGTTTCATAATAGGCTTTTATTTCTGCTTTATTCTGTATCGCCACTTCTGCCCCTTAAAAATAAAGATTTTCACACAAATAAAGCAAAAAAGCAAGGATTTTAAAAGGGTTAAATACTTTAATGTTATAATTATGCCAATTAAATATCCGCAAGGGTGTTTAATTAGCATAATTATATACTTTTTTACATTAATGCTTAAAATAGTTAAATAGGCTTTACTTGCCCTTGTTGGTTTTCGCTCTCTATATTTTCTTGTGAGCTATCCTCGTTTTGCTCTGTATTTTCGCTCTCGGTATTGCCATTTTCTTGCTCGGTATTCTCCTTAGAATCCACTTCAGCTTCTGTTTTAGGGGCTTCAGTATTTGGCTCTTGCTCTACTTCAGGGCTAGGCTCTGGTATTTTCTCCACAAGCCCTTCTAATCCATCTAAATCAATCCTTATTTCTAAACTCCGCCTTTGGCATTACTTCCACCTTGCCACTAGATAAAGCAGATTCTATGGCTTGTGCTAATTCTTTGTTAAAAATATCCTTACTTACTTCTTCCACTTGCTTTTTGCCTTTTAAAAAATCTCGTGTGTCAATCTTTTGCATTATTTTAGCAAACATTATAGGATTCTTTCACTCAAAGCCTTATAGTCTTGTTGAATGCTTTTAATAGCTAGTGTAGCGTGTCTTTATGCGGACTTATTATTATAAATCTTGCTTACCGCCTTGCTTCCTGCTGCTCCCCCTAGCAATCCCAACGCAAATTTTTCAGGGCTAAAGGTTAGATTACCATTCTCATCTTGCTCCACTCCCACTACACTTCCACCCACTAATCCACTGCCTAAATGTGCGTTGCTTGGTCCTTTAAATTCATATTTTAAGCATTATTTAACTATAGATAACATAGAATAAGGAATATTTATCAAAAAGGGGTTTAGCTATCCCCCCGCGTTAAATCATTGATAAGTATTAAAGCTAGTAACAGCTTAGGGTAGCAACTGATTAATTACTAGCTTTTTCTAACTCCAGCAATTCTAAGCTATAAATCCTATTTCCAGCCTGTATTGTTTCTCTTAGTGTGATTTTTGCCTTTGTCGGTTTTGCGTTAATGCTAAAATCTGCGATAAATTTATGGTAGGCAATAACATCTACGCTATTATTGTTTGGCTTTTCACTTTGTGTAAGTTTGCTTATTTTGTAAAGATTTATCACATTCTCTACACTCGCAAAATGCTCCTCTTTCGTGTAGCCATTATTGATTGACTTATCCACTGCCTTAACGCTTATCATTTTATTAATCCCATCGCTAGAGACTTGGGCTTTCATTCCGCTATTGATATTTTCAAACACCTGTCCCTTTAATACTGACAAAACCTTTTTAGTATTATTTCTTAAATTTTTGAAAAAATCTTTTTCCTTTGGTATCTCTATATCCACTCTTTTCCCTTGCGTTTTTGCTTTAGATTCTAACATAGTTTTAGATTCTTGTGGTACAATGCCCTTAGAGTTTAAAGGTTCATCTTTAGAAGTCAGTAAAGGATTAAACTCATCGCTATAAGCGGACAGGTTCGCGGTGTCGCCTTTAATCTCATCAGGTATTTTACCTTTTGTCTTTTTGTAACTCGTTATAATCCAATTATTATCTCCTTGTTTATTAAATCCTTTTGAGATTCCCACTAGATAATAATCATCGCCATTTTTATACCATAGCGTATTTACCCCATTTTCGCTAAGTAATTTGCCATTTTCTACAATCTCATTTATCGCATTTGACATTTTTTCATAAGGATTATTTCCTTTAAAGTCCGCAAAGTCTTTTAAATGCTTATCCACTATCTTTTGTAAGCCTATTTTCTCATTCCCCCAAACTAAATCAATATCCCCTAATTCTTTGCGATAAAATGCCCCGCTCACTTGCCCCTTTTTGTCGGTAAAAACAATGTCGCTAGAATCCACTTCATCAAAAATCCCTTTTTATGGAGGTGTTGTGG
>NZ_QXJF01000030.1 GCF_003670275.1 Helicobacter labetoulli
TGTTTTTCAGACATTTTCGTGCCTTCAAACATCTCTTTTGAGATGCCGTTTATGTCCCAAGAGCTAAGGTTTTGGTTAAATAACCTAGCACAGAAGAACCAAACTCCAAGAACAATCTTTTAAAACCATCGGTGGCAAATTGCTTTCAAATAAAAAGTTTTAGCGAATCCAGTTTCTCTATAGGAGAATTGGATGAAAATCGTCTGCAGCTTATCCGCAAAACAATAAACTCTCTTATTTCTAAACCCTAATTTTATCTCTCTCAGCCAAAGTTGTGGGAATGACATTTTGTATTCCCGCACGGAACTACTATGTCTGCCTACTATTTGTTTTGTCAAAAAGATAAAAGGAGAAGACAATGAAAATATATAAAATTATAAAAACAGAATACACCAATCAGGAGGGATACTTCCCACCTGAAACAAGGGTGTTTTAAATCAGTCTGAAGCCGAAGCTTATTTCAAGCTTCAGATAGAATAACCTTAATGTTTTGTTGCCTTTGGGTGTAAGCATTAAGGAAATAGAAGAGTGGCAAGAAGAACTCTTCGAAAAAGGAGAGATACCATTCAGGTACCTCTTTGATGAGGACTTTATAGTTTCGAAGCTATAGAAGCACCTCAAAAAGAACCCCGCAAAATTGTTTCGGCAGCGGGCTCACTCAACTTTGTTGAGCAGTGCATCTGGGTTTCAAACTCAGAAGAGCTGAAAAAGCTCTTATGGGAGAATGTCGAATTCTCAAAAATGGATTTGGACAACTCCTATGAGTTTGCCAGCAAGGCGGAAATTTCCGTTTTTGTTGATGAATACGGAGATATTGAAAAATATCTTACGCTATATTGCAGCAAAGATGGAAATGAGGAATTTGGTGTAACAATCAAATGCCCCTAAAAAAAGCCCCTAGTGTTTGGGAATATCTATTTCAATATTCCCAATATGGGAATTAAGGAGAAAAAATGAAAATTAAACCAAAAAATAAAAATGAGTCCATAGAATTGCTTAGAACATCCGAATTAAGTGATATTGACACAAGTCTTATTACCGATATGTCTAGGCTATTTTTATATTCTGGATATAGAAATAGAGATTTTAGGGGCATTGAAACTTGGAATGTCAGCAATGTAACAAATATGCGAAATATGTTCTCTGGAGCGGTATATTTCAATCAAGATATATCAAATTGGAATGTATTAAAGGTGGAAGATATGGAGTCAATGTTTTACGGAGCAAAAAGCTTCAATCAAAACATTTCTAGTTGGGATGTAAAGAATGTTGTTGATTTCAACAAAATGTTGAATTTTTACAAACCAAAATCCTTGACAGAATTTGTCTTTCCAAATCGTTATCGGAACAACGATCTTGATATTAAAATTCACACAATCATTTCGTCCAATTATAACGGCAGGGCGTGTTTTGTTAATTTCAGTACCAATTTGTGGTTCAAAATTAACAATCCATATTTCACCTTGCTTTATAGAGCCCTTTGACATCTTCACTGGTCTCCCACAAATCAGTATTTAGCTCATCATCTTTCGCAACCGCTTCAAAAGCCTTTTCCCAAGCCTCTTTGTCATCAAGCCTGTTTATAAGGTATTGAAATTCCGCTTTTTCTCCCTCTTTTTTTCTTTTGACAGCAATTTCTTGTGGCATTTTCATACTCACTCCTTTTGTTATTTCTGTCAATTTTACCATATTATAATTATGGCAAAACATTTTATTCTCTTTTTTTGTTTTTTAGCAACATATTTCTATATTGCAAGGATATTTCTACCCTAGAGTGAAAACACTCCATAAAGAGATTTATCCCACCCCATAAAGGGATGAAAAAAATCCCTTTATGGAATATTTCTAGCCTTAAAGGCTAGTCTTTTGCTCAAGCCAATCGCTCAAGTCAAATCCCTTTTTCAAGAGATCTACTCTCCCTTTTGACTCAAGAAACTTTTTCCAATCAAGTATGTTCACGACTTTAGCGTGGACTTCAAGCTGCTTTTTGATAGTAGTATTTCCAGCCTCATCGTAATCTCCAACAACCATTAGGCTGAGATCTTTGAATAAATTCAAATAGGTTTCTTCAAGAAGAGAAGTTGCACTGCCGGGCGTAATAGCACGAATGCCATGTGCCACAGCATTAATTACATCCTTCTCGCCCTCTAATATAAAGATAGGTTCTTGTGGAGCCTCTCTATACTTGAGTAAGTCGGATAAATTAAATACACTTCTCTTTCGCTCTCTTGTATAACGCAACCGCTCGTGTTTGGCGAGTGTTGGGTTATACTTCCAGAGGGTAACTATTCTGCCTGCTTCATCACGAATAGGCATTATAAGTCTCTCTGGAAAGGGCTTTCCCTTGAAATTACCTGTTGGCTGATAGCCAATATCATACCGCAAGGCAATTTCCTTTCTTTTTTCTGCTGACTTGACCGATGGCATTAACGCCTTAAGAAGCTTTAAATAAGCCTCAAAATGCGTTTTTCTGTTGGAGCGATATTGCTCTAACCACTTTTCATCGATAAAGCCTTCGTTTTTCTTTTGCCCACCTTTTTCAAAGTCAGCAAAATTAAAAGTTACCTCCATTCCCAAGAGTCTTTGGGCTTCTTTTATGGCATCGCCAATATTATGAAAGCCACGAAACTCTTTTAGGAACGAAGGAAAGTCCCCGTGCCAATCAGATCCGAAGTCATGTATATGACCGTTCTGATTTATGTATGCACTAGGTGTTCTCTCATCTTGTACGGCAAAATGCCAAGAACGAGAAATTTTATAGCCAAGGCTCATTAGAGCCGAAGCCGTGCTTTCTCTAGTTGCTTCCATTTTGTCTCCTTTTTATTTTGACAAAATAAACAGCAGGAATATATAGTATCCCTATGGGAATACAAATATATTCCCACAACTTTGGACTGAGAGAGATAAAAGGGTTATCCTTTCATTGCCTCTTGGATTCTATTTAAATCCCTTTGAGGAATTTGTCTATAAATCCAGCCGAAGCCATAGCGATATGGCTTCCCTTCGTACTGAACTTCGTAAAGCCCAACACTTTTTAAGTAAGCACACATCTGCTCATAAAAAGATTCCTTTTGGAATCTTTTTATCGCCCCGGACTCAAAGCCATTCTGCACCGCCTCTTCTTGCTCCGGTGTCCCGGGGCAGAGATAATTGAGATGGTATTTATCCCACAACTCAAGTACCTCTAACAGAAGGGGCGATGCTTCAAGCTCACCTTCTTTGATGAGGGCCTTAATGGTCTCATCAATTTGACCACCTTTATAAATGTTCGTGTGCAAATGGTTCCAGATGTAACCACATATTGAGAAACGGGTTGTCCCATCACTCATAGTTGTAAGCCCAAGCTCAACCTTACAAGCTTTTTTCTTTTGGTAGGGCGGAAATACCACCTTTCCAAAAGAAATTTTTTTACTTTTTTCTTCTACTATTCTTATTATATTCATTTTGCACTCCTTTTTATTTTCTTGTGCTAAACACAAGGAATACACGACTCCCAAGTGGGAATAAAATGTATTCCCGCAATAAATTAAATTCCAACCAACAAAGGAGTAACCAAATATGTGGATAGTATTTTTTGCAATAGCAGTCTTTGGATTAGTTATAGGCTCTTATATCT
>NZ_QXJF01000031.1 GCF_003670275.1 Helicobacter labetoulli
TTCAAAACCCGCCCATTTTCATAAAACCCCCCTTTTTTGGTAACCGGTTTTTGACAACCATTCCAAAAAGGTTAAAAAATAAATTTTAACCCCCCCCCCCCCGCTTAATCTATCACTATCTTGCATACAAGACTTAGCAAAATCCCTATGCTTCTTAGCCACACTTATTTTTGCCTGTGCAAAATCTAAGGGCAAGCTTTTTTTATCATATTTTTTACCATCAACACATCTTGCAAGCAACAAATGCCTTTGCCATTCTGGTATGCTTCTATACATAAATAGCAGGTGCAATGCTGGTGTCCTTACCCTTGCAGCAAATAACGCAAATAGTTTGATAGGAGTGATAATAAGCTTTGTATTTGTCGCTTGAATATGCTTAATAAAAGCCTTGCGTGAATTTGTAAGGATAATCTTATCACAATGATACTTATCAATAATGGAGATAGAATCTTCACTCAAATATCCAATATCCACACACTCATCAATAAAATCACAATAACGCAACATATCACACATCAAAGCATTCCCAAAAACAACCACCCTGCAATCATATATCTTTTTTTAGAGCATACAAGGCAGGAAATGTCATTATATTATCCCCCACCTGATAAGTATGTATAAACCCAATAGTTTCCTGCGACATACAACCCCCTTTATTCTGTTATAAAAAGGCAAAAATTCTAACATTAAAAGTGTTAGATTCACATAACTTTGCTACAATCCCTAAATAATCTACCTAAACACACAAAAGAGTAAATATGCAAAAGCTCCCTATAAGCGTTACAATTTTAGTCAAAAATGCCAAAAGCACTTTTAATGAATGCTTATGGGCATTACAAGACTTTGATGAAGTGATTGTCCTTGACAATGGCAGTGATGATGGCACGCTTGATATTGCCAAAAAATTTCCTAATGTCAAAATCTATCAAAGCGAGTTCATCGGCTTTGGTGCATTAAAAAATCTCGCTATCAGCTACGCTAAACACGACTATATTTTAAGTATAGATTCTGATGAGATTTTAGAATCTACTACCTTGGAGCAGATACGCTTAACCCTTAACTCTATGCAACCTCATCATATCTATGCTTTGCCACGCAAGAATCTCTACAATGGAGAGTGGATAAAGGCGTGTGGGTGGTATCCAGACTATGTATGGCGACTTTTTAATAAAACTTTCACGCGTTTTAATGACAACATCATACACGAAAGCATTATGCTACCTAAAAACGCCAAGCTTATTAAACTTAAAAGTGGATTAAAGCATTATGCCTTTAGGGATATTTCGCATTTGCTTGATAAACTTCAGCGTTATTCAAGCCTATGGGCTAAGCAGCACACACTCAAGCGCTCAAGTCCGCTAAAAGCTCTTAATCACGGGCTATGGACTTTTATAAGAAACTATTTTTTTAAAAGTGGAATCTTGTATGGTTACAAGGGCTTTAGCATTAGCGTTTGTAATGGTTTGGGAGCGTTTTTCAAATACCTCAAACTTTATGAATTGCAAAAAACACCGCCAAGTTGCTCTCTTATTATCACAACCTACAATCAAAAAGAGCGACTAGCCCTTGTGCTAGATTCTGTAAAAAATTTAGCCTTTTTGCCAAATGAAGTGCTTATTGCCGATGATGGCAGTCTTAGCGATACAAAAGAGCTTATAGAAAATTATCAAAAAAGCTTCCCTTGCATACTCAAACATATTTGGCAAGAAGATGATGGCTTCCGCTTGAGCCAAATACGCAACAAAGCCATTCAAGCAGCAAATGGAGCGTATATCATCATCATTGATGGCGATATGATTTTACATCCGCATTTTATAAAAGATCATTTATCCTTTGCAAAAAAAGGAGCGTTTATACAAGGCTCTCGTGTCATTTTGAAAGAACATAGCACACAAGGCATTATGGATAACTCCTCTTATCATCTCGCTTTTAAATATGGCGATATGAAAGCCAAACAAATCCCACTATTAGCCAAAATGATTTTTGCAACTTCGGCAATTAGAGCATCATATTTTGATAAAAAAGATTTTATCAAAGGTATTCGTGGGTGCAATATGGGCTTTTATAAGGCTGATTGTGTGGCTATCAATGGATTTAATGAAGAGTTTGTCGGCTGGGGAAGGGAAGATTCCGAATTTGTGGCGAGATTTTTATTTAATGGTGGAGAGATGAGACGATTAAAGTTTAGTGCTATTGCCTATCATCTCTATCATAAAGAAAACACCCGCTCAATGCTAGAATCTAACCACGCTATCTATCTTAAAACAATCCAAAACAAAAGCACATTTTGCCAAAAAGGGCTAAAAAGCTAGAATCTACAATAAAGATTCTAAACTTTCAGCCGCCTTGGCAACACTAAAACATTGCGAATGCTCTAAGGCTTTAGCTTCAAGCTCATTTCTCCTTGTTTCTTGGCTATAAATTTCTTGCATACTTTGAGCCAAAGACACCTCATCGCCACTTGCAAAAAATGCTCCGCAATCGCCCAAAACTTCATTATGTAAAATTTCCTTGCTTGTGGGTATATCACTAGCAATAATTGCCTTGCCCAGCACACAAGCTTCAGCCAACACAAGACCATATCCCTCATAATATGACGCCAACACCATACAATCACACATTTTTATATAGGGATAAGGATTCTCACAAAAACCTAGAAACTTCACATTCTTAACCCCCTGTGCTTCTATCATAGAATCTAGCTCTTTTTTATACCGCTCTCCCTCGCCCAAAAGCCACAAGTCATATTCTAGCCCTTTATCTTGTAAAATTTTATTTGCTCTAAGCAATACATCTAAGCCTTTTTGGTGTGTTAGCCTACCCACTTGTAAAAATGTGAATCTCTGCTTTGCTTGAGATAGTAGAGTTTGGGACTTTTGCAGGATAGAATCTTTATTAATGGGATTATGGATAACTTCAATATGCTTATGTGCCAACTCTGGATAAAGCTCTAAAAGCGATTGTTTCACATAATGCGAAACACATATAATGCTATCAAGCTCTAAATACGCCCTTGCCTCAAGCTCATCTCGTTTGTTATTGCGGATTTCTTTCAAAGAGATGTGAATATAGCCTATCTTTTTGCCCCCTTGTTTTTGGGAAATATATATCGTGCTAATCCCCTCTAAAAAGCCAATATTAACATCATATTGCTCTTTAATAAAATAATTAATCAATTTTGGATTCTTCAAAACGCGTCTTTTCCAAAACTTATTTAAAAATCGCACTTTGCCAAAAATATGTGGAAAGCTAAAAACCTTATGGAGATTCTCCTCGCACCATTGCAAATACACATTTTGCTTTTTCTTTTCAATAAGGAATAAATCTATATCTGTTTTAGGATTTATGGGGGGGGGGGGGGGGGGGGGGGGGGGGGGGGGGGGGGGGGGGGGGGGGGGGGGGGGGGGGGGGGGGGGGGGG
>NZ_QXJF01000032.1 GCF_003670275.1 Helicobacter labetoulli
AAAGCAGAATCTAGCTTAGATGATTTATTTAAAAGCCTTAAATCTAAAATAGATTCTCTACCTAAAAAGCAAGTGGATAATGCTTTAGCTTTCACTGATAGCTATGGGGTGAAGTATCACATACCTAAAGATACAGCGGAATTATGGCTAAAAACATTTAACCTAAAAAGCTTAGAACAAGCCTATATTCCAAGCTTTACCCCTGAAGTCAAACAAGCCTTAGATTCTGTATTGCAAGGCGAAGAGATAAGACTAACAAGCGGGAGTTTGCTAAAGCTTATAAAAGAGTATAGATTAAAATACTTAGATAGGATTAAATCTACATTAGAACAGCCACAAAGGATTATTTTACAAAACGATGGTGCGTTGATTTTTGCTAGAAAGTTTGGAGAGGAAAAATACTTCACAAGTGTAGCGAGAAGCGATAGCGGTGAATGGATTATTAGAAGTAATGCACCAAAATCAGAAAATGGATTAAACAATAAAATATCAGCAGTGGGAAAAGAGATTTATAACAGCCAAGCGGCTAATCAGATTAACGCTCATAGCCCTTACGATGATATAGCTAAGTCTAATATCAAGCTTGACAGCGACATTATACCACAAACTCCACAAGAAATAATCAAACAAGCAAAACAAAGCGGTAAAAGTGTAGCAGAATCTAGCTTAGAATCTACATCACAAATAAGCAAGGAGATAAAAGATATTATAGATTCTAGCCAACAAAAAGGGCGTGATATGGTGGTAATAGGCAAGGAAAATTTCACACCTGAAGTGGTGGAATACGCACACAAAAATAATAAAAAAATAGCCATTGATAAGCTAGAACAAGCAGAAGCGGAGAAACTAGGCTTTAAATACCCAAATGATGTCCGCATAACTATTGATTATAGTGCGATTAATCACACGCTTAATCGGCACGGAGCAGAATCTGCTCTTGTAAAAAATAGCGGACAAAAAGCGGTGGATTATACCGACATAGCGGAGTATAGAAGCATTGTAAAAGGTGCTGATGAAACGCTTAATAGTGTAGATAATATGGGAACGCCTGTTGTTGTTAGCTATAAACAAATCAATGGACATTTTGTAGTTATAGAAGAAATAAGAAAAGGACAAAATGAATTAAACTTTAAGACTATGTTTAAACAAGATGGAAATTATAAAGATTCTGAAAGCTATAAGAAAACAAGCCAAAGCTCAAACGCTACTGAAGGTTACGAGCCAACCGCTAATTCTTTTGCTTTGACCGATGACATTATACCACAAAAAACACTAAAAGGTGATAGTATAACTAACCCTGATATATCCTACGCTATAAAAAATGAAAATATTACTAAAGAGTTAGCAGAAAAAATAGCAAATGGAGAGATAGATAATATAAGAAAACGGGGCGATGTGAATATCGCAGATGTTAGCTATTATGACAAAGACAATATGACAATGTATTCTGCCAACATAGGCAATTATATTGATGATGATTTCGGTATGAAAGGCGATAGATTTTTCTTAAGTAATATAAACAAAAATGAGTTTTACATACCACCTACAAAATCATTACAAGACTTTAAAGAACAATCCCTTAATCAAATAGAATCTCTCAAACACGCCATTAAAACAGAAATAGACAATGTAAGAGATGAAAAAGAATTGCATAAAAATATAAAAGAAATTAAATTTAAAGCCCGTGGAAATGCTGAAAGAAGGTTTTTTGATGATTCGTTATATAAAGAGCAAACACAAGCACGAGAGTTCTATACGACTCAATATGATGAAGTTATGCAAGAGATGCAAAACTACTATAACAAGAAATTTACAAACATTTTAAATGAAATAGATTTTAATGCCCCAACAAAACAAGTAAAAACACAAAT
>NZ_QXJF01000033.1 GCF_003670275.1 Helicobacter labetoulli
TACTATAACAAGAAATTTACAAACATTTTAAATGAAATAGATTTTAATGCCCCAACAAAACAAGTAAAAACACAAATACCAAAGGATAATCCACAACTTGTAGCATTACAAACAAAAATACAGCAGACAAGGCAACAAATCGCAGAGAGTAAGAATCCCGATAAAGAGTATTTACACCACGCTTTCAAGCCTGATGAGATAATAGAGCTAGAAAAGCAATATTTCAATCAAGCAATACCACAAGAGTATAAAGAGCTTATACAAGATTTCCCACGACTATATGAGCAAGGCTTAGCAAATGAGCTAAAAGCCTATGTCAAAGATACTGATACAATACAAGAAGTTTCAGCACAGCTTTTAAACGACTTTAAAGACAAGCCTTTTAAAGATACAGCTAAACACGCGGAGCTTTTGTTATTTAATACCCTTAGAGATAAAGCACAAGAGCTTGGCTTTAAAGAGCCGGATATAAACAAACCAAGCTTTAAAGTGGCATTTGGGAAGTTTCAAGCAAGGCTTAAAAAAGGGGATATACAAGACTTAAGCGAACATATCGCTACAAGCTCATTACAACACGATAGACTAAGCATATAAGAAGCCCTTGACATTAAACCTTTAAAAGAATTTGGCACAAATTATGCAGAACATTATCATAGTGGAGAATCTGTAATACAAAAGCTACTAGCAGAAAGACAAGGGCAAGTGAGCGGGGCATTTTATCGTAAAGAATTAGGGGATATTGATTTAGTATGGGGAGATTCTAACTTTGGATTAAAGCATATTTTAGACAAGCACGGGAGTGAGTTTAAGGATATAGCAAAAGAGCTAGATGAGATTATACAAAATGGGGAAGTGGTAAAAACACATAACGGCTATAATATCACTTTAGGCGATTATAAAGTAGGCTTAAATATAGGGTGGAATGAAAATGGTGTAAAAATCGGCAAGAATAAATGGGTAGTTACTGCATTTGATAACTCTAAATTACAGAGCGAGAAGCAAGGTAGCAACTCTGCTTCTTTAACAAAAGGCGAGACTCTGCCTTTAAACTCTAAAGATATTATACCGCAAACCACACAAACAAAGCACGAGTATAGTGAGCTGCTGCCAGAGCTTGAAAAATATAATGCAATCGC
>NZ_QXJF01000034.1 GCF_003670275.1 Helicobacter labetoulli
TTGATTTAATAATGTTTTTTGGATACAATTCAAACCTTATTTGATTTTCTGCGGAGAATAGAGAGCTATGAAAGAGAATAGTTTGGCAATTGTTATGTATCACTATGTAAGGGATTTAAAAAATAGTAGATACCCTGAAATCAAAGGTTTTGACATAAGTGAGTTTAAATCTCAAATTGAATTTTTTAAAGCAAACTATAACATTATCACAATGGAGCAGTTAATTTCTGCTATCACCCCCCCCCCAGTAAATCTCAATGCGATTCTATAAAATCCTTTAGTTCTGCCGATTCCTTAAAATCCACAAATTCTTCTTTCACGATAGATTTTTCTAGGCTTCCTGAAAAACCCCTTCTTTTAACCTTTGATGATGGATATATAGATCATTACACCAATGTCTTTCCTATTTTGAAAGAGCATAAGATTCAAGGCTCATTCTTTATGCCCGGACGCACCATTGCTGAAAATGTCCTGCTTGATGTAAATAAGATTCACTTTATCCTTGCCTCTGCACCACTAGATTCCTTGCTTAATGATCTTTTAGAAAAAATGAACTTTTATCGCGGGAGTGAGTTTAGCTATCCTAGTAACGAGGAACTTTTTAGACAATATGCAAAAGATGAGCGATTTGATACTAAAGAAGTTGTGTTTATAAAGAGAATCCTTCAAGCCGCTCTGCCAGAGAGATTGCGAAATATCATTGCTAGTGAGTTATTTGCGAAGTATTTGGGGTTGGCAGAAGATCGCTTTGCTAGAGAGTTGTATATGAATCACGACCAAATTGCCCTTATGAAGCGTGAGGGTATGTTTATAGGATTCCACGGATATGAGCATTATTGGCTTAGCACTTTAAGCGAAGAAGAAATACGCACGGATATGAAAAAGGGCTTAGAGGTTATCTCACCTTATATTGATAAAGATGCTTGGGTGTGTTGTTATCCATTTGGAGATTATGATGAACGCGTGGTGAAAATTGCGAGTGAAATGGGCTGCATACTTGGTGTAACCACGGAAGTGCGATTAGCTCACCTACAAAATGAGAATCCACTTTTGCTTCCACGGCTTGATTGCAATGATTATCCGCCTAGAAGCGAGAAGATAAGGTTATTGGAGG
>NZ_QXJF01000035.1 GCF_003670275.1 Helicobacter labetoulli
TATGCAACTAAAATCCACATTAAAACAACTTGTTAAAAATAACCCACTCTATAAAGACTTTATCCGTCCTATGCGTGTTAGATTCAAAGAAAAAGCATTAGCTAAACTTGATGATGAAAGCTACTTTATAAAAAGACATAAAAAAATCTTTGGTTATACACCAGATTTTAGAAACCCACAAACTTTTAATGAAAAAATCATTCACAGAATCCTATTTGATAGAAACCAAATATACACAGCCCTAGCAGATAAACTTAAAGCTAGAATCTATATAGCCACCACATTACAACACTTTGATACAGCCTATAATACGCAAGATAATATTGCTTATGCTGCGGGGGGGGGGGGCAACCTTATAGCCTAAATCAAAACAATATAGATTTACACAATAATCCCACAATAAACACAACAACTCCTATTACTCCACAAACACAAAATAAAGAGAATACGCAAACTAAATATGCTAAAGATTCACAATTATCACAGAATCTAGATTCTAAAAACTCCAAAATACCCACTGCGGAAGTATTTTTAGACAATTTCAAGGGTTGTGCAGATTCTTGTGCGAGGAGTTTATTAGATATAAATGACAAAGCACAAGAAGCAAGTTCCCTTGAAAGTGCTAAAAAGACAACGCAGAAAAAAGATTCTTTACTTTTCCAACCCATAGACACACTCACACAAGAACTCTTTAATACAAATGAGTGTCAATACTTACCAAAACTCTATGGAATCTACAAAAATGTGAATGAGATTGATTTCTCTAAACTTCCACAAAGCTTTGTATTAAAGACAAATCACGATAGCGGTGGTGTAGTCTTAGTCAAAGATAAAGAGGCTTTTCTAAAGGATTCTAAGCTTTTTAGTGAATCTATGGATAAACTCACAACACATTTAAACACAAACTTCTACACACTTTATAGAGAATGGCATTATAAAGATATAGAGCCTAGAATCTTTG
>NZ_QXJF01000036.1 GCF_003670275.1 Helicobacter labetoulli
GGCTTCGCGTGTGCTTAACCTTGCCAGATACCACAACTCGCAGGATCATTATGCAAAAGGCAGTCCATCACCCTTGTGAATCCCTCTGAAAAATCAAAACAACAACTACTCACCACATATTATGTGGTGAGTAGTTGTCAAAAACAAAAAAATTAGCTCATACTGATTGTAGGTCTCATATCGTAAGCAAAGCTGACACTCGAATTGGAACACCTCCTGCCACAATTTGGACATCGACCAATAGCCGTCCAAATATGGTCTTTCACATAAGAATCTGGTTCTCCAAATCGCTCAACATATAACTTACAAGTTTCATTCCAAGCATTCTTTAAATTCTTAGCATCCTCCTCACCACGCATTCCAAAATATGGAAAGTGATGGACGAAATAACCAAAAACATCCTCGCAATCCTGTGCATACTTCATAGTATCAAGTATGTGGTAATGCCAAAACTCATCAACTTGTTGTGGTGGCACGATTGCTTCGTTTGGATACTCCAAGAGAAGTAATAAAAATTTACGATATTCTGCTTCGATTAACCGAGCATACTCTAAACTCCAACCTTTCCCCTCTACTTTATCTATAATCTTAACGATTATAGGTTCAAGGTTCAGCTCATCTATATCTACCTTATGTTTGGATAATGAAATGCTACTCATCTTCATCCTCCTCGCATAGTTTTTTATAAAGCTTCACTAAGTCTTGAGTATCCCAATCATCAAGCTGGTCTGAACTATAACCTTCATTCATCTCTATAATTTCCTGTATAAGCTCCTCCCTATCCATCATTTCTCCTTACCAAAAAAAGATAAGAGAAAGCAAGGGCGGAAAGGGAGAGATAACAAAGAGTTACCCCCCCCCCATGATTTCTCAAAGGGACTCACAATAGGGCTCTGAATGATTGTAGGCAGATGGTTTCAGGTTCTATTTCACTCCGCTCACTGCGGTTCTTTTCACCT
>NZ_QXJF01000003.1 GCF_003670275.1 Helicobacter labetoulli
CACAACACATTTAAACACAAACTTCTACACACTTTATAGAGAATGGCATTATAAAGATATAGAGCCTAGAATCTTTGTGGAGGAGATGTTGTTAGAGACCAACGCAGATGGGGAAGCTAAAGTGCCAAGTGATTATAAAATCCACTGCTTTGGTAAAACACAATATATACAAGTGGATACTGATAGATTTGTAGAGCATACGAGAAGTATTTTTGATGAGAATTGGAATGTTATGCCGATAAAATATCTTTATCAGCTTCCAAATATCATTCCAAATAAGCCCGAACACCTTAACATTATGCTTGAGATTGCCCGTATGTTAATAATGTCGCCTTATCTAAGAGTTGATTTGTATAATATCCAAGGTAGAATTGTGGTTGGGGAACTTACTTTTATCCCAGAAGGTGGCACGGGAAGATTTACCCCAAGTGAATGGGATAAAAAACTTGGCGATTTATGGAACTAATCCTTTCACCCTGTGTTGCGTAAGCCTTGAGCTATGCCTACGATAGTGGCGTGAATCTGCTCCATTAATCGCTCTTGTGCTTGTGGATAATGACAAGTTTGATATTTTTTGATAAGTTCAATTTGTGTGAGATTAAGCACACTTAAATAAGGTTTGCGTAGTAAAATAGATTCCCTAGTCTCACTTTCAGAATCAAGCAAGGCATTCTCCCCTCTAAGATAGAGCAAATGTTCTAGTGTAAGTTGATATTGCGTGTAGATAAGCTCCCAGATTCTATCTCTTATGGTTTTATCCGGCACAAACTCATTATAAAGCCTAGCAATCTCTACATCTACTTTCAAAAAAGCTTGAGAGATATTATCAATCGTGGTTTTGAAAAACAGCGAGTTGGCATAGCAGTCTTTGAGTGCATTTTTATTGCCACTAGCTAATGCACTGCCTAGCCCATACCACGCTGGGAGAATGGAGCGATTTTGCGTCCAAGCAAATACCCAAGGAATAGCACGCAAATCCTCAACACTTTGCGTGTCTTTTCTTTTACTAGGGCGAGAGCCTAAGTTTAGATTCTGTATAAACTCAATAGGTGTGGCGTGTTTGAAATATGTCATAAAGCCCTTGTCTTCATACACAAGCTTACGATACGCTACACAGGAAGCTTGTGAGATGGGCTCTAGCAAACTCATCATTTGTGAATCTATCTCACACGCTCCATTTATGCAAAATTTATCATTGACGCTTTTTTTCAGCAAAGCACTTATTGTGCTTGAAAGATTTTTCTTAGCGATGTTTTTATTCAGGTATTTTGCACTTATCATCTCGCCTTGCTCGGTTGTTTTAAGCACACCGCATACACTTTGAGGCACAGCAGATAGCAGGGCTTCTTCAAGACTCCCACCCCCGCGGCTCACACTCCCACCGCGTCCGTGGAAAAAGGCGATGGTAAGTGGCAGCTCATTTTGGAGTTTGATTAAATCTGCAATGGCGTGGTAGAGATTGTAGTTGCTTGCAAAGATTCCTCCATCTTTACTTGAATCCGAATAGCCCACCATAATTTCTTGTGTATTGTCATTATCAAGTAAATATTGCTGATAATGGGCGTTAGCATAGAGTGTTTTGATAGTGTGTTTGGCGTGCTGCAAGTCGTCAATAGTTTCAAAAAGCGGAGCAATGGAGATTTTTGCTCTGCCTTTTTTAGATTCTTTTTTCTTGCCCGGCTTCCACAAGCCACTTTGTTTGGCAAACCACAGCACGCATAGCAAATCGCTAGGCTCACTGCTCATAGAAATAATAAAGCTTTGCAGGATAGATTCCGAAATATGCTTTTTTGCCCACGCGATTCTTAGAAACGCTCCCACAAACCGCCTTGTAGAATCTGAAAGCTCTTCTAATATCGTGTTTAAATCAAGCTTTTTGGCACTCAAAGCAAGGTTTAGAATCTCGCATTTTTTCTGCTCACTCATATCCTTAAAATCGCTATCACATAGTCCAATCAGGCAAAAAATCTCACTCGTAGCACTCAAAATCACATCGCGATGCTCTCTAAAATCAAGCCTTAAAAGATGAAACCCACCCAAAAGCACAAGATTATAAAACTCCATCAAACCACTTGCTGAAAGAGAATCTAAAGAGCGTATCAGCATATCAATATCGCTTAAAAGCTCTTTAGAGTTGCTATAAGTAAAGTCCACAGAATCTGTGGTGTTAATGGCGATAAGGCGGTTTTGGAGCTTCTTTTTGATAAGGTAGAGCTTCGCACGGAAAGGCTCCTTGGCATAGAGTGTGGATTCTGTGCTTGGGAGCTGCTCTTTTTCTAATTGTAATGACTGCAAAAGCTCGGCACTAGGCTCTTTTAAATCACTTGAAAGCGATAACTCACGGATAAGTTTTTCACATTTTTTGATATACATCTCTATAATCGCTCTATGGGCGGTTTTCATCACCTTTGTCATAATCTCATTGCTGACATAAGGATTCCCGTCTCTATCGCCCCCTACCCAGCTGCCTAGAATAATAGGAGAGTGCTTCAAGCTTGTGCCTATAAGGGTTTGAATATCACTAAGCACTTGCGTGGCAGATTCTACAATGGAGCTTTCAATAATATAAAGTAGGTTATCAAGCTCAAAAAGAATCTCCATTTTTTCGCTTCTTACCAAATGTGTGTGCCATAATAGATTTAAGCGATAGAGAAGCTCAAATCGTGCTTGAGAATCATTATGAGTAAAAATATCTCTAATGTTTTTGCTCATTTTGTGATGGGCTTCAAGGAATGTGCGGCGGCGAGATTCAGTGGGGTGAGCGGTGAAAACGGGATAAAAGGCGATATTTTGTAAAACCTTTAGAATATCTTGCTTATCATAGCCCTCATTTTTTAAATCTAGCAAAGTTTGGGGCAGGGCATTAAGCGTGGCAGAATCGCTTAAGTTTAGCTCTTCAATGATATTTAAAAGCATATGATAAAGCGTAAAAGCATTGATAATGGATAGTGTTTTATCTTGGCTAGAAATGTGAGAAAGCGTCTGTGTGAGTGTGGCAGAATCGGCATTTTCAAGGCTGTGCTTGATAGTGATAAATGCGTCTTTTAGCTCTTTATCTACACTTTCAAGGAGCTGTAAAATCATACTTGATACAAAGTCCATTTGGCTAGATTGTAATGTGGCAGAATGTGCGTGATGAGCTGTTGTGGAATCTTGTGATATGGTATGTGTCGTGCTAGAGTGTTGCATATTTACCCCCTTGTGAGTTTTGGCTTTGCTTACTTACTGCGAGATTAATTATAACTAAGTTTGTTTTAACTACAATTGAGTCTTAAACTTTAAAAGTGGCTTACCACGAAAGGATTGATTATGGCATTACAAGTATATTACGATAAAGATTGCGATTTAGGACTTATTCAAAGCAAAAAGGTGGCCGTGATTGGCTTTGGGAGTCAGGGGCACGCACACGCGGAAAACTTGCGAGATTCAGGCGTAGAAGTCATCATCGGGCTGTATAATGGCGGCTCTAGCTGGGCTAAGGCTGAAGCAAAGGGCTTTAAGGTGCTAGAAGTGGGAGCTGCGACAAAAGAAGCTGATGTGATTATGATTCTAATCCCTGATGAGCTGCAAGCTGATGTGTTTGCTAAGGATATTAAGCCAAATTTAAGTGAAGATAAAATCATCGCCTTTGGACACGGCTTTAATATCCATTTCGGGCAGATTCAAGCTCCAAAAGGTGTAGGCGTGATAATGGTAGCACCCAAAGCTCCCGGACACACGGTTAGAAGCGAGTTTGTAAAAGGTGGTGGGATTCCAGATTTAATCGCAGTAGAACAAGATACTAGCAGGGGTGATGCAAAAGCGATTGCCCTAAGCTATGCAAGTGCGATTGGCGGTGGCAGAAGTGGCATTATAGAAACAACTTTTAAAGACGAGACAGAAACAGATCTCTTTGGCGAACAAGCTGTGCTTTGCGGTGGGGTAACTAGCCTTGTAAAAGCGGGGTTTGAAACGCTCGTAGAAGCGGGATACCCTGAAGAGATGGCGTATTTTGAGTGTTTGCACGAGCTAAAATTGATTGTGGATTTGATCTATGAAGGGGGGCTAGCAAATATGCGATACTCTATCTCAAATACCGCAGAATACGGCGATATGGTAAGTGGTCCTAGAGTGATAAACGCAGAATCTAAAAAGGCGATGAAAGAGATTCTAGCAGATATACAAGAAGGTCGCTTTGCTAAAGACTTTATCTTAGAGCGAAAGGCTGGGTATGCTAGAATGAATGCGGAGAGAAAGAATCTAAACGCTCACAAGATTGAAAAAGTCGGCGGTAGGCTAAGGGCGATGATGCCTTGGATTGGCGCAAATAAACTTGTGGATAAGGAGAAGAACTAGCCCTTTATGTGCGTATTGTGGAACACGCTCATAAAGATTGCGAATCTGCATACGCACAAATGGGCTAAATTATTTTATACTTTTTGCTAAATGCTTTCTATATGTTGATTTTAGTAGCCTTTAAGTGCCTTTCTGATTTGTTGTGTTGGTAGATAAGGCGTTTTTTTTTGATTAGAATCTCGCAAAAAATTAGAGGTTTATCAATAAAAAAGCATATATTAGCCTTTTGTGTAGCTTTATGCCATTTGGGCTAAGTGCTAGTGATATAATGTATATCCTTAAAAAATCGTGGAAGCTCATTAACCTTGATGAAGCCTATAAGGAAAATCCGGGCATAGATGGCAGTGGCGTGAATCTTGGCGTCATAGATTCTGCCTTTAGCACAACTCACCCAAGTCTAGCCGGTAAAGATGTGGATCTAGTCAATGGTAGCTCTAGCATATTAGAACAGCACGGCACACATGTGGCTGGTATCGCCATTGGTGCGATGAAAGGTGATAGAGATCCACACGGCATTGCGTATAATGGCAAGTATTATGGACTTGGCAAACAAAATCCAAGCCTAAGCTACACAGGCAATTTGTATGAAGATGTAAAGAATTGGAATGTCAAAATTATTAATAATAGCTGGGTGGCTACTTGGTATCCGCTCAATAATCGCTACTATACAGATTCTGGCTATGCTGTCATTGATAAAAATAGCGAGACAATTAGTGCGGATTATTATTTCAACACGCTTTTAGAATGGAGAATTAACCAAGAAGCAACTTCCACAGGCAGAAGAGCCCCACACGATACCTTGCACCTTATCCGTTTATCTAAAGAAAAAGACATTTTAAATGTTATGGCAGCTGGGAATGAGGGCAAGATGACCCCTGCTGCCACAGCGGTGGCCCCAAGCTATGATGAAGCCGTCCGCGCGTGGCTTGTGGTGGGGGCTTTAGACGCACAGGGATAACCATTGATGAAAAAACAAAGCATATGACTATATTAAGTGGGAAATGCTCAAGCAACAATCAAGCAGAGTGTAATGGATTGGCAAGTTTTAGCAATGCTTTTAAAGGTGCGGCACTTTATGCAATCACTGCTCCGGGGAGTCAAATAGATTCTGCGAATGCGAATTTTGGCACAGGGCAAAGCCCTACTTCTTATTGTCAGGATAAGAATGGGACTAGCACCGATGAATTTTTGTGCGATGAGTGGGATATCACAAGCTACGCCTATGGTAAGCGGCACGGCAATGCTCGTGCAGCAGAAATTTGGCTTTTTAGGCGGATCGCGACTTGCCGATGTGCTACTCACCACAGCAAACAATAACTACACCGCTCCAAAACTTACCATTAAAGCTATGCCAACACCAAGCGGTAAATACACTTCCTATAATATCATTTATATTGATAATGAACCACCTATGAAAAATGGCAAGATAGATAGAGAGCAGGTAAAAGCGGATTTGAAAAAGCTAGGCTATACTGAAAGCGAGATTGCTAACATGTTCAATAATCTTAGCAAAACAGATCAATCTCACGATGATGCTGAAGCGATTATCAAACTTAGCAAAGAAGAAGTCTTTGAGCAGGGGATTTTAGATGTGCAAAAGGCTCTAAAAGGCTTGGCACGGCTTGATGTCAATTGTATAAATAAAAATAGTGTAGAGCATTTTGAGGGAGAGAATCAAGCCTTTTATACCATTGATACAAAGGGGGGGCTAAGTGGCGAGTTTAGCAACAACATATATCAGCGATTATGGGAGGATAAATGGTATATAGAGGGTGCGTGGAACTCGCCTAAAGAAGAGCTAAAAGATATTAAAAAAGCAGGTTTAATAAAAACAGGACAAGGCAAACTTACGCTAAGTGGCAAGGATAACACCTATCATGGAGCGATACGCGTTTTGCAAGGCGTATTAGAAGTAGCTCAAAATAGCAAACTTAGCAAATCAAATGCCTCTCAAAGGCGAAGTCAGTAATAATCTCACAGCCAAAAATGGTGGATTAGCACAGCTAAGTGGCACTGCGAAAGTAGGGAAAAACGCCACAGCAGAATCTGGTGGCATAGTGCAGATTCTAGATTTAGGCACGATTATAGGTGGTATCACAGCTAAGGATAGCGGTATTATTCAGCTAGGCAAAGTAGAGAGTGGTAGCAACACGAGCAATGCCAAACTTGCCACAAGCTCTATAACCTTGCAAAATGGTGGGATTCTCGTAGGATCAGGGATAATCGAAAGAGGCAGTGAAATAAGCACCAACCCTCAAGTCAAAAATGAAAGCGGTATCGTTATGGCGGGATTTGGTGCTATGCCCATCACTAACCTTTCGCAAAATACCCTTACAATCAATGGCTCTTACACACAAGATTCTAATGCAAAGCTGCAAATTGCCTTTAGCGGGAGTCTCAACTCCAAGTTAGAAGCAAATAGCTATGACATACAAGGCGACACGCTAGAGTTTGTCCCTATATAGTGGAGAGGGAAGCTTACTTACGGCGGGTAAAACCATACAGCTTGATTTAGGCTCACTTAAAAATTATACTGATAAATTTGACACTATTTTGCCAAAGAGCAACAATGTCCTAGATTTTATTTATGATAGCACGACGCTTAAAAATGATGCGTTTAGCCCAAGTGGCAGTGGGGATTCTACTATGGGAGATGTGATTAAAGATATTTTCCAAGATCCCAACCTTTCAAAAGACTACCAAGACTACTTTGAGGCTATCACAAATGCCAATAGCTCTTCATATCAAGCAAGTATTGATAGCCTTGCTGAAAATGCCCAGCTCAATTCTGTACAGGATACTTTTAATTCACAACAATCACTAGGTTTCAGCTCACTCTCTTTTGCTTTTACTCCTATGCAGGATATGCCAAGCTATAATGCTTTAAGGGCTTATAAACGATCCGTGAAAGTTGCAAGTGTGGATAACGCCCTAAGTAGCAAGATTCTAGCCGACATACTCTCTTTAACCCAAAATGCAAAACAACAAATGATAATGAATGTAAACTATACCTTATTTTCTCACAAAAGCTACAAAGCTTCAAGCACAGGCACGAGTTTTCATTATAAAAATCGCCTAAGCAATTCCTTGCTTTTAGGGGGATTTTTGGATTATGCTTATGTCGGTGCTAATGATACCTATACGCAACGCAATAGCCACACTTTCACACTGGGTGGGAGTGGAAACTATGACTTCAAACATTGTTCAATCCTTGGCACAGCAAGTGTGGGTATGGGACTGGATACGACAAATAAAACTATCATTGGAGGGCAAAATTACAACACAACGATTTTATATATTCAAGGTGGGATAAGCAAGGATTTTCAAGTAAGCAAGGTTGTTTTCAAGCCTATGATGCTACCCTCTTATAGTGGTGTTATGCAGGGTGCATATAAAGAGAGCGGAGAAGTGTTTGCTTGTGCTAATTCTGCAAGTATGTATAATACCTTTGGCACATCTCTGGGCTTACATATAGGCTACACTTTGTCTTTAGAATCTTTGCATTTTAGTTTTTCTGGATTTGGTTTTTATAATGTAAGATTTACAGATTCTGTGGAAGCAAAATCATCTTTCAGTGATTTTGCCAACTCATCTTTTACTCAATAAGCAATGCTAGATACCCATAGCTTTTATGGCGGAGTAAATGCCCAAATGTAATATAAAGACTATTTTGGACGCTTTGGCTTAAGCAGCGAAGTGAGCGGGCTTATACGCTTTTGAATATCAATGCAAGTGTGGGAATGAACTTTTAAAGTCTTTTGACATACTTTATCGCTAGGCTAGTAAGCATTAAGAATCTTAAGCCCATTTTTTAATCTCTTTTTCAAACATTTTGGTTTTTACTTTATAGGGTTATTGCTAAGGCAATAGTGTTTCGTTTATGTGCTATTTCTTAACGCTTGAGAGCAAGGATATAAAGAGGCTCATAAGTGAGTGTATTATTAAATTTTTTGGAATAGTCTTTGAGCATAGTCTTTGTGAGAGCAAAAGGCTTACTTGTGCCAAAAGCATTAACACCACTTAATTTTAGATGTCTAAAAACCTCAAGGGCATTATCAAAATGCAAATGATGATGGGTAGATTCTAAAGCAAGGATTTTAAAATCTTGTGCTAGTAATGTGTGTATTGTATCTAAGCTTTCATATTGTAATCCTACACCTGTAATGTTGCGTATTTCGTGCATATTGTCTTGCCCAAAGCTACTTAATGCCAATATCCCACCGCGAGCAATCATAGATTTTAAAGTAGTGAGTGTAGAGATGCAATCAAGCCATTGTAGGCAAGCATTAGAGATGATAAGTTCAAATTGCTCTGTTGCAAGAGAATGAGTGCAAAGTTGTGTCATATCAAAAGCAAAGTGTGAAATTCTTTCATCGTGTAGCACTGCACCCATATCGTAAGGGTAAAAATCATTTGTTATGTAGCGTTGAAAATCAAATGATTTGCATACAAGTGTCGTAAGCTCACCCATTCCTGCACCAAATTCAAAGATAGAAACAAAATATTTGCGATTTGTGTGCTTTTTAAGCAAGTCTAGAAGATGAAATCTCATAGCGTGTTGTATTGGGCTATTTTGATTATAGGTGCATCGGGCTTTGTAAAAGGAGATAAGATTAAAATCGTTGGAAGCGGCTCTTGGTTTTTTTATAGTTGGCATAATTCTTCCCATGAGCTAAATCCAAAGAAAACAAAGTGTGGCTCATTGCTCCATAGAATCCGCGTGTTTTGAAGAGCTTGAGAAAGCCAATATTGTTTATTTGACTCTGGTGGGAAAATCTCATCATTATGTGATATGAGTGCATATTCCCACTTTTGTAGTTGATGTGATGGTATTGATTGAGAAAACTCATAAAGCACTTCAAGTTCATTGCGTAAGGCTTGATTTTCACGCAAGGTAAAATGAGATTCTAGCCTATGTCCTAATAATCCTGTGCGAAATTGCTGTGCATCAAAATGCTTGATTGTATATCTAAAGAGTGTAGGAGGAATGCCATAAGTTTTATCAATGCCTAGAGGTGTGCCATTAATAGCAAATGTGCGTGTGAATCGTCCCCATATCGGTGCAAAAATAACATTTGCCACACATACGCCAAGTGAAAAAGCGATAAGATAAATATGCCTAAAATGATTGTGGAAGAGATACAAAATTTCGTGTGTATCATAGGATTTAAGCATATTTATATCTCTATAATCATAAAACATAATAACATCACATTCATAAGCACAAAGATGTTGAAAATGGCTAGGCTCACTTCCAAAACCACCCATACATATTACTAAGTCTTTTGTGAAAGAATCTTTTGTGGTTTTATGAAGCCATTTATATTTCATAGTGCCTCTGCAAGTTGAAATATGTGTTCTAATTCTAAATTGGCATTGAGAGAGAATCGGATTCTTGCTGTTCCTTTAGGAATCGTAGGTTCTTTGATGGCAGGAGCAAAGAATCCACGCTCACGCAACTTTTTAGAGAGCTTAATTGCGGAGTGATTGTCTCCACACATAAGCGAAATAATATGTGCTTCACCCCTTATTGTGTAGCCCTTTTCTTTCAAGGATAAACACAGATGATGACTCAAAAGCTGTAATTTTTCACGCTTATGGTTTAAGGTAGGTATTTTGCTCCATATAAAGCTACTCCACGCAACATTAATTGGTGGCAGGGCAGTGGAGTATATCAACCCTCGTGAAGTATTGACAAAAAAGTCTCTTTGAGCTGTATTACAAAGCATACAAGCCCCCACAGAAGCCAAAGCTTTGCCAAAAGTAAGCACAAGGAAATCAATTTCCTCAATGTATTCATAGGCTATCCCAAGTCCATCTTTGCCACATACACCCACGCTATGGGCTTCATCAATATATAAAAATACATTAGGGTAAGTTTTTTTGAGTTGTATTGTGTCGTTAATTTTACAAAAATCTCCCTCCATACTAAAAAGTCCTTCAGTTACAATAATCACGCGTTCATAATGACGATGATAAGATTCAACAAGCGTTGCAAGTGCAGCTATATCATTATGTTTAAAGCGCTTAAAGTGAGCGTTACGCACCGCATCAAATACACTCGCGTGAGAGAATCTATCAAGCAAAAAAAGCGTGCGTGTAAGAGTGCCTAATGCCTGAATACAGGAAAGATTACAGTGATAACCGCTGTTAAAAAGCAAGGCTTTTTTGGGTGCGTAGAGTTGGCTAAGATGAGATTCCAAAGTGTCATAAATAGGGAATCCTCCACTTAAAGAACGCGAAGATGCACTAGAAAAAACTATATCTTGGGCACAAAGTGTGCTAAGAAATTCTTGGACAAGTGTAGCATCTAATGAGAGAGCTAAGTAGTCATTGCTTGCAAAATTAATGAGGGGTTTATGTGGTAAATGATAGGCGTGTGAGACATAAGGAGTGATAAAAATGTCATTATGTTGATAATCTGTAATTGTGCGGAAATTATGTGTATCTTTGAGTGATTTTAATTGTGTATCTAAGCCCACATCAAATGATGAAGCGTGGTTAAACGAAAGTTTGTTGGGCATATAGCATTCCTTATTGGAGAATTAGATATTGTGGAGTAAAATTATATCCAAATTTTTGTATAAGGCGGAGCTATGTTAGATTTAAAAGCTTTAGATTTGGCACATATTTGGCATCCTTGCACACAAATGAAAGATCACGAAACATTACCGCTTATCCCTATTCAATCAGCAAAAGGTGTGTATTTGTATGATTTTGATGGGAAGTCATTTATTGATGGTATCAGTAGTTGGTGGGTTAATCTTTTTGGGCATTGCAATCCTATTATTAACACTGCGATTGTGCAGCAATTAGAGCAACTGGAACATATTATTTTGGCTGGATTCTCGCACGAGGGTATTATTACTTATTCTAAGCGATTATGTGCCTTGCTCCCACAAAGTTTGCAAAAATGTTTTTATGCTGATAATGGTTCAAGTGCGGTTGAAGTGGCATTAAAAATGAGTTTTCATAGTCATTATAACGCAGGTAATAAAGAAAAAAATGCGTTTTTATCCTTAGCAAATGCCTATCACGGCGAAACCTTAGGGGCTTTAAGTGTAGGTGATGTGGGGCTTTATAAAAGCGCTTATAAACCTCTTTTACTTGAAGCTTTAAACACGCCTGTGCCATCGGGTATGTGGAATCCTAATGATAATACAATAAATGGAGATTATCACAGAGAGATTGAAGCATTGGAGCAGATTCTAAAAAAGCACGCTCATCGCATTTGTGCGTTTATTCTTGAGCCTTTGTTGCAGTGCGCAGGAGGTATGAATATGTATCCTTCTGCTTATGTGCAGGAGGCGTGTGTGTTGGCACAAAAGTATAATATTCATATTATTTTTGATGAAATTGCTGTGGGATTTGGTCGCACAGGCAGTATGTTTGCCCTAGAACAATGTGATGTCGTGCCTGATTTTCTTTGTCTTTCTAAAGGCATTACAGGTGGATATCTTCCCTTGTCTGTTGTGGTTACAAGTGATAGTATTTATCAAGGATTCTATGCACCTTATGAAGAACAAAAAGGCTTTTTGCATTCCCATAGCTATACGGGTAATGCTCTTGCCATAGCTGCTGCAAATGCTGTGCTCAATATTTTTGAGCAAGACAATACGCTACTCTCCAATCGTTCTTTAAGTGCTGCCATAGCCAAGCAATGGTCTATGCTTTCAAAGCATAAAAAGGTAAGCAATGTGCGTGTGTGTGGAATGGTGTTTGCATTTGATTTGATTGGGTGTAGGCTTGCAAGGGCGGGATTGTATGTGTATGAACAAGCACTTGAAAAGGGTGTGTTGTTGCGTCCTTTAGGAAATACGATTTATTTTATGCCACCTTATATAATAAGTCTTGAACTTGCTGAATATGTATGTGGTGTGCTTGATAATATTTTAGAAAATGAATTTTGATAGAGAAACTACAACAGCTCTTGAATATAAGGTCTAAGTTTATGTGCAAGTCTATTTGCAATAGAATCTAAGTTTTGGGTTGTGTAAGATTCTATATGCACAAGTGGAATTTTTGTGTAAGAGCACACAAACTCGTCGATCTCATCACGATAAATATCCTTAGAATCTTTGAGCATAACGAGTGCAAGAATAGGCATATTTTGCAGAGCGTGTAATGTAAGTAAGATATGATTAATGCAACCAAGATAATATCTTCCCACAACAATAATAGGGCGAGGATTAGCAAGGATATAATCAAAAAAAGTATGTGTATTATCAAGTGGTGTGAAAAGCCCTCCAGCAAGCTCAATGAGAAGTCTATCGGATTGCGGAATCTTTAAATGCAAGCCATTGTATGTTAGATTCTCATATTTATATCCAATGTGAGGAGAAGCAGCAGTGCGAAGAGTAAGTGCAGATGGCAAAATCTGCGTATGTGGAGAGAGTTCTTTCACGCGTTGCTCATCCGTTGGGCTTCCTGCTTGAAGAAGTTTAAAATAAGTGTATGAAAATGCCTTACAAAAAGCCGCACTGAAGTGTGTTTTACCTACATCTGTATGAATTCCTACGATATAAAGCTGACGCAACCAAATCATCAAAACTCCTTAAAGGTTCTATTTTACCAATGGCATAACCTTTTTAGCGATATATTCTAGCTCCTCTTGCATATTAGCACACTGAATGATAAGCAAATCTAGCCCTGCTTCTTTATAGGCTCTAATCTTTTGTGCCACGCTTTCTGGTGTGCCAATTAAGTTAGGGCGCAAACCACGATTAGACACGCTATATTCTTGCTTGCTTATCTCTACATCAAGCTGCGAGTTGCCTGTAAAATCCTTATACGAGTTTTCATAATCAGCGTAATTTTTGATGGTAGTAATCCTTTGTAGTTCTTTTTGCGCTTCTTCTTCACTATCGCGGACAATCATATACACCGCCATACCAAAGCCCTTAAATGGCTCTAATCCTGCCCTTTTCTTCCGCTCTTTCATATCTGCAATTTTTGTTTGCACCTCTTCAAGTGTGCCTCCGTGCAGGAGATAAACATCTGCAAACTGTGTGATAGCATTCCTGCCTATTTCACTCTCCCCCCCTGCATATACAAACGGAATCTTGGGCGGTTTAGGCTCATTATAGGAATTTTCAAAGCTAAAATACTTGCCCTTGTGATGAAATGGACTTTGCTTCCAAAATCCGCGTAAAACATCGGTGTATTCCTGTGTCAGCGTATATCTATCATCGTGTGCATCAAAGTTTATGCCATACTGCCTAGCCTCCTCTTCCCACCACGCTGAGACCATATTGATAGAAAATCGCCCACCACATATTTGTGAAATGGTAGCAATCTGCTTTGCTGTGAGTGCGACTTGATGATACTGCGGACGCAAAGCAGCTAGAATCTCAATCTTTTTGGTAACTGCTGCCAAGCCATTAGCGATAGCCCACGCATCAAGGGCAGGTGCTTTCTCGCCTTTAATGTCATTGAGATAGAGTTCAGGCACAAGGGTAAGTGTATAGCCCAAAGATTCAGCCTTGAGTGCTAAATCGCGGATATACTCCCAAGAACATTCTGTGCCATCATCATCTACATTTCTAAGCCAACTTCCAAACACCGGACTCCAATATCCAAATTTCATTTTCGCTCCTTTATTGCCTTAAATTGCTCACTTAAAAAGCTAACTAACCTATCGGCTGCCGCCTCGCCACCACTTTCTCTAATCTTAGATTCTAGTGTAGAGTTGTAGTTTGTGTTTGTGTTTATATCATAGACCACAATATCCCCACTCACACTCTCAATAAACTCAATCCCCGCCACAGCGATATTATGCAATGCTAAAAACTGCTCTAAACACCGCACAATGGGGCTTTTAGAATCTATCTCTTTCCGCAAGCTAAACTTATCTCCTGCTCCCACTTCACACGCCGCTCCAGCTAGTGTTGGACGCTTTGCAGATTTTGCTATCTTGCTAGAATGCACTTTAGAATCTGCTCCATTAGAATCTAGCACATCTATTTGACACGCATCAGCGGGACATAGCTCAAAAGCCCCATTGCTTGTATCCACACGCACCGCATAGTGAAACTTCCCGCCTATAAACTCACATCGCGTGATAAACGCTTCCCTAGATTCTACATACTCTTGCAATAGCGTAATGCCATCAATGGGCAGCTCAAATTCGCTAGATTCCACATAGTCTCTAAACTCTTCAATATTTTCAAAAAGTCGCACCCCCAAGCCTTTACCGCCTTGATTATGCTTTGTGATAAAGGGCTTGTTGCCT
The DNA here is from genome assembly GCF_003670275.1 of Helicobacter labetoulli. GTDB lineage: Bacteria > Campylobacterota > Campylobacteria > Campylobacterales > Helicobacteraceae > Helicobacter_C > Helicobacter_C labetoulli. Next base: position 14,567 of record NZ_QXJF01000003.1, read on the forward strand.
AGCTTTTTAGCAAAGCTTGTTGCCGCATTGATTAAATCAGTTTTCCCAAATACCGCAAGTGTTTTTGGTGTTTTAAAGCCATATCCCTCTGCTTTAAAAAAGGATTCTAAAAGCAGGGCTTGTTTAACCTTGCTGACTTCAAGCTCTAGCACGGAGCTGCCGTTTATCACGCAACACCCATAGCTTTCTAGCCACCCTAACAACGCACGACCATATTCCTTAGAAAAGGCATTATCACGCGTATGACTTGAGGCACTAAGCCTACTCCAAAACACTCCCTTTGGTGGGATAGAATCTAGAGTGATCCCCCCTTGTGTGAGAAGGATTTCGCTAAAGCCAACCCCAGCCCTATCAAACGCCTCCTTAAAAGGCGGTATCCACTCGGGATTCTCGTGGATTATGTAAATGCCTTTTTGCAAATCATTTAATTTCATTAAACCTCCTTTAGTCTAGTTCGCGCTTTTTAGGGATTAGAATCACACAAACTAGCGCAATTACCATTAACACCGCAAAATAAATAAAAAAGCCATACTCAAGGTTTTTATCTTTAAATTGCAATGCAACATAAGTCGCGCTCCCCCCAAACAACGCCGCGCCAATGGTATAGCTTAAGCCCGTGCCTAAAGCGCGAACTTGCACGGGGAATAATGTCGTCTTAAAAATCCCCGCCACAGCCGCATAAAATCCTAGCATAAAACACATAAATCCCACAATGCCAAACAACGCTAGAGGGCTACTTGTCCTTTCCATTAATAAAAACAGCGGATAAAACGACACAAGCGCGAATACACAATAAATTAGTAGCGAGGTCTTTAACCCGATTTTATCGGATAATGCGCCAAAAAATGGCGTTACCACAAATAAAATCGCTAACGCGCCTAAAATGATATTATTCGCAATGATTGGGTCAATGCCATTATTTATCATAAACACCTTGCTATACACGGTTGTAATATACCAAGCAGGCGAGCAACCAGCCGTAATCCCTAGCACTAAGAGCACAGATTTATAGGATTTTAGCAATGCCTTAAAACTGCCTCTATCGCTATGCTTTTTTAGCTCCTCTGCGGAATTATCGTGCATAAAAGTCCTCACAAGCAGACTTAAAAGCGCGAGTGTCCCGCCTACAAAAAATAAAATCCTCCAGCCAAAATCCACCATTTCATCGTGGCTAAAAAATATAAATAGCCCGCTAATGCTCGCCACCGCCAAAAGCTGCCCGCCAATAAGCGTGCAGTATTGAAAACTTGAGTAGAATCCTCTTTTGCCTTTGGGGGCGACTTCGCTTAGATATGCCGCGGCGATTCCATACTCTCCGCCTACTGCAACGCCTTGAATGAGCCTAGCAAGCAGTAATAAGATAATCGCCGCATCGCCAATGGTGTGCTTATCGGGCAAAAATGCGATTAAATACGAGCCAAACGCCATAAAGACGATGGATACTATCATCGCGCTTTTGCGCCCGATTTTGTCCGCGATTGAACCAAAGATGACACTACCCACAGGGAGCATTAAAAACCCCGCGGCAAATACCCCAAAGACGGCGATTTGCTGCACGATTGGGGAGCTAGCATCAGAAAATCTACTCGCAAAATAAGTTGCCGCAAACGCATAAATATAAAAATCAAACCACTCAACTAGATTCCCGCTACTAGCGGCAATCACTGATGATATGGTTTTATTTTTCGCGCTTTTAGCGATACTCTCCGCACTCATACTAAATCCTTTATAGCCCCAAATATCCACGAAATGCGCAATTTTTTGCGCTTAAAATCTCGCCTAATTTTCATCATTTCTCCTTTAATTTTTCTCTTTTGGCGCAATCGCATACGCCCTTACAGGAAATCCCGGATAGCCCTGAAACTTTGGCACGCCAATAATAATAATCGCGCCCTTGGGCGGCAGAGATTCTAAATTTGTCAAAAGCTCAATTTGATATTTATCTTGGCTTAGGACGAATTTTTCGCTTTCCAAAAAGCCATTTTTACGCACATCGCTTGCTGCATCGGTATCTAGGGTCTCGTGTCCTATGGCTGTGGCTTTGCGGACATTTAGCACATAATCTAATGCTTCTATGCTCCAACCCGGAGTATGCGCAATGCCCTTAGAATCGACATTACTAAAATCCTTTTTGCCCCATCGCTTACTCCAGCCACTCGCAAAAGCCACAAAGCTATTCTCGCTAATCGCGCCATATTTAGCCTCAAAATCTAAAATATCCTGCTTTGAGAGGATAAAATCAGGGTTTTTGGTAACTTCTTTTTGCTTATGAATCACAACAAGGGGCAAAATCAGCTCTTTTAGCTCAATTTGCTCCAAACTTCGCTTATTATCCACAAAATGTACAGGCGCGTCAATATGCGTGCCATACTGCGTTGGGAAGCTTGTTTGATAGACGAAAAATCCATCATTTGCCACGCTAAAAATCTTTTTATCCTCTAGCTTTGGCAGGGCAGAAAATCGCGGAATCTCACTATGCACACTATGCGTTAAATCCACAAATCTCCCCTGTTGCAATATGCTTAAAGCCTCTAAGATTCTAGAATCTTGATTGTCTTTAGCAAAACTTGCACTTAAAAGCCCAAAAGATATAGCCACAAATAAAAGCCCTTGTGCAATTACGCGCTTTAAGTGCGTTAAATTAAATCTCATATTCCACCTCCTTGCTTGGATTTCTCCCCGTGCTAGCAAAATCATTAATCGTGCTTTTTGCCCCTCCTACGCGGTATTGCGAGCCGATATGATTAAAATCTAGCCTATCACCCTTGCCAAAAAGCTTATGGCGCAAACTCCCCTCCACATACGCTTCCTTATACGCCCCGCGTTTTTGTAGCTCTGGGACGATAAATTCTACAATGTCTTTAAAGGTATTTGGCGTAGTCGCAAAAGCGAGATTAAAGCCGTCCGCATCGCTATAAGCAATAAATTCTTGCAATATATCTGCGACCTTTTGGGGAGAACCGACAATTTTTGGCCCCAAAGAGCCAATGCGCTCATTATGGATTAAATCTTTTAGCGTCCAGATTTTACCCTCGCTTGTCGTAGAATCGCGCAATGCATCAACAAGTGAAACAATCGCATTTGATTTAATATTATTAAGCGGTTCATTTAGCTCATAGCGGCTTAAATCCACGCCCAGCCAGCCCGAATATTTTACCAAAATCCCCTCCACACTCCCATAGCTTGCAATCTCTTCAAATTTCGCTTGGGCAAGGGATTCTGTCTTATCAGTGATAATGGTCGCGCCTAGATAGATTTTCGCGCTATGTGGGTCGCGCCCAGCCCTTAAAAGTTCATCGCGGATTTGCTTTACAAGCACTTTTGCGTGCTCTTTATTAGGCGGAGAGATGAAAATCGCCTCGGCGTGCTTGGCTGCAAACTGCCGCCCCCGCGCAGATGCGCCTGCTTGGAATAATACAGGGGTGCGCTGAATGCTTGGCTCACAGAGATGAATGCCCGGGACATCAAAATATTTGCCGCGATGCCCGATATGATGAATCTTATGAGGGTTTGCAAAATGCCCTGTTTGCTTATCTAAAATCACCGCATCATCTTCCCAGCTGCCTTCCAAAAGCTTATAAATAACCTCCATATACTCATCAGCGACATCATATCGTTCATCGTGTGGCAGTTCGGTTGTGCCCATATTTCTATTTGCGCTTGGCAAATAGCCTGTAACGATATTCCAGCCCACGCGCCCTTTGGTGAGATGGTCAAGCGTGCTAAGGCGGCGCGCGAAAGGAAAAGGATGCTCAAAAGGAATGCCAGCGGTGATTCCAAAGCCGATATGCTTTGTAACCGCCGCTCCTACTGCTGCAATACAAAGCGGGTCATTGACAGGGACTTGCTGGGCGTTACGCAACGCGCCTAAATCATTGCTCCCATAAATATCATACACGCCCAGCACATCAGCGATAAATACCGCATCAAATAGCCCTTTTTCTGCGATTTTGGCTATATCCTGCCAATACTCAATGCTCTTATACTCCAAAGCCCTATCATTTGGGTAACGCCAAAGCCCCGGGCTTAAATGCGATATGCAGTTCATCGCAAAGGCGTTGAAAGAAATTTGTTTTTGACTCATTTTCGTCTCCTTTTTGGGATTGTGTTTTAGAATCTTGTGTTGCAACAGCCGTTATCATACACACATATTTTTAAAAATACAATATGTAATCACAAAAATATGTAATTTAGAGTTACTTTTTTACTCAAAATAATAATGTTGGAGCAAAATTTGGCATTAAAAAAAGTGTGAAAAAAATTAAATAGTGATGAGATGAGAATATAAATGAGAATATGGAAGGCTCAAGGCGAGATTGAATACAAGAAATAAAAAGCTTGAAATGGCTAGATAAGATTCTGCTCTAGCCACGCATTATACGCATTTTCTGCCTTTGCTTCAAAAGATACTATCTCCGGGACTTCATAGCTATGATGAGAGCAGATTAAAGATTGTATTTTTTCATAACATTCTGGCAAGGTTTTTAAAATGAGTAAATATTCCTTATCCTTGCAAAGCTTCCTTTTACCTTTTGAATCTTTCCAAACATAATGACTTTTTATCTTAAAATATTGCCCACAGGCAATAAGGCGAGATTCTAAAAGAATCTTAATGAGATTTTTTGCTTCGTTTTTTGTGGGCGTTGTGGTATGGATAATAAGCATAAACTTCCTTTTGTAGAATCTCAAGATTATTATATCTTAATTTGTGCGGAGCAGTTGTGCCTAATTAGCTATTTGAAATTTCAAAAAACAATCCCCTGCGTCTGTCTGTGCAATCTTGGCAAATCTTTTGTATATTCTTATTGCAGGTTGTAGCAGTGTTGGCAAAAAGCTCACTGCGGAGATTTGTAGCTGTGGGTGAGAAAAATATCTCAAACATATCATTTTTATTGCAATCCCCTAGGATAAAAGGTTTGTGCGTTATCTCATCGCTTCGTGTTTGGCAGCAGGGCATCACAAGCCCATTGTAATCTACATAAAAACTCATTGCAGACTGAAAACAGCCAGATTGAATGTTGCGTTTTTGCTTCATAAAATCCAGTGAGCCACCCCTGCTTTCTCCCATAACATTTGGATTCCACGAGCGATACTCTATCTCTAAGCCATCCATTATAAAACGCACACGATACTCTTCTAAAGTGTTATGTATAAGCTTAGATTCTAGTCCTAGCCTTTGTTGCATTTTCTCCATTGCTTTTATAACTTTATCCCTGTTATAATCCTTGTTTGTGGGATAATATGACATTAATATATGTGTTACCCCAGCTTCCCTTAGCTCTTCAAAATATGCTTTTTGCGCGTAATCGCCATTTGTAAAAATACAAAACTTTGCCTTTGGAAGTCTCTCTCTTGCCTGTCTCACACGCTTTAAAATCAATTCTTTATTTGCCAAAGGCTCATTAAATCTATGAAAATTTAGCCACTCTGCATAGTCAATCTCTCTTAGATTCTCAATAAGTTTTAAAAATACAGCTTCATCTAGCTCTATACTTTTACTTTTTCTGTCTATATGTGAGTTTGGACAAAAATGGCAAGTGCGATTACAAAAACTTGCAATTTCTATCTCTACGGCTTGTAAAAATCGCTTTAAGATTCTTTTTTGCAATTCTCTATCTGTGATTGGTGTGCTTAGCATAGTGATAGAATCTATAAGATTTTGAATCTTATTTGTGTAAAAAGAATCGGTATCTATAAGGTTGTAGAGTTTGCTTTTCAGGCGATTTGGAGTGTGTTTGTAAGCGTATCTAATGGCTTGTTTTAGCATAGTGTATCCTTGCAGATTCTAAAATAAATCCGCAATTTACAAAAAAAAAAAAAAACAAATAGTCAATTATGCTTGTGTCAATAGGAATTAAGCTAGAATCTACAAATTCCAATACATTTAGCTATTTTTATCTACTCTTTAAAAATCGCACCACTTACAACAGCCTTTAAAGTCTTATATGAGATAAACACTACTGCAAAAGATGCCATTACAAGCCCCAAAATCCCTAAAAGTCCATAAAAACATTTAAATTCAATCATATATAAATCAAAGCTCGCTATCCCAAAAGCACACAGCGGAAAGGTAAAAGCCCACCACGATGGAGCAAAGTTTAGCTTAGTAAAAATATTACCTAAACTTAAAAGCAATAGCACGAAAAATAACGCCACATTAAAGCCCATAAAGCTTAAAGCATTATGAATCCCAAAAAGGCTATGAAAATCCACCACAAAAATGCTAGGTGGTGCTATAAAAATAAAAAGTGTGGGGATAAACTTAGATTCTAAACTCTGCTCAAAGATTAATCGCTGCATAATCATCGCACTTAGTAGAATCCAAAAAAAGCAACCGATTGAGAAGAAAAAGAGTAACAATTCTTTTGGTGCATCGATTAAGCCACCACTTAAAGGAAGGGCTAATTGAGACAAATCGCAATGAGATTGTGCTTAAATCTAGGCTGTATGAGCTAGACAAAGATATAGAATCTTAGTTTTTAAAGTAGGGCTAAAAGACAGATTCTATTGCTGTATTGAAACCCACTAAATTCACATTTCAAACCCCACTCAAAACAAGCTATTATGGAATCTACAATGATATGCTACTATTCCACTACAAATATAAAGGACAAAAAAACACAAAGGATAACAATGGCAAAGACAAAACAAACACAAAAGCTAGAAGCCGCCCTTTTTAGTGCCGCTGATAAACTTCGCAAAAACATAGACGCCGCAGAGTATAAACACATCGTGCTTGGACTTGTATTTTTGAAATACATTAGCGATAGTTTTGAATCTCTACACAAAGAGTTGCTTGCACGCAATGAAAATGCAGAAGATAAAGATGAATATATCGCAAAAATATCTTTTTTGTGCCACAAGATTCTAGATGGAGCGCTCTTTTAAGCAAGGCAAAAAGCCCACAAATTGGCAAAGATTTAGACTATGCCCTAGACTTGATAGAAAAGGACAATCCGCAGTTAAAAGGTGTGCTACCTAAAGTCTATGCTAAAGATAATTTAGATAGTGCGACTTTGGGCGATTTGATAAACTTAATAGATTCTATTTCGTTAAATCAAGCAAACACAAGCGATATTTTAGGGCATATTTTTGAATATTTTTTTAGGTGAGTTTGCCTTGAGTGAGGGCAAAAAATGCGGACAATTCTACACGCCAAAAAGCGTTGTAGAATTGCTAGTAGCTATGCTAGAGCCTTATAATGGCAGGGTGTTTGACCCTTGCTGTGGAAGCGGGGGAATGTTTGTCCAAAGTGAGCGATTTGTGCGAGAGCATCAGGGTAAAATCAGCGATATTTCAATCTATGGGCAAGAGAGTAATCAAACCACTTGGCGATTAGCAAAGATGAATCTTGCCTTGCGAAAAATAGATTCTAGCTCACTCAAGTGGAATAGCGAGGGAAGCTTTCTTAATGACGCACACAAAGACTTAAAGGCAGATTTCATCATCGCAAACCCGCCTTTTAATGCCACAGATTGGGGCAGCCAAGCTCTAGAAAATGATGTGCGTTGGAGCTATGGCACACCCCCTAGCACAAATGCCAATTATGCGTGGATAAGCCACTTTATCCATCATCTAGCCCCAAAGGGTAGGGCGGGATTTGTCCTTGCTAAAGGCTCTCTTACAAGTAATACAAGCACAGAGGGGCAAATCCGCAAAAACTTAATGGAATCTAATCTAATAGAATGTATTGTTAATCTCCCCGCAAAACTCTTTTTAAATACGCAGATTCCAGCGTGTCTTTGGTTTATCAAACGCAATAAATCCCATAACAACACGCTTTTTATTGACGCACGAAATCTAGGCGAACTCATCAATCGTAAAAATAGGATTCTAACTCAAAGTGATATTGCTACAATCACAGAGACTTATCATAAATGGCAAAAAGCACAAGAGCAAAAAGATGGGCATTACAGCGATATTCTAGGCTTTTGTAAAAGTGTAGATAAAGATGAGATAGCCAAATCTAGGCTATGTCCTTACACCCGGTCGCTATGTGGGCTTGGCAGAAGATGAAGAAGACTTTGATTTTGAAAGGGAATTTACACGCTTAAAAGCCGAGCTAGAATCTCAAATCAAAGAAGAGAGAATTTTAAGCGAAAAGATTCTAAAAAATTTAGAGCTTATAGGTGGGAATGAAAATATCTCATAACACAGAATCTAATCTTGTCATTTTGAGCCTTTGAAAAAGGCGAAAAATCTAAAATTATGAAATCTAAAAAGATTCTAAAAGAGATTTTTCGCCTACGGCTCAAAATGACAACGAAAAAAAGAGAATATATTTTGTCATACTGAGGCGTGAGTCGAAGTATCTAAATTTTACAATGGAGCGTAGTAATGAAATCTTTAGAATCTTGCACTTGTCATACTGAGCGTAGCGAAGTATCTCAAAACATAGAATCTAATCTTGTCATTTTTGCAAGTGTGGGTGAAATCCTTGCGGATTGCACGAGCGTTAGCGAAAAATCTCTTTTAGATTCTGTGTTAGATTTTTCGTTTGCTACGCAAACTCAAAATGACAAAATCGCTACTTGCCATACTGATTATTCTTGTCATACTGAGCGTAGCGAAGTATCTAAAAATTTATAACGGAGTGTAATAATGGAAACTTGTCATACAGAATCTAGCTTAGATTCACCACTAGAATCTCTCTCTTTACAACCCTTTCTACAATCTCTCCATAAAGAACAATGGCAGGAAGTCCGTCTTGGGGAAGTTGGCAGGGTTGTTACAGGTAAAACACCATCACATAGGAATCCGCAAGACTGGGGAGATTCTACTTTATTCATTACCCCAACAGATTATAAAAATTATCACAAGTATGCACACAATTCAGAGAGAAAAATCTCAAAGATAGGAAAGGAAAGATTTGTAAAGAATTTATTGCCTATACATTCTATTTTGGTAACTTGTATCGGTTCAGATAAGGGGAAAGTTGTAGTAAATAAAGCAGAAGCACTGACAAATCAACAGATAAATGCGATTATCCCAAATGGTGCAATAAACTACAATTTTCTCTATTATTCTATGGCGGATATGTATCCTATTCTAAGAACTTATGGAGCTAATGGGACAACTGTGCCTATACTCAATAAAAGCGATTTTGAAAATCTCACAATCCCACTCCCACCACTTACAATACAACAAAAAATAGCAGAGATTCTAAGTAGCTTTGATGATAAGATAGATGTACTCCATAGACAAAACAAAACTTTAGAATCTCTAGCCCTTACCCTTTTTCGCCATTATTTTATAGACAATCCAAACCGCAGTGAATGGGAGCTAGGCAAACTTGGCGATTATGTGAAAATTATAGACAATCGTGGTAAAACTCCTCCATTTACAACAGATATAACGCCATATCCTTTAATTGAAGTAAATGCTTTGAGTGATGATTCTATGTTGATTAATTATGATATTGTAAGAAAATATGTGATTAAAGAAACTTATCAAAAATGGTTTAGAGAACATATCAAGCAATATGATGTATTGTTTTCAACTGTCGGTAGTATCGGTGAAGTGGCAATGCTACTAGATAATAAGGGGTGTATAGCTCAAAATGTGATTGGTTTTAGGGCTAGAGAGATTTCGCCATTCTATCTTTATGAATGGTTAAAATATATGCAACAAGAGATTAAAGAATTTGATATAGGTTCTGTGCAACCCAGTATCAAGGTAACACATTTTATAGAAAAACAAATTTATAAACCAGATTCTAAGACTTTAGAAAGTTTTGATAAGCAAATGCTGTTGATAACTGATAAAATTTCTCAAAATTTACAACAGATTCAGAATCTCCAAGCAATGCGTGATGTGCTATTAAAGGCAATATTTGAATAAAAAATATGTAACACAATCCAATATCATAATTAGTGCCACAACAACATTAAAATATAAAATGGGTTGTTGAGACCATTTTTTAGACTCATCGCTAATATGAGTATTGAATTTTGATAAAAACCTAAAAAGAGTAAACAAAATGTTGCCAAAAAATAATGCTATGAAACATAAAACAAAAACTAAACGATGTATACTCGCCTTATCAATATTGGATAGAGCTGAAGTGGAAAAGGTGAAACCGCCAACGAAAGCCAAAACAATGGAAGCAAAAATCCCTAAAATCGTTATGTATAGTGTTTGTTGCTTGTTAAGCTTGTCTTCGATTTTGCTAGATGTCTCTTGTAAGTTATTGAATTTATCTTGCAGTTTATTGCTCTTGCTGTTAAGTTTGTCAAAATTTTTACTAGAATCTCCAAGCCGCAGAATCTCTAAATTGATATGATCGAGCAACTTCTCAAGCTTGTATTTTACTTTTAGTTTATCGTCAGTGCTAGATTTTTGAATGGACTCTTCAAGTGTTCTTAGATTTTGTCCAAGTATAGCAAACCCATCTTCTTCGCTATCGCTTTTTTCTAAAATTATTTTTGTGATTTGTGAGTATTTGTGCCTATAATCCTTTTGATAAATATCTTCTAGGTCTTTAATAATGCATTCTGCTTCATTTGGATCAAATTGTCGTGACTCACACAATTTAGCAATGATATCTTTTATTTTGTCGTCCAATATGTCATTGCTACTACTCATAATTTATTCCGCCTCTTTTTTAATCAGCTCTTTATCAATAATCTTTTTCTGTCCTTTTTGGTAAGTCTTATCCCAAGCACCACCTTCTTTGTGAGTTTCTCCAACAAGATCCCAGTAAGATTTGCTATTGCATTGCTTTATGGTTTTTGCAATAGTCTCTTTTTCGGTATCACTTAAATCTAATTTTTCTTGATTGTCTGGCACATCAATAGAGTTTGCTCCATAGTCTCTATATTCCATATAAATATCTCTTACAACAGGACCAAATTGCCAAGCTTCAAAATTATCGTCTATAAGAGACTTCTTATGCTCTTTAATAAAATCAATCTCAGCAAAATACAATGTTTTTTGTAGTTCTAAGTTACTTAATCTTTTGCTAGAATTTTTTAAAATATATTTTGCCACATCTGATGCTTTCATACAACAACACCCTATTTGTAAAGATTTTGGGGTCTATTCTATCATACTTCTTTATGGTTTCGGTATAAAATGTAGTAAAATATCGCTTATTAAGCTAAATAAAGGAATAAACAATGTCAAAATTTAACGAAGAGAGCATAGAGAAGCTATTTTTATATGAGTGCAAAAATGCAGAGAAAGTCGCAAGGAAAAAAGATGAATGGATTTTAAAAGAGATATTTTTAGATTCTATCACGTGTATCAACTTTGAATCTAAAAGCAACTATGACTTTTTAAGTGCGGAGCAAAAAGAGTATTTAGCTCTTGAGGCGTATAAGAATATTCTAGCTTTAAGTGATGTAAAAGCCTTGCTTCATACAAGTCTTGAGATTTACAATACTTATGGGCGAAGGGGAGTAAATAGCGCACCAGCAAAAATAAAAGAAGAGATTGAAAAACTGCTGAATGATAAAAGCACAAAAGAGGAGGAAGAATGTTTATAGAAGAGGTTAGCATTTGCAATCTTTTTGCCTATTAATGGAAAGATAAGCGTTACATTTAGGCAAAGTAATGATAAGAATCTCTATTGCCTTTATGGTAATAATGGCTTTGAGAAAACAAGCTTTATTCGTTGTGCGAAACTGCTTTTTCTTGGCACGGGTTTAAATGAAACACTGATGATTATTTGTTATCATTAATTGCATCACAGCATTAAATTGCAATAATAAATTTATAGTAAAATATAAAAACTTTTATTTAAATGTCAGCAAGGCTATTGTAATGAGTAAAAATATAATTGATTGCATAACACAACAAAACATAGAATCCATTTTTGATATATTTAATGCGTTGAATAAAGACAATTCTCATAAGTTAAGCAGTGATGATATTTGCACACCTATGGAATGCGTAAAAATAATGCTTGATTATATTCCAAATGAGTTTTGGCAACAAGAAAATATAAGAGTGCTAGATCCTTGCTGTGGAAATGGGAATTTTGGTGCGTATGCTATGTTTAAAACCGATATAGAAAACATATATTTTAATGAGATTAATGAGAAACGACTGCAACATTGTAAAAAGATTCTAAATCCTACACATATAAGCAATTATGATTTTTTAGGTATGGAATCTAGCTTGTTGGGAAAATTTGATTTAATAATGGCAAATCCTCCCTATTCTGGTGGTGGGAATAAAAACCGCTCACTCTCTAATAAATTTATAGAATCTAGTATTGATAAACTTAACGATAAGGGCTATTTGTGCTTTGTAACGCCAAATAATTATATGACCTATAATAACAACAATACGACTTTAAAAAAGCTATTAAATCTTGGCTCGTTTATAGTAATTGATAATGATGTAAAAAAGTATTTTAAAAATGTAGGAAGCTCATTTAGCATTATGGTATGGCAAAAGGGCGTGATGGATAATAAAACAACGATTATCAATAATTATTTGCTAAAAGATATTCAACACAATGTTGTAATCCCAAAAGATTTACCATTTTTGCCACTTTATATGTCGCAAAATATATTAAATGCTATTGAAAAATTAGTTTCAAAAACGCCCAATAATTTTACCTATCGTTGCGATTTGCATAACTTCACGCAAAAAGCATTTTTAAGCGATATGCAAGATAATATTTATAAATACCGCACGATTCATACTCCACGCAAAACCCGCTATGCAAGTAAAAAACAAGACATTTATGATAAACATATTATCATCATTCCGCTATCAACTTATTTTATCCCCTATATAGAATCTAGGGCTAATACTACGCAATCTGTGGGTTATTTTGCCTTTGATTCTAAAAAAGAAGCAAGTGAGTATTTGAAAATATTAAACAAATCACATTTTAAAGTCCTGATACACCTTACTCGCTATGGTAATTTCAATAATATAATGGTTTTAAAACATTTAGCATTTGATAAGCAAATAGAACTAAATTCAAAAGAACTACACGATATAGAAAAACTATATAAAAAAATACGCTACTAAAGGGCTAATGATGGCAAAAAAGACAAAAGATTCACTCACTCTAAATCAGTTTATCTCTCTTTGTGATGAGATAAATGGTGGATATATTCAAAAAAGTGGTGATGACTATTTAAACGCATTGTCAAAAATTTTTCCACTTAATAATAAAAATGACAAGCCCTTTACTTTAGAGGATATAAAAACACAACCAACGCTTAAAAGTTTTAGCTTTAGTGGAAAAGATGATTTCATTTTTATTTGCCATTTACAAGCAAAACCGCTTGAGATAAAATATTCTGTCCGTAAAAATGAAAAAATACTAGCTTTCAATTTTGCTAATGATAACGCAAAGAAAATCTTTGACAAGGCACTGGGTGTAGCCTATATCCTTACTTGTGAGATTGAAAATAAAGAGCATATTATAAAATTTGGTCAATCTCGCACTACTTTTAAACAACGACTTAGCTCTTATAATTGTGGTGTAGTCAATAATTGGCGGACTGCCTCTACTACAAATATTAAAATGCTTCAATCATTAGTCGCTACTCGTAAGACCTTTAATCTTTATCTTTATGATTGTAGTGATGAAGTAATGATAATAGAATGGCGTGGTGAAAAATCTGTCCCCTTTGCTTCACCAAAATCACTAGCAGTTGAAGACATTATGATTAAAAAATTTATCGCACAATTTGGAGTAAAACCACTTGCGAATATACAGGGCGATGCCACACAAATAAAGTGAAGACAGAGGGTATGCGAAAATTAAAAGTGTGCAAGATTCTAGTGAATTATTTTAGGAGTGAATATGGCAGATTTTTACACGAATCAAACTGAAGAAAATCTTATCTATCGTGTGATAAAAGAAGGCTTAGGCTTTGAATCTGAAAATGAGATTCCAAAATATCTTATCCTGCGTTTAGCCCTAGCCTTAGCGTTGCGATTAAAGCCCTTGCCGCTAGATTCTACTCTTTGGCAGGAGAGGCAATTAAATGGAAGCAGGGGGGAAAGAATATCACTTAGAACAACTCAGTGGCAAAGATAAAGGTGAAAATGAAGATATGGATCTTTTATATCGGGCTTTGCTTACAGAAAAATTTCACGCCTATTTACAAGCTGATTTATTTAGCGATGATAAGGCTTATATTAACTTGCTTGGTAAAAATATACAAAGGGGACTTTTTGAGATATATCACTCGTGGAAAAATAATGACTGCTTTTATCAATGGTGCAAGGATAATTTAGGCTTTCATTTACAAAAAGAAGACTTTACGCAGTCTGGCACAGATTCTACAAGTCCACAAGATTCCACACTTTTTACAGAGATAGAATCTTATTTTGCGAAACATAATATTGCCCTTACACATTTAGAAACGCTTAATTCTTATAGACATAGAATCTGCAAGGTTGAGATAAAAGACCCGCTTAAAATACAAAGCTTTGAAACACAGGCAAAATACCTTGATAAAACGACTACATTATCTAATGTGAAAATCACTTCTTGTAAGGGAGTGGAATGGTAGAAAATATTGAAAATGCTTATGTTCCTGAAACAGCTGATATTGTGTGGCTTTTATCTACTTTGCAAAAGGAAAATAAGCAGGAAATAAGTTATCCCGCTCTTGTCTTAAGCCCAAAGTTGTATAATGAAAAGAGCGGATTATGCCTTTGTGTGCCATTTACAAGTAAGATTAAAGGCTATCCTTTTGAAGTGCAATATAAGATTTTAGATAAAGATTCAGCAATCTTAAGCGACCAACTTGAAAGTGTAGATTATAAGGCAAGGAAAATGAAGTTCATTGCAAAGTGCGATGAGAGCGTATTCCATCAAGTCAAAGCAAAAATAGCTTTATTGCTTGATTTAAATTACTAAAAGGAGAGAGTAATGCTAAATATTTCAATACGCAAGGTTGATTTCAATGAGCTTAATATTGAAAACCTATCAAAACGCCCCATTTTAGATACGCTAGAGAAGTTTTATAAAGGCAGTGAGAGTGAGTATTATGAATTTTTAGAGCAAAATGGCTTATCATATTTCAAAAGTTTTTCCACTATGGCAGAGCTTAAAGAAATAATGGATAATGATGTAAAAACACTCAATGACATAGTAGAGAATACTACAAGCAACAAGCTTGATTTTAAAACCATTAATTTTCTCAAATCTAAGAATCTTAAAGAAGTACAAGAACACGAATTTTACAAGCTCACTATTGATTTGCGTGAAGTGAATGAAAATCAAAAAGAGCATATTAAGGATTTGTTTTTAGAAACAAAAAGTGTTTCTTTGGTGGATTTTATGGATATTGATGGGGATTATTGCTCACTTATCTATCACAAAAAAGGTGCATTTTATTATAACAACGAGCCTTTTATGAATAATGCCAAGCCTGAACAACTCACTCTCTTAGAAAACTATGCCTTGCCAAAGGATAATAACTTCATTATGGGGAGATTCTTGTTTGATTTGGCTTGTAAGCTTGATGATAACGATATAGAAGAATCCTTTTGCGTAAAATACAGCAATGGAGAGAAAAATATTAAAAATATTCAAGAAGTTATCTATTGGGGACATTTGAATGCTGAGGAAAAAAGAGAGCAAAAGGAACTCATAAAATCTCAACTAGATACGCAACATCAAGCCCTAGATTTAGCAAAGAGTGAGCTAAAAGCAGAAGTCCAAGCAAGTAGAGAATCTTTAAAACAAGCAGAGGCTCAAAAAGTGCTAGAAGAAGATAAAAGCACAAGGCTTTATACTATCGCTCAAATGCCTAAAGCCCAAGCACAAAATGATACGCCAAACTTAAATAATAGCCCAAACACACAACAAAATACCGATGATAAAATCGCAGAAATTATCGCAAAAAGCATAGAGATTTATCGTCAAAAAGAGCTAGAAAAAACTAAGCTACGATTAGAAAAGGCAGAAAAAGATTCTTTAAGTGCCTATGGTGATTTAAAAGAATATCTTAACAATGGGTTAAGTATTTTGGAAGCGATTAAAAATATTCAACAAAAGTATAGGAATGATGATACAATTAATTTCGCAAGTTTGCTTTTTAGTAAAGATATTTTAAGCCTCTCTCAAAAAGAGCAAGAAATTATCACGCTTAATAATGAAAAAGAGGAGTTAAAGCTAGAAATACAAGGGGCTTATGATGAAGTTGAGAAAAGAGAGGAGACTATTTCAAAACTTAAAAGCACACTGCAAACAAAGCTCAATGAAATGAAAAACTATGAATATGAGTTGCAAAAGAATTTTGAAGCAAAATTACAAGAAAAAGAAGCCCAAATGATTGAAAAGCTAGAATCCTTTGAAGCCCAACAGCAAAATGCTATAAGCGAGTATGAGAGCGAGATTAACGAGCTAGATAAGCTTAACCTTGAACTCAGCAATGAAAACAAAGCCCTGCAACAAAGCACTTTAGAATTAAAAGCTAAGAATGCAAGTTTGGAACAAATGCTAGAGCAAAATAAAGCAATGCTAACTGAGAGCAAAGAAGCCCTTAAAAGCAATGCTGAAAATGCTAATAAGCTGCATACGCTTAATCTTGAACTTAAAAATCAAAATGCGATGTTGGAACGCAATTTAGAATCTAGCAGACAAGAGCTACAAAGCATTTCAAATGAGTTTAAAGCTAAACTTGATGAGATAGAATCTCATACGAAGAAAATGTATAAGCTTGAAGCTCAAGCAGAAATCTTTGATAAAAAAGAAAAAGACTATAAAGAGCAAATGGCGGAATTAAAGCAAAAAAATGCTACGCTAGAATCTAAGCTCAATAACATATTAGATTCTATGTTGAATAAAACTCAAGCTCCACAAACTCCACAAGATTCAGAGAAAGCTAAAAAGAATGTAAGAAGTAGAGATATACTTGGAGATTAATATGCAATATGTGTTGAAAAACAAAGATAAAGAGATTATGAGATTTAGCGTAGAATCTGTTAAGCAAATAGAGCGGGGTGTTGAATTTTTTACAAAAGAAATACGAAATGTTTCTGTTTTGAATGAAGTATTATTGCCCATTAATATTGATATAAATGATTTGCCTATGTCTTTAGAATCTTTTATCAAACATAGAAAAGCTCCAAACAATAGAGAAAATGTAAAAAATCTCATCGCAACTTATAATGAGAATAAGACAGAGCAACTTATGGATTATATTGATGTATCTTTGGGACTTTCACTCAATGATTCGTATTGGATTGTCCCCTCTAGTAAAGATTATAAATGGAAAGATTATAATCTTTATCAAAACGCTTTTAATGAAATTTTAGAGCGTGTTGCCTTTGGGATAGGCAATACACATATTAAAGGCGTAACCTCTTCGCCTGAATTTACTACAAATGGAATGCTTAAAAAATGTTGGCATAAAGAAGAACAGCATATTTATCTCTACAAAGGCAGTAGCACACAATCAACTGATGGGAGAGAATATGGTGGTAAAGAAGCCTATGCTGAATATTATATGTCCCAAATTGCTGAAGTTATGGAATTTGATTATGTGCCTTATGATTTAAAAATGTTTCATAATCAACTTGTAAGCTCTTGTCCTATATTTACAAATGAAAATGAGGGCTTTGTGCCTATGTATTATTTGCTTAGGGACAATGATAGAAAACTAAAAGGATTAAATCTTTTAAAAGCATTAAGAGAAGTCTATAATGATGAAGTAAAACTTGGGGATATGCTTTTATTTGATTCTTTAATTTATAACATTGATAGGCATTTGGGTAATTTTGGAATGATAGTGGATAATGATACAGGCGAGATTTTGCGACCTGCACCTATATTTGATAATGGCTATTCTATGATGAATTTGCTTTACAAAGATGATTTGGATAATGTTGCTTTGACTTTAAATTATTCACAAAGCTATTTAGAATTAAATTTTGATTTACAAATGAAGCTTTTTGTTGAATCTAGACACACCACAAACTTACAAAAACTCACAACATTTACTTTCAAACGCCACGAACAATATAATCTCTCTAATGAATGGCTAGAATCCACTGAACAATGTATCCAACAAAGAGCCAAAAAGGCTTTAGAATTTATTGAAGAGAAAACTTTAAATCGTAATATGCAACAAGAGCAAGATTCTACACCACAAACACACAAGGTAAAAAGGCGGAGATAATGCTCCAAAGGGCGAGAAGTCAAGCTTCTAGAAGTTTTTTACGAGAATTAGAATTTGCTCTTATTGCTGTTACTGATGAAAAAACACGAGAGTATTTTCTCTCCGCACTCCAAGAGATAGATTCTAAACGCAAATCTCCACAGATTACAAAAACAGGGGAGAAAGATATAAAAAGTGAGATTCTAGCCTACCTTAATCAAAAAGGCTATACGCAAACAGCTAATGTGTGGGCTAGGGCATTAAGCATTGATAGAAAAGATATAAATAATTTATTACACATACTTCTGCAAGATAGAGAGATAAACTCGCCACATATTCAATTTGTAGGTATTAGAGCAGATGAAGCAGAATCTATTATCGCTCATACGCTTGTAGAGCTTGGCTATGAAAGCAGTGTGGAAAATGCTTTAAGCAAAAAAGATTTCCGCCCTTATTTTAAAATTAACTCAAAAGCCCCACACCCCAAACATAACGACATAGACAAGCAAATCGCCTATCATCGCTCTATAAGAAAAAAAACAAATCAGCGATGATGAAATTGATAAATTACTTGAAAAATTTGAAGCAAGATAGAATCTTTACGCCTTAAAACACAGCAAATAAGAAAATTTCAACAATCACAAGCCAAAAGAGAAACACAAATAAGCTTTGAGCAAAGATTGCAACAATACGCACAAAATAAAGCTAAATCTCTACAAGACTTCAAAGAAAAACGCAAGGAATACAGAATGAGAAGAAGACGATAAAGGCACAAAAAAGTGCAATTTTGCACTTTTTAAGTTATATTTAAAACAAAGATTTTTAAAAACAATTAATATTCTTTCTAAAAATGCAAGGAAAGAATATGGAAAAAGCAATAAAGAATTTAGAAACATTAGCAGAAAATAAAAAAGACCCCGTTTTTAATGAGTTTGTAGCTCATTTTAAAATGTTTATTGAAAAAGCAAAAAAATCCTCAAAATTCAACTTAAATGATAGTAAAGACTTCCAAGAAGCTTTAAAAATATATTTTAATCAATCACACAATAAAAACAAAGAAGATAATTATGCCACTTCTATTGCATATTTTTCTGCTGAATTTTTTCAAAAAGGGAATGTTGATTATGATAAATTTTTTGAAAATTTTACTAAAAATGAATTTTTTATAAATGAAAAAGAAAGAGAAAAACAAAAAAATGAAGAAATAAAAAAACTTATTAGTAAATTCCACAATCAAGAAATTAACTCGCAAGAATTAAATGTTCTTGCAAATTATCTTTTTGATAAAATTGAAGATTTTAAAGAAATTGGATTAGAAAATAATTTAATTTCTGATGAAAAAGAATATTTAAACAAGATTGAAACAAAAAGAAAAGAATTTAAAAATTACAATGAAAATGAAAAAAAGACTTAATATATAAACTAGATATATTACATAATTATCTAGTATCAGAGTATATTGAAAAAAATAAATCAAAACAATTTAATACCTCAAAAATCAATATTGAAACTAATGAGCCTGAAAAGAAAAACGAAGTAATTAATATTGAAGAACAAAATGAAAACATCAATGGTTTGATGAGAAACTTAGAAATATCCCATTCTGATACGGCAATTTTACATAATTTAACTAAAGATATTGAAAGAATCAAAGCATTGAAATCAGATACTGAATTTGTACCTCCATTTTTAAACAAAGAAATATCTGCTGATGAAAAAAGAATAGCAAGTGTTCAGGCAATGTTCCATTTTATAAGAGATAAAGAACAGATTGAGTTTCCATTTAAAAGAGAAGATACCATTGATAATAGAACTTTCAAAATAGATTTTTTTGAAGAACTTAAAAAACTTGTAAATGAAGTTAAATTGAAAAATCAAGCATTAAGAGCAGAAATAGCGGAAATGAAAGAGGAAAAATATAAATTAATGCAAGAGCTTGGTGCGAGTATAGGGGAAAACAACAAATTAACTGAAATTAAAAATATCCACGAAAACAATCAGCAAAATCTTTTTGTTGAATCAAATGAAACAAACAAATTGGAATTGGTTGGGAAAAATACAGAAAAATCTCAAGCACAAATTGGTTACAAAAGAAAAAGATAAAAGAATAAGGAGAAAGAAAATGAATGAAGCAATATCAAAAGAACAATATAGATTAAAAGCAAAGATAATATTTTTTCTATTTTCAAAAATAAATATATTTATATTGTTTTTTGCTTATATCATTACAGATTCATTAGATGGATTTGTAATTTTGTATGCAGGTGCAGGACTTATAATTTATAGATTTGTTTTTTCTCAAACAAAAATGGATAATCCATATAAAATATTTTTGTTGCAACATATTAGTAATTTTCTTAAAAATTCAAGAAAAAAATAAAGAGAATGAAATGAAATATAAACCACAAACAAAGGAAGAATTAAAAGAATTAGTGGCGGACGAATCTATCCATTTAGGCGATATTGACACTACACACATCACTGATATGAGCCATTTATTTGAAGATTCTATTCGTAAAGATTTTAGTGGTATTGAAAAATGGAATGTCAGCAATGTAGAAAATATGAAGAATATGTTTTATAATGCTACAAACTTCAATCAACCTTTAAATTCTTGGAATGTAGAAAGTGTAACTAGTATGTCTTCTATGTTTGATGGTGCTACAAGTTTCAATCAACCACTTGATTCGTGGAATGTGCGAAATGTAGATTATATGAGCGATATGTTTAAGGGAGCAAAATCTTTTAAACAAGATATTTTAAGTTGGAAGAATTGGAAACTTGACAAACCCACCATAAAAGAACACGAAATGCTAAATGAATCCCCTGCTTATGAAATAGCCATAAATAAAGAAGAAACTAAATCATACACAAGGAGAAAAAGATGAAAAAATCAATAGTTGCCGTAAGTTTGTTAATATTTTTTGGCATATCTTTCGCAAATGAATATTCTCAACAAGAAAGTTTGGAGATAAATATTGGCAATGCAAATAATAAAGTGTATTATGAAGACACAAATGACCGCATTAAAGCCAACAATTCAATTCCTTTATCTGAAAAATATATGGAAATTCAAGATTATTTATCAAAAGCACTACCTGCCATTCCATTTTCAAATTCACTTTACACGGAAGATTGTGTAATCTATGAAACAATATCAAATAATGTTGTTAATTCAATATCTCTTATATTGCAAAATTTAGGATATGAAGTGGCAGTTATACAGGATAAATTTCAGCCAAATGAGCTTTCCCACATATTTTACTCAGAATACAAAGAAAATTTACAAAATGCTTTAAGCTCATTTGATGGAAAAATGATTGAGGATAAAAAAATGTAGAACAAATAGAAAATAAAAATGAAATCAACAAGGAAGAAATAAAAAAAGAAGAAAACGAATCCAAGATTCCCGATGTTGTCATTTTTAGCAATACACAAGAATTGATTGAACATAACAATCAATTAAAGTTGAAAAAAGAAAGAGAAAACAAAAATGAAAAATAAAAACATATTTTCTATACTTTTTATTTTTCTATCATCTTTTTCTATTTGTTTTGCTAATTCTACTTCAAAAGTCAATTCAATGGAAAATGAAGTTAAAAATTTAAAAAATATAGCAAAAGACCAAAACAATGAAATAGAAGACATTGTTAATTTAGGAAAATTAATACTTGTTGAGCTTAAGCGTAAGATTTTCTTAATTAAACAAAAAAATGAACTCATTCTAAATTATTGGCATATCAAATCTCAAATAGAATAATTTTGAAAGAAAAGTGCAAATTTGCACTTTTTAAGCAAAAATTAAAATATAATATATTTCTTCCTGCTATTTTTACATTTTAAAATCTAATTGCTAGGAAGTAAAATGTTGAAAATACAAAATAAGTCTCAATGGTTTAAAAAAATAGCGTTTGCAACTTTGGCTGTATCTATTCTTAATGCTTGTGGTGGCAATGAAGTTGTTAAAACAAAACTGAGTTTTTTAGATAGTCTTGGAGAGCATAAAGTAAATTATAGTGAAGAAGAAAAAATTGAAAGAATTATAGCTTTTTACAAAAAGAAACTTGCTAATGTTAAAGACTTAGAAGTTAAATTCTTAGAGAAAATATCAGCAAATAAAGACTTGGAGTTTGACGCTTTTATATTTGAATTTAATATTAATGGAGAATCACAACAAGAAATTCTATTTATTAAGGATAATTTTTTCTTTAGTGATTTTGCAAGTATAGAATCTCTAAACACAAGCAAACAAAAAATAGTAAAAAGATTAGAAGAAAAAGCAAATGAAAAAATTTTAGAAAATTTGAAAGAAGATTTTGAATATGTTGTAACACTAGGAAGTGGAAATAAAGAAATTTATGTTTTCACAGACCCTTTATGTCCTTTTTGCAGAGAGCATTTAAAAAGCATTAATGAAAAGTTTTTGGCTAAACATAAAGTTCATTTTGTTTTTGTAAGTGTTCATCAAGACGCAGGTTTCAATAGAGCTAGTCTTATTTATGAAAATATAGAAAATGCAAAAGATGATAAAGAAAAACTTGATATTATCAAACTTTATTATGGAGATAATATCAATCAAGAATTTGTATCTCCACAACGCAGTTTTAATATTAAAATGCTTTATGATAAGTATATAGATTTGGGCGTAAAATATGTTCCATATATTATTGAAGTGAAATAAAAATAGAGAATATAAACAATGGAATTAGGTTCAAGTAGCACACAGCTCATATCAACAGCTTTTGTTTTTGGACTTTCAGCATTGGCTTTTGCTTATTTGCCTTTCTTTTTTACACTTGCTAACGGATTAGTTAAGGCTAATAGCGGACACAATGCTCGTTCAGGCTCAATTATATCCGTTTTTTCAGTTGCATTTATAGTCCATTTTTTATCGTGTATATTTTTTATGTTGGGCGTAAAGCTTCTTGATGTGCTTGGAGCAATGTATCAAAATAATTATTTGCAACAAAAAATTTTTCCAATTTTTTGGGCAAGAGGTAAAAGCTCCGTTTTTTCACTAGCAGGTTCTAATGGTGGAACGGAAGATGAGGGAGCATTTTTACAGCTTTATATAGTGCAAACAACGGCTGATTGGTTAATGTTGCTTGGTATTATAGTTGTATTTTTAACAGCCTGTGCTTATGCGGTAATAGAAACAAAAAAAGATTCTATGCAATTCAATTATGTAAGTTTTTTTGTTTGGTTGCTTATAGCTAATGTTGCAGGTTTAATTATTTACTTTGTATGGGCAAATATTGCTTCTCTCGCTCTTTTCATTCCTGATGGAGCTAATTTATTTGACAAGATAGTTGAAGTTTATCAAAATCTTCTTGGCTCAGAAAATGCAAATAACTCAAATGGAGGGGGCAAAATATGAAAAAGATATTTATTTTTTTCATATTTATGGAATATATTTATGCTTTTACCATTCCCTGCTCGTATGTTTCAGATACAAACTCATCTACAAAACACGAAAATATAAGGGATTTTATAGAAGATGAAAATACAGATATAAGAAATTATTGGAAAGATACCATTAGCCCTATTGTTGAAAATATTAAGGAAGAAAGCAATAAGCGAGAAGAAAAAATGAAGAAACTTAAAGCAATAGAGACGGAAAGATTGGTAATTGCTAAAAAAATAGAGTTTTTACTTAAACAAGAGAATGAGCTTTTAGGAAACTTTATCAATATAGAATCGGAGAGAGAGCGATGATGAAAATTTTTTTTATAACAATTCTATCTTTAACTCTTTTTGCAAGTCAATCTTATTCCGAAACATTTGAAGACTTGTTTGATGGGAGCAAC
Source organism: Helicobacter labetoulli (assembly GCF_003670275.1). Taxonomy (GTDB): domain Bacteria; phylum Campylobacterota; class Campylobacteria; order Campylobacterales; family Helicobacteraceae; genus Helicobacter_C; species Helicobacter_C labetoulli. The sequence continues at coordinate 38,457 of NZ_QXJF01000003.1, forward strand.
AATAATGGCAATATTATGAACGGATTGGGAGATATTGCAGGAGCAGGACAAGATATAGCAAATTCCACTTGCTTATGTTATCCGTATATCAAAAATTCATTTAACAGCATAGCCGAACAAATTTCATCTAAGCTTTCACAGCAAGAATCTGCACTTGCTAAATTAAAAAATACTCTCAAGGATACAAATAAAGAATTTAAATATCAAAATATTTTTTTAAAAAAAGAGAATGAATTGATGAAAGAGGAAATATTAAAAGATATGGAATTAATTTTTTATCTTAAACAAAAAAATGAACTTAAATAGGAGTAAAATATGCGACTTTTTATAGCAGAAAAACCTGAATTAGCAAGAGCTATTAGCAATGGGATTGAGGGCAATGCAGAACATAATAATTCTCACATTATAAAAGGCAATTCTATTGTAACTTGGGCTTATGGACACATTATGCAATTAGCTGAACCACATTTTTATAATGAAGTTTTTAAGAAATGGAATATGAATGATTTGCCATTAAAAATTCCTTACCCTTTTAAAAGAATACCCAATCATAGCTCTGAAAATCAGTTTAAAGCAATTATCAAATTGATTAATGACAATAGAATAACAGAAATAGTGCATTGTGGAGACGCTGATGAGGAGGGACAAATTCTCATAGATGAAATATTGGAATATTCCAAAACAAATAAGCCTATTACAAGATGTCTAATCAATGATATTACTCCAAAAGCAATAGCAACAGCTATTGGTAAAATAGAACCAAATAGCAATTTTAAGGGATTGAGTGAAAGTGGATTTGCACGAAGTGAAGCAGATTACATTGTCGGTATGAACTTAACAAGATTTTATACAATCTTAAACCAAAGAAATGGTGGAAAATCAGATACCATTACCATAGGAAGAGTGCAAACTCCAATTTTAGGGTTAATTGTTAATAGAGAACTAGAAAATAAAAATTTTAAAAGCCTAAATTATTTTGCAATAAGTGGAAATTTTAATATTAATGGAAATAATATACAAGCTCCATTAAAGCTTGAAAAAGATGAACGCATATTAGAAGAAGAAATCGCAAATAATATTAAAAATAATTGCACAAATAAAAATGCAAAATTAAATCTTGAAATTAGCAAAAAAATGGAATATCCTCCATTGCCATACAATTTATTAGAACTTCAAGCAGAATGCTCTAAAATATTTGGATTTAGCCCAGATAAAGTTTTAAACATTACTCAATCCTTGCGTGAAAAACATAAAGCCATATCTTATAATCGCAGTGATTGCCAATATTTGCCTGAAAATCTCTTTCAAGAAGCTCCACAAGTGATTGAAGTTTTAAAATATAATTTTAAAAATGAAGATATAGGACAAAATAACGCAGATACTAAAATAAAATCAAAAGCCTTTGATGATAGCAAATTATCAGCCCATTATGGTATTATCCCATTACAAACAAAGCTAGAATTAAATAATTTATCAAAAGATGAATTGCAAATCTATACACTTATAGCTAAAAGATTTTTAATGCAATTTTACAAACCTTGTGAATATCAAACTTATAAATTTAGTTTTTTGATAGATGAATATCTTTTTGAAACAAGCGTAAGAAAAGACTTATTTTTAGGTTTTAAAGAATATTTTTCTAAGCAGGAGCAATCAAATGCTGTGGATTGGTTGGATTCTGTAAAAAATATTGAAGTTGCCTTGTGCGAAAATATATCTATAAGTAAGGAAAAGACAAAACCTAGACCGAAATACACAATGACAACATTATTAAAAGATTTAAATCAAGTAAGCAAGTATGTCAAAGATGAACGCATAAAAAAACTTCTTGTGGAGAAAGATAAAGATAAAAAAGGGGAAAGCGGTGGAATAGGAACACCTGCAACTCGTTCAAACCATATAAAAACTCTCATAGAGAGGGAATATATACAAGTAAGTAAAGATAAAAAACAAAATATTACTGCGACACAAAAAGGAATAAAACTTATCCAAGCTTTAAGCCCTATGCTTACACAACCCGATATGACAGCACTTTGGTTTGAGAAGCAAAAAGAAATAATGAATGGAACTCTAAGTAGAAAGGAGTTTTTAAATTCTGTGGAGGAATTTATAAAAGAAATCATAGAGCAAGACAAGGAGAAAACAATGAGTGTAAGTCAAAACAAAGAACAAAATCAAAATATCACTTCTTATGAATGTCCTTTATGTAAAAAAGGTTCGCTCATAAGAAGAGAATCAAAAAACAAAAAAGGAAGTTTTTGGTATGGTTGTAAATTTATCTGTAATGAAATTAATGGAAAACCAAATCTTAATAATGAGGTGCAAGGACAAACAGATGTGAAATGTCCTCAATGCCAAAAAGGATTCTTGATAAAAAAAGAATCTATATCAAAAAAGACTAACAAACCTTATACTTGGTATGGTTGCAGTGATTGGAAAAATGGTTGTAAATTTAGTTGCTTTGAAAAAGATGGAAAACCAAACTTAGATGGTGATTGTCTTTTTCAAAATAGAAAAAGACAAACAACTAAACAGAAAAAGAAAAGGAAATTCATACGATGAAAAATTTAGAAACCTTAAAAGCATTGAGTGAGGAAATTGAAAGTAGAGCAAAAGAAAACGAGCGTATCATCAATGAGATAACACAAAAACATTTGCAAAATTGGGAGCAAGTTTTGATAGCTATGTTTATACAAAAATTAGATTTTATAGAGCAACAATTACAAGAGAAAATTGCTGAATTTGATAAAGTTTTGACAAATTATGAAAAAAATTAAATGAATTAAAACAATCCAAGACTAATGGGAATAGGAAATAATATATTATGTTTATGCTTTCAATATTTGCTTTTGCAACATTTATTTTTTATTTAAAAAGTAAATTTTTATCAGTTAATGAAAATGTTTTAAGCTCTATTGCTTATATTTTAGGGACAAGCACATTGATTGTTGGTTTTTTGGTTTATTTTAGAGATGAGCCATTGCAAACCAATATATTATATCTAGCTTTTATTCCATTATTTATTTATGGAATATCCTATATAAAAAAGAAAACAAACCTTACTTCTCTTGGAATTAAAGCAAATCAACAAAGATATTTTAAGGAAGTAAATGCCAAACAAATTTATGACTTTTATCAAATTAGAAAAGATATTAAAAGTAATCGTGTTGAAGTATTGGTAAATAAGGATTCTAAAAAACTTATGAAAAATAATCTTATTGTCCCTGCATTTTTCATATCACTAAAAAATCTCAATCTTACACACATTAAAACGATAGATGAGTTAGAAAAAAGCAATTTACATAAAGCGGTCTTTGGAAAAATACAAGAATGTATCAAGGCTATGGAGCTTAAAATAAATTTTCAAAAAGAATTAGAAATAAACAATTATTGTGCGGAATTTTTCTTAATGGATTTATATGAAAGAGTAACACCATCACTCAATATTGGTGTGGCAAATTTAGAAGTATTAGCAAAAAGTTCAATAGAAATTGAGCTTATAGGTGCATTAGATATTTTGAATTTAAATTGCGTTAAACGAAAAGGTTCTGCACTTTTTTATCGTTACATAGAATTTAAAGATAGAATCAAAGATTATCTTAAACAAGAAGAATTAGAAATAAATCCAAAAGAAGAGGTATTTGATGAAGAATATGCAAAATATAATTAAGCTATATTTAATAATAATAATTATAAAATATACAAAAACATATAATTTATGTGGAGATGTAATGACACAAATGCAAATGTTGCGAATGTTAGATTTTTTAGATAAAAATGAAAGCTGGTTATTTGATACCAATTTTGTTTGTTGCTATTTTAAAGCAAACAATAGACAAAATATCCGCATTATGCTTTCAAGATTTGCTAAAAAGGGGCTTATTCAAAGAATTGCTAGAGATTTGTATGCCAATCCTAGAGCAAAACATAGACCACTTTTTGTTTTAGAACATATTGCTTCAAGATTGAGACAAAAAACAACAACCTATTTAAGTTTAGAATCTGTATTGAGTGAGGAGGGGCTTATTTCACAAATTCCAAATCGCCTTACTTTTATTTCAAAAAATAGAAGTCAAATTTTTAAAACACCTTATGGAATCATAGAATTTGTGCATACAAAAACACCATTAGAAATATTGCATAAAAATTGTTATTACGATAGCGATAGAAGCATATATATTGCAAACACAGAGCAAGCAATTAATGATATTTATAGACATAATCGTAGCATTGACTTATATGAAGAGCAGCTCAATAATGGAGCATAAAATGACTATTGAAAAAATCGTGCAAAAATATCCAGCAAATCTAAGACATACAATATTTAAAGAAATAATGCACTATGAAATTTTAGAATCTCTTTTTAGCCTACAAGAAATTCAAAATACATTAGTTTTTCAAGGTGGAACAGCTTTGAGACTCTGCTATAATAATGATAGATATAGTGAAGATTTGGATTTTGTTATAAATAAAAATACAAGTTTTGATAAAGAATTTATGAAATATTTTAAAGATATATTTATTGAAAAAATTTTACAAAAGTATAGTTTAGAGGCAGAAATTACTGAGCCAAAAAAAGATGATGGAGTAGTTCAAAGATGGAGTGCTAAAGTATTTTTACCAAATGACAAGAGAAAATCTAAAATAAATATAGAAATTGCCAATATACCAAGCTATTCAAATCATTTTCAACCCATAAAAAATAATTATGATGAGTTAATGAATAAAAGAATTTTTGTTCAAGTAGAAACTCTTGAAGAAATTTTTGCGGATAAAATTCTTGCACTTTCTCAAAGACCATATTTAAAATTTAGGGATTTATGGGATATTGAATGGCTAAAAAACAATCACACTAAAATTAATTATGATTTAGTTGAATTAAAAATAGAAGATTATAAATGTAATAATTTCTTAGAAATGCTAAAAAAAAGAAAAGATGAATTGGAAAATAAAAATTTAATCAATGATTTTCTAAACGAAATGAATAGATTCTTATATGTTGAATATTTTAATCAAGTAAAAAATATTAATTTTTTTGAAACTATAAAAAAGACTATACAAAATGAAATTGATTCTATTGTTTTGCATTTTGAAGAAAACAATAAACAAGTAGTTCAAAAATCACATAAAAGGATTCAAAAATGAGTAACATTTATTTCTTTGGCGACACACACGGAAGCCTTGATATAGATAAGATTTTTATGCCAAGTTATCAAGCAGATGATTATATTATTGTCTGTGGAGATTTTGGTGTATTGTGGAGTGATGAAGAGGGCGTATTTAAACAAGAGAAAATACTAGAAAAAGAAGCAAACTTAAAAGAACGCATTGAGAATCTGCCTTGCACTCTACTATTCATAGATGGAAATCACGAGAATTTTAATCGCTTAAACGCTCTTAAGCAGGTAGAGAAATTTGAATCTATCGTAGGCGAATACATAAAAGATAAATGTTATCATCTCAAAAGGGGCAATATCTACAATATAGCAGGGCATACTATTTTCACTATGGGTGGAGCATTAAGCATAGATAAGGCGTGGAGAGCTGAAAATCTAAGCTGGTGGAAACAAGAAGCCATTAGCGAGATTGAACTTGAGAATGCTTTACACAATATACAAAATTACAAGGGGAAAATAGAGCTTGTAGTAACCCACACTTGTCCCCAAAGCTTTTTAAGTCCTTTAAGTGAGCAAATAAATATAGACCATAAGATTCACGATGAAAATCCATACAAATTAGAAAAGATTAAAAACACTTTGATTGATAATCATCAAAAACCGCAATTTTGGATATTTGGGCATTGGCATAGAGATGTAAATTTCACAAGCGATGAGATAGAGGCAAATGCCTTGTATCTACATTGCTTGAAGTTAGATAAGCATAAAAACTTTGAGCGATTTGATTTTAGAAAAGAGATTTTTTATGCCAAAACGAGAAATAGACATAAGGAGTGATTAAATGATAAAAATAAAACTTTCTACTATATTATTTATTATTGCAATAATTGCAAGTAATGCTAATGCGGTTTTCTGTGTTGATTTTGCAACACTTAATGTATATGAACAAATGACAAATAGTAAATATACTCAAGGAGATAATGAAATTGGAAATGAAATAAAAAATATTACTAATATCATTAAAAGTGAAATAACAAAAATAGAAAAAGATAACAAGAAATTATTACAAAATATCAAAAGAGCTAAAGAAGCAGAATCCATCTTAGCTCTGAAAAAAAGCTTTTTATTTAAACAAAATAATGAGCTTCAAGGCATAAGCAATAATGTAAAAACAAATTAAAAAGGAACAGCAATGAAAATTGAATCTGCAAAAGTTAAACTCTATAAACCATATCAAAATAATCTTCTATTACTTTAGATTCCTACATCAATGCTTGTTTATAGAATGTAGAAATAACATTGAAAATATAACCTGTATCTCTAGTCAGTGCATACGAAATGATTGTTGCAACAAACAGATAAACAAAAAATCCAACAATGGCGGCGATACCCATTACAAAACAAATTTTATTTGGGTTTTGGTCTTGCTGTTCTGCTTTCTTTTTTTTGTTGTGTATAAGCTAGAATTGTTGCTCCGCCCATACAACCTAATGGCAAAATTAGAGCAAGAAACCATTTAAGTCCTGTTCCTAATACACCTTTACCAGCTGTATCAGCTTGAGAAATAATATTTTGGGCTTCGCCAAATTCATTAGCTGAGAAACCAACACTTACAAAAAGCCCTAACAAAAAAATTGTTTTTAACATTGTTTTTGTTACTTTCATTTTTCTTCCTTTTTTTTAAATTTAAAAACGCAGTAATTTTAGAAAAAGAGAGAATTTATTAAATAAAAATAAGCTTAAAAAGTGCAAATTTGCACTTTTCTACTTTTAAATTTTAAAAAAAATGTGTATAATTAGCCTTATGATTTTGCTTAACAAGGAGATGAGATGAAAATTTACCCAACACTTGAAGAAATTAAAGCGAAAAAAAGTGAGTTTCGTGAAAAAATTAAGAAAAATGAAAAACCTAAAAAGAATGAAGAGTTAATTTTGTTTCTTTCTAATATTAAATTAGAAATTAAACAAGCAATTCAGAACGGGGCTTCAAACCCAAAGATTATTAAGATAATCAAAGAAGTTTATGATGTAAGTGTCAGTTCAGCTAAATTTGCTGAGTTTTGTGCTGAAAACAATATTACAACTAACACAAGAAAAAGAAAAACGAAGTCAAATACCCTGTAATACTTAACAGAGAAAATCTACCAACACAAAAGGATTAACTATGTTTGGCACACGATTTGAATTAGATGAAGAAAAGATTCTAAGAGAGGACATCTACGACTTAGATGAAATGTATGCAAAGATAGAAGAGTTGGCTACCAAAAGAGCAGGGCTTACAAAAGTATCTAAAAATCATTATGAGTTTAGAGGCGAGAAAAATGCACAAGTACATTTAGGGATTTTAGTATTTAACTGCCTATCTAAATGTGATTGGTTCACAAAGAATGTTAAAAGTTGGAATTGGCTAGGCGATAGTAATGATGAAAACTATGTGGGGGATATGATTCAACTGCTTAAAAAAGAAAATGTTGGTATATGGGCGTGAGTGAAAAAAAGCTCAAATCCATAGCTTTTGACTTGGATACCAAAGCTTTGCAGGAATATTATCCAAAAAATGATTGGCATAATGCCTATAATGACATAGGTGTTTTTTTAAGTAGTTATAATTTTGTGCGTATGCAAGGTTCTGTTTATGATTCTACAACTCCATTTAGTGATGATGAGCTTGGTGTATTGATTTTGAAAATGGGAGATACACTTACTTGGCTACCTCATTGTGTTAAAAGCATACGAGGTTATGACCAGCCTGTAATGATTGATTATACACAACAGCTCAAAGACAACATTACACAGGATTTAACTTTAACAAATAACAAAAGCAAGAATACAGATTCTATAAAAATACGCAAAAGATGATAAATTCAATTACTCATTGCTTCTGCATTTGTGTTTGTTACATAACTTAGTCCAAGTTTTTTAACAATTTCATTAGTCTTTTTAAAAAATATTCTTTTGCTAACATATTGAACTAATGGAATTTTCTCACTACTCATTCCTTGATAAGTCGTTTTTTTACCAAGTGCCATTAAAGAAGTTTCCGTTTGTGCTATGGCTCTATGTAGTTTGCCATTAGCAAATATCATCATCTCGCCATTATTCATATTTACTACTTCATTATGTTCTATGGCTTCTTTCTCTTCTATTCTAAAAGTATCTTCTGTTGCTCCTGAACCCTTAGCTCCATCACGCCTTTTAAGATAGTCTCTACTCATTGTTTTAATTTTCTCAAGACTTTTAAAGAAAAAACAAGGAGAGAAAAATGAAAAAAGTTGGTTTTACCTATTATCGGCGGTGCAGTATTGTTAGCAGGGTGCTTTTCAAGTGGTCCTACACCTCAAGCGGAGCTAGAGCAAAACTCTCAAGAAAATATCTACACTTACACAAAACCGAGCATTGATGAGCTATACAAAAAGATATTGAATGAAAAAGAATGAGAAAACCTTAATGCTTGTGTAGCTAAAGAAATGACAAAGAGACTTTCACAAGAGGAAAAACTTTTCCTTGGTGGTAATGCTCAAGAAAAAACTTCAGGCAAAAGATGCCATCGAAACACTTAAAGAAAAAGCAAAACCTACAAGCAAAGAAATGAAAGAATCTGTGGGACTTTGTAGCGTATCTGTGGGCATAGAAAAAGCTATCAAAAAATAGCTAAGCAATTGCCTTAAAATCACTTGCAAGGGTTTAGCCTTTGTGGGTGATTAATCTTATCTGCCTAAAACTTCTCTGCCTTAGATTCTGTGGTTGGTTATTTCTTAACTAGAATCTACACCAAGCTTTTCTACAACGCAACTTGAATAATCTTAGCAAAGCTATCCACTTCCAAACTTGCCGAGCCTACAAGCACACCATTGACATTTGGAATCTTTAGAATTTCCCCCGCATTATCCGCATTCACACTCCCGCCATACAGCAATGGATCTTGTGTCATTTGTGCCAAAATGCTATGTGTTTGTTCAATCTGCTCCATACTCGCACTCACACCCGTGCCAATCGCCCAAATAGGCTCATACGCAACAATAAGCTTTGAATAGCTTACATCAATGTTTGCAAGTTGTGTGTGTAGAAAATCCTTCAATGCACCCTCACCCTTTTGACGCGTATGCAAATCTTCTCCTATGCAATAATAAATCTCAAATCCCGCTTCTGCATAGAATCTAAATTTTTTGGCAATGCACTCGCTATCTTCACCAAGTAAGTTCCTACGCTCACTATGCCCAATCAAAATACGATTAATCCCAAACTCTTGCAATTGCAAAAGTCCAATCTCACCTGTAAAACCTCCAGATGTAGCAAAGTAGCCATTTTGTGTGCCAATATGAAAGTATGCAAAGGTATTACCAAGCAACGCCGTGTGAGAGGGAAAAATATTTACTTGCAGCTTATGGTTTTGAATAGAATCTGCACATTGAGATTCCAAAAACTTCTCCAATCCTTGCGTATAAGCCATTACCTGTTTTCTCGTTAGATTTGCTTTAAAATTCCCAGCAATAATCGTTTTCATACTACTCCTTTGTATTGTTTGTTAGCCAAGAAACAAAAATGAAATTTTATCCTAAAAGTTTCATTTATCGTTGTAAAAGCCTGAAAAATATTAATGCAAAAGAAGTATAATTTGCACTTTTGAAACATTTTGTAAAATTTGTAAAGGGGTGAGTATGTCTAGAATCTTAGAGGGCAAAAAAGGGCTTATTGTTGGTGTAGCAAATAATCGCTCTATCGCTTATGGCATAGCTAAGGCGTGTAGAGAGCAAGGAGCAGAGCTTGCTTTTACATTTTTGAATGAAGCATTAGAGAAGCGTGTGCGTCCTATTGCCGAAGAACTAGGAGCAAAGGAGCGTGTATATGAGCTTGATGTGGGCAAGGAAGCACATTTTAGCTCTCTTGCTTCAAGTCTCAAAAAAGATTTTGGCTCTTTTGATTTTGTGGTGCATTCTGTGGCTTTTGCTCCAAAAGATGCGTTAGAGGGAGATTTTATCCAAACGAGCAAAGAGGCTTTTAATGTCGCGATGGAAATATCTGTATATTCTCTCATTGAGCTTTCTCGCACACTTATTCCGTTACTGAATAATGGAGCGTCTATATTGACTTTGACTTACCTAGGCAGTGTGAAGTATGTAACAAACTATAATGTTATGGGTGTGGCAAAAGCAGCTTTAGAATCTAGTGTGCGTTATCTTGCTTATGATTTGGGCAAACAAGGTGTGCGTGTGAATGCCATCTCCGCTGGTCCCATTAAAACACTTGCGGCAAGTGGGATAAGTGATTTTAACATTATGCTTAAATGGAATGAGGCTAATGCACCATTGCGTGAAAATGTCAGCATAGAGCAGGTGGGGAATTCTGCAATGTATCTTTTAAGCGATCTCGCAAGTGGCGTTACAGGTGAGGTGCATTATGTTGATGCGGGATATAACATTATGGGTATGTGTGCCACAGAAGAGGTTGATGGCAAAGTTACACCACGATGGGATATACTCACAGCTAACACCCGCAAATAAAAGGTAAGCATTGCAATTTTCTACAAATTACCTTCATCTTATCTCTCTTGGTTGCACGAAGAATCTTGTAGATTCTGAAGTAATGCTTGGGAGATTAAAAAGCTATCAGCTCACTCCCAATCTTGAGGAAGCCGACATCATCATTGTTAATACTTGTGGATTTATAGAATCTGCCAAGCAAGAGAGCATACAAACAATCCTTAACGCCTTAGAGTTACGCAAAAGTGGTGCTGTGCTTGTTGTGAGTGGATGTCTAAGTGAGCGGTATGCCAAAGAGCTTAAAGAGGAGATTCCAGAGATTGATGTTATTACAGGCGTTGGGGATTATGACAAGATTGATGTGATGGTAAAAGAGCTAAAATCCTTGCAGTCCAACGAAGTGTTTTTAGCCAATGAATCTCACGAGCGTGTGATTATAGGATCAAATTTTCACGCCTATGTCAAACTAAGTGAGGGGTGCAATCAATCTTGCAGTTTTTGTGCAATTCCCTCATTTAAGGGCAAACTTCACTCTCGCACACTAGATTCTACAATCAAAGAAGTGCAAAATCTCTATGCAAAAGGCTTTAGAGATTTTAGCTTTATTGCACAAGATTCTAGCTCGTATTTGCGTGATTTAGGGCAAAAAGATGGGCTAATCCAGCTTATAAAAGCCATTGATAAATTGCAATTACCTATAAGCTGCAGAATCTTGTATCTCTATCCCACCACCACGACTTTTGAGCTTATAGAAACCATAGGCAATTCCACTTGCTTTTTGCCCTATTTTGATATGCCAATTCAACATATTGCCGATTCAATGCTTAAGCTTATGCGACGCGGAGCAAACAAGGCTAAACACATAGAATTGCTAGAATCTATGCGTAAGATTCCACATAGCTTTATCCGCACAAGCTTTGTAATAGGACACCCGGGCGAATGTGAAAAGGAATTTATGGAGCTGTGCGAGTTTGTGGAGGCTTTTAACTTTGATAGGGTGAATCTTTTTGCTTATTCTCCGCAAGTTGGGACACCTGCTTATGATATGTCTCAAAGTGTGAGTTCCAAAATAACAAATATGCGTATTAATCAACTCAATCGCATTATCAAATCACAATTTACCGCTCATAACAAAGCACTGCTTGGACAGGAGGTTGTGGCGATTTGTGAGGGTAAAAGTGAGATGAGCGAATATTTTTACAAAGCCCGTTTAAAGCTATGGGGCAAGGACATTGATGGGGAGATTCTCATTAATGATAGTGAGATTTGTGATAGCTTAGGGCAGATGCTTCCGCTACAAGAAGGATATTATCGTATTCTTATTACGCAGAAAAAACAAAACTTTCTTTTTGCCAAGGCACTAGAGCGGTTATAACTTTAGGACTTGGTAAAACTTACACATTTTGACAAAACTTTTTTAACTTTGCTGAGATTCTCTTTAGAGTTTAAGTCATAGAATATTATATTTGCATAGAGTTTCCCCATCTCATATCAAGGAGTTATATGCTATCCTTATTTCGTCATTTAAGTATCAAAACACAGATTTTCGCTCTTGTCGCTATTCCTATCATTGCTCTTATATGTTTTGTTTTCGTGCAATTTTCCCAAACTTTGAATGCTATTTCATCATCTGAAACTTTAAAAGAGCAAATTAGAATCTCCGAGCAACTCTCCACCTTTATTCATGAGATGCAAAAAGAACGCGGTATGAGTGCTGGATTTCTCGCAAGTAGAGGTAAGAAGTTTGCAAACGAGCTACAAACACAACGACTTCTCACAGATAAGGCACATAAAAATCTTAGCGACTTGTTCGCACAAAGCAAAGATTTACCACAAAGCTATCAAGACCAACTTAATCAGGTTTTAGAATCTGTCTCTAAAATCACACAAATACGCACAATGGCTGATGATTCTATATCAGGTGATAGCAATGTAGCTCCACAAGTCATAGGGTATTACACCACAACAATAGCCTTTTTGCTTGATAGCGTTTTAGAATCTACAAAACTTATCCAAGATGCGACTTTGGCAAAATCAATGGTAGCTTATGTGAATTTTTTATATGCAAAAGAACGAGCAGGATTAGAGCGAGCCATGGCAAATGGAATCTTTGCAAGTAATGCCGTGCCAAATAATACAAACTATAACAAATTTGTTTCTCTTATTGCCGAGCAAGAGGTATTTATGAAGCTTTTTGTTTCACTTGCTTCACAGGAGAGTTTAAATTTTTATTTTAATGCTATTAAAAATCCAAGCTTTGCCAAAGTGCAAGCAATGCGAGATATACTCCACACAAAGCGGCATAGCGGGGATTTTGGCGTTGAGGCAAAAGAATGGTTTGACACTATTACAACAAAGATTGATACACTCAAAGAAGTTGAAGATTTTATCTCTCATCGTCTTAATACTTTTGTAGATTCTCATCTTATTAATCTCTATGGTGAGTTAAGAACTTGGCTTATTGTGAGTGGGATTTTAATTATTTTAGCACTGATTTTGTGTGTGCTTGTATCAAGAAGCATTCTCACGCGACTTAATAATGTCAATACAAAACTTTCCTACATTACAGAACATCGCGATTTAAAAGAACAAGTAAAAGTTTTGGCAAATGATGAGATTTCCACAATGGCGCGTTCTGTGAATGCTTTTATTCGTTATATTCACGATATGTTTGTAGGGTTTGCTAAACAGGCTAAGAACAATCTCTCTATTACGCAGACTCTTGTTGATGTTTCAAGCAAACTTGATAGTAACACAAAGCATATTGCTCAAATTTCAGCGGATAATACAAGCTTAGGAGAAAAAAGTCGCAGCATTATAGAGCAAAACATCACCCTTTCTAATGCGACAAAAGAAGCTTTAGAATCTGTGTTGGATAATGTAAGGCATACACGGGAAATTATAGAATCTACTAATCAAGAGATTCGTGATGATGCCATAAAAGAAAGCCAAAATGCCGATAAGATTCTCTCTCTTGCCAATGAAGCGAAAAATATTCAGGGCGTGCTTGTTGTGATTACCGATATTGCTGACCAAACAAATCTTTTAGCCCTCAATGCCGCCATTGAAGCTGCACGAGCAGGGGAACACGGACGGGGCTTTGCCGTTGTGGCTGATGAGGTGAGAAAGTTGGCTGAACGCACACAGCATTCCATCACGGAGACAAGTAGCATTATTCAATCTATCTTGCAGTCTATTGATGAGATTTCCACAGATATGGAAAATAGTTCCAAATCAATGCAACATCTCTGCGAACAATCAAAGGTTATGCATAACAATATAGAAGCACTGATACATCTCGTGCAAGAAGCTATGGAAAAATCTCTCTCAAGCTTGGAGGGTGCAAAAAAGGTCAATGCCAATACAAGTGCAATACTAGATAATGGTGCAAAAATAGCAGTGTGCGTTGATGAGATTGTAGATATTAATGAAAAAATGCAGGAAAGTTCCAAGAATTTAGGCACACAAACAAAAGAACTTAACGAGATGATAGGGACTTTTAAGTTTTAATATAAAATTGTGTCAAGTTGGAAATGGCGATATGCCATTTTAGTAAAAAGATAAAAAAATCTTGCATAAACTCGCAAAAAATGTCTCATTTTTACACATTTTACAAAAGCTATTTTATCAATAATGTATATTTTTAACACACTTAGTTTATGATTGAGTTTTACAACATTTTTAGAATCTTGGGAGGAGAAAATGGGTTTTATTGACACGATTAAAGCTCAAGCACGAGCAAATAAAAAGAAAATCGTTTTGCCTGAAGTGTCTGATTTGCGGACAATTGAGGCGGCAGTAAAGGTCTTAAGCGAGGGCTTTGCAGACATTGTTCTTGTTGGGCAAAAAGATGAGATTCTTACTCAAGCTAAGAATCTAAGCCAAGCACATCTACCACTTATAGAAGCTCTTAATAATGCTACTTTTCTTAACGCCAAAGATGGTGCATTGCTTGATGAATTGACTGCTTTGCTTGTGAAGCTCCGCGCTCATAAGGGAATGACTGAATCTCAAGCAAGAGAGCTGCTTATAAATGATAGCCTCTATTTTGGTGCAGCACTTGTAAAAAGCGGCAGGGCTGATGGTATGGTTGCAGGGGCAATACACGCCACAGCCGATGTTTTGCGTGCGGCATTGCAGATTGTTGGCACGGCAGCAGATTCAAAGCTCGTTTCAAGCTTTTTTGTTATGGATATTCCACATTGTGATTATGGTGTAAATGGGACATTTGTATTTTCTGATTGTGGTTTGTGTCAAAATCCAACTGCCGAGGAACTCGCACATATTGCTATCTCAAGTGCAAAGAGTTTTGAATCTGTAATGCACAATGAAGCGATGGTAGCGATGCTTAGCCATTCTACCTATGGGAGTGCCAAGCACCCAGATGTAGATAAAGTGGTGGAAGCTACAAAAATAGCCAAAAGTCTAGCTCCTACACTTAAGATTGATGGAGAGTTACAGCTTGATGCGGCGATTGTGCCAAGTGTGGGAGAATCTAAGGCAAAGGGTTCAAGTGTCGCGGGGAAAGCAAATGTGCTTGTTTTTCCTGATTTAGATGCGGGGAATATCGGCTACAAACTCGTGCAGAGATTTGCTCGTGCGGAGGCGTATGGACCTATCACGCAGGGTATGGCTGCACCTATTAATGATCTATCACGCGGTTGCAGTGCTGATGATATAGTGGGTGTCGTGGCTCTAACCGCACTTCAAGCTAAGTAATTTTTGCAGTAATTTAAAAATTTAAGGAGAGAAAAAATGAATGTTTTAGTGATTAATTGTGGGAGTTCATCTTTAAAATTTCAGCTTTTTAATGCTGATACGGAAAAGGTTTTAGCAAGTGGAATCTGCGATAGAATAGGTATTGAAGGCAGTGTGCTAAACTACAAAGATTCTGAAGGTAAAAAGACTGAAAAAAAAGAGCCAATGCCAAATCATACAAAAGCTATTGAAATGGTGCTAGAAGCTTTGACTGATAAGCAAAATGGTGCTATTAGCTCACTTGAAGATATACGCGCTGTTGGACATCGTGTTGTGCATGGTGGAGAGTTTTTTAAAGAATCTGTGCTGATTAACGATACGGTTCTAACTCATATTAAAGAATGTTCAGACTTAGCACCACTGCATAATCCTGCCAATCTTATGGGGATTGATGTATGTCGGCAAAAAATGCCAAACACACCTATGGTGGCTGTTTTTGACACAGCATTTCATCAAACTATGCCGCCACAGGCTTATGTCTATGGTGTGCCTTATGAGTGGTATGAAAAACACAAGGTGCGAAGATATGGATTCCACGGGACAAGTCATAAGTATGTATCACAAAAGACGGCAGAGTTCTTGGGACTACATTACCACAACTCTAAAATCATCGTATGTCATTTGGGTAATGGCTCATCAATTTCAGCGGTTAAAAATGGCAGGTGCGTAGATACAAGTATGGGGCTTACTCCGCTAGAAGGGCTGATTATGGGGACTCGCAGTGGGGATTTGGACCCTGCCATTTTGGAATACATCTCAAAACGAGAGGATTTAGATATACAAAGCATTTTAAATATGCTGAATAAAAAATCTGGTGTGCTTGGAATCTCAGGCGTTTCAAGTGATTTTAGGGATTTACTTGATGCGGATTTGGGAGGTAATGAAAGGGCGAAACTCGCTCGTCTAGCCTTTGCCTATCGTGTGATGAAATATGTAGGAGCATATTGTGCGGCGATGAATGGTGTTGATGCGGTGAGTTTTTGTGCGGGTGTGGGTGAAAATGCGAAGTTTATCCGCGGTATGATTGTTAGGCAACTTGAGTTTTTGGGTGTGGAGCTTGATGAGGAGGCAAATAATATATGCGGACAAGAGGCGATTATTTCAACACCAGATTCTAAGGTAAAAGTGTGTGTGATTCCCACAAATGAAGAACTTGTCATTGCACGGGATACTAAGGCTATCGCTTCACAACTATAATGTTAAAATTTTTAAGGGGGTAATATGCGTGCTGTATTGAAAGCAAAGAAAATGCTTTTTGTATGTGTGGATATACAGGAGCGACTTTTGGAGCTTATGGCTCATAAAGAGAGTGTGGTAAAAAATGCGAATATCTTGCTTCAAGCTACACAGATATTACAAGCACCACTTTTGATTACGGAGCAGTATCCTAAGGGGCTAGGCAAAACTCATAGCGCGATAAATCTCCCTGAAAATGCACCTATTTTAGAGAAGACGAGTTTTGGAATCTTTGGCGATGAAGATATAAAAAATCATATCGCTAAAAGCAAATGTAAAACTCTAGTCTTTTTTGGCATTGAAAGTCATATTTGTATGCTTCAAAGTATTGTAGAGGCAAGAAATCTTGGCTATGAATGTTTCTTTGTAGCAGATGCCTCAAGCTCACGCAATGCGCTTAATCATAATCTTGCCCTAGAGTTTTTCCGCACTATTGGTGTGAATGTCTTACCCACAGAGGCGATTTTATTTAGAATGCTAGGAGATTCTAAACACGAACACTTCAAGGCAATATCAAATCTTGTGAAATAAATTCTATAATCTGCGTATATTTTCCCCATACATTTTGGGTGCATAGGGAAAAGTCGCTGCTAGGTTGAGTGTTTTAACAATCTTAGGAATTTTATTTGCTTATTTTGCCGATAGTTATGGAATCTTGCATAGATGTCAAATGGTGTCAAATATTGGCGGCTACATCTTGTGTGAAGGTAGATTCTAAAGGAGCGAGGCACAAGGGCGATGAATGTAACATTATTGCAAAAGTATATTCAAATCACGGTTGAAGAAGACAATGATTTTTTGCACAAAGCCCTTGCGTATGCTGAAAAATATTTCTCAAAAAGCTACCGCCTCTCTCGCACGATTCTTATCCTTGATGATGGTGAGCGGTTTAAAAAAGATTATCTTGTAAATTGGGCATATCACGCCTTTGGGCAAGATGAAAAGCACCAAAAGCTTCATCATTTGCTAGATTCTAAAGGGGAGCTTGGCGAGTATAAAGAGCGTGAGAATCCCACACCAGAATCTCTAGAATCCCACGAGCTACAACAACCTATAGAAGAGCCACTGCAGGATTTAAAGTATCTGCTTGATTTTACCTATCTCCCTATACGCATTAAGATTGTAGGAAAAAACTCGCTGATTGAGCGGGTGAAAATCTCTCTGCGATTGCTGAATACAAAACGCGTAATGCTTAAAATGGATAAGGCAAATTCCGTAGCAAGGCGGTATATCGCACAAATGTTTGAGGAATATTATGTGGGCTGCGATAGAGATGAGATTTATCTAGATTCTACAAAGCCCTATTTTTGGGAAAGCATAATGAATCTTATTAGTTTCAAAGTGATACATAATGTCATTTTAGACTTTGATTATGATAGCTTTAAAAATCGCGGGGGCTTAGGAAGCTTTGAGAGTTCATTTTTAACAGATGAAGAGAGAATCCTGCGTGGTTGCTATATGACGCTAGAGTGTCATTACCAAGATGACTTTGCCTTGGTAAAGAAAAACTATCTCAAACTTGCTAAAGAATATCACCCTGATAATGTCTTTGGGCAAGATTCACGGATTGTAGAGAGCTATAATGATAGGTTTAGGAAGATTCAAGAAGCGTATGAAAAGATTAAAACCTATCTCAAAGCCTCCTAAATTTTGTGATATGTAGTTACCTTATCCCGCTAGAATCCCCAGCTTCTAACATAGACAGACATTTTGTGATTTTATTAAAATTGTCCTGCTTAATGCCCTTCCACACAAAAAACCAATCCGCAATTACCCAGATAAATGGCACAAGTAAGGCTAACAACCCCAAAAAAAATCCTATGAAAAAATACTCATCTCCACCAGTCCTACCGATACTTGCCCCAACTACAATAAACACTGCAAAGAAAACAAAGCCTAAAATCCCAAGAATTATCTTTAAGATTCCAAGCCCAATATCGCCTTTATAGAATCTATCCGCTCCAAAATGTCCAAAAAACAAGCCTAGCACCAAGCCAATCACAGGATCTTTCAGCGGTAAAAAGCCAAGGGAAGAAATCTTATCATTTGGAAACTTATCAAGCTGCTGTTGAAGTGAGAAGGCTGTCTCTGCTGGAATCTTATTTGCCCATTGTTGAGCGAGCATAAATGCGTAATTATCCATAGTGAAATCCTTTGTTGATGAAAAGCAAAATTATAGTCTAAGTTATTAAATCGCTTTAACTTCCTAAAAACCCTGTGTTTGAAGCAGTCTTATCTCATACTCTGTTGGCGGATAGGCTTTATCCCAAGCTTTCATCAAATCTAGCTCTTCTTGCGTAAGAGAGATTTTATACTGCTTTGCCATATACAAATAGATTCTAGCGATTATGCCTTTCACCTCATCGCGTGGATAGAATCTTTTGTTTTTAAAGTCCGTGTAGGCTTGGCATTTGCCATACTGCCCTTGTGGGACTTGTTTAGATTCAGCATAGGCAAAGTTGCTTCTATCGGCATTTATCTCGCCTATGGCAGGGACGAGATTTCTTTTTTCTGCTTCCATTTTTTTAAAATTTTCATCATTAGCACACGCTTTTCTACCGCCCTTTTGCCAACATTCAAGCTTCCCACCAAAACGATGGGCTGGCATAATGTGTTCAAACTCAATGCGTTTTGCTCTCACATTTTCTTTGCCTTTGCTTGTAAAAGGCTTCCTTTGGGTGTATTGCGGAGATTCTAGAATCTTTAGCCTGTCTATATCAAACTCCACTCCGCAATAAAACTCCGTGTGGAAATTGTGCTGCTTATAGGCTTGTTTGAGCTGCTGTTTGCTTTGAGAAAAGCTTATAGATTCTGGGCTAACATTCGCACAACCATAGGCAAAAATAGCAAAAAGCACAGCAATAACACTATGGCTAAAAAGGGCTTGGAACTTGGGTTTTGACATTTTTACTTCTTATGATTTTTAGCAGATTCTAGCAGGAATAAGTAAAGTCGCCTTGAAGATGAAAAAGGGCAAATACAACAAGGGCGATGAAAGGAATGCTTTTTGCTAGATCCTACTTCAAAGCACGGAATGTGCGTGTTTGATAAGGGAGTATCGCAATGGAAAGGAAGTCATCAAAGGCGAAGTTTTATCTTATGGGTTTTGCGCTCTTGCTTCTTGCTACACTTGGCGGGGTGTATTACTATATGGTGGAGTTCTCAACGCATTCTTTAGAAGAAGTAACCCAAAATATAGAATCTAAACTTTTAGAGCAGGATAATATCGCTAAGCAATCCCAGCTAGATTCTGCAAGTTCACAAATCAAGCTTTTAAAGGCTCAAAAAGAGAGCCTACAAAAACAGCAGGATAACGCACCGATGAAGCTACGCTACTCCATTAAGCCAAAGGATAAGATTGTAGCCCATTGTGTGAATATGAAAATAGGACGCTATGCTATGCCTAAAAACTGCACCGAATCGCTAAAAAGTGGCATAAATGAGATAATTAAGCAAGATAATACGATTGTGGCGTTTGAGATTTCAGGCATTGTGGATACGCGTCCTTATGCGGGACTTAGCCCAGAGCTAAAGCAAGAGGGGTTGGCGAGCTTTCGTGCAAAAGAGGCGATTATGGTGGCTACTCAACAAATGCCAAGTGTAGCAGCATTTGAGGGTTTAAGTCAGCAAAAACCAAATCAAAGGGGCTTTGTCGTCCGTGCATTTTATGTAGAAAATTAAGTGCGTATTTGCTACAATAGGCACAATCTCAACGCCCAATAATGAGGAAGTGCAATGAATACAAACAAGCCCATACGCAAAGTCGGCATTGTGCTACGACCAAGTAGCCCCGAGCTTAAAGGCGTATTTTTACAAACGCGTGAAATGCTTGAAGATTCAGGCATTGAAGTAATGCTTGAAAGCATAAGCGGAGGAATGATAGAGCTTTTAGGGCGAGATTTTGCCAAAATCGCCTCGCAATGCGATGGCTTTATGAGCCTTGGGGGCGATGGGACGCTCATTTCAATGCTAAGACGAGCTTTTGCTTATAATCTGCCTTGTATGGGGATAAATACAGGACGGCTAGGCTTTTTAACCGCTTTTATGCCAGATCAATTACAAGCATTTATCCCGCATTTGCAAAATGGCAGCTACGCTTTAGAATCTCATCTTGTGTTGCAAGCCCTTGTGTTTGAAAGCAAAGATTCTACAACGCCACTGCACAGCATTCTAGCGATTAATGAGTTTCTTATTAACAAGCACGAGTTAAGCGGTATGGTGCAAATTGACGCACATATTGATGAGATGTATTTTAACTCCTATCGTTGTGATGGCTTGATTATCGGCACACCCACAGGCTCTACGGCGTATAATATCAGTGCGGGAGGTTCTGTCATCTATCCATATTGTCGCAATATTCTGCTTACTCCCATAGCTCCGCATTCCTTAACGCAACGCCCTTTGGTGTTAAGTGATGAATTTGTGTTAGAATTTTATGTCAAGCAGAGAGCAAAGCTGATTATTGATGGGCAAGAAATGCTAGATATTTTGCCACATTACAAGGTGCAGATTCGTGCTTTGCCCCAAAGTGCTATGCTAATTTATCCGCCAAATAGGGATTACTTTAGCGTTTTGAAAGAAAAGTTTAGCTGGGGGCAGGAGCATTAATTTAGCAAGATCATCAAAAGAGTGTTAGATTCTTAGCCCAAGCACACAAAAGGAAATAGAATGATGAGTAGAATCTTAATCCACAACTCCCCTGCGTTTAAAGATGTAGAGCTATATCTGCAAGGGGGCTTTAATGTCTTTAGTGGGGCAAGTGGTAGCGGAAAGTCTGTCTTTATGGAATCTTTGACTGCTATTTTTGGGATTAAAGAGAGCAATGCGGACTTGATAGAGGCAAATATTGATGTATCGCACATTGCATTTGATTGGGATAATTATGGCATTCCTAATGATTTAGAAAATGAGATTGTGCTAAGCATTGTAAAAAAGGATAAAACACGCTACTTTCTTAATCACACTTCAAGCTCAAAAAAACGCCTTAATGAGCTTGTTTGCGGCTTTGCTAAACATATCAGTACCAAAAGCGGCGATGAGCTAAGCCCGCAAAATCTTTTAAGGATTTTAGATCATTTTATTGCCAAAACGCATAAGGCACATTTAGAGTTGCTTACAAACTATGAGGGAGATTTTTTAGCACTGCAAGAGGCTCAAAAACAGCTCAAAGAACTAGAATCTAAGGAGGCAAATATCGCCACACTCAAGGAATTTGCCACTTTTGAAATACAAAAAATACAATTACTCCAGCCAAAAGAGGGCGAGTATGAAGAGCTTTTAGCCCTAAAAAAAATGCTATCCAAACAAGAGCGGATTAAAGAGCAGATGTATAAGGTGCGAGAAGCGTTAAATGCGACACAGCATTTTGAAGAGTTTTTAAGCCTTATTGATGAGAAATGCCCCACCTTGCTTGAAGGGCTAAGTGAGTTTGAAGCCATCATTGAGACACAAGAAGAGCGTTTAAGCGAGATAGAGGGGCTAAATCCTGAATCTATGCTTGATAAAATTGCTGCTTATGCCGAGCTAAACCGCCGATTTGGCGGGGTAAAAGAATCATTAGCATATATGGAGGAGCAAAAGCAAAAACTCAAAGAATATGAAAATTTAGATTTTAATAAGCAGGAGCTAGAAAAGCAAATTACAATTTTAAGTAAATCTTGTGAAAATATGGCAAAAAAGCTTTTTGATAACCGCTCCAAGTCCCTTGAAGCGTTGAATACTAAAATCACAGAGCTTTGTGAGAGACTGCGGCTTAAGGCTAGTGTATTGAAGCTTCAAGAAGTGGCAATGCAAAAAAGTGGGAATTGTGAGCTTATATTAAAACTAGGCGATGCCGATGTGTCTGTGCTCTCTTCTGGGGAGTATAATCGTTTGCGTTTAGCGATAATGTGTATTGATACCGAGCTTACACCCAGAAGTGGGATTTTGGTGCTTGATGAGATTGATGCGAATTTAAGCGGGGAAGAGAGCGAGGGGGTGGCTAAGATTCTAAAAATGCTTTCAAAAGATTATCAAATCTTTGCGATTTCTCATCAAACCCATATGCCCTCCCTTGCGGATACGCACTACCTTGTGGAAAAGGCTCAAGATTCTAGTGTGATTACAAAGCTTGATTTTGAAGGCAGGGTAAAAGAAATTGCGCGTATGATAAGTGGAGCAAATATCACAAATGAGGCTATGGAGTTTGCAAGGAAGCATCTGAACGCATTGAAGGACTAGCTTTGAATCTAGCATTACTCAAAGGTGTAGAGCGGTATTTGCAGGGTATGCAAAGTGTGGTTATGGCTAAACGCAAAGATTCTAATCTTTTTATATTTGTATTTAGGGATACAAGCGGGGCAAGGCAGAGTTTGTATTTTGATACGAGTAAGGCTCAAAGTCATATTTTCATCGCTCCAAAAGAGATTTTGCAAACGCGTGAGTTTAACGCCCCTTTTGATACTAAGCTCACGCAATGCACCACAAATGCGGAGATTCAAAAGGTGCGTGTTGATGGGGAGAATAGAATCTTGCAGTTTTTACTCACCCAAAAAGACAAGTATAAAAAGCGACATTTTTGGCTGATGTGTGAATTTACAGGCAAACATACTAATATGATTATTTGCGATGAAAAGCTCATTGTGATTGAGGCTTTGCGGCATATCCCACAAAGTAAGTCGTGGCGTGAAGTGAAAGTCGGTGCATTGTTAGAATCTCTGCCGCAAAGGGCGGGGGAGAAAATAGAATCTTTAAGCGAGAGTGAGACGCAAGAAGAGCTTATTGCAGCCTATCAAAAGCATTATCTTCTAAAACAAGAGCAGAAAAAGCACAATGCCATTATGAGCCTAAAAGCGAAAAAAGCAAAGCTAGAGCAGGTTTTAGCGGATTTGCCACAATATGAAAGCTTAATAGAATCTGCGGTATTGTATGCGAAATATGGGGAACTGCTTTTTACACATTTACATACCTTGCCACCTTATAAATGCCAAAATGCAGAAGTTGAAGTAAAAGATTTTAATGGCAAAAATGTGCTTGTGCCGCTGCCACAAAATGTGCGGGATTTCACAGAAGCGGGGAATTTTTATTACACACAGAGTAAAAAGCTTAATAAAAAGGCTAAACATTTGCATTTACAGCAAGAGAATTTAGAATATAAAATCAATTTTATATGCGATGAGATGGCGTTTGTGGAGCGATTTGGGGAAGTTGAGCTGTTTTCTAAGAATCCTAAGCTAAAAAATGCTGGAGCGAAGCAAAAGGCGGAAAAAGCGGAGTTTGAGAGCTTTTTTATTGATGGGTATAAAATCAGCATAGGACGCAATGCAAAAGAAAATCAAAAGCTTTTAGAATCTGCTAGGGCGGAGGATTTGTGGTTTCACATAAAAGATGTGCCAAGTGCACATTTGATTATCCATTGTGGCAAGAAAATGCCACCAATTGCTATTTTGCATAAAAGTGCTGAAATTTTAGTGGGGCTATATGCTGCGCGCAAGGGGGTTGGGGATTTTGTAGTGGATTACACCAAAAGACGATTTGTGAAACTCTCTCAAAATGCACAAGTAACTTACGCAAAACATACAAGTATTATTTGCAAAGCTGATAATACTGAATGCAAAATCGTGGGATAGAATATGTGGTATGTCTTAAATTGGAATCTCAAATCCCTATAATATATTTTAATATATTATAAAACATCATCACAACCCAAAGAAAATGATGCAGAGAAATGTAAAGCGATAGAATAGGCAATTGAGTTTGTTTTATATCAATCCACACGCATCTCTCTTTTGCGGTAGATGAGGATTCCAAGGCTTAGGAAAAGTAAAAAGGGCAGTAATTCACACATTGTTTTAAACGCATTTAGAAAACTCACATCATAGTTTGCTATCTGCACATAGAGCTTCAAATAATGGCTAATAGGCAAAATGATGTGCCAAAAACTTGCAAAATTCCCCATAGAATTTACCGGAAAAGTAAGCCCCGCAAACGCAAAGCTAGGCGCACAATAAATCGCCGCTACTGCCAAAGCCCGTGTATGGTCTCGCAAGAGCGCATAAGCAAAAACGCCTACACTAGAATAAGCCAAAATTGTTAGCAAAGCCCCGA
This sequence comes from Helicobacter labetoulli, assembly GCF_003670275.1. Taxonomy (GTDB): domain Bacteria; phylum Campylobacterota; class Campylobacteria; order Campylobacterales; family Helicobacteraceae; genus Helicobacter_C; species Helicobacter_C labetoulli. Next base: position 63,133 of record NZ_QXJF01000003.1, read on the forward strand.
TGTAGAGTGTGATATAACTCCCGTGAAAACTAAAATCAAGGAAGTGAAAAAATAGCATCATCACGCCCCACCAAAATGAAAAGATTCCCGCATAGGCAAAAACTTTGGTAAGGATATATAATCGTGCGTGGATTCCATCTGGCATTTGGGATTTTTTGCCTTTGACAAAGCCCACATTAGCTTCATCTCTAGCCAAAGAGTTAATCACGCATAAAATCACAAGCATAATAAGTGAGCAAGGCAGAATCCCTGTGAGCAGGAATTGTGCGTAGCTGTTATTAATGTTATAAAGTGGGGTGATTTGCATAAGGATAGGAGAGCTTTTTGCTAAAGCCGCATCAATATTATGCGTTTGGATAAGGTTTTTGCCAAGCTTTGCTTTGACATTGCTTGTTAAAATAAGCTGCTTAAAAGCCCCTTCAATAGACTTTGCCACAAGCATAAGCTGGGCGTTATAATAGATGGGAATTTCAGTCAAAATACCCTTTTTGCTATGAGATTGTAAGCCTTTTGGAAAAACAACAATCGCATAAATCTGTGTGCTACTCATATCATCTTTGGCTTCACTTAAGCTAGAGTAGCTCCGTGTAACGCTAATAGCAGGAATAGCAGAGAGATTGCGTGTAAGCTCTTGGCTTAAAGGCGTTTTGTCTAAATCCACCACGCCAATGGGAGCAGAACGCACAAAGCTTTGAGAAAACACCGCCCATACAAAAAGCCCCAAAAGCAAGGGTGCAAGGGTGCAAAGAAAGAGTGAAAATCTATCATTTAAAAAGCCGTAAAATTCCCGCTTAAAGAAGTTTAAAAATGGTGTGAGATACTTCATTATGATATATCCTTGCTTAATTGAGCGTTTTTCTCACATTGCAAAAGCCATACAAACACTTCCACCACGGCATTATACATTTCAGGCGGAATATGTGAATCTAGCGGGATTTGTAGTAGTGATTGCACAAGCATAGGGTTGCAAAATAATGGCACATCAAATTCTTTTGCTTTAGCGATAATCTTTAAGGCAAGGTCATTTTGCCCTTTTGCCACCACACGCGGAGCATTATTAGATTCTGAATTATAGGCTAGGGCTACGGCTTTTTTATCTCTCACTTGCATTCCTAATAATTAAGATTCATCATATCAATATCACGCCAAGAAAGAGTAGTATTTTTACCTTTTTTTCTCATTATATTCCGCAGGGTGCTAACAACACTACGCGTAATGACATCAGATTCTATATTGACTTTTCTACCGACTTTATATTCCCCAAAAAGTGTATTTTTCAGCGTATGCGGGATAATAGTAAGCTTAAAGCCCTTTTGATTTGAATCTACAATCGTTAGGCTTATACCATCAACACATACCGATCCTTTAGGTATCATAAGCTCAAGCATCGCAGAATCTGCTTGGATAAAAAAATCACTTGAATCTGCATTGTGTGTAATGTGACTAATTGTGCCTATGCCATCAATATGCCCTTGCACAATATGTCCATCAAATCTATCCCCAAGGCTTAGAGCTGGTTCTAAATGCACTTTAGCATTTGGGGTAAAATGTTCAATAGCGATATGCTCTTGCGTATGCTTACTTAGCTCCATTGTAACCCCCCCTTGAAAAAATGCAATAGCCGTTAGACACGCCCCATTAATCGCAATAGAATCCCCAAGCTTTGCTTGATAGTCAGTATAGATTTCAAGCGTATTGTTAGCAAAGCTTTTTACCCTTGCAATTTCACGCACTAGTCCGCTAAACATTAAGCTCCTTATTGTTTGTAAAGATATTTATGCTAGAATCTCGCCTTTTATTCTAACATAAATCTAGCACAAATAAACAAATTAAAGGATTGCGGATAAAGGGTTATAATGAGTATTCCATATATGATAGACACGCATTGCCATTTAGATTCTACAAGCTTTGATGCAGATTTAGATTCTGTGATTCAAAGGGCATTTTCGCACAATGTTAAAAAAATCATTATTCCCGGAGCGGATATTCACACCTTGCCAAAAGCTAGAGAAATAGCTCATAAATATGAGGGTGTGTATTTTGCCGCTGGGGTGCATCCAAATGATATTGCTGATTTTGATCTGCCTACATTGCAAGAATATGTCAAAGATAAAAAGTGTATCGCTATTGGGGAATGTGGGCTGGATTATTACCGCTTGGCAGAATCTGTTGAAGCCAAACAAGAAAATAGTGAAGGGAGCATTGAGGAGATAAAGCTAAGGCAAAAAGAAGTCTTTATCGCTCAAATAGAACTTGCCTTGAGCTTAGATAAACCACTTGTCGTGCATATCAGGGAGGCAAGTAATGATAGCTTTGAGATTTTGCAAAGCTATAAAAACGCTAGAGGTGTGTTGCATTGCTATAATGCAGATAGAATCTTGCTTGGCTTAAGCCAAAGATTCTATTATGGCATTGGTGGGGTTTGCACTTTTAAGAATGCAAGGCGACTGATTGAAGCCCTGCCACTTATCCCAAAGGAACGCATTGTGCTTGAGACTGACGCACCCTACCTTACCCCACACCCACATCGTGGGGAACGCAATGAGCCTTATTATATTCCGCTGATTATGGCAAAACTCGCAAATGTGCTTGAGATGAGCCAAGATGAAGTGATTGCCACAAGCACGAGTAATGCGGAGAATCTTTTTAGAGAACTAAAGGAGTATAAATGCGATTTGTAAAGATTCTTATTTTGTGTGCAATGCTCCCTTATGTAGCCTGTGCCACAGAAGATGACTTTTATACAATGACTTATAATAAAAATACAAATATTTTAAATTCATTTGGTGTGCATACAAGCTTTATGACAGCCATTGCCGATGATGAAAAGGCTCAAAGGATTAGAGATAGATGGCAGTATTTTGTGCAGAGATTTGCTCAAAGCTATGAGTTTATCCCAACACTTAGAAATATGATTGCCAAAGAGCAGATTCCACAGGAGTTTCTTTTTTTAGCTATGGCTGAATCTGAATTTACGCTCAATGCCAAAAGCTCAAAAAAAGCCATAGGGATTTGGCAGATTATGCCAGCCACAGCAAGGGGCTTGGGGCTAGAGATAAATGAATACATTGATGAGCGTAAAGATCCTATTAAAAGCACGCAAGCAGCGACAAAATACCTTAAATATCTCTATGAATCCACAGGGGAATGGTATCTTGCGGCAATGGCGTATAACTGCGGTTTGGGGCGGTTAAAAAGGGGCATTGAAGAAGCTGGTGGTGATACAAGCATTGAAACACTGCTTGATGATGAGGCACAATATATCCCTGCTGAGACGCGTAACTATATCCGCACAATTCTAGCGATGAGCCTACTTTTTAACGATGTGGATTTTTTAAAAGCTCAAAATGCGGATTACTTGCTTAATCGTGGTGCGACAGATAGCATTGCAAATGTTGATGTTAAAGGTGGCATATCGCTAAGTGCTATTGCTAAGAGTGCAAAGATTCCATTAAGTGAGTTGCAAAAGTATAATCGCCACTTTACACGCTCTTTTCTCCCGCCGGGCAACAAACGCTATAATGTCTATCTTCCCTATGATAGTCTCCGCACATTTAAGCAAAATTTTAATGAAAAGCATCACGCTGAATCTGTGTTTGTTACACATATTGTGCAAAAGGGCGAGAGCCTTAGTACCATTGCAAGAAACTACAAGATTCCACTAAGTGAGCTTAAAGCACTCAATAATATCAAGGGCTCACATATAAGCATTAATCAAGAGCTGACTATCCCTAAGCTTAAGGGCAAAACTGCTACAATTGCTGCAAAAGATAAATAGCTGGGCGATAAGGTAGCCAATGATAAATAAAAGGAGAAGTATGAAATTTTCTTATGTTGTATGGGTTTATATCTTTGCTGGATTGTGTCTTTTAGGCTGTGTGGAGAAAAATGCAGAGTGGAGTGAAAGTGGCACAAAAGCTAAAGGCTTTAATGATAGCTTTGATGATTTAGATGCTTTTAATCAAGGCATAACACCAAATATCGGCGGCAACTCTATGCGAGAATCTCCAGCCATTCAAGAAGCGACAATGCGTCCTTATCAAGTTGCTGGGAAGTGGTATTACCCCGAGAAAGTGAGCCTTGGTGATAAATTTGATGGATATGCAAGCTGGTATGGTCCGGACTTTCACGCGAAAAAAACTTCTAATGGTGAAACTTACAATATGCACGCTCACACCGCCGCACACAAGACTTTCCCTATGAATACGGTTGTAAAAGTGCTTAATGTTGAAAACGGCAAAAGCACGATTGTGCGAATTAATGATAGAGGTCCTTTTGTGGAAGGACGGATTATTGATTTAAGCAATGCTGCAGCTCACGATATTGATATGGTAAAAGTTGGCACAGCAAAGGTGAGATTAGAGGTCATCGGCTTTGGTGGTGTGATTAACAAAGACAATAAACAAGAAGCACAAAATGTGCAAAGTGATGATGTACTAAGCAATGAGTTTAAGGTAGATAACACACCAAAATCGGTAAGTGGTGGGGCATTTGCTATCCAAGTGGGAGCATTTAGACGCAAAGAGGGCGCACAAGTTACCCAAGAGCGATTTTCACATATGCCACCTTATCAAAGCACGATTCAGGAATTTGAGCTAGATGGCGCACCTATTTATCGTGTATTTTTAAGAGGCTTTCAAAGCGAACAGGAAGCGAGAGATTTTTTAAAGAAAAATACACAGATTCAAGGGGGATTTTTTATCCGTGATTAGAATCTAGTGTATTGATACTTTAAAAGGAGCAGGGGCTATGGAGATGCAAACACAATGTGTAGAATTGGCACGAAAGACAAAAGAGACAGATATTACTTTATCTTTGAATCTTTATGGTAGCGGGAATGTGGAGATTCAAAGTGGCATAGGCTTTTTTAATCATATGCTTGAATCTTTAGGCAAACATAGCCTTATGGATATAAAGCTTACTTGCAAGGGCGATTTAGATGTTGATGGACATCATAGCATAGAGGATTGTGGCATACTCTTAGGCAAGGCTTTAAATCAAGCGATTTATCCGGCGGTGGGTATTGAGCGATTTGGCAATGCAAGTGTGGTAATGGACGAAGCGTGTGTGGAGTGCGATATTGATGTAAGCAATCGCGGATTCTTGCTTTTTGATACTCACGCGTATAAATTGCCATTTAAAGGAATGGTTGGGGGCTTTGATGTGGAACTCACAGAAGAGTTTTTTAGGGCATTATGCTTGAATGCTGGACTAAGTGTGCATATCGTGCTAAAGCGAGGGAAAAACCTGCATCATATCATAGAGGCGATGTTTAAGGCTTTTGCAGTGAGCTTTAGACGCGCTATGAATACAAATCCTAGAATCTCCATACCTTCAACAAAGGGGACATTATGATAAAGCTGCTTGTATTTGATGTTGATGGCACACTAAGTGATGGCAAGGTCTATTATTCACAATCAGGTGAACAGCTAAAAAGCTTTGATATACGCGATGGATTAGCCATTAATGTGTGGAATAGACGCTTAAATTATCAAAGCGCCATTATCACAGGGCGAGAATCTCAAATGGTGAGAAAACGAGCACACGAGCTAGGGATTGAACATATTTTTATGGGGATAGAAAACAAGGGCGAGGTGCTTATGGAACTTCTTGCTAAGCTTAATCTTCAAGCAAGTGAAGTGGCGTGTATAGGTGATGATTTGAATGATTTGAGTATGTTTAGAATCTGCCAAAAAGCCTATATGCCAAAAAATGGAGCAAAGGCATTAAAAAAATATGCCTATAAAGTTTTAAAATCTCGCGGTGGCGATGGGGCTGTGCGTGAGATGATAGAAGATGTATTAAAGCTTAATGGGGACAAAAAGCTTGAAAAATATTTCTTATAGAATCTATGGATTTTTTTTCGCACTTTTATGCTTTAGCTTAAGCAGTATGGTGTTTTTTACACAAGATAACGACTTGCACAAAGCCATTGGCAAGGAAGTGCCAAATCTTGAGATGACAAATTTTACACTCTATATGCTTACTCCTAAGTATTGTCAAGCCATATCGGAAGGAACTTTGGCAATGCGGTTTGAAAATAGAGAGGAATTATATGAGCTATTTATCCATCAAAGGAATAATAAACTCAATGAATACCTCTATGCTCCTTATGTGCTAAGCAAAAATAGAATCTATACCTTTTCTCAAGGGGCGGATTATCTACGGCTAGATGGGCTAAGCTTTTGGAGTAAATGGGGTGTGTATGATTACAATAAACGCATTTTTCAAGGCAAGGAGGACTTTATCCTGCGTAATAACACCACAACAGCCACAGGGCAGAATATTTTTTATGATTCTGTTACAGAGGAAGTTAAGGCAGATACTTTCAAAGCAGATATTATCATAGGGAATAAATTATGAGTAGATATATATTAAAATTTATACTTATGCTGTTTTTGTGCGTGTATGCGTGGGGGGAAGAGGAGCTTTTGCAAGTGAGTGCAAAAAACTTCCAAAGTGATATGAAAAAAGGCATTACAGAGCTTAATGGCGAAGTTGTCGTAACAAAGGGCGGGGATACGCTATGGGCAGATAAAGTTATTATAGAAACGGATAAGAAAAATCGCCCACAAAAATATACAGCCATAGGCAATGTAAGATTCCATACCAAAATGCCTGACAAAGAGATGAAAGGCAAAGCAAAAAAAGCAATTTATGATGTAGGTAAAGATGAATATCAGCTCATTGATAATGCAATGATTGAAGAAATAGGTAAAAAAAACACCATCAAAGGCAATGTCATTGTGTTTAATCCAAAAACCCAAGAAGCCTCAATCAAAGGATCAAATCAAAAGCCCGGTGTGATTACCTTTATCATTGAAGACAAAAAGCAAGAATAATGACACAGAATCTAAGGGAAGCAAGGAGGCAAGATTCACCTAAACATCTTACGCAAAATGGAATACAGATTCTAGAATCTACTTTTATCACAAGTGCCACACACCCTAAAAATGCTCCCTCGCCCTATACTTCTGAAATTGTATTTCTAGGACGCAGCAATGTAGGCAAAAGCTCACTTATTAATGCCCTGCTTAATGCCCCATTAGCCAAAAGCTCTTCAACTCCGGGAAAAACGCAACTTATTAATTTTTTCTCTTCACTATGGCTAAAAGAAAATCAAAAAATACCGCTAAGTTTTGTGGATTTACCCGGATTTGGCTATGCAAAAGTGAGTAAAAGCATTAAAAAAGAATGGGAGAAGAATCTGCTTGATTTTTTGCTTTCACGGCAATCTATCAAGCTGTTTTTGCATTTGGTAGATTCTCGCCATATAGATTTGGATATTGACAGAAGTGTGGGGGAATTCTTACAAGAGATTTGCAAGGGCGATCAAGGAATTTTAAGAATCTATACAAAAGCTGATAAGCTCAAGCAAAATGCTCTAAGCTCCTTGCAACACAAACTCAATCAAAAAAATCTCACAGATTCAAAAACGCAAAGCTATGTGTGTAGCATCACTGCTCAAAGTCATAAGATGACTTCAATTCCCGCTCTGCGTGAGAGAATCTTAGACTTTACTTTGGGGGTAGAAAATGGAGTTTGAATTTATAAAGCCTACACTAGCTGACATTAAAGAAATGCGTGAAGTTGTAAGCCAAGAGGTAAAAAATGGTGTGATTCTGGAAAGAAGCGAAGATGAAATGGCAAACACAATCCGCTCCTACATCGTAGCAAAAGATAAGCAAAGTGGGGAGATTGCGGGATTTTGTGCGTTATATGTATATTCAGTGAGTTTGGCTGAAGTGCGGTCTTTGGTGGTTAAAGATTCTTTTCGTGGCTTTGGGCTTGGGAGTGAGCTAGTAACAAGAGCGTTGCAAGAGGGAAAAGAACTTGGGATTCAAGAAGTGCTTGTTTTGACATATAAAGCGAAGTTGTTCCAAAAGCTAGGTTTTGCTATAATAGAAAAATCACTTTTACCAAATCACAAAATATGGGCGGATTGTATCAAATGCAAACATTTTCCAATATGCGACGAAGTGGCTCTTATAAACAAACTCTCTTAGGCGTTGCTCTTTTTATTGGGCTATATGCTTATGAGAGCCTAGCAAGTATGACAATATGGCTTCCACCGCTTATTGGCGTGTGTTTGGGGCTATTTATGAAATTTGATAAAGAGGATAGATTCTATTCTTTTATGGCATTACTCTTTGGTGTAGCTCTTATAGAATCTGAAAACAATCTACCTATGGGTATGCTTTTAGGACTATTTGTATTCCTTGCGCTTTTGGTTGTCCCAAGTATTCAAACATTTCTTAATACACCAAAATTTGCCAAAGCAAGCTATGTTGCTCTAGCTTATTTGGGATTATATATCGTGGCTATGATTCTTGATATAGCCACAGGGAGCAGCATTACACCACCTTTTTTTATTATGCTGTATTATGTAGCGATTGAAATTGTAATAGTGATGTTTCTATGATGAGTTTGCGTTATAAATTTCTTATCATCTTTTTTGTTATTGTGTGGCTTGTTATCTGTATGCGTTTATTTGTGATTAATATCATTAATCACGAGTATTATGAAAAATTTGCTGAAAAAAATGCCATACGCACGGAAGTATTGCTGCCTATGCGAGGGCTTATCCTTGATAGAAACAACGAGCCTTTGGCGATTAATGAAATAGGCTTTTCCATCTCACTTATTCCCAAGATTCGCAATAAGCAAGTCATAGAATCTGCGGTAGATAAAATTGTCTCTTTTCTCCCAAATCTTAACAAAGAAGAACTCATAGAAACATACAAAAAAAATAATCACGCCTATAATCACGCTCCAGTTGAGCTAGTAAGCTTTGTGCCGTATGCTCAAATGCTTAATGTCTATGCGTATTTGAAACGCTCTTCAGCTATCATTATCAAAGCTAATAGCAAGCGTCTTTATCCTAATGAAAGTGCGGCTTCACATGTGATTGGCTATGTGGCAAAGGCAAATGATAATGATATACAAAAAAATCCTCTTTCACAATACAGCAAAGTCATAGGCAAAGATGGCATTGAAAAAACCTACAATACATATTTGCAAGGTGAAGCAGGATATAGAAAATCACAAATCAACTCTTTGTATAAGCAAGTGCAGCTTTTGCAAGAAGATGATGTGCTAAAACGCAATGATTTGCGCCTCTCGCTTGATTTAAAACTGCAAGAAAGCATTGATAGAGATTTTAGCTTTCACTCTGGAGCGGTGATTGTGATGAATGTCCATAATGGCGAGATTCTAGCTGCTGGGAGCTATCCGGAGTATAATATCAATCTCTTTGTTGATGGGATTAGTCATAAAAATTGGCAAGAGCTTACAGAAAATATACATAAACCTCTCATCAACAAGCTTGTTTATGGACGCTATCCACCCGGCTCGGTTATTAAAATGGGTATGGTTTTGGCATTCTTAGAGTTTGCTGGGATTACAGAGCATAGTGTCATTCAAACACCGCCCTACATAGAGTTTGGTAATCGTAAATTCCGCGACTGGAAGGCTTCAGGACACGGAAGCTCTGATGCAATAAAGGCGATTAGAGAATCTGTTGATGTGTATTTTTACACGCTTTCTCAAAAAGCAGGTATTGAAAATATGGTAAGTGTGCTAAACCAAATGGGTATAGGCGAACTCACCGGTATTGATATTCCAAATGAAGTTGCAGGGATTCTGCCTAGCCCAGAGTGGAAGCTCCGCCGATATGGGGAGCAATGGTATGGTGGCGATACGATTATCACTTCTATTGGGCAGGGTTATTTTCTCTCAACCCCTATGCAAATCGCAAGATACACCGCCCTTATTGCTTCAGGCAAGCTTGTAACACCACATTTTGCAAAAGATTTTAATGCTAAACCTGCCGTCTTTGAATCTAAAGATGTCTTAAGTGAATTTCAAAAATCCAAACTTGATGTGATAAGAAAGGGAATGTATCAAGTCTGCTCTATCCCGGGTGGAACGGCGTATTTTCGCACACAAGGGACAAAAGTAAAACTTGCGTGTAAAACCGGAACCGCTCAAGTTGTCGGGATTCCACAAGATATTCAAAAGCGTGCAAGAGAAGCAGATATGGAGTATTTTCACCGCTCTCATTCGTGGATTACTGCGTTTTTGCCTTATGAGAATCCACAATATGCGGTAACAATTCTTATTGAACACGGCGGAAGTGGGGGGAATGGAGGACCATTGCTTGTAAAAATTGCCAACAAGCTTAAAGAGTTGGGCTATGTTAAATAAGGTAGATAATAAAGTAGGTAAAAAAGGAGAATCTATGCTAGAGAATAAAGTTATTTTAATCACCGGAGGCACGGGGAGCTTTGGAAAAAAATTTGTTGAAAAAGTCTTAAAAGAGCATAATCCCAAAAAGATTATTGTATATAGTCGCGATGAATTGAAGCAATATGAAATGGCACAGATTTTTAACGATAAAAGAATGCGGTATTTTATCGGCGATGTGCGGGATAAAAGCCGCCTTGAAGTGGCGTTAAATGGTGTGGATATTTGTATCCACGCTGCTGCCTTAAAACACGTGCCAATTGCCGAATACAATCCTATGGAGTGCATTAAAACCAATATTGATGGAGCAAGTAATGTGATAAGTGCGTGCCTAAGCAATAATGTCAAACACATCATCGCTTTAAGCACGGATAAGGCGGCAAATCCCATTAATCTCTATGGTGCGACAAAGCTGTGTTCGGATAAGCTTTTTGTAACCGCAAACAATATCAAGGGGAGCAAAGATTCTAAATTTAGCGTTGTGCGTTATGGCAATGTGATAGGCTCTCGTGGCTCTGTTGTGCCATTTTTTCGAAAGCTTATGCGTGAAGGGGCAAAAGAGCTGCCTATCACTGATGAGCGTATGAGTAGGTTTTTTATCACACTAGAATCGGGCGTGGAGTTTGTGCTACAAAGTTTAGAGCGAATGCACGGAGGAGAGATTTTTATCCCTAAGATTCCAAGTGTGAAAATTACACAATTAGCCCACGCCATAGCACCAAATCTAACACATAAAATCATCGGCATACGCCCCGGAGAAAAGCTCCACGAAGTAATGGTGCCAAAAGATGATTCTCATTTGTGCATTGAATTTGATAAATTTTTTATCATCGCGCCAACGATTAATTTTCAAACCCCTATTGATTATCACACAACACGCAAAGGCGAGAAGGGCAAAGAGGTAGAATCTGGCTTTGAGTATAGCAGCGAGAGTAATTCTTGGTGGCTTGACAATGATGAAATTCTCAAAATTATTCAAAAATGATAAAATTTTAAGCAATTTATTAGAAAATACAAAATACAATTTCGTGTTTTTAAATTCTCATTAAAGGAGTCAAAATGATTAAGACAGAAATTGTAAAAATGCTCAATGAGCAAATCGCAAAAGAAATGTATGCGGCAAACTTGTATTTAAGTATGAGTTCTTGGTGCTATGAAAACAGCTTTGATGGTGCGGGGCTATTCCTTTTCCAACACGCTGATGAAGAAAGCGGACACGCCAAAAGACTTATCACTTATTTAAATGAAACAGATTCTAAAGTGAGTATTGCTCAAATCACCGCTCCTGAATCTAGCTTTAGCGGATTGCTTGATGTGTTTGAAAAAACTTACGCACACGAGCAAAAAATTACGCAGTCCATTAATGAGCTTGTGGATTTTACTTTGCAAAGCAAGGACTATGCGACTTTCAACTTCTTGCAATGGTATGTGAGCGAGCAGCACGAGGAAGAAGCACTCTTTAGAGGTATTGTTGATAAGATTAAGCTCATTGGTTCAAATGGCGATGGTCCTTACCTTGCAGATAGATTTATCAAAGAACTCTCAAAATAACTAAAAAATAAGCTCTCTTGTGCTAGATTCTCTAGCACACAAAGGAGAGTGAATGCAACATATTTTCCACAACAAAAATATTCTTATTCTTATAAGTGGCTCAATCGCCGTGTATAAAATGCTTGAGTGTATCTCACAGCTTAAAAAATACAATGCTAATATCAAGGTTGTAATGAGTGAAGAATCTTGCAAATTTGTTACGCCTTTAAGCTTTGAAGCAATGAGCGGGAATCTTGTCTTAACCGAACATAATCAATCGTGGTATAATCAATCAAGTGCTACAAATGGAGCAAATCACATTACTTATGCAAAATGGGCGGATATTGTCCTTGTAGCACCTGCGAGTGCAAATACCATTGCTAAAATCGCTTGTGGTATAGCGGATAATGTCTTACTCACAACACTTTTAGCCACAAGTGCCAAAAAATTTATTGCTCCTGCGATGAATACGACTATGCTTTGCTCTCCACAAACCCAACGCAACATTACAACACTTAAAAATCTTGGCTTTGAGTGTATAGAATCTCACTCAAGCCTCTTAGCGTGTGGGGAAGTGGGAGATGGGGCATTAGCGGAGATTGATGAGATTATTTTTAGGTTAGCTCGTGGGCTACATACAAATGTATTTTGGCAGGATAGGGAGGTTGTCATTACAGGTGGTGGATCAAAAGAGAGTATTGATGAAGTGCGATTTATCTCAAATCATAGCAGTGGCAAACAAGCAAGTGCATTAGCTATTGCACTCTATACGCTTGGGGCAAAGGTGAGTTTGCTTTCAAGCGTTTTTCCTACCACTTTGCCAAAGCATATTACACAGATTAAAGCACAAAGTGTTACAGATTTTAACCATAAGATTCACGAGCTGATACACAATGCAGAATCCAAACCCTTTGTTTTTATGACTGCAGCCTTGGCAGATTATGCGCCAAAGCCACAAAAAAATAAACTTAAAAAAGAGCAGGTGGGCGATATACTCACATTGCAATGTTTCAAAACACAAGATGTTCTTGCCTCAATTCCACCAGAATCTGCATATAAAATAGGCTTTAAAGCAGAAATTGATGAGAGCAATGCCAAGCATTACGCAAAAGCTATGCTAGATTCTAAACAATGCGATATGGTGTGCCTTAATGTCATAGGCACACACAACCCTTTTGGTGCAGATAACAACACGATAAACATTTTTACACACGATTTTACTCAAAGTCTCAATGGTTCAAAACTTGAAGTCGCCTTTGGCATAGCTAAAGCTTGTGAAAGTCTCAAAATACCGCCAAAGATGAGCTAATGATACAAAAAATTGCCAATCTCACAAAAGCCCTAAAAGCCTCTAGCCCCACGACATACAATGCTACCTTGCCTATGCTGATTAAAGTTTTAGCTCAAACAAAAGGAGATACCTATCTCTTGCAGGTAGGATCTAAGCAGATTCAAAGTAAAAGCCATAAAGAGCTTGTTATCGGGCAGAAGTATTGGGGTGAAATGGGCAAAAGCTCTCTAGGGCATATCACTTTAAAGAATCTTATTTTGCAGCCTCATATTTTAGAATCTTTTAGCAAAGCTCCCTTGCAGTTTAGTTTGCAGGATTTACAGGAATTAGGGGAGCAAAAGGATATATTTGAAGGATTTAAAGACTTTTTAAGTCAAAAATTAGCTACTTCTCAAAGCAAGGAAGAGTTTTTATTTTTAAGTAATCTCCTGCTTGGGCTAAAAAGTGGGGTATTAAATCTTACTATCACTGAAAAGAATGAGATTTTACAAATGAAAAGATTAGGGGCAAATACGATGCGTTTTAGTGCGATAATGCCTTCCCTTGGGATTATTGAAGGTGAGATTAGCATTACAAAAGGTGGTAATGCCTTAAGCCTTAAAGTGATGTATGAAAGCACAAAGGCTTTGCTGGAAAAAAATCTTTCACTCCTTAAAGGCTTTAAGTTAAGTAAAATCACGCTAGATTCTAGCCTTAAGCCTTTGTATGAGTTTAAGGAAAGTTTGCTTGATGTGCGAGGCTAAAACAACCAAAAGGAGTGTAAATGACAATGCGATATAGAGACTTTGAAGGCTTTATAGCAGAGGCAAAAGAGCATTTTAAGGATAGAATCTATACAGATTATCTCCGCCGATTTGCTTATGGGATTGATGCCTCTTGCTATGCGTATGTGCCGCGCGTAGTGATTAGAGCGGTAAATGAGAGTGAGATCATCACGCTTTTTGCATTAAGTCAAAAGCACAATACCCCGCTTACCTTTAGAGCCGCAGGGACGAGTTTAAGCGGACAGGCGTGTAGTGATTCTGTGCTTGTCTTAGCCAATGCGTTTTGGCAGGATATTGAGATTATAGGCAATGCGGAGAGCATAAAATGTAGCTGTGGGGTGATTGGCGTAGAAGCAAATGAAGCCCTGAAACCTTATGGCAAAAAGATAGGACCAGATCCAGCGACTATTAATAACGCAATGATTGGTGGAATCTTTTCAAACAACTCTAGCGGTATGTGTTGTGGGGTGAAGCAAAATAGCTACAACACCATAAAATCCGCACGATTTATCCTGCATAATGGCACGATCCTTGATACAAGTAAGAATGCCAAGCCTAGTGAAAACATAGAATCCTTTTTACAAAAGCATAAAGATAAGGCAGATGCACTTCTAGCATTGCGTGAAGAGATTCTGAAAGACACAGAGCTTTGCAAACTCATTAAGCGAAAGTTTGCTATCAAAAATACAACCGGTTATAGTATCAATGCCCTGCTAGATTTTGATGAAATTAAAGACATCATTAATCATCTTTTTATCGGTGCGGAGGGGACTTTGGGCTTTGTCTCTCAAGTAGAGTATGAATGCGTGGAAGATTATGCTTACAAAGCGTGTGCGTTGCTTTTTTATGAAAATTTAGCTCTTGGGGCAAAGGCAGTGGAGATTCTAGCAAGGAATGAAAGCCTTGTGAGTGCAGCGGAGATTATGGACTATGCGTGTTTGGATTCTGCTAAAAGTTTAGAAAACGCCCCTAGTGAGCTAGAGAAAATACAAAATGGGGCTTGTGCGATTTTGGTGCAATTAGAATCTAGCACACAAAAAGAGCTAGATTCTAAAATCGCTCATATAAGCCACGAGCTAGAATCTGTGCCAAGCCTTTTTGGCGTGCATTTTAGCAGTGATGAAAAAACTATGGCATCTTGGTGGAAAATCCGCAAAGCCCTTTTGCCCTTAGCGGCTGGGACTCGCCCAAGTGGGAGTATCGTCATCACTGAAGATATTTGCTTCCCTATCCACACTTTCGCACAAGGCATAGATTCTATTATCAAGCTTTTTGAAAAGTTTCATTTTCAAGGCATTATCTTTGGACACGCATTGAGTGGGAATGTGCATTTTATCATCACGCCAAATCTCAATGATGAAAAGGAGAGTCAAGCATTTGGGGCGTTTATGGAAGCGATGGTAGATTCTGTCATTGCCTTGCAGGGTAGCACAAAGGCAGAGCACGGCACAGGGCGAATGATAGCGCCATTTGTAGAAAAAGAGTGGGGAGCTAAAGCGTATAGTATAAATCGCAGGATAAAAGAGATTTTTGACCCAAACTCTCTTATAAACCCCGATGTTATCATCAGCGATAATCCCCAAATCCACACGCAAAATCTCAAGCAAAGCAGCGAAGTAGAAGACTTTATCAATCAATGTATGGAATGTGGATTTTGCGAAAAGGTTTGCCCTAGCAGAGAGCTAACTTTGACACCAAGACAGAGAATAGCCGTGCGAAAAGAAATCGCAAGGCTAGAGGCTTTGCTTAGTGGGGCGGATTCTATGGTTTCTAAAAGCGTTATAGAATCTAGTGCGGAGACACGAGGCGAAGCAATCGCTGATTTAAGAGCCAAGCCACAAAAATCAATCACTACAAATGCGGAAGGATTTTGCGATGATTTTGGGAGTTTTCAAGGTGGAGGCGAAGGGAGTTTGCTAAAGGCAAATGACCGAGCCGACACCGCAGAATCTGCCAAAAACACGCAAAAGCCAACGCATATAAAAGCAATACTAAAAGAGTTAAAACAGGGCTATCAATACTTTGGCATCGACACCTGTGCCACCTGCTCTATGTGCTCCCTCTCCTGTCCGCTAGAAATTGATAGTGCTAAAATCGCACAAAAGCTAAGCCCTAGCACAAAGGGTGCAGTCTCTTTCTTCATAGCAACTCAAAGTGCCAAGCACTTTAGCCCCACACTTAGCCTTGCTAAAGGGGGCTTACATATCGCAAACTTTGGCTTTACAATCTTTGGCAAAAACACGCTAAATACCCTAAGCAAAAAGATGAGATTTTTACCCTATATCCCACGCTCACTACCTAGGGCAAATGCCTACAAGCTAGAATCTAAACTAGATTCTACAAGCGATACACAATCTAGCCAAATATCTGTCATATATTTTAGCACCTGTATCAATCGTTCCTTTGCTCCACAATCACATCTGCAAGATACAAGAGCTTTGCAAGAAGTCTTTGAATCTTTATGTAAAAAGGCTAGTGTAAGCGTGGAATATCCGCATAATCTCAAGAATCTTTGCTGCGGCAAGGCGTATAAAGACTATCCGCAAAGTGCGGAGCTTAAACGCAAAGAAGTGTATAGGGCATTAGATTCTAGTGTGGAAAAGCTACGGAGCAAGGGTGCAAAGCAAATCCATATCGTGTGCGATCATAGCGCGTGTAGCTATGAGCTAAAAAGCGGATTACAAGAGCTAGATTCTACTCTCACTATTTTAGATATGCCCGAATTTATAGAATCCACTCTTTTGCCAAGGCTTACTATCACGCCTTTAGATGAGGATATTGCGCTTTATGCGATGTGTGCGACAAGAAAAGGCAAATGGGACAAATCCCTAGAATCCATTGCCAAAACTTGCACAAATGGCGAAGTCATTATGCATTCTAAAACACAATGCTGTGGCTTTGCAGGGAATAAGGGCTTTATCTGCAGTGAGCTTAATGCTTCAGCATTGCGGGAGTTAAGTGAGTTTTACGCAAACAAACAAAAAAGGGATTCTAGAGGGGATTCAGCTTGCGGGCTAGAATCGCGGATTGCTTCATCTCGCGGCGTTGATAGACCTCTAGTCTTATCTGCCTTGCGAGATTCGCAAAACAAGGAATACCGCTCGGCGTTAGCCGATGTTTCTTTAGAAAACCACGATTCTAGCTCCACAATCTTAGAATCCCAAATGGAAAGTGAAAAAATAGATTCTAACTTAGAATCTAAAAAACGATCCGCCACGCAAAACATTGCTCCAAACCACGCACAAGGACAAAGGGGTAAAAAACAAAAACTACGACTTGGCTTTTCAAGCTCTAGCACTTGTGAGATAGGACTAAATGACAAGACACATATTATTTGGCAAAATCTACTCTATCTTGTGGATTCTGTGAGTGCAAGCAAAAATATGTAAGCAAGGCAAAAGGCTTTAACTTAAGCTCTGCCTTTAATGATAGACATTTTGCTATTTGCTTAAAGCTTGATACATATTTTATATACAAAGCGGTTACTTTAGCTCTGCCCAGTTTGTGCCAATGGCGATACCGCATTTGAGCGGCACTTCAAGCTTATAAATGGTATTCATAATATGTGCCACTTCATTAGCATAGCTTTCTGCCTTCTCACTTGGAGCTTCAAAAATCAGCTCATCATGCACCTGCAAAAGCATTTTTAAATCACTCTTTGCATATTGCTTGTGAATCTCGCACATTGAAAGCTTGATTAAGTCCGCCGCACTGCCTTGAAAGATAGAGTTTATCCCCTCACGCAAGAAGTTTGCCCTCATAAAATCAGTAGCCCTTTTAAAATCAAAATAGCGTCTATGCCCCAAAAGCGTTTGAGAATAGCCATTTTCAAGCAAAAATTCCTCCTGTGCGTTCAAAAAGTCCTTAATCGTGGGGAAGAGTGCAAAATAGCTTTGAATGTATTCCTTAGCCTGTTTGAGTGGAATCTGCAGGGTTTGAGAGAGCTTTTTACTTCCCATACCATAGATAAGCCCAAAGTTAATGCTCTTAGCAATAAAGCGTTTTTGCGTGGCTTCCTGCTCCCCAAAAAGTCTAGCAGCAGTTTCAAAGTGAATATCCTTATCCTGCATAAAAGATTCTACAAGCGAGGGGTCTTTGCAAAAATGTGCCAAAAGTCGCAGTTCAATTTGTGAATAATCAATGCTAATAAGGCTATGTCCTTCTTTGCTGATGAATGCTTGGCGGATTTTACGCCCTTCTTCTGTGCGCACAGGGATATTTTGGAGATTTGGAGATTTGGAGCTAAGGCGTCCTGTGGCAGTGCCATTTTGTAAAAATGAAGTGTGGATTCTACGCTGTGCATTTGCCTTGCCAAGTCGCAAAAGTGGCTCAATATAGGTGCTTTTTAGCTTATTGCTCTCTCTATAATCTAAAATCAGCTCAATCACGGGGTGGCTATCAATAATGGCTAGAAGCGTTTTCTCATCAGTGCTTAAGCCCCCTTTCACACTTCGCCCGGGCTTTAAGCCAAGCTTGTCAAATAAGATATGGGCGAGTTGTTGAGGGGAGTTAAGATTAAAGGTCTCTCCGCATAAATCATAGATTTTTTGAGTAAGCTCGGCAATATGCTCACTTGATTTTTCTTTGAGAATCTCCAAAAACTCTATATCTACTTGAATCCCCTCTAGTTCCATATCCATAAGCACTTTGATGAAAGGATATTCAAGATTCTCTGCAAGATTGAGTATCCCGCCCCATTCTCGCTTGTAAAACTCATCTTCCAAGCGATGATAAAGCTTGAAAGTCGCAGCAGCATCTTCAGCAGCGTATTGTGTAGCGGTGGCGATATTCACTTGTGAGAAATTCTCCCCCTTTGGCACAACACTATCAAAGCTAATCATTGCGTGATTAAACCACTTAAGCATTTGCTTATCAAGTCCCACAGGTGCGATACTATCATAGAGCCAGCTCAAAATCATACTATCATAAATCTTGCCCATATGCTCTAAGGAAAGTGTGCGGTAAATAAGGCTTAGGTCAAATTTGAGATTATGCCCGATAAGTGGGTGAGTAAAGATTCTGCTAATGGCACTTTTGGCTTCTTGCAAATTTAGTTGATTACCCACGCCCAAATATCTATGCCCCACAGGCACATAATAGGCATTGTTCCCATCAAAGCAAAATGAAAAGCCCACAAGTTGTGCCTCTTGCAAATCAAGGTTATCGCTCTCACAGTCAAAGCCCATTCTTGCCCCCTGTGGAATAGAATCTAGCACAGATTCTACAGATGCCAAAGTATCAAGCAAATGCGGGGTAAAGCTAAAGGCTTGGCTATCTTTTATGGGGACTTGCAGTGAGCCAATGGAGCGTTGGGCTGATTTTTTTTGCGTATAGCGTTCGTATGGGGATTGAATCTTAGAGATAATGTTTTTAAGCTCATATTCTTTTAGCTCATCAAGAATCTTAAGCATAGGGTTAGATTCTGGCATTAGGCATTTGCTTAGGTCAATATTATCAAGCAAATCATCATAGAGCGTTACAAGTTTTTTGCTTAAAAAAGCATTGTCTTTGCCCTCTTTAATGAGCTTGGCAATTCTTGGTGTGGTTACAGATTCTATCTCATCAGCTCGTGCATACAGCGATTCTATACTGTCAAAGCATTGGATAAGCTTTTGAGCGGATTTTGCCCCTATGCCTTTTACGCCCATTACATTATCACTGCTATCGCCCACAAGGCTTTGATAATCAATAAAATTTTTGGGATAAACGCCATATTTTTGAAGGCATTGAGCTTGTCTAATGTCTTTTTTGCCGATAGGATCATAGATATAAGTATTTTCATCAATAAGCTGATATAAATCTTTATCGTGGCTTATGATTCTTACTGCGATATTTTGTGTGTTGGCGACTTTGTTGATTGAGGCGATGACATCATCGGCTTCATAGCCTTCAATACTGATATTTAAAAACCCCATTTTTTCAATCCATTTAATTGCAATGGGGAGCTGCAAACGCAATTCTTCTGGAGGCGATTGGCGATTGGCTTTATACTCACTATAAATATCTCTCCTTTTGTTTTTGCCCCCACCTTCTAAAGCAAAAACAATATGAGTGCAAGAGGGGTCTTTATATAATGACTGCAAAAGGTTGCAAAAGCCTACAAGTAGCCCTGTGGGGAATCCTTGTGAATTTTTAAGCGGAGGGAGGGCATAGAAACTACGAAAGAAAAATCCAAAAGTATCAATAACACTAAGAGTATTCATACAAACGCCTTTTGTGAAATAATGAAAATTTTAGCTGAT
The DNA here is from genome assembly GCF_003670275.1 of Helicobacter labetoulli. Classification (GTDB taxonomy): domain Bacteria; phylum Campylobacterota; class Campylobacteria; order Campylobacterales; family Helicobacteraceae; genus Helicobacter_C; species Helicobacter_C labetoulli. The sequence goes on from NZ_QXJF01000003.1 coordinate 83,205, forward strand.
TAATATCCTTTTTTCTTAAATGCTTTTAAAACTTTAAATACACACAAGATTCAAATGAAGTTCCTAGCCACTAAGGCACAAGGATATGACGCCTTGTGATACGCACGAGATTATTGCTTGCTGGGTGGATAACTTTGCCGTGAATGTCAAGCAAAATGTTGCCATTATCAAGGCGTGTAAGATGTGTGCGGAAGTGATAGGGGGAAAATTCAAACTCTTGATTAGCACATTGTGTCATATCTTTTTGCCTTAAACACATTAGAGCCATTTGCTTTGCACTTTGAGCGTGAAGCCTTAGCTGTGTCTTAGCATATACACGCGAGATTGTTTGTGAAGTATGATAATTTTGCTGAAGATAAAACGCACAAGCCAGACCAACAGAGATGATAAACAGCACCGCATAAAGCATATAAAATCCGCTATGTTTCATCGCCCTGCCTTTACAAAAATTCCACGATAGAATCTAGCCAAATGCCACTTTTTTCACAATGAGCCTTGCTAGGCGTTTTTACACAAAGCTTTAGTTCAAGCAAAATGCCTTGATTTAGGCTTATGGGCAAAACCTCAAATGAAAGCACATTATCAATAATTGGTACAGAATCTAACCACAATATCCCATTATCAAACCTTAAACTATGATGAGTGATAGGCAATATAAGACTAGGGGGTTGAGCTGGTGGCTTACTAAGCGTGAGTATATTATTTGCTCTATCCTTGATAACATAAGGGGTAAAATCACTCTGTGGCTTTGTGATAAGATATGCGTTCATTCCACTTTGCCACCCTCTCAGTGTAGAAAAATAAAGTGTGTCATTATGAGAGTGCAAAACCTCTAAAGATATATGGGGAAGCAAAGTATCACCCTGCAAAGAAGTAGAAGCATTTTTGTTGCCCCCACCAAGGAGCAAACTCTCATCTATACTATAAAAAGAAAGTCCCGTGCTTATGCCTTTTAGGGCTTGTCCTTTTGAATCTTGCAAAGATTCTATAATGGCATTTTCCAAAAGATTTTCAATCTTTAATAAAGCAATGCGAGATGTTGTGTCATTTTTGGCTTGTGTGTAGGCGATGTGTTTGCTTATGTCTAAAAGCATAGAGCTACAAACAAGCCCAATCGCACCCAAAATCACAATGCTCACGCTCACTTCAAAAAGCGAAAAGGCGGAATGTTTAGAAGTTTTAAGCATTAGCGAATGTGAGTTGGCACAAAAAAATGTCAAATTAGATTCTGTGGTGCTATGGATTTTGCCATCATAAATAAACTCTGGATTTGAGTGTGTGCGGAGTGTGGCACTAGATATGTTTGGGGACAAAAGGAGTGTCTTATAGCTTGTGTAAATGCTAGGCTTGGGGAGATTTTGAGTAGATAAAAACCCAAAGGCAAGAGCAAAACCACACGCACAGATAAAAATCCCCATTACCGCATCAAGCAACAAAAATGCACGATGTGTGCTGACTTTAGCCTTGAGAGGTTGGGACATTAGCTTTTATCTATTTTTGAGATGTGAGCTAGAATCTTGGGAGCTTGTATCTTTGGCTATATCGCCAATAAATACTTCAGATTCTAAATAAGCCTTCTTTGGCGTGTCTTGAGAATCTGAAGTAAAACTCAATTCAAGGATAAACTTCCAACGCCCATTTGGGAGATTATTTAACTCTTGGCTAACAAATATGTGAGAATCGCTTGTGCTAAACTCGCCTAAATTAAGCAGCTTTCCTGCTTGAATGGGAGAATCTAAAAAGAGGGTAATGCTTTTTAAATCCGTTGATGGCTTATCTAGTTTAAAAGTTAGGCGGACATTATTTGCTAGGATTTTAGGAATCTCACCCCTTTGAATATCAGGGCGATGAGAGGGCGCGTGATAAGGGAAAGTGAAGTCAAGGTTGTGAATCTTATCAGCATTGAGCCATATTGTGTAAGAAAAAAGAGTGTTGAAAAGATTTTGATTTGCAATAATCTCATTAATACGCTCATCAACATTGCGTTTTGTGTCAAAATAAGTGCTTTCATCTTGAATGGGATTTTTTAACGCGATGGTGATAGATACGCTCACCATAAAGACACCAAACAACAACACACCAATAATACCTAGGGGCCAATAGTTTTTCTCTTGCATAGATTCTCCTTCCTATCTTTTGCGTGTGAGATAAATCACACCAATAATACCAAACATCACAAGCAACATTGCATACATACTAAACCGCACAAACTCCCGCTCACCGCTTTCATCAACAGGCATATTATTTTCCAAACTCACATCAAAATGATGAGCTATCATATCCGCAGCTTGAGCATAGCCATTAAGCACAATCGCTGAAATGAGCTGTGGGGTTAGAACTTCATCTTTTTGCTTTGGCAAAAGTGGCACCATATATTCATAATACACTTTTTCTTCATCAAAATATTTTTTAGGCTCGGAACTAACAATGTCAATTTTCTCATCTTCTTTCATAAAAACAATAAGCGTGTAGGGCTTGGGGAGATTCTGCAAAAGCATATTTTTGTAAGCTAAACGCCTTTGCTTTTGAGTGATTTGCAAAGTAGAATCCTGCAAAGATTCTAAAGATACATCTTCCATAGGCACAGAATCTACAACAGCGACATAAAGATGATAACCTGTTTTTAGTTGCAATTCTTGTGAGAGAGTTTGGACAAATGCGACACTCTTTGGTATCAAAAGCTGATGAGGATTATCAAGCACATAAGAATTGCGATTTTCTAACGCAGTTGGCATATCTGCATAAAGCATTAAAGCCCATAAGAAGCTAGAATACACTAACTTCTTTAGAAAAAAAGGCATTTTAAACCAAGTGCAGGAATAAATTAGGGACAAAAGGAATGACTATCGTCATAACAATAGTGATTACAATCAACGCTCCAAGGAGCTTTTCAATGGGTGTGAGTTTCATAGATTCTCCTTATTGTGCATTTATACGATGTTTGGCGTTATCTGTGCTAATTTGCTTAATCGCACTTGCATCTTCAATTTTGTAATAAGTTGTCGCTACTTCCTTTTGCGTAAGAATAGCACAAGTGCCAAGCACACCAACAACACTAAGCAAAAGCACAACCGCAACAAAATATCCTGTCAAACCATTAATACCAAATAAACCATTCATACGCTACTCCTTAGTCCGCTTGAGATTCCAAAGAACGGATAAACACATTCAATGCTTCTTTTTGGCTTGTTGCAAAGTTTGCATAATTAAATGAAGGCATTACACCAATCATTCCTTTTTTACCCTTTTGCAACACTTCTGTTAAAAACTCTGTTGTCCCATATTTGCTTAAATCTGGTGCAAAGCCATCAAGACCACCACCATTACCCTTGCCCTCATCGCCGTGGCAAGCTGCACATTGCATTGCAAATATTTCCTTACCCTTAGCCACATAAGCTGGATATTTTGTGTTTTTCACACTTGAAATATCTTGCATAATGTAAGCTGCTACCGCTTCTGCCTCTTCATCACTTAGCTCAACAGGTGCCATTTCACCTGCCATATACTCTAAGCCTTTGCTCCCTTCTTTAATCACTTCAATAATGCCCTCTTCCTTGCCCCATTTTGTAAGGTCTTTTGCCTTACCGCTCATACCTTCAGCGGTAACGCCGTGGCATTGAGAGCATTGCACCAAGAAGATTCCCTGCCCCATTTTTGCAAGCCCCTCAATTTTTCCTTCATTAGCCTCCTCTACAAGCTTATCCCAAGTGGCTTCATATTTTTGATTATAGCTTTGCACTTCTTGATTATATTCCCCAATTTGCGAATACGCGTTTAATGGATAGCCTAAGAACAAATACCAAAAGCCCCAAATAATCACGCCTAAAAAGCAAGCTGCCCAGCCGATAGGGAGATTATTTGTCTGCTCACCTATGCCGTCCCAGCTCTCGTGTGTAAGTTCTCCATCAGCTTTGCTATCTTTAATTTTTTTAAGATACACACCCATCACAAAAATAGTGAGTATCAAGATAACAAAAGCACCTAGTAGCCCGAGTGTCGTTATATTATCTGACCAATTCATTGCTTTCCCCTTTATTGATTTTGTTGTTTATGGATAACTTCCCTTGGCTCAACAAGCTCATCATCAAGATTATCTTTCAATGCGAGATTGGCATATTTCTCATAGTCTTTCACTCCCTTGCGTTGTGAAGAATACAAGTGATACACATACCCATATAAAAACGCTACAAGCAAAAGCGTAACAATGAGATAAATCTCTTTTTGATACTCAATGATAAAACGCATAAGAGCCTCTGGTATCATTACTGCCCTGCCTGTGATACCTGTGTCGCTGCTCGGCGAGATTGCCCAAGACTATTCATATAAGCAATAAGTGCTACAATCTGCTTGACCTCACCCTTTTCAAAAGCATCTTTCACATCTTGGCTTATCATATCATCAACAACAGCTTTTGCTTCTTGCATAAAGATTTCTTTTGCTTTTGCTAAAGATTCTGCATTGCCCTTTTGGTAGCCCTCAGCACCGATCTGCACACCACCCTCAACATCATAAGGCACACCAAACACAACCTTTTGTGTATAGGCTTCAGCAAATGCGGTTTCAAAATCGGCATTCTTTGTATAAAGATGCTCATACGCTGGCATAATTGAACCGGGTACACGAGATTTTGGCTCTCTCATATGTCCATCGTGCCAATCAGCTGCATTACGGCTATCGCCAACCCTATGCAAATCTGGTCCTGTGCGTTTTGAACCCCACAAGAAAGGTCTATCATAGGCATACTCCCCGCTTAAGCTATATGCACCATATCTATCTGTCTCTGCTTTGAATGGGCGGATAAGCTGCGAGTGGCAGTTATAACAACCCTCAGCAATATACACTTGTCGCCCAGCTGTTTCAAGCAATGAATAAGGCTTTAACCCCTCAATAGGTTGAGCCTTTTTAGCAAAGCCGGGCAGAATCTCAACAAGCCCAGCAATGGAAAACACGAGCAAAAATGCAACCGTGAAAAAGAATGGATTTTTTTCTAAAAAACTAAACATCTTTCACTCCTTTATGCTGCCATTGGTGTGGCATTTTGTGGCTCTTTATCAAGCACTCTGCCTGATGAGATTGTCATCATAATGTTATAAATAAACATAATGAAACCTGTCAAATACATCAAGCCACCAATTGCACGAATAAGATAATAAGGGAATAGTGCAGTAACCGTATCAATAAAACTATACACAAGGCTTCCATTCTCATCTACATCTCTCCACATCATACCTTGGGTAATACCTGCAATCCACATACTTGAGAAATACAAGATAATCCCTGTCGTCATAATCCAAAATTGCGCGTCCATAAGCTTTTTAGAGTAAATCTCACGCTTAAAGATTCTAGGCACCATATGGAAGCACGCAGCAATAACCATAAATCCTACCCAACCAAGAGCCGCATCATGCACATGCCCAATAATCCAATCTGTAAAGTGTGCCAAGCCATTTACCGAGCGGATAGACTGAATGGGTCCTTCTAGTGTGGTGAGCATATACCAAGTAGAAGCAAGGATTAGGAATTTAATCATTGGCGATTCTTTGATTTGATGCCATTGCCCTCGCATTGTAAGAAGCATATTAATCGCTGTTCCCCAAGAAGGCAAAATAAGAATAACAGAGAAAACAGATCCAAGAGTTTGAATCCAATCAGGCGTAGTTGAGTAAATAAGGTGATGCCCACCCGCCCAAATATAAATAAACATAAGTCCCCAGAATGAGAAGAGCGTAAGCTTATAAGAGAATATAGGCTGCCCAGATTCTTTAGGAAGGAAGTAATAGATTAACCCGATAATACCCGAAGTAAAGACGAATGCAACGGCATTATGCCCCCACCACCATTGCACCATCGCGTCATTTGTTCCCGCATAGAATGATATTGAATGTAGCACACTCCCCACACCTGCTACAAAATAAGTAGGAACAGCAAGATTGTTGAAAATATAAAGTGCGGAAATACCCACAAATGTGGCTATAAAATACCACAATGAGATGTAAATCGTTTGCTCACGCCTTACACCCATACTTCCAAAAAGGCTAACGCCCCACAATACCCACACAACAACCACGATAATATCAAGAGGCCAAATAAGTTCAGAGTATTCTTTTGATTGTGTTAAACCAGCAAAAAGCGAGATAACAGCAAGAGCCATAAGCACGATATAAATCCAAAAATGTGCTAAACCAATCGTACGCAAAAATGGATGCTCTTTATAAGTAATCTTTAGCACTCTTTGTCCCAAATAATACCACGAAGCCCAAATCCCACTAAGAGTAAAACCATAGATAATACCATTAGTGTGAAGCGGTCTAAGTCGCCCAAAAGTCCCGTATTCCGAAGCTAGATAGTTTAAATCTGGGAATGCCATTTGAAATGCGATAACTACCCCGATGAGTAGCCCCACAAAGCCAAATGCCATCGCAGAAAAAACAAATAACTTAGCAATTGAGTAATCATACTCGAGCGTATTTGTCTGCATGCAATCTCCTTGTTCGTGTTTTGAAAAATACGAGGTTTATTCTAATGCCTTTGAAGTTATAGCTACCTTAAAAAGTTAATATAAAAATAACAAAACGCTTTCAAATGGCAAAAAAGTGGCTGATTTTTTTCATAAATTGCTTAAAATCGGCTTGTTTTTCTTTATTTTTTGATAGATTAGGATTTTTTTCATCATCTGCTTTTTGATGAGATTCTAATAGACAAAGCTCCGCAAAGAGCAGTTTTCTAAGCCTTGGTGGAATTTTTGATTTTTGACAAAAAGTTTTAAAATCCCTTGTCATCGGTGGAATCGTTACATTTTTATACATATCAAATATATCCACTGCCACAAAGAGAGCCGATTCGCTATGTGTAACCATCAAATAATGAATCTTGCAGCAAAATCCACTCTTAAGAATCTCTTTGCGTTGAGCAAGGCTTAGCACATAGCCACACAGCTTTGCTATCTTATCACAGCCTTGTAAAAGCCTATTTTGTTCCATCTCCACGCTTTCACACGCAAAAGCAGATTCTAGTTTAAAAATCACTCCGCCCTGACTACATATACAATCCTTAGAATCTTGCGTAAGCTCCGCCAAACACTCTAGCCTTAGCTGTTTTACACTTAGCGTATTTAGGCGTTGTTTGTCCTGCTTAAGATACTCTAGGCTTTTAGCAATCCCCCTGCCATACTCCCTTACAAGCTCATTAGCAAATCTCACCCGAAAAGCATTCCTCTTAAAAGCCAAATCCGCATTACTAGAATCTTCAAAATACTTTAGCCCCCGCTCTTTGCAATAGGCATAAACCTTATCTTTACTTATAGATTCTAAAGGTCGCACAATAGTATAGCCCTTGCGAGCAGATTCAAAACCAAGAAGATTTGAAAGCCCGGAGCCACGCGTGAGCTGCATAAGCAACCATTCAAAGCAGTCATTAAGCTGATGGGCTAAAAGCAAGGTTGTGTATTTATGCGTTTGTATAATCTCATCAAAAAAGGAGAATCTAAATGCTCTTGCTTGAGATTCAAAGTTTTGAGAAAAGTGCGGTGCGTGGGAGATGAAGCAGTGTTTATTGTAAATCTTAGCTAGATGCTGTGCGTGAGATAGCTCATCATCGGCTTCCTTGCGTGTGTGATAATGCACAATGGCTATGTCAAAGGGAATCTCACACTCCACAAGCAAAAAAAATAATGCCGTAGAATCCACCCCGCCTGAAAAGCCAAGCAGATTCTTAGAATCCATCAAGGGCAAAAGATTTTCTTTCAAGCGAAGTGCTAAAGGCGATAAAAATGGGGGCATAGACAAACCTTAAGGCAAATTACTAAAGCCCCGCATTATAGCGTAGAGATTTTAAGCTTTTGCCTAAGACTTATACCAATGATAAAAGTCCTCAAAGTCTTTAAATAAAATCTTAACTATATCACTTTCAACATTGACTCGTTTTTTATCGTCAAACTTTCTTTTCAAAGCTCCAATCTCCTTAAACTCATCGCTTTGTGAGAGTGCCTCTGCCTCTTCCACACTGATATTTAGTCGCTCCTTAATGCTATTAACACCGCTTTCAAAGTGTGTATCGCTCACGATTTTGACATATTGTTTGACAAGCTCTTGCATATCCATTTTTCACTCCTTATTTTGATTTTGAATCTCTTTTGTGAGATTTTCTACTTGCTCCTCTAAAGCTTAAGACTTTATTGAAACAAACACACAAATTGCACTCACTTATGAAAACGAGTGCTTCCTAAAGCTGAGCAATCTCAGCTAATACCAAAACTCCCTATTTATAGTCTAATAGGCTAATGCCCAACCTAAGACTCAAAGGATCTTACAAAAAAAACGCTGATTAAATTAATCTCTAAGGCTCCAGCATACAGCTAACATTGCAAACAATTTTTGGCTCAAGAAGCGAGAGTTTTGCTAAAAACTTCGCTTGTTTTCTTGCTTTGAAACTAACAAATAATCAAAAGAAGTGAATAATCCCCAAAGAAGCACCACAGCTTAAACATATCAATGAAACTCCCCAAACCCAAAAGAAACTTTTGCTGATGTGTTCTTTAATACTAACACCGCTAAGTCCGCACCCTAGCAGTGTTGCTGGGACAACAGGAGAAATAAAAGTGGCACAATTTCGTGCGACAACCATAATGATTGCAATACTCATAGGATCTATGCCTAAACTTTGGGTAATTCCAACCACGATGGGCATAATGCCAAAGAAGTAAGAATCCGTGCAAAAAATTAATGCCATAGGCACAGCACTCAGGCCAACGATTAAAGGGATTAAAACCAATGCCCAATGGGGTAGAATCTCCAAAATTACACTTGCCATAACTTTCATAATCCCAGATTTGTCAAATACCCCAATCAAGATTCCAGCGGCAAAAAGTGTAGTGGCCATCATAATAGCACTTTTAGAGTATTTGTCTATAAGTTTTTGAGCTATCTCCAACTTGGGATAATTAATAAACAAGATAAGACAGAACCCTAACATAAATAAAAAATAGCTAGGCAGGACATTTACAATGAGTAGCACCAAAATCCCCAAAAGCACAATGAGATTTAAGAAGAAGGACTTATCTCTTGTATATTCCCCTTTTTCTAGCTCGTGATGGCTTATGCTTATCTCAATCTTCCCAGCTCCTAGTGCTATTTCCCTTCGTGCCAAGATAAAGGCAACTCCAAATGCACAAAGCAGCCCGATTGCTTGAATGGGGATAAGGTTATACCAAATGTCATTTGCCTCTGCACCAATAATCGTAGCAGCCCTGAGTGTAGGACCACCCCAAGGAAGAAGATTCATAACACCCAAAGAAATCGCCATAATCGTCATTAAGGTTGTTTTACGCATTCCCAATTTTTCATAAATAGGCAACATTGCCGGAATTACTATTAAGAAGCTAGAAGCCCCAGAACCGTCTAAATGTGCAATAATCGAGATAAGCACGGTTAAAAAGCAGATACCATACACATTGTTTTTGCTAAATTTTAATAGATGATTGATGATTTTGTTAAATACCCCTGCTTCATTCAACAATCCAAAAAATAAGATAGCAAAGATAAATAACACTGCCGTGGAGCTAACGCTGCTAATCCCTTGTTTGATGAAAAAACTCAACGCCTTAAAGTCAAAAATGGGATTTTCTATTTTTGCGAAATAAGCAATTTCAAATTTATCCTTTAACAAGCCTCCAATGCCCAGCTGCAAGTTTATATCCAGCAAGGTAAGTCCAATAGCACTACAACCTGATACGATTATGAACGCCACGGCAGGATTTGTCTTTTCTGTTAGCAGTAAATACACAATGAGAATGAGCGAACCAAATCCAACAAATGCTAAGAAAAATTCCATTTGAACACCTTTGTAAGTATAGAAATAGGGAAAGAAATAAGGTAATGTAAAAATTTTTTTAAAATATTAATACGGTGAGAAAAGTAACCCAGATTTACTAAAATGTTACATAAAGTAATCTAGGAGATAGTAGCACATAAACAAGGTGTGAAGCCACCCTGCAAAAACAGAATCTTAGCTTAAAGTCTAAGCTTTGTGGGGATTGTGTGGGCTATGGGGATTCATAGCGTGTGGGTTGCCCTGCCCGTGCGGATTATGCGGATTTACCTGATGTGGATTCCCACACCCGCCAATATGCTTAATCTCACCATTTGGCAAAATATCATACGCCGCACCAAAGCCCTTGACAAATCGCCCAAGCCCAAGCTCTAGCCTGATGAGATGAAAATCACTCATTTTGCGTATGGTCTTTATGCCACCAGCTCCGCCCATAGCAGATTCTAAACTATCCAGTGCCTTTTCAAACTCGCTAGAATCTCGCTCAATAAACACCGCATTGACACGATATTTAAGCCGCTTACGCAAAATCACAGACTTTGCCTTGCTCTCATCTTCTAAAAACATTACCTCTATCTTGCTTGGATTTGCCGATATGCTTTCAAAATGCTCTGCCACTTCGCTAATATAAATATAAAGCTGCCCATCAACCTGCATAAGCGGAGAATATGAAGATATGGCATTGCCCTGCTTATCAATACTTGCGATGATGATTGAGCCAAACTCCTTTTTAAAAGATTCTATCTCATCGGCTATACCGCTGACATCGGGGGCTTTAGCCGCCTGACACAAGGAAATAATAGAATCTTTAATGCTCTTTTCATCTGCCTTTTGTGGAAACTCCACACGCAAGGACAGATTCTCGTTATACACAATATCTAACCCCACAAAATCCACGCCTACAAGCTTGGCATTTTGCACTTCAGCTTGTGGATTGCCATATTTTTTACACAACGCAATAAGTTCGCTTTGATGATGCTCATTCATATGGGCTAAAATACTTTCAAAACTCATAAAAACTCCTTTGATAATAAACTAAAGAGGGTTGCATAGAGGCTACCTTAAGGAGATAAGATAGCCTATTTATGCAATCAAACAACAAATAAGGAAGGAAAAGATGCTTTGCTAACCCACCCAGCCCTACCAAATCACGCTAGATTCTGAATCTGCGTTGTCTCTTTGGTGCTTTTAGCGGATTTGCAAGTGTGGATTTGTTGCTTTGCAACTGCATCTTCGCTCAAGACTCGGTCATTTGCGTTTAGCAAACTCCATTCGCCTTTCGCTTGAAAGCCACTAAAATCACCTAAAAATACTTCCGCAGTGTTCTTATCGGTATTTTTTTAAATCCCTTGCAAACACTTTATGCCTAAGACACATCGTTAAGATTCTAAAACCAAACTATGATTTTGTTAGCAATTTTAAAAACAAGTCTCATTTTAATATACAAAAGCTTAAATACAAATTAATAACCATTATTATTTTAGTAGATTCAATATAGATTCTAGAATCTTACCGCCCCACACTCAACAAACACATTGAAACATTTTTAAAGTATTTGCCAAAATGCCCTACACAAGCCCTAGATTTTCAAAAACTTTCCATAGTGTCAGCAAAATAGAAAAAGCATAGATTCCAATGAGTGCGTAGCGATGATTACTCAAAGTAACCTTGCTTATAAGGTAGATTCCAAATCCCACACCAACACTTGAGCTTAGCCCCACGATAAGCCCAGAGTGAAAGTCAATCAGCCCGGGTGAGCCAAGCGAGATGCTCCCTGAAATTGAAGCAAAGATAATGAAAAAAAGTGAGATAGGCACGACTTTTTTTGAGTTAAACCCCAAATAATATGCCAAAATCGGTGCGAGTATCAGCCCACCGCCCACGCCCAAGCTCACCGCGAAAATCCCCGTAACAAGCCCAGCTAGAATCATCACAGCCTTTTGTTTTGTAGGATCTGTGATAGGTGGCGTGGGATTGGCATTTGTTTTCACATCAAAGACATATTTGTAAAAACTCATTAAAGAAAGCAGTAAAAAAGCCAAAAGCAAGGCAAAAGAAGAGAGGGAAGCCACGATTATCCCGCTAAATGCCGCACCCATAAGCCCACCTAAGCCCACAAATACGCCATCTCGCACATCTAGCTTTTTGTGATAGATATTAATCATTGAACCTACACTTGAAGAGAATATCATTTGCATAATGGATATGCCAATGGCAGATTCCATATCCACACCACAAAGCAAAAGCACAGGCACGATAATCACCCCGCCCCCTATGCCAAAAAACCCAGCCGCCGCCCCACTCACAATGCCTAAAATCACCAAAAACCACACACTTAATTCCACTTCCATTTATGAATCCTTATTTAAAATTTGCATATAAAGCCTTACTCCAGCCTAAATAGCACAATTTCACTAGGAGCTAAAAAACGGATAGCCGGTCCCCAAAAACCCACACCGCTACTGACATAGAGTTGCGTTTGGCGAGGCTTGAAACGCATAGAATCCTTAATAACTTTCTTAGATTCTATATCTTTATGTGTAATATCATATAGCCCATAGACATAATGTTGATCTAGCCACACAAGCAAAGAGAGTGGGAATACCTGCCCAGCGTGTGTATGCCCACACAAAACCAAATCAAAATCACTCACATCATTTTCATATACAAACTTTGGCTGATGGGAGAGTAAAATGCTTGGCTTATTTGGATTTAAGCCTTTTTTGGCAGATTCTAAATCTGGCTCTAAGTGCTTAAATCTAACCCCTGCCAAATCACTCACTCCAGCAATATTAAGCTCTTCAAGCTCAATATTGGCATTATGCAAAATGTTGAGATTAAGTGTGTGCAAATGCTCTACAATAGAATCTAGCCCGTGGTAATACTCGTGATTCCCAGCGACATAATACACGCCATCCTTGCTCTTTAGCCATTTCAAAGGCTCTAAATCATCTTTAATATATTCAATCTTATCATCAGCCAAATCCCCCACAATCACCACAATATCCGCTTCCAACGCATTTATCTTTTCCACAATCCCTTCTAAAAATGCCCTGCCTAGATTCTTGCCGATATGCACATCACTTATCATTGCAATGCTTTTTTTAGTTTTTAGATGTGGAATCTTCACGCGAACTTCCCTAATAGGTGGTAAAGCAAGTGCAGCATAAAAGCCTGTGAAACTAAAGAGTAAAAATAATCCTGCCACGCCATAGTCTTTGCATTTACTCAAAAATGTGCGTCTATTTGTGTTTATGTCATTTTGCTCTAAGCTTACAGGGCTAGTTTTTTTAGAATCTACACTTTGAATCTTTCCATATAGATTCACCCCTAGCCTTATCATATCCACCGCCACACACGCCATAAAAAGTGTGAGTGTCAAAACCAAGCACGAGCTAATCATAAGATATTGCCAATGGCTAAAACGCACATCTTTTAGCACAAGCAAGGCTATCTCGCCCAAAGCCAAAGCCACTAAAATCCCAATCCCCGCCCATTTTGGCAAAAGCACACTATGGCGAAAAAATCGCATATACACATACACTTTCATCGCATTGAGAACAACAAACACAACACCCACAAAAACTAAAATCATTCTATCCCCACACTCAATCTATGACTAATATAGAATCTATCACTATACGCAACGCAAAATACAAAAAATTATTATATATTACAACTAATTAACATCAATGTTATACTTAAACTACTTTCATTATATATAATTAAAAATAGTTATTTGATTTTCATCAAGTGAGGTGTATTATAGATCCCTATTTTGTTACACTTTGTGTTTTGGCAATGGCGGTTATTTCGGGCATTGTGCTAAGCTGGCTCAAAATTCCAACAATCATCGGCTATATCATTACAGGTGTGCTAACGGCATATATTTTTGGCTTTAGGCTTGAAGATTCTGAAAGTCTTAATAGCATTGCTGAATTTGGTATTGTCTTTTTGATGTTTATGATTGGGCTTGATTTTAGCTTTAAAAGCATTACAGCAATGAAGCAAGAAGTGCTTGTGTTTGGTGGTTTGCAGATTGGAATCTCCATTGCCTTCTTTTTTGTCGTGTGCTTTTATTTTCTAAGTTTTAATTTTTCCACTTCCATTATCGTAGCAAGTGCGGTGAGCCTGAGTTCAACGGCGATTGTGCTGAAGTTTCTCAATGAAAGCTCACAAACAAAAACACCTTATGGAATGTCTTCTGTGGGGATTCTTATCTTTCAAGATATTGCAGTTATTCCTATTTTGCTAATGATTAAACTTCTAAGCGATAAAGATTCAGAGGTTGTTGCCTTGCTTTTAACGACACTTTTTTCAGCCATTATCGTGCTTATCGTGCTTGTTTTGCCCGGTAGAATCTTAGCTAAAGTATTTTTACGCTTTTCAGCAACGATGAAAACCGATGAAATCTTTGTAGGAGCGGTATTTTTAATCGTACTAGGAGCGGCATATATCAGCAAGGCATTTGGATTCTCGCTCACACTTGGAGCATTCCTAGCTGGTATGATTATCTCAAATACGCCTTATAAATATCAAGTCTCTTCGGTTTTGGTGCATTTTCGCGATATACTTTTGGGCGTGTTTTTTATCACGGTGGGAATGCAGGTAGATTTATTCTTTTTGTTTGAATATTTTATTGTAATTATTATTTTAGTCGCACTGATGATGGGAGCAAAAACGCTATTAATGTATCTCTTTTTATGGTTTTTTAGGGGTGAGCGTGTGGGTATGCGTGTAGCCCTTTCATTAGCACAAATTGGGGAATTTAGCTTTGCGATTTTTCTCCTTGCAAGTCAGCACAAGATTCTCAATCTCACGCTTAATGGTGGAATCTTGGGTGCTATCTTTGGCGAGGAGTTTTTTGCAGGTATTACTCCACAAGAAATTTATCAATTCCTAACACTTATGGTGATTTTCTCAATGATTGCCACACCTTTTATCCTTGATAGACTTGATAAGGTTACGGACTTTTTCTTACGATATATGCGACCTTTTAGCTTTTTACAGAAAAAAATCATAGAAAGTCAGCAAGATTCACAAGAAGAAGGGGAAGGGAGGAAAGCAGATATTGAGGGGCATATTGTTGTATGTGGCTATGGGGAGCTTGGCAAGGCGATTTTGGAATATTTCAAGGGCTGCAATGTGCGTTATGTCGCTGTGGATAAAAACTACAAAAAAGTAGAAGAAGGAATGAAAAAAGATGAGCCTGTTATCTATGGGGACATTACACATAGAAAGATTTTAGAGGAGCTTGGGATTAGCCAGTGTGCGGCGGTGATTATTGCCATAGATTCTATTGAAACTGCACAGAGGGCATACCAAGATATTCACTCTCTCTCACCTTTGTGTAAGATTATTCTTAAAACCAAAAATTCCGCTTTTGCCCTGCAAATTCAATCGCAAGGGGCGTATGCTGTGGTGCAGGAACGCAGGGAAGTGGCTAAGATTCTAAGTGATTTAGCCCTACAAGCAGTAGAAGAAGATATGCAATACAAGCCAGAGTAAAACTCATCTACTTGTGTAGTGTTATGGCACAAGCCTAGCTCTTTAATCAAGCTTATCAAACATATCTAATCAAACTTGCCCCAATCAATGGGGCTTTTGCCAACCTCTTGCAAATACGCATTAGCATTTACAAATACATTGCTCCCTACAAAGCCTCGTGCTAGTGGGCTTGGATGCGGAGCGGTAATAATCTTATGCTTTATGCTATCAATCAATGCTGCTTTTTTCCTAGCATAATTCCCCCACAGCATAAAAACGAGATTTTGTTTGTTTTGCGATAATACCCTAATCACACCATCGGTAAAATCTTCCCAACCAAAATGCTTATGTGAAGCCGGAGAATGTGCCTTGACACTCAAAATGCTATTAAGCAATAAAACACCTTGCTTTGCCCAAGCACTTAAATCCCCGTGCAAGGGTGGCGTGATATGCAAAGTCTGTGCGAGTTCTTTATAAATATTTTTAAGCGAAGGTGGGATAGGCACTCCATGGGGCACACTAAAGCTTAAGCCCATAGCTTGTGGAATACACGCTCCATTCACCATAGCATAGCCGTGATAGGGGTCTTGCCCAAGTATAATAACCTTTAGGCTATCAAGGGGTGTGAGACAAAAGGCGGCAAAAATATCTTTTGGCAAGGGATAGATAAGCTCATTATGTCCCAAAGCCTCCATATATTGCCTTTTAATCTCGGCAAAATATGGGCTTAAAAGCTCATCTTTAAGGAGATTTTTCCAATCCTGTGGAATCTTTACTTTATCCAGCTCTATACTCATTCAATAATTTTTGGGACGATAAAAAAGTTATCTTGTGTTTTTGGTGCGTGATTTAGCACATCTTTGGCAATGCCACTATCACGCACTTCATCAGCTCTTAGTGGAGTTTTAAGCTCTTCTACAAAGCAGTCATCTGCCACTTCAACAGAAGCAATATTTTCAACAAATCCTAGAATCTCACTCAACTGCTCCTTGGTAGATTCACGCTTATTCTCATCTAGCTTTAGCATACTCAATCGCTCTAATTTATTTAGAAGTGTATCATCAATAGTCATTTTCAATCCTTTATCAAAAAATTCGGCGATTATAGCATAAATATAGTCGTTATAAAACCTCGCTCATTATCTTTGCAATCTCACTTGGAACAAGAGAGTATTCCTTAACAAAAAGGGCAAATGCCAGTGCCGCTTGATAAATAAGCATTTCCCTGCCATCTTTGCACTCTAAGCCACATTGAGAGGCTAGAGCCAAAAATGGCGTTTGCTTCCCATAAATCAAATCAAAGGCATAACAAGAGTGTGTAAAAATCTCTTGTAGCTTCTGCTTTACAAGGGGCAAAGATTCATCATTTAGCCCAGCACTTGTGGTGTTAATCACAATATCATATGCCCCATCCGCCCTAAATTCATCACTCACAAAGCATTCAAAGCCCTTGTTAGCAAAAAATTCTAGCTTTTCTTGTGAGCGATTGATGATTGTCGTAGGAATATTATGCGTTTTTAGAATCATCGCTACTGCCTTAGCTGAGCCACCAGCACCTAAAATTAACGCATTTGACATCTTAAAATCTTTCACAGATTCATAAAAACCCTGTGCATCTGTATTGTAGCCAATGATTTTTCCATTTTCACGCACCCAAGTATTACACGCCCCAATCTCTTTAGCTATACCACATACCTCATCACATTGCCTATACGCCTCTTCTTTGAAAGGAATCGTGATATTTGCTCCACTTAAATTATATGCCCTAAAACTTTCACGCAAATCTTTGCCATTTTCTAAAAGCAAACGCCCATAAAAAGCATTTATAGCACAGCGTGAAAAAGTGTGATTATGCAAAAGTGGGGATTTAGAATGTGCGATAGGATTGCCATAAACAGCAAAAAAACGCAACATTACCGCACACTTTTGCTGATGTGATTAAGCGAGATGTAGCCATACTGCTTATTTGGGAGCTGAATCTTTGCCCACTCCCCTTGTGTCTCAAGCACATAAATTCGCATATTATGGCTTAGTCTGCCTATAACCGCCCCTTGAGAATCTGCTTTTGAACGCACATTAAGAGCATTAGCCACAACAACATAAGGCTCACCATTTTGCGAATCTAGATTCTGAGTTAAAAGCCTAGAGGCGACATAGCCCTCAACACCAAAGCGACTTTTTACCTTGCTCCAACCATCTTGCTCATCACTTAGAATCTCCAACGCCTCACCCACCGCTACACGAGAGATGATGGTAGATTCAGAATTTGGGGCTTGACGGATATTAATGCGATATTTTGCATAGCCATATTTTTGTTTTGAATCTTGAATTGACACTGCAGGAGCTGTGCTAGGCTTTGTATCTACTAAGTTTGATGGCGTAGATGGAATAGTTGCATTTTGGGCAATATCTATGCCATTGCCTGAATCTTGAGTGCTTGAATCTTGGGTATTGTTAGAATCCTGGTTAGCTGCGGAGTTTGGGCTTGTGGCTTGTGAAAGAGATTCTACACCTAAAGGAGTTGTTGCAGCTATGTCCTGCGTCTCTTGTGGTGAAGTCTTATGCAGTAGAGAATCTGCCTCTACTTGTTTGCCTTCATCGCTTTTGCCCTCATTGCTATTTTCTTTGCCAGATTCAGTGCTTTGGGCTACTTGTATTACACCTTGTGATGTGAGTTGAGAATCTGCTCCAGCAATGTGGGAAGTATGAGTTTGGGGGCGTTTGCTGATAATCAAATTCTTCTTATCCATAAGCATAACCACAGCCACATATAGACCCACACCAAGCACAATAATCAAAAAAGGAAGTGAGTAAAGTTTAAAAAAAGTCCGTGTATTCAATATAAACCTTTAATGTATATTTTTAAATAAGCTTAACCCCGCTACCCTCGCAAACTTCACCAATGATGTAAGCCTCAAAAGCTTGAGCGAAACGCAGGATTTCATCTGCTTTGCTTTGCTCTACAGCAAGAATCATTCCAACTCCCATATTGAAAGTGCGATACATCTCTTCTTTCTCCACATACCGACTAAGCAAATCAAACACGGGATGGCTCTTAATGGCATTGAGAGAGATTTTTGCTCCTAGATTCTGCGGGAAGATTCTAGGGAGATTTTCCACAATCCCACCTCCTGTAATATGAGCCAAGCCGTGCAAAGAAGGACGCAGAGAGGAAGCATATATCTCTTTAAAAAGCGGAACATAAATCCTTGTAGGCTCTAAAAGTGTGTCAATTAACGCTCTACCTTCAAACTCTTCATCAAAAGACATACCTAATTTATCAAACAACACTTTCCTTACTAGAGAATAGCCATTACTATGAATCCCGCTACTTGGCAAAGCAATCAGCACATCGCCCTTTTGCACCTTTTGAGATTCCACTTCTTCACGCTCGGCTATCCCCACAGCAAATCCAGCTAAATCAAAGTCATCTTTGCTATACATTCCGGGCATTTCCGCACTCTCCCCACCGATTAAAGCACATTGTGCGATTTTGCAGCCCTTAGCAATACCACCAATCACTTCTAGGGCATTTGTCTTATTAAGTTTGCCTGTGGCGTAGTAGTCCAAAAAAAACATAGGCGTAGCAAAGTTGCAAATCAAATCATTCACACACATCGCCACAAGGTCAATCCCCACACCTTGCAGCCTTTTGGCATCAATAGCAAGACGAAGCTTTGTGCCAACCCCATCAGTTGCGCCTAAAATCACAGGATTCTTATAGCCACTCGGCAGGGCATAAGCCCCAGCAAATGAGCCAATCCCACCAATCACATTGCTATCAAAGGTTGATTTCACCAAAGGCTTTAGCCCATCTACAAGTGCATTGCCCTCATCAATATCAACGCCAGAATCTTTATAGCTTATCATTATATTTCCTTTTGCCAAATTCATTTTGCCTAGCTTGTAAAGTGGCGGATTCTAACATATTCAAAATAATATTTTATCCGCTCGTGCATTTTGGGTGCTACTTGAAAATTTCATTTTTTTTTTGATACAATGTGAGCTATACATAAATTTAAGGAGGCAAACAATGAGGCTTTCCATTATCACAATAGCAATTGCTTTTATGTGGCTGTATGACACACAGCACACTTAAAAAACGCACCGCAAGCGTTATAGGCTGCCAACCACAAAATATAACTATCAAAAATAGCAATCTTGATTTTATGGGAGGGCAACATTATATCGCCACTTGCAATGGGCAAAGCTTTTCCTGCACCGCCCAAGAAGGCTCCTCCATTCAATGTGCGGCGGTAAGATAATGCTCTTTGGGTATTGTCTTTTTTAGTATTTTGGCTTAGGGCTAAGCCATGCATTGATTTGCGTTAAGCCTAAGCCCCTTGTGATTTTTCCAAATCCCCACATTTTTCACTTACAATCTTAGAATCTCTAGATTTCAAACTAGCAGATTCTGCTTTTTTTAAAGTCCAAAATCTCTTCTGCTAATTGCTCGTGCGGTAGCGGAACTGCCCATTTTTAAAGACAAGCTTTGCTCCACCAATGCCATAAAGCCATTTATTTTCAATAAAGTTTTTCAAAAACGCCGCAAACTCCCCGCCAATGCTCCTTTTATAAATAATCCCCACGCCATCAGTATGTCCTATAGAACACACCGTGCCTCTATGCTTAAATTTAAAAGGCTTCTTTTGCGTTGTGCCATTTAGAATCTTAATTAAGCTTTTCCCCACATAGTCCCCCATTTGTGCGGCAAGCTGTGCGGTTGGTGCGTGGATAGCATCTCTAAAAGCATACAAGGCGCAATCCCCCACCACATAGACATTCCTATACTGCGGACATCGCAAAAATTCATCAACCCTAATCCGCCCCTTTGTCGTCTCAAAGCTTGAATGCTCAAGGCTATCATTGCCTTTCACTCCTGCACTCCACAAAATCGTATTGCCTTTTATATGTTGCTCTTTCCCATTTTGCTTAATCACAACACCATCTTCTCTGCATTCCACAACCTCACCATTACAAATGACATCAACACCGAAAGCTTCAAGCTTTTTCTTTGCTAACGCACTTGCTTTTTTGCTAAACATCGGCAGGATTCTATCACTCCGCCCAATGCAAGTAACCTTTGGCACTTCTCGTGGAATCCCACCAATCAAGCACAGCTCATCAAGCCTAGAGCCAAGCTCAGCAGCAAACTCAATGCCCGTAAAGCCCGTGCCACATACAATCACGCTCAAATCTTCATCATTTTTCGTATGGCAATATTCCTTGAATCTATATTCTATGAGTTTATCAAGTTTTAAAGCAGCATTGAGTGATGATAGCTTGTGAGTGTATTCCGCCACACCTTTAATACCAAAATCATCAGGCTTAAAGCCAAGTGCAATAACCAAATAATCATACTCATACGCCCCACCATTACCAAAAACGCGTTGATTTTCTGGGTCAAAAGAGAGAATCTTATCTTTGGCAAAATGCACTTTTTTTAGATTTAGAATCTTGCGGAAATAGATTCTTGCTTTTCTCGCACTTAATGTGCCAATGGCGACTTTATGCAAAAGCGTAGTTTGGTAGTGATAGTCGTGTTTGCTAATAAGTGTAATATCAGCCTCTTTTTTAAGTTGCTCTTGCAATGTGATAGCCGCACGCAAACCCCCATACCCACCGCCAAGAATAAGAATCTTTGGAGCTTTTACAGAAGCCTTATGTTCTGCCATTTTTTCACCTCCGCTTGAAGTTGTTTTAGAATCTGCAATCCGCTAAATCCTAGAATCTAAAGCTAAAAACACAAACTAGAACTGCAATGCTATCGCTTTTGTCCTAAAATCCCCCCACTTTCAACAGCAAAAAGTAAAATAATAATTTATTTTTTGCGTTTTTACTCATTTTATGCTTTTAGCTATGCTGTAAGCTCACATTTGCAATTGTGCATTATAGTAATGCTTAAAATACTCTTTCACACCTTGTTGAATCCGTGCTTGTTCTAATGTGTGTTTGTATTCTAAGAGTATCTGGGATAGTGAGTTTTGGAGTGCGTTAAGATTCTCTAGCATATAGGATTTTAGCATTATGTGTTTTTTACATATAAATTCTGCTCTATCTTTGTCTTTGTGAATATAAGGTTCAGGTAGGTGCATAAAAGAATCATAGATTGCCATCAGCCTTTCATTCTCACGCAAATGTGGTGCTAAGGCGATAAGAAAGCTCCTTATCAGCCCTCTTAGATTCACGCAAAATACCCCACCTATCTCAAGATGCGACGCATATAGCATATCTAATCTCTCCCAAGGTATATGGCTTACTTGATGAATGTGGATATATTCTTGCGGGATAGGCTGATGTTTGCCTACAAGCTTAATAGCAAGTTTATAGGTCGGGCGTTTTGAGTGCTTTTTCTGCTCTAGGTTTTTAAGGGAATAGTGCATTTGCTTAAGCCATTTAGGTGCATTTTGATCAGATTCTATTCGTCGCATAATCTCACTCCAAAAGCCCATATATCACCTTTTTAAGCAAGTTTTGAAAGCATTTGAGACAAGATATTTTGACAAGCTATCTGCTCTGCTATAAATATTTGTGTCTTTTGCTTCTCTTGTGTCGTGGCATTTTTTAGCTCTTCAAGCAAAGCAATATCTCGTTGTAAAAAGGCTTGTTTTAGCTCAATCTTCTCTTGCAAAATCTCACTCAAGTTCTCTCGCATCGTAGCAAATGACTTTTCAAGCTCACTTGTGATTTCTTTTAAGGCTTTACTTAGCGTTTCATTACATAAGTGTCCTAACGACTCTTTTCTCGCCTCTTGCCCGGGAAGTTTTAGAATCTTCAAACATTTGGCATTGTCAATACTAAGATTTTGCGTAATGTTTCGTGTGAAAATCTGCCTTATTGCCTTTTGGCTCACATTCATAGCACGATCAATATTGCGTGTTGAGATTTGCTCTTGCTCCAGCATATCAATAAGTGGATCAACATACTCATCTAGCATTGCAATGAGCGTATCCTCTAGGTAGTGAGCCTTATCTTTTGTGTTATTTTTTAGCTCATTCAGTGCATTGAGTACCTCGGCATTTTCGCTAGGATTCTGTGCATCTTCGTTGTAGGCTTCTTGCGTAGCAGATTCTAGATTTTTTTATCGCTAGAAAAAAGTGATTTTAAGTCCTTGATCAAAGTTATAACCACGGGTGCATACTCTTTGATTTTTTTCAATACCCGTTCCATTTTGATAAGGGGTGTTATCATATTCTCTCCTTAGATTCTATTTTGCTTGGCTTGAGCTTTGGCGTATTCCATAAACCACAGCTCTTGTAAAATAACAAGCTGTTTTTGTTCTTTTTTGGTGACGTCCTTACCCTCGGTGGCTTTTAAATCTGCTAAATACTCCAATTCTCTAGCTATGATTCTTTGTATATCTTGCAGCCTAGATTCTAGCTTGTCTTTAATATTTTCTACGCAGTCTTTGGCATTCTCCTTTATATTATCCTGCAGAGTTGCAATGGATTGCTTTAAGTTTGTGTCAATAAAACGCTTCATCGCCTTTTTCTTTTCCTCACCAGAATCTTGCTCTAAAATCTCCAAACACTCCTTATTATCAATGCTGATTTTTGGCGTAAGCTCCCTTATGAGTGTGCCTCTTATGCTTCGCATACTTTTTCTATTTGTGCTTTTAATCTCACGCACAGGCAAATGCAATGGCATACCACCAAACTTTTTATTATTGATTTTTTCCACAGAATCTAGCAGTGATTCAAACATCTTTTCTGCCACTTTACTGAGTTGTATCTCTAAATTATTTGCTTGGTCTCTAGATTCATTTTTAAAATCTGCTAGAGCGTTATTAATCTTAGCAGTTTGTGCTGCTGATGCAAGCTCTCTAACATATCGCTCGTGCTTACTGACTTCTTTAGAGACTTTATCACTGAAGCTAAAAAGACTGTCAATGGCACTGACCACTTCCTTGATCACATCCCGCATCTCCCACATCTTATCTGCACCTGATTTTACAGCGTCCCATAAATCGTCCAAAAATCCCATATCCCCCTCCTTATGCCAACTTTTTAATAATCTTATCAATCTCTTCGCTAAGATTATTCACAAACTCATTCGCCTGATTTTCAAACTTTTTCATCATATCTTCTAGCTCTGCTGTCTCATTTTCAATCACTGCTAGATTTTTCTCTTCCTTAGCAATCTTGGCGTTAATGGTTTCTATCCCCTCTTGTGAAGCATCAAAGCTCTCTTGGAGTCCTTGTATAGAATCTTTAAAATAAGTTTCTATCTGGCTATGGAGAAATTTATAATTCGCCTTTGCGTCCTCTATAACTTCCCGCTCTGCTTTATCCAAAATATCATCTTGAATCCGCATAAAAACCTTATCCACATTACTCACTTCTCTTAGCCCTTTGATATGCTTTGTAAAATCTGTATCTCTAAAGAACTTAAGTGAATATTGTTGTAGCTGGTTTTTACTCTCATCATTAATCTTATCTTTTTCATACAAGTCAAGCAAAAAGCTTATATAGCCTGATGTTTCTATAATATTGCTCTTTGCTTGAGCTTGAGTAAATCGTGTAATGTCTGTCCCCCTGCTAGAAGTAAGGTATTTAGCCCATTCTTCCTTTTGTTTTTTCCAATCTTCTACTGGACTATTGAGATTCTCATACTTTGTGCCAAGGATATAAACTTTTTCTGGTCTGCCTCGTGTATTATCAAAAATCCTTTGAATCGTCTGCATTTCATTGCCTGTAAGCGCACTAGCCTCTACGCATAAAATCACAGCATTTGCCCTATTGATATAATCTCGTGTAACCTTTGAGCGATAATCTACCGGATCATCAAGCCCGGGCGTATCTACAAACACGATATTTTTCTTAAAAGGAAAATCTTTAAGCGTAATGCAAACTTCCTTAGCAAAATAGTGGCTTTCACTCTTTGCACTTGTATATCGCCGTAATGTATCAGGGCTTAGCTCCTCTGTAATGGGGCTATGTCCTATCCATTTTGATTTATGAGATTCTGCGC
This sequence comes from Helicobacter labetoulli, assembly GCF_003670275.1. Taxonomy (GTDB): domain Bacteria; phylum Campylobacterota; class Campylobacteria; order Campylobacterales; family Helicobacteraceae; genus Helicobacter_C; species Helicobacter_C labetoulli. The sequence goes on from NZ_QXJF01000003.1 coordinate 107,486, forward strand.
TGCTTCTATCATATTCTTCTTGAAATACCCCGACCTTACTTGCACTGCTCCAAAATTCATTCCATTCATTTTGATTATAAAAAGAGATGGTAACCTCATCTTTTTGTCCATAGCGAAATTTTGTCAAAACCGCTGTTTCAGGTGTAACAGAAGTGGAAGCATACTCATCTTTTAGCATAGCGTTAATAAGTGTGCTTTTTCCTGCGTTGATTGTGCCAGAAAATGCAATTTGAAAGCTATCATCACGCGATAAAAAACTATCGCATTGCGAGATAAACTCATCTATACGCACATTTTCTTGCTTATTTGTTTGCTTGTCATACTCAGCAAAGATTTGTAAAAATGCTTTTGTTTGAGCGATATTATCAAATAGATGTTGAAGCTGTGGTATCTTGGTTTCCACAGCACCTTTTTTGGCTTTATCTTGTATAGATTCTAAAAAACCTTTAATTTTTGTCTCACTCTCTTGTACCAACTCCTTATCGCTAAATTGAGAGCTATCTACCACACTCCCACAACCCACACAAAATATAGCCTTTTTTGGATTGTCAAATCCACATTGAACGCATTTTGCCATTGTTTCTCCTTGTTTCTATTTTATATGCAAAGACCTGCATTCTACAAAAAAAAAAAAAAATGCTTGTCAAGGAAAACAAAATAAAATCTGATAACAAATAGCCAAAATGACTTTTATTACACATATTGTGTAAAATCACAAATAAAAAGCAAAGACTATGAATACAAGCTCCACACACAAAGCAAAAGGCATTGCTAAACAATACCAGATTCAACTCTTAGAATGGTATGCGATACAGGGCAGAACTTCTCTTCCTTGGCGAACCCTAAAAGGTGAAAATGCCCCTTATGGCGTGTATGTAAGTGAGATAATGTTACAACAAACGCAAGTAAAAAGGGTGCAAGAACACTATTTCACCCCATTTTTAAACGCCTTTCCCACACTAGAATCCTTAGCAAAAGCAAGCCTAGATTCTATACTCAAGCAATGGGAGGGCTTAGGCTATTACACTCGTGCGAGAAATATGCAAAAAGCGGCGATTCTTTGCTGTGAAAAATATAATGCTACTTTGCCTAATACACGCAAAGATTTGCTTAAACTGCCAGGAATTGGGGCATATACTTCAGGGGCGATTTTATGCTTTGGTTTTCATCAAAGTGTGAGTTTTGTAGATGGGAATATTAGACGGGTTTTGTGTAGAATCTTTGCATTACGCGAACCTAACCAAAAGCTTTTAGATGGGCTTGCATTTTTGCTTTTAGACACAAAACACAGCTTTGATTATAATCAAGCCTTGCTTGATTTGGGTGCGATGATTTGCACGCCAAAATCGCCTAATTGCCTTATCTGCCCTATGCAAAATCTCTGCAATGGCAAGGTAAATCCTACGCTCTATCCAACTCCAAAAACTTCTTCTTCAACCCCACTTACACTGCATCTTTTGTTATATAAAGATTCTAAAGGCAGGATTGCCTTTGTGTATGAAAAAGGGGATAAAGGTGGCTTGTATCAAGGCTTATACAATCTCCCACAACTTAAGCTAGAAGCACTTGCTAATAAGCAAAGATTCTATAAATGCGGCAGTTTCAAGCACCACTACACAAAATACGCTATCACCGCAAATGTATATAAACTAGATTCTAAACACTTAAATCTATTAACGCAATCCCTGCCACACACAAAACTATATTTCTTTTCACAAAAAGAGCTAGAATCTAGACCACTTTCATCACTCTGCAAAAAGGCATTGGAGTTTGTGTAGATTCTAAGTAGAATAAGAATCTACAAAAGCGATTAATTGCTTTCTTACATTTTGCTTACGAGCATATCTCTAGCTTCCTGCATATCTGTAAGCTCCTTTTCTAGCTTTTTGACACCTGTTAGCATAAATATCAAATACACTATTGGGAAAAATATGCCTCTAAGCAACCAGCCAATAACTTTACCTATCATAGAACCTAACAAGTAGCTACCATCAGTCTCCATTCTATGACGAGCCAATGCGTTATAATGAGCGTCTTCTGCGGATTGATTAGCTCTTGTTAACATTCTATCGCTAAACCCAGCACAACTCCACACCAAGATACCAATGATAATATACATAACAGAATCAGAAAAATACCCAAGCATACCTAAAGCCAATCCAATTACAAGTATGACAGACCAAATAATGCGTTTTTGAGCGATTTGACCTAATGCTGTTTGCAAATACGCAATGTGCGGGTCTATCACCACATCTAGTGTGCATTTTTGACACGGCTTATTGTCATCATCTCGCATAGCATCATTTATGCACTCCGTGCAAAGCCCTACATTGCATTTGCCACAAGAACCAACAGCTACCACATCATTATGTTTAATACAATTCATTTTTGCCCCTTTTGTTTTGAGTTTAAAAGGGCAAGAATACAAAAAAAATGGATTGTATATGATTTGCCTTAAAAATTAAAATGTGCGTGGCATAATGAGAATCCACCACTTCAAAGCTCCACGGATTCATACTTGCATTTTGCGCCATTTCTAGCTCGTCTTACTGCCACACCACCGGGGCATTTGCCTTGCGTTTATCGCCTATGAATTATACGCATTCTCGCCGTGCAGCCTAGAATCCAGCCCGTGTTTCTCCACTTCCTCATCTACACGCAAATCTGTAAAAAACGATATGGCTTTGAAAATCACATAGCTTACCACAGCCGATAGAGCGATACAAATCCCGATTGCATAAAGCTGCTCAATAAGCAGCTCAAACTCCCCGCTTATAAACAAGCCCTCACCTAACCCCCCTTGTGCTACTACTGCTGGATTCACCGCACCATTTGCAAAAAGACCTGTGGCGATTCCGCCCCAAATCCCACCAATGCCGTGCAAACTAAAGGCATCAAGCGAATCATCAAGCTTAAGCTTATCTTTGATAAAACTTAGCCCAAAGTAGCAGATACAAGCACCCAAAGCACCGATAAGCACACTTGAGCCAACACTCACAAAACCGCAACAGGGCGTTATACTCACAAGCCCAGCTACAAGCCCACTAAGTGAGCCTAGAATCGTGGGGCGTCTGTGTATGACCCACTCTAATAGCACCCACATAAAATAGCCACTTGCAGCAGAGATAATGCTAACAACAAAAGCATTGACAGCAATAGAATCTACTTTTCCAGCACTCCCAGAGTTAAACCCAAGCCAACCGATGAAAAGCAGTATCGCACCCAAAAACGCATACGGCACAGAATGCGCACCTTGCGTATAGGGGATATTCTCTTTTCTCGCACCTACAATCAGCACTCCCACAAGCCCAGCCACACCAGAGCTAATATGCACCACACCGCCACCAGCGAAGTCTAAGCCACCTCGTGCAAGTAAAAAGCCATTTTCACTCCAAATCATATGTGCCAAAACATCATACACAAAAGTGCTCCACAGAAGCAAAAACACCACAAGCACACCAAGCTTGATACGCCCTACAAGTGAGCCTGTGATAATTGCCGTAGCGATGAGAGCAAACATCATTTGAAAGATGACAAACAAAATATTTGGGATTCCATTTTCATTGACACTAGTAGTGTTTGCGACAAACAAATGTTCCAAGCTCCCCACAATCCCAAACCAGCTATCCGTCCCAAAACTCAAGCTATACCCCACAACAATCCATTGCAGAGAAATCGCTCCAAAGCCAATGAAGCAATTCATAATAGTATTAAGCGTGTTTTTGGACTTCACCATTCCAGCATAAAACATCGCAAGAGATGGCGTCATAAGTAGCACTAGAAGTGAGCAAAGCATAAGGAACAAAGTATGGATAGGATTGATTGTCTCAATAAAAGCCATTTAATACTCCTTATCTTAAAAATCTTAAAAAAGCGGAGATAGATTCCAAACCTAACGATTTGGAATCTACTTAGAATCTACAAGCAGGGGTTAAATCACGCCTTGATCAATCATCGCTCCAGCAACCTTTCTAAATCCTGCGATATTTGCACCAAGCACAAGGTTTGTAGGATCGCCAAACTCTTTTGCTGTCTCGCTTGAGTTTGCAAAAATGCTTTCCATAATTTTATGCAAATGAGAATCCACCACTTCAAAGCTCCACGGATTCATACTTGCATTTTGTGCCATTTCTAGCCCACTCACTGCCACACCACCAGCATTTGCAGCCTTGCCCGGTCCGTAGCAGATTTTCGCGTTGATAAACTGATGCACAGCCTCAATAGTTGAAGGCATATTCGCCCCTTCACTCACACATTTACAGCCATTAGCAAGGAGAATCTTAGCGTCATTGCCATTAAGCTCATTTTGCGTCGCACTTGGGAATGCCGCAAAGCAAGGCACAGCCCACACCGGATTACTATCTTTTGGATACTGGCTAATTGGCGTATAAACCGCTTGTGGTCGCTCTTTGGCATACTCGCTTAAAGAAGTTCTTCTTACTTCCTTAATCTCTTTTAACAACACCAAATCAATGCCATCTTTATCATAAATCATACCTTGAGAATCGCTTGCCGTTACAGGCTTTGCCCCAAGTTGATAAAGCTTTTCAATCGTGTAAATGGCTACATTTCCAGCACCAGATACGCTACAAATTTTACCCTCCAAGCTTTCGCCTCGTGCTTTTAGCATTTCTTGTGCAAAATACACACAGCCATAGCCTGTCGCCTCCGTCCTTACAAGACTTCCACCCCACGGAATCGCCTTGCCTGTAAGCACACCCTCAAAGCAGTTTGTGAGTTTTCTATATTGCCCAAAGAGATAGCCTATCTCTCGCCCACCTACGCCAATATCACCTGCTGGGACATCAGTAGTCGCACCGATATGGCGATACAGCTCATTCATAAAGCTTTGACAAAACCGCATAATTTCGCCTTCGCTTTTACCCTTTGGATCAAAGTCGCTTCCACCCTTACCACCGCCCATAGCAAGTGTTGTAAGGGAGTTTTTTAGAATCTGCTCAAAGCCCAAAAACTTAATCACACCATCATTCACGCTTGGATGGAATCTTAGCCCACCTTTGTATGGTCCAATAGCGGAGTTAAACTCAATGCGGTAGGCACGATTTGTTTGAATCTTGCCCTTATCATCAACCCAACTTACACGAAAATGAATCTCTCTATCAGGAATCGTAAGACGCTCAAGTATGGCATAAGATTCATACCTCTTATCCTTTTGAAGTGCCGGTTCAAGGGACTCAAAAACTTCCTCCACAGCTTGATGAAAAAGTGTCTGTGAAGGATATTGCTCTTTTAATTTGTTGAGAACATTACTTGCGTATGACATAAGTAACTCCTTATAGATTAGTATATGCGTTAAACGCTCTGCAATTATAAGTCAATTATTCTTGTATATTCTTAATTAAGTTTAATTAAAGCTAAATTTTATAGCCCTAGTCCCAAAATTTCCCACAAATGATCCACTTCATCATCTTCAAGCAAAATCGTGCTTTGAGTTTGCAAAAATGCAATAATTCTATCTAACTCAAATATCCTACCACCTATACATTCTCTGTGGGCAAATAAAAATGCTCTGCCAAGTGCTACACGCTCTTTTAAGCCTTGCTGACACACAAAGCATTGCATTTGGTTTTCTAAAACTGCAAATGCCCTACCCTCGTGTTGAAGCAAAGTCGCATACATCTCTAGCACCACGCGTTTGGGATTTTGAAGGGTGAGCTTACTCGCACCAGAATTAAGCAGCTCAAAATAAAAGCTATCAACCTCATACACATCTACCAAATGCCTATAAAGTAGCTTGATAAAATGTTGCCAAACATAATACCTTTGCTGTTGGCTCTCCCACTTATATCCAAGATGCACGATGCGCTTGAGCTTAGGGAGGAAGCCTAGCTGGGTTTGTTCTTCAAAATCAACCTTTCGCCCAATATTTATAATGCTATGCCTCGCCCCATAGAATCTATATAATGTCTTTATATCATTTTGGGTAAGAATCTTAACAATCATATCTTCTGTGCGTGTTTTTTGCATTTGGAGAATATAGCCCTGCACTTCTAGATTCCTTAATTTAAGAAAATTCAACGCATAATTCTAGCTTGAGATTCTAAAAAATAAGGGCGGATATGAGTGCATTTTTACATCAAGCCTTAAAGGCTTCATCGGTGATTATCGCTACATTACAACGGCAAGATTCATCGCTGTATGAAAAGCATACAAGGGGTGTAGGGGGCGATATTAGCATTGGGGCGGATTTATTGAGTGAGAGAATCTACAAAGAACATTTGCTAGAATTAGCAAGTATAGAATCTGAAGAAAGCGGGTTTATACAAGGGGCTGGGAGCGATTATATCGTGCTTGACCCACTTGATGGCAGTGATAACTTTCTCTCACATATTCCCTACTATGGGGCAAGTTTAGCCCTATGCGATAAAGATGGTAAATGCAAAGAAGCTCTTATTATTAATTTTTGCTCAAAAGAATGTGTGATAAAAGGTGTGATAGAGCAAGATTCTCAATGTTTTAGATTCTATCTGCACGAATATGAATCTAAGCAGGATAAGGCATTTGTGCCACTAGATTCTACACCCTTAAGCAAGTGTGGAATCTTTGAAAAAGCATATAGCAATCACCACATTGCCAAGCTTTTATATGACAATGGCTTAAAATTCCGCTCACTAGGGGCAAGTGCAATTTCTATGGCAAAGGCTTATGAAGTCAATTTTATGCTGTTTATGGGAGAGATGAGAAGATTTGACAATAAGGCAGGATTGTTTTTATGTGAAAATTTACATCACATTTCTTCAAAGAATTGGACACTTATAAGCAAAGATAAACATATTTTTGATATGATTCTCAATTTTTTAGACAACTCTAAAGGATAAATATGGGTCTTGGCGATTTTTTTAAAGGGAAAAAAGAGGAACAAAAAGAAGAGCAAACAAATGATGCACCCAATCATTGGCTCAAATGCCCCGGTTGTAATGCCTTAATGTATTATAAAGAGGTCTTCTCACAATCTCACATCTGCCCTAAATGTAGCTATCATTTTAGAATCTCAACACAAGAGCGTTTAGAAATGCTGTGCGATAAGGATACTTTTATTGAAATTGATAAAGATTTGCGTCCCATTGACCCTTTAGAGTTTGTAGATAAAAAGAGTTATAAAAAGAGAATTGCCGAAGGGGAAGAAAAAACAGGCAGAGCGAGTTCAGTCATTGCAGGAGAAGCACTTTTAAACGGCGTTGAAATGCAAATTGTGCTTTTTGACTTTGCCTTTATGGGTGGCTCTCTTGGCTCTGTGGAGGGTGAAAAAATCGTCCGTGCCATTGATAGGGCTGTTGCCAAAAAACAAACCTTAGTCATTCTTTCAACTAGCGGTGGGGCTAGAATGCAAGAATCTACATTTTCACTTATGCAAATGGCAAAAACTTCCGCTGCGTTAAATAAACTCACCGATGCAAAGCTCCCTTTTATCTCCGTGCTGCTTGACCCAACATTTGGGGGCGTGAGTGCAAGTTTTGCATTTTTAGGCGATATTATCATTGCAGAGCCCGGAGCCATCATAGGCTTTGCTGGTCCTAGAGTGATTAAGCAAACCATCGGTGCAGACTTGCCAGAGGGATTCCAAACCGCAGAGTTTCTTTTAGAACACGGGCTTATTGATATGGTCGTGCATCGTAAAGATTTGAAAAAAACTTTGAGCGATTTAAGCAAAATGCTCAATCCAAGCTATGCAAATCAACATCTATTCTATAGCTAAAAAAGACACACAATATCAAGCGGTGCAAGAAGAGCTATGTATGCAATGTAAGCAATTTGGTGTTCGTGTGGAAAGTTTTGAGCTTATGCCTCAAGCCGTGCTTAAGGCACAAAAAATTTCAGCCAATCACGCACAAAATGCCTACACGCAAGCCCTTTTACCCCACATCAAACCAAACGCGCTCAATCTTGCTTTGCACACACAGGGGAAAAGCTATGATTCACAAAGTTTTTCACGCCTTTTAGAAACTCAGCATCTCATTCAATTTTTTATCGGTGGGGCTTATGGCTTTGAAAAAGAGTTTTTAAACCTTTGCCAAAGCATTAGCCTAAGCACACTTACACTTAGCCATAAAATCGCCAAACTTGTGCTATGTGAGCAAATCTATCGTGGATTGAGCATTTTGCATTCTCATCCGTATCATAAATAAATGCTTAGGAGACTCTATGATTGATTATCAATTTTTTGAAACGCTTCTTAATGAGCGTCTTAATAAGCTTAGTGAAAGTATCAACCATAAAAACACGCGGATTAAAAATATCCAAGATACACATCATAAAGATGAGGGCGATATTGTAGGGGCAGGTCTACAAGGGAATCTAGAAATGGGTATGATTGACTTATACCATAATGAAATGCGTGATATTCGTAACTCTTTGCAAAAAATTAAAGATGGAATTTTTGGAATTTGTGAAATGTGCGATGATGAAATTGATGTGGAGCGTCTCAAAGTCAAACCTCACGCAAAATACTGCATTAACTGCCGTGAGCTTTATGAAAAATCTCAAAAAAAGGAGCGATAGATGAAGCTGAAGTATTATGTTGTTTTCTCGTTTGTGTTTATGTTTATTATGGGGCTATATGTGTATAGTTTAGAATCTCAAAGCTATACTTATAATCTGCCATTTAGCACGGCACAATTAACATTGCCCGTGGCGATTTGGATTCTAGGAATTGTGCTTGTGTTTTTTATAATGACTTTAATTTTCTTTGCTTCAGCGTGGGCAAAGGAAATGCTAGAAGACTATCATCGTAAAAATGACTATGACAAGCTCCTTACACAAATTAACGAGCAAGCTCTCAATCAGCCCATTAAAGATCGCGTATATAAACGCAAAGCCTTTGGTGATTTATCAAAAATCTTGCAAAGATTCTATCTCAAGCCTAGACTTGATTCTGTGGAGAGTTTTAACCGAAAAATTGATAGCCTTTTTGAAACTTACAAAGATGTGATGAGTGGCAAAGTGGTGGATTTAAAAAAATATCACTTGAGCAAAGATAATAAGTTTAATCTCCAAAATCTCAAAAATAAAATCAAAGCTAATTACAAAAATGGCTTCAACCTTTTAGATGAGGATTATCCCAACGAGCTTCAAAGTTATGCCATACTTGAGATTCTAAAAAATGGCGATTCAAAAGATTTAAACAAGCTTGTCGCACAGCTACACAACCTTACGCTTGATAAGACTTTGGTGCAGGAATTATTGCAAGTGTATTTAAAATATCCAAACACGATTGAGACTAAACATTTGAGTGAGAGCTTTAAAAATGTAGGGTGCGAGGCGTTTGAGTATATCCAATATGCCAAGGAAAGCAAAGGCATATTAAGCCCTGATGAGTGGATTAGATTCTTTGAAGAATGTGCAGACAATGATGAAAAGGCTGAAATGGCATTGTTCTATGTGCTATTTGAATTAGAAATGATTGACAAGGCAAAAGAACGGCATAAATCCCACGCTAAGGGAGAATACACAGCCATTGATGCGTATTTGGACTTAAAAGCAAGTGGCAAAAACTATCCGTTTGATATTTTTGTTTTATCGTAACAAAATCAGTAGAATCTAGAACAATCCTTACAGATTCTACTCTCAAAGCTAGACTTTCTTTCTCTCACATCATTAAAAACTTCAATGCTATCACTTGCTTTTTACAAACATACACTTATTGATACGCATTTGTTTTATCATCACTTCGCACGATTTAGATTCTAATGCCACTTAGAATCTGCAGCATTAAAGATTTACACGATTTTTAAGAGCTACTTTTCCACGCTCTTTTGTCTTCAGCATTAGCTATCACGCTGCTAGACTCTATCCCTTTAAACTACGCAAGAAGGCGGCATAGATTCTATCTAATTCTTCCCTTTCTTTTTGATGTTCTTCACTCAACAATGCAACATCTTCACCCATAGCAGAATCTAGCGTAGTTTCTAGAATCTGTATGCGTTTTAAAAGATACTCAAACAACGCCCTATCAATATCAGGTAGCTTATTTATCGCACTTGCCTCTTTTGCCCTGCCTTTGACTATCACGCGTGCGGGAATCCCAACTGCCGTGCAGTCCTTAGGCACATCTTTTATCACCACAGAGTTCGCCCCGATCTTAGCATTCTCTCCAATGCGTATATTCCCTAGAATCTTCGCTCCCGCTCCAATCACCACGCCATCTTCAATAGTAGGGTGTCTTTTGACTTTATCAAGGCTTGTTCCACCAAGCGTTACACCTTGATAAATCATCACATCATTACCCACTTCTGCCGTCTCACCTATCACCACACCAATAGCGTGGTCAATAAACACACGCCGACCAATCTGTGCTGCTGGGTGAATATCTACATTTGTAATAAAACCTGTAAGCCCCATAATGATTCTAGCTACAACCTTGAATCCAACCTTATGCAAACGATGAGCAATGCGATAATGCACCAATGCGATAAGTCCGGGGTAGTTAAAAAACAGCTCTATGCTACTATTTATAGCGGGGTCTTTTTTCCTTACTATGCAAAAATCTTCTTTTATCATACGCCATAGGCTGATTTGTCCCATTTACCAATTTACTCCATTTTTGTCGTAATCGTGCGAAGGTAGCCATTCTCACTTAGCATTACATACAATCGCCCAAGCATTTCCTTTTTACCCTCACTATCAAGCTGCTGATTTTCCTCAATATGCTGTTTCAACCGCCGCTCAATGTCCTTTGTATCATAATCTAAATCATCTAACACATCTAAAATCGTTTGTGCTTCAATGAGATTAGTTAGCTCATAGCCCTTATTCAAATCATCATCAAACTCAACACTAAACTCCGTTGGGTGAGTAAAAAGATTATGTCGCATTCCTAGCACCTCCTGATACGCACCCACAAGGAAAAAGCCCAAAAAATATTCTTCTTTTGTTACATCTACATCGTGTAAAAACAATGGCGAACTCGCATTAAAAGCAATCTCGCCATCACTATCGCAAGTAATATCCCACAAACTAGCACTGCGGTTTGGACGGCGATTAAGCCTATCAAGCGGCATAACAGGAAAGTTTTGTGCCAAGCCCCAATAATCAGGCAAACTTTGAAAAAAACTACAATTAAGCAAATACCGCTCTTGGACTTGCTCTTGAATCTGCAAAATCTCATTATAATTCTTATGCTTTAAAAGCTTAATCACTTTTTTGATAATCAAATGCACCAAAACCTCGGTATTACTCCTATCTTGCAAATCAATATAGCCCAAATCAAAAAGTGTGAGCAAAGATTCCATATGATCAAGGCTATCGTGCAAATATTCAATCGCATTTTTTTCAACCACGCTATTATACAAGTCAAAAAGCTCCTCTATGAGTGGCGGATTGCTCTTTTTAAGACGCAAGGCTTTTTCATCATATTCTTGAGAGAAAAGCTCTAACACTGGAGCGACAAGCACAGCGTGGTTTGCAGCGATAAAACGACCAGATTCTATAAAAATATCCGGCTCTGGCTCTTTTTTGTTTTTAGCAATCTCACGCAGTGAAAACACCACATCACCGCTAAACTCACTTAATGTGTAGTTGCGATTATTTTTGCCTTCGTGTTGGGTATATTCCACTGCCAAACCACCGCCGATATTAACACACTGCAAGTTTTTTGCACCCTTTTTTCTTAGCTCTGCATAGATATTGCCCGCTTCTCGTATGGCTTTTTTAAGCGGTGAAATATCGCTGATTTGACTGCCGATGTGAAAGTGAATCATCGTAAATTTATGCAACAACTGCTCTTTTTCAAGCATATTAATAGCTTCTAACAGCTCCGTGCTTGTGAGACCAAACTTTGAGTTTATCCCTCCACTTTTTGCCCAGATTCCAACACCTGTGCTGTGGAGGCGGATTCTAAGCCCTATGTTTGGATATGGCTCTCCTAGCTCACGCGCCACTTCAATAATTGTCTCTAGCTCATTTAGCCCTTCAATCGTTAATGTAATATCGTGTCCCATATTTGCCGCTGAAAAGCCTAGAGAAATCATCTCCTTATCTTTAAAGCCATTAACCGTGATGGGCGAGTTTTTATTCGTATAAGCCATAGCCAAAATAAGCTCTGATTTACTCCCTGCCTCTAGCCCATAGCATTTATCTTGGCTCCGTTCCACAAGGGGCAAAACAAAATTTGGCATTTGATTAACTTTCAGCGGAAAAACAGCCTTAAACTTGCCTTTGTATGAATACTCCTTAATCGCCCCCTCAAAAGCCTTAAACACCTTATCAACTTGATTTTTAATCAAATGTGGAAACCGCAAAAGCAAAGGTCCCTTATACCCTCGCTCCCTTGCATCTTGAACAATATCAATCAAAGCCGGTTTGTGCTTATAATTGACCTTGACTTTGCCATCATTGATAATAAAATCATTATTCCCCCAAAAGTTAATCCCATAATCCACCATAGCTATTCCTTGCCTTTCAAAAAATGAGTTTGCATTATAGCACTTTGTGAGTTTTTATCAAGCTAAAAGATTTTAAAATAGGAGATTCTAAGCTTGAGATAAAACTCATAACAATGTATAATCCACACCCAAAATGCAATATAGTCAAACACAATAAGGAGTGAGCCTTGCCTACACAATTTGTAGAATCTAGCCTAATGCCCCAACTTGATATAGATGAGAATAGCTCTTATAAAAATCTCCTAGAAACACTTTTATCTAAGATATGTAATCTTAGGCTCATTCAGGGGGACTTTTCACATTGCACTCTTGAGGTGATTTTTGTAGATTCTCAAGCAATGCGAGAGATTAACCTTGCTCATCGTGGTAAAGACAGCACCACAGATGTGTTAAGCTTTCCTTTAGAGTGTGATTTTGACTTTCAACCCTTAGATGGCACCGCCACATTTGAACGCCTTTTAGGCAGTATTATCATCAACACCGAGCTTGCCAAAGAGATGAGTGAGAATTACGCTCATAATATTGCAGATGAGATAAGTTTGCTTTTTATCCATGGCTTTTTGCATATTCTAGGCTTTGATCACGAAGTGGATAATGGGGAGCAACGAGCCTTAGAGCAACACATTATAGAATCCATAGGGCTAAAACAAAGCTTGATTGTGAGAGTGCAGGAACATTAAAGATAAGAAAAACTAACGCAAAAGTCTTAAAGATACATCAAATTCCAAAAACAAGTCGCCCACAAAATACGAGAATAGAGAGAAATATAGACAACGCTTCGCCAAACATTGCATTTCCTTGATTACGATTTTATTTTGCATCACCGCAATGAGAGTGGATTTAGTAGAGTTACTATAAGATAAAACAATTACAATCCCAGCCCAAGTGTATGGGCTGGAAGGGAAGTTTTCAAATACAAATAGAAGTTATAGTCCTAGCATAAGGAGCTGATTATTGATTTTGTCAAAGTTATCTTTTTTGATTCCTTTCCATACAAGAAATAAATCAGCGATAACCCAAACGGCAACAATAAGCCAAACAATCCCCATCAAACCAAACCCCATTGCCGCACCAACTGCCGCTCCTTCTTCATCACCCACAGCAGCACCAGCAAATGTAGTCATTGCTCCAAATATGAAAGCAAAAATCCACATAGCACTAATACCCAAGAGCTTAAGCACGCCAAGCCCGATATTACCTTTATAGAACCTATCCGCACCAAATCCACCAAAAAATAAACCCAAAACCAACCCCACAACAGGAGTCTTAAGCGGTAACATACTCAAGGAAGCAACTTTATTTGTATCTGTTGCTTTTGAAATTCTCTCTTGTAAAACCAGTGTAGATTCTTCTGGGATTTTCCCTGCCCACGCCATAACCATTTGTTGAGCTTGCATTTGTGAATCCTGCATAATCTTTCTCCTTTAATTCTTAAAATAACGCAAAATAATGCCCAGTTATTTTCCTTAATTATTCCTTAATTATTCACTAGTTATTTATCCCCCTTATCTTATCTCTCGCCACACTTCAAGGAACTCCGCACTTATCTCCTCATCAATCACGCTTAAGCCCACACCCTCGCACATTATCCGTAAATGTCGCACTTTGTAAGTATATTCCATTTGGTTAAGAGGATATAACGCACTATCAAGCCATATATACACACCCCAAACGAGCATTTCACTCGCTGCCCTTGGATATGCCACACTCAATGAACCATCGCTATTGCCCTCTTCTATTATAGATTCTACAATGGGCATAAGATGTGTTTGCGTATGCTTTTGCTTGTAGGCTAAAGTCTGCAAAGAACCAAGCAAGGATAGAGAGCTGCGGATAATCTCTTTATGTGTCAAAATATGCTTAAGATGAAGCAAAATAAGGGCTTTAAGCTTATCGCGTCCATTGATTTGAGAGCGTTCAATCTCCCAAATCTTTTCACTCTGCTCATCATATTGCCCCAAAATCGCATACAAAATATCCTCTTTATTTTTAAAATGATGATAGATCGCCCCCTTTGTATAACCACACAATGCCAATTTATCAATAATATCTTGCATTTTGACATTTTCAAAACCATAAGTGCTAAAGAGTTTGAGTGCGATGTCTAGAATCTTATTTGTCGTTTTTATAGGAGTTTTCAAAGCCATAATCTGCCTTTCATCTCAATGTAAAGTGTAAAAACAGCCAAAAATTCTAACATACTTTTTACAAACAAAAGTATGTTTATAACGCTATATATTCGTATTATAAGTATGTTTAGATTCTAAAAATCTTTCTAAAATCAAAGTCGCACTCAAAGAATCTAGTCGTCCATCTTTTTGAGCTTTTTTGCGATTTTCTCTCCCCATATACACGCTTGATTGCAAGGCTTCTAGGCTCGTGTAGTCCTCATTAATATACACTATCTCTCCGCCAAATTCAACAAGCCCCACAAAATGCAAGATTCTATTACGCGTATCACTATGCCTAGCCTCCCCGCCGCTTGGCAACCCAACGACTAAAATATCAATCTCACGCATTTTTAAAATCTCGCTTAACTCACTAGAGGCTTGATTGCGATTTTTACGCAAAATAGGCTCTATGGGCAGGATAATGCCAAGCCTAGCAACCGCTAAGCCTATCTTTTTTAGCCCCACATCACAAGCTAGAATATTCTTTTGATTTTGCATCTTATAGCACCCGTATGCTTCCAGCTTCCCGCACGATTTTCCCCTCAAGCTCATATTCATAAATCTTCTCGCCAAATTTTAAATACGCTTCTTCAAAACTAGGATTCTTCATACAAAATTCTAAAATCTCATCGCTCCTTTGAATCTTCACGCCAAAAATCCCCTCCAAAAAAACATTCATATCATAAATACACTTTGCCCTATGTGTAGCCAAAAGCTCTTGTGTCCCCTCACTCTCACCCAAACGATGAGGCAGAACAAAAAGGGGCTTGTTAAGCTCATAGGCAATCCTTGCACTTTGCATAGAGCCACTTTGCTTATCAGCTTGAGGGATAATCACCACATCACTTAGGGCAATCACAAGCCTATTGCGTTCTAGGAAGCTGAATCTATGGGGCATATAGGGGCTTTCATACTCGCTGATAACCGCACATTCTTGCATCATTTTTTCAATCATAGCCTTATTTGAACGCGGATAGTAAATATCTAGGCTTGAGGGAGAGAACATTATCGTGCGGGGAAAAGCGTGAGTGTGAGCGATAATATCCACGCCAATTGCCCCACCACTAATAACCACACCCTGAAGTTCTGCGATTTTTGAAGCAAGTTTTGCAACATAGGATTTTGTGTAAGGATTTGGCTTTCTTGTGCCAACAATGGCGATTTTATGCTCCGCTTGTAATAAAGATTCTAAAGCCCCACCTTTATAAAAAAGCTTTTTGGGTGGATTTTTTAGCATATTTAAATGTGCAGGAATAGGCTCTAAGGGTTTAGATTCTATATCCACTTTCACTTTATGCCCCAAGTCTCACGCTCTTAGAAAAATGGCGAACGCGCATAGGAGTGAATCTTATTTTCACGCAAAAAGCTCTCTAACTCACTAGGCGAGACAAGCTCCAAATTGGCATTAAGCTCTTTTTGCATTTGTGCTAGAGCTTTAAAAGTGCTAGGGTGTGGGTGGCAAATAGCTATGGCATAACCCTTTTTTTTCGCTTTTTTGATAAGCAAGGCGAGCTGTTTTTTGGTATAAGCGATATTTGTTTGATTGTCTAAAAATATATCCCTTTGCATAATCAGTCGCTTCTGCTCTCTGGCGAGAATCTCACTTGCGGGATTAGGAATTGTAACACTATCAATAAACTTCAAATCAAGCTCATCAAAAACTTCTAAAAGATTTTTCATATCCGCCTTGCTTTTGGTAAATCTTGAGCCTGTGTGATTATTGAGATACACAAGATGTGGAAAATCCTGTTTGATTTGCCAAATCTGCTCTTTTAAACTCTGCTTGTCAATGCCAACTTTTAAAGGCTCTAGCTCTTTTTGGGTAAAATTTTGTGCCTCTAGCGGAAGATGAATCATAAAGCTTTTGCCGTTTTTAATAACACGCTGGGCAAGTTTTGGCGTTATGCCATTGCTACGCGTTTTTGGAAAAATGGAGGGCGTGATGTTAAGGGGCAAAGATTCTAGACTTTTAATTTGAGAAAGCTTTGAGAGGTCGTCCATTATGAGCAGCACCTTTGGCTTTGGGCTAGATATGAGATTGTGCATATTTGGATTTTGTGATATGGCTTGATGTTCAATCGTAGAATCTTGCCTACTACGCGGGGATTTTGTATCATTTTGATTTTGGGTAAAATCTTTAGAAGCAGTCTCTTCTGTCTTTGTGTTAGAATCTTGGGTTGGCTTACTTTGCCCCACCTCATCAAGCTGGATAAAATTATCCGTATGCAGTCCAAGAAATATTTGGCTAAAGCCCTGAATCAAAGGGTGAGTGATAACCTTAGAATCGCTCTTAGATTCTGCAAGATGTGAAATAGAATCCGCCTTGCATAATACAGAAAGCGTAAAAAGCGTTAAAATCCCACAAAGCAAAAGGCGGAGATTCACCACACATTCCCTTTCACTATGCGTTACCTAGCGTGATTTGCACTTCAAGCGTGGAGATATGGCTATTACTATTTGTGCTAAAATGTATGTCGGTTGATTGTGTGTATTTTTGCACCACTTGCAAAATCTCCCTTTGCATATCCTCAAGGTAGGGGATATTTGCCGTGCGTTCGTGCGATAGGACAAGCTTAAGTCGCTCTCTTGCGTTTGTTGCACTTTTTTTAGAGCCACCAAACATACCAAACACACTCATTTAAATATCCTTTTTAACGCTCCTAGCATTCCCTCATTCTCCATAGATATAAAAGGCACATCTGTCCCCAAAATCCGCTTTGCAATATTTGTATATGCCTTAGCACTTGGTGCTTGTGTGTAAATGACAGGCTCACCATTATTTGTTGCACTGACAATCTTACTATCTTCAGGGATTAGCCCAATAAGTGGCAATGCCAAAATCCCAAGCACATCTTCCACGCTTAACATCTCGCCCTTTTTCACAAGCTCTGGCTTAATGCGGTTAATGATGATATGTTTTTGCACCTCTTCATTATTTTGTGCCTTATGGCTTTTTGCATCAATTATGCCTATCACCCTATCGCTATCCCGCACAGAGCTAACCTCTGGCGTTACCACGATTAACGCCCTATCCGCCCATAAAATCGCGTGTTCAAATCCCCCTTCAATCCCCGCTGGAGAATCTATCAGCACATAATCAAACTTCTGCCTTAGCTCATCAATCAATACGCCAACCTTATCCTTATCAAGTATCGTTTTATCCTTTGTTTGCGAGGCAGGAAGAAAGTAAAGATTTTTTGTTTTCTTATGGCTAATGAGTGCTTGAGAGAGATTACACTTGCCTTCCATTACATCAATCACATCATACACAATGCGGTTTTCAAGCCCTAGAAGCATATCAAGATTCCTAAGCCCTATATCAAAATCAACCGCCACAACCTTTTTATTCTCTTTTTCTATCTCTTGGGCTAGTCCCACGGCTAAATTTGCCGTAGCAGTGGATTTCCCCACGCCACCCTTGCCTGAAGTAATGGTAATAACCTGCGACACTCTCTCTCCTTAAAAATATTTAAAAACGAAAACGCTTATTGTAAGCATAAAAACTTTACAACCCACTTATACCAAAAATATTTCTTAACTCATCAGCAAAATTAACAATAGGCTTTAACTCTTTTAGATTCAATGTTAGCTTAAGATTAACCTGATTGCCCGGATTCATCATTACAAGTTGCTTGTCTTTGCCATTCACCTTAATATATTCTTTTCTTAAAGTGTGATTATAATGATAATCTTGCTTTTTATCTACAATGTAATAATGCACGCTCTCTGTTGTAATGCCTAGTAAAATAATATAATCATAATTATATTTTGGATTGATTCCATTAAACTGAAAAGTATTGTTATTTAAGCCTTTCCTTGCAGTTTTAATCTCTACTTTTTTACCACAAGAAAGCAGGTCAAATTCATCGTGGATAATATCCCCGGGCAATTCATCAAGCACTAAATTTAAAGCTTTAAACACTTCTTTAACAAATTTTTCGCCAATTTGTCCTATGGCATTGCCCTCAAAATGCAAAATTTTTTCAAAAATTCCGCTTTTTTGCTTCTTTTGCACTTCGCTATATTTTTGCTCTATAAGTTCTAATAAAAGTTTTTCTAAGTCCATCAAAACCCCGATTCGTGTAAAAGCTTAAAAATATGTGATTTGCCAATATGCCTACAACCATTTGTAGCCAAAGAGCTATATTTTATCCAATCCGCATTTAAAAACAACTCATCAAGCTTTTCTTTTGGGGCATTTTTATTATAGATAATTGCCACCCCGCTTTTGTATTTAACTAATGAAAAATCTTTCACCACAGCATTTTCTTTAAAAAATGTACTTGAGAGATAAAAATCTGCCTTTTTATTAAAAATCCACTCTTTGCCACATTCTCTATTTTTTGCCAAAGATACGGTTACCACCTTTAAAATCTCTCCATATGGCTCTTGCTTTTCTTTTTGTTTATACCAGCTAAATTCCTCTTTTTCACTTTTATAATTTTTACTCCAAATTTGAAAGCAACATTTCACATCTTTTTCCTTACCATTTTCAAGGTAAAAAGAATTATGAGGTAGAGATTCTTCGTGAAGTAAATGAAAGTCTTTCACGCGGTAACGCACCGAGCCTTTACCCAAACTTTGAAAAAACATCGGCAGTATAAAGCATACAAAATCCGCATTTTTAGAATGCTTAATAAATTCTAACGCCAACACTCCGCGATGCCCAAAAGGTGGATTTCCTATCACAATAAGGGGTTTTTTAGGCAATTCAAATTGCAAATAATCGCCTTGCAAAATATCAAATTTACTTACATTTATATCAATGCCGATTTTATTTTTAGGTAGAAGGGAGTAAAAACACCCATCGCCAACACTAGGTTCAAGCCAAGTATATTTATCTAAATTTTCATACTTTGCTATGATTTTTTTAGTTGTCTCAAAAAACATTTTAGCAATCTCTGGCTTTGTGAAATACTCATCAAAATGATTATTGAGATTCTTTCTCATTACTCCACCATTGACATAGTGCAAGTTCATCACTATCGCCCCCTATTTTCCCCTGCAATGATAAATCTTAGGGCGTTTAGCTTAATAAACCCCGCAGCGTCTTTTTGATTATACACAGAATCTTCCTCAAAGGTGCTATATGCGGCGTTAAAGAGCGAGTTTTTAGACTCCCTGCCTACAACAATCACATTGCCTTTATACAGCTTTAGCCGCACCACGCCACTCACACGCTCTTGTGTTTTATCTATCAAAGCTTGAAGTGCCTCTCTCTCGGGGCTAAACCAATAGCCATTATAGATGAGTTCAGCATAGCGGGGCATAATAGAATCTTTTAAGTGTGCTTCCTCTCTATCAAGACATAAAGATTCTATCGCACGATGAGCCTTTAGATATATCGTGCCACCGGGCGTTTCATAGCAGCCGCGAGACTTCATACCCACATAGCGATTTTCTACTAAATCAAGCCGCCCTATGCCGTGTTTGCCACCTAGCTCATTGAGTTTCGCCCAAAAACTCGCCGGACTTAATCTCTGCCCGTTAATCGCTACGCCGTCCCCCTTTTCAAACTCAAGCTTGACAGATTCAGGCTCATTTGGTGCATTCATCGGTGAGACACTCCAACGCCACATATCCTCTTCAGGCTCGGCATTTGGGTCTTCTAGAATCTGCCCTTCATAGCTGATATGAAGCAGGTTTGCGTCCATTGAATAGGGCGATTTATTTGCCTTTTTTTCAATACTAATACCAGCAGATTCTGCGTAAGCTAGGAGCTTTTCACGGCTATTTAAGTCCCACTCACGCCAAGGGGCGATGACTTTTATATCAGGATTCAACGCATACGCCCCAAGCTCAAATCGCACTTGATCATTGCCCTTGCCGGTTGCTCCGTGTGCTACTGCGTCCGCTCCAACGGCTTTTGCTATCTCTACAAGTCTTTTTGCTATCAAAGGTCGCGCAATGCTTGTGCCTAGTAGATATTCGCCCTCATAAATGGTGTTTGCACGAAACATAGGAAATACAAAGTCCTTGATAAACTCCTCTCTCAAATCCTCAATGAAAATATTTTCACGCTTAATGCCAAGCTTTAACGCCTTAGCCCTTGCAGGCTCTACTTCCTCGCCCTGCCCAATGTCTGCGGTGAAAGTTACCACCTCGCAGTTATAGTTATCCCCAAGCCACTTTAAAATCACGCTTGTATCAAGCCCACCGCTATATGCCAAAACGACTTTTTTAATTGCCATCATTTACTCCTTGTAAAATCTAAACCACGCATTATAATAAAAAATTTGCATTTTGTATGAAAAATCTAGCCTAACGCCTTTAATCCCACGCTAGAAGCGATAATCACACATACGCAAAAAAGCTTCAAAAATGACTTATCCTCTTTAAAAAACACAATCCCCACAAGCACACCTCCAGCCGCACCAATGCCCGTCCATATCGCATACGCCACGCCCATAGAAATCTCTTGCATAGCAATAGATAGGCAGGTAAAGCTCCCTGCAAAAATCAGTGCAAGACATAAGATATAGATTTTATTTTTGGTATCAATGAGCTTTTTCATCGTCCATACACCAGCGATTTCAAACACCCCAGCAATAAAAAGTAAAATCCAATGCAACATTTATTTGTCCTTTGTAGAATCTGTATTAGAAGCCCTAGATTCAGCTTTTTTTGAACTATTTTTAGAATCTTGCTTAATATTGTGTTGAAAATCCTGCGTATCGCTAGATTCTATAAATAAAGATTCTAGCTCTTGTGGCAAATGGTCGTGTATGTCTTGTGCGGTTTTACTCTCTTTGACGCTACATTTTAGCCCCAACACTCCAAGCATAAGCGTTGAGATAAGAGCGATTTTGATAAGTGATGCTTCCTCGCCAAATAGCACAATTTCAGCGATCACCACACCACCCGTGCCAATGCCAACAAACACGCTATACACAATGCTAACTTCTAGCCGCTTCATCGCTAACACCGCACAAGTGAAAGAAAAGGCAATGCCAACACCGGTCAAAGCTTTGAGTGGCAATGTATCAGCATACTTTAGCCCACTCACCCACGCCACTTCACAAATCCCACCAATAAGGATTAAAAGCCACGCTAGATTTTTACTCATAATGGTTTTTGTGTTGATTTTTTGAATCATTTTTACCCCTTAAACTCCCAAAATACACTCGCAATTCTAGTCTTTGCGTATTAATCATTTTTAATCATAATCATTTGTAGAAATCCTAATCCACAAGGCTACATAATGACTACACAGCAAGATACATCATACAACCGCCGCTCTTATGGCACAAGTGTGCGGAAATCTAAAACTATGCAAGAAGATTCTAAGCAACCTTTAGAATCTAGCACAGCACAACCCAACCCCACAAACCCCATAAAATCTAGCTTAGATTCTAGCTTTATGAATGATTCTAATCACATAGAATCTAAACATTCAACAACACAGAAACAAGACAAGCATAAAGCACAGATTCTAGCCCTAAAACACGCCCTTAAGACAGATTCTAAAAAAGCCGCACAAAAAGAGCAGTTTGTCCTTAAAGTCTCAATGTATAGTGCGTTAATTTTGGCGATTTTTGGCATTAGCTTTGGAATCTTTGTAAAATCTATGGCGGTGATTTTTGATGGCTTTGTGGCTCTCATTAGCGTTGGGCTTGGGGCATTAAGCGTGATTACTTCTCGTTATATTTACAAAGAAGATGATGATATTTTTCAATATGGCTATGTCCGCTTTGAACCTATGGTAAATCTCTTTAAATCCCTTGTGCTAGTCTTTGTATGCGTGTATGCTTTTATCAATGCTTTGCAGAGTATCATTCACGGCGGCTATGCGGTGGAGCTTGGTGGGGCGGTAGCGTATAGTCTGTGTGCGTTTGTGTTTTGTGCGATTTTGTTTGTTTATACGCTTTTTTATACGCGGCTTTTAGAATCTGATTTGATTAAAGTGGATAATACGGAGTGGAAGATTGACTGTGTGCTGTATTTAGGGGCATTAGGGGCTTTTGGCGTGATTTATTTTGTGCTTAGTCTAGAGAGTGCTTTGGCGATGTATGTTGATCCCTTGCTTTTAGCAGTGCTATCTTTAATGCTATGTGTCTCACCTATCCGCATAGCTATTGCGAATTTTAAAGATTTGATTATGGTTGCCCCAAGTGAGATTGATTCTAAAATCACGCAAATTATGGAATCTTTAAGTGAAGAATGTGGCTTTAGTGATTATGATACGCATGTGGCAAAATCAGGGCGATTCTATATGGTGGAAGTGAATATCTTAATAGATAAAAATTGTAAGATTAGCTCGGTAGCGGAGTTTGATTCCTTGCGAGAGAGAATTGAAAAATCCCTTGATATTCCAAGCTATAAGATTTGGCTCTCTGTAAGCTTTACGGGGAATCCTAAGTGGTTATAGGGTAGATTCTGTATTTGTAGATACTTTACTTTGGCTTTGCTTAAAAACTTGATATGACAAGTAACAATTTTGTCATTTGTAGTCTCTTTTTTCTTGTTATTGTATGAATCATTCTTTTTGTCATTTTTGCAAGTGTGGGTGAAATCCTTGCGGATTGCACGAGCGTAAGCGAAAAATCTCTTTTAGATTGCATTATAGAATCTGCATTGCGAGATACTTCGCCTAAAGGCTCAGTATGACAAGTGGGGTTAGTATGACAAAGGAATGCTTAAACATTACAAGCAAAAAGTGTTAATGACGCGAAAAAATGAGTGCAATAAGTTTTCTATCTTCATACATTATTCTTTGTTTGCTAGCTCTTGTGCGATAAGCTCGGCTTGTTTGATGGCATTATCCACGCCTAGTTGTATGCTATTTGGCGGATAGCCATATTTCTTTAGCATCTTTTTTACCGCAAGTCTAAGCTCTGCTCTCACACTCTCACGCAAAGTCCAATCAAGCGTAGCATTCTCTTTAATCGTAAAAAATACCGCTTTGCTTAGCTCACGCAGTTTCTCTACGCCCATAATCTCTTCTACTTCCTTAAACTCACTCAATGCTTCATAAAAGGCATATTCATAATCGCTTAAGCCTGAATCTTGTTTTTTCTTATCACTTGCGATGAGTTCTTGGCTTAGCTCTATTAGCTCTTCAATGACTTTTGCGGCGTCTATGAGTTTATTTTGATATTGCATTAGAATCTGATGAAGTTTTTCATATAAGCCTTTGCTTTTTAGCTCCTTTGGGAGTCGTGCTTGTAACTCATCATTTAAGAGTTTGCGTAAAGTCTCTAGTGCGATATGCGGATATTTATAATGTCTCATACCCTCTAAAAACTCATTTGAAAGGATAGAGATATTTTCTGTTTTGATTTGACTTTTATCTAAAATATCTATCATGCCCTCACTTACTAGCTCTTTATCAATGACTTGCTTAATAAGGCTTTGTTTGAGGGCATTATCAGCTTGGGCTTTAGAGTATTCGCTCTTTTTAATGCGATTTTTTAATAACTCAAAAAAGGCAATTTCTTTTGAAATATTCTGAATCTCATCATTTGGTAGCACCATAATGTAGGCTTTCACAAGCTTCACCACCTCATCTAAAAATCGCTTTTTTAGCTCTTCATCACTTAGAATCTTATCTGTGATTTGCGAGAGTAAGTCAATCTTACCCCTTGTATCTGCTTGAAAATACCCCATATACTCAAAGCCGTGTAACATTTGCCTTAATACTTCGTGCTTTTCATAGACGACATCTACTAGCTTTTGCTTATCTACAAGGAAGTTTTGGGATTTACCCTGTGTGTAAAACTGCAGGGCTTTTTGGAGCTCTGCCATAATACCTATATAATCTACAATTAAGCCAGAGGGCTTGTCCTTATACACGCGATTTACCCTTGCGATTGTTTGCATAAGGGTATGTCCTTTCATCGGTTTGTCAATGTAGAGTGTATGCAAGGGTGGTGCATCAAAGCCTGTTAGCCACATATCACAAACGATGATAAACTCTAGGCAGTCATTTATATCATTTGCCCGATTTGCGATATATCTTTGCTCTTCTTTGCTTGTGTGAAACTTGGATAGCTTTGCACCATCACTTGCACTTGAAGTGATGATGACCTTTGCCCTGCCTGTTTTCCCTGCGACAATTAAATGCACTGCTTTTACTAAGTCAAAATAAAGGGCTTTTTCTCTATATCAAATCCCGCAAAAATAGGCAGTTTATATTCTTGTGATTGTGATAAAGAGAGAGCATTTTCAATCTCTATTTTGCTAGGATAGTTCCACTCAGAATCTATTTTTTCTACTTCAATATTATAAGTCCTTACTAAACCCTTTGTGAAAAACGCCCTGCTACTACCAAGTGATGAGTGGAGTATAAGCCTAGAAGCGTTTAAAAAGCAAGGTTTGCAAAGACAATTAAACAAAGCCCTGCAAGATAAAGATTTTAAGTTAGCAGAGCTTTTAAGAGGGGAATTAATCAAAATGAAAACAATTTCCTTTTGATTTCATAGCCGTTGGCTTAAAAAGCCAACTTAAGACCGCTTGTACGGAATAAATTTAATGATTTCACTTCGGGTATCCAATGCGACAAGATTGAGAATTTTGGCAAAGGCACGGACACCAAGTCCGCTAACCTTTACCAAAATTCTCAAAACTTGCACAGCAACACCGCGAATTTAAATCATAGTGAGAATCCTCACCCCACACCCCCGCAAGATTCTAAGATTTTGCAAGATTCACAACAAGCACAAGAAACACACAAGAGCCAACGCGGATTCAGCCTAGAATATCATTAAGCTTATTATATTTAGGACTATCAGGCAATATAAGCTCTTGCTTTGGAGCAATAGGCAAAGTCAAAGGGGGTTTTTGCTTTAAAAAAGGGTGATAGAGATAATCATAAACAAGCAAAAAAATCACAACACTACCAAAAAGACCTAATACACCCCCCTTAATCTTTTTGCTTATCTTTTCATTGATTAACACAAGAAAACTCACACATAGCCCTACCACTAGCCCTGTATATAATTCAAGCATTTTTAACCCTTGAAAGTTTTTTTCATTATAGCACACTTGCAGAGAATTTAAAACAAGGAGACAAAATGGATAAGCAAGAGCCAAGCCTACAAAATAGTCCGCCACCTGATAGCATAGAAGCAGATGAGCAAGAGAGAGATGCTCTAGCTAGTGAGCTTAAACAATGTGAAGAAAGCATTGAGAATAATTTTGCTAAATCTTGTGCGGAGAGCTTAAGTGCTGATGATGAGCTATTTTTTGCAGATAAAGAAGCTTTTATCAAGCTTATATTACAAAAGCAAAATGAGTTTTTAAACAGCGAACTTACGCCTAAGATAAAAAGGCTAAATGAGCTTGATAACCAAATAATGCAGAAAAAAACATTTGCGGATATAGAACAAGCACAAGAAGCTTTTTTACAAGAAAATCCAGAAGCCAACATTGATGAGCTTATGAGCTTTTACAATGAAGATTTAAGCCCAAGATATAAAAAAGAGCTAGATAATCTCAACCCTAGCGACTTTTTTAACGCCCTTTATGAGCTTTTTAAGCAATCTTTGGGTGGAGGAAAGCAAGAGGCAAAAGAGCAAGAAAGCGAGGATTTACCCCAAAGACTAGAGGGGAATCCAAGCGAGGCAGAAGGGGTGAATAACACCTCTCTAATGAATAGATTTTAGGGTGTAGGCTTTTTCTTTTGGGTGCTTTTGGTAGAGTTTGCAATTTGTTTGTGTGATAGCCCTTTTGGCTTATCTCCGCACAAATTGCTACACAACTCCCAAAATCATCACAAAATCTAAAAGCCTTAGAAAAGCGAGTTAGCAATACCGCAGGTCTTAAGTGTAGTTTTGTTAAATCTTACAATTTGGCAAAGACAAGCCCATAACAAATTTAAAAGGAGTAAATACAATGTTAGAAGGACTTAATGAAGTTAATATTTCACAATGGAAAACCGACCCAAATGTCAGTGTCAAAATAGGACAAGAGATTGAAAAAGCAAGTTGGCTAAAAAGCCCTTTTGAACCTTTTGTGGGGCGTGGTAATGATAGGGGGGGTAAGAACTTATATTGTCAATGACACCCAGCCCTATCGCCCAAGACTTAAAGCCCAACTTACAGGAAGCGGAGTAAGGGGGAATAGTGATTTTGATACAAATTTTGATAACCTTGAAATTTTATCTCAAACCATCTACCCCGAAGTTTTAGGTAATGCCATTAAAAGCGAAGTAAAGCACTACTCTGAGATTAAACAAATTGATTTTGTAAAAGAAGCGAGTGATAGCCTTACACAATGGATTACAGATAGGCGAGATAGGGCGTTAGTTTGTGCTTTGAGTAATGATTTTAGCAATGCCGTGGTATGCGACAAAACCAATGGCTTTAAAAAAGCAGAAAAAACTCATCAAAGTGTAAGCGATTTATCAAAAACCATTACCGCTGATGATAAAATGAATGTCAAAGCCTTACGCCGTGCGATATTCCAAGCAAGAGCGGGGATAAAATATGATGGAAGCCAAGCTTTCCCTATAAAACCCATTAGAAGCGAGACAATCACACAGGCAGGTATTCCCGTGCAAAACTACTCTTATATCATTTTGCTTGATAGCTATGCTATTAATCAGCTTAAAGAGGACAAAGAGTGGCAAGAAATCCACAAACACGCAGGGGACAGGGGCGATAAAAATGCTCTTTTCACAGGACTTGTAGGAATGATTGATAATTGCCCTATTATTGATATGGGCGTTTGGACTAGCCTTAATGTCGGTTTGCTTAATAGTGAGGTGAGCGATAGCGAGTTTAAAGCACATCTCAATATGCAAAATCACAACAAAGTTACCCCACCAAGCAGCTACGCAGGAACTACTACTCCTGTAAGTATAGGGGCATTAATCGGGGCAAGTGCGTTAGTAATGGCAGGAAATGATAGTGTGAATTTCTACATCAGTGAGAGTGAAGATGCAGGGCGTAAAACAATCTGTGGTGTAGATAGAATCCTAGCCATTTCTAAGGGCAAGTTTGTTAGTCCCCACGGCGTATCAAGTGTGTATAATGATACAGACTTCGCCGTAATAGGTCTTTTCTCAGCTAAAGTATGATGATTTTACTTCGGGCAATCATTTGTGCGATGTGTGCGGATTTTAGGATAGTCATTACCCTTTAGGTAACTCCTACCCTAAAATCCGCCCAAAGCCCACAAAGCAACGCCACGAATTTAAATCATAGTGAGTAGAGTAAGTGAGCTTTTTAAGCCTTATGAAATAAAACGAGCTGCCCCCCGCAGGGCTTTAGGAGCGAAGTGCGGATTTATTCTGCACAAGCGGTCTTAAGTAAAGTTTGTGCCAAACTTTACGGCTGTGAAATAAAATAAATAGGAGCAAAAAAATGAAAAATCAAAAAGTCAAAAATATCAGTTATCTTTGCAAGGCGGAATTTGCACTAGCAAATATAGAAAAAAAAGAACTTGTTGCTTTGCCAAGTGGAGCTGAAGTTGTAAGTGTGAATTTGAAAATCACAAAAGCCCGCGCAGGTGGAACAGTAAGCATAGGGCTTGATGATGAAGCAAATGTGTTTCTTAACAATTCAGCCACAACAAAAAGCTTTGCGCAATCTGCCACCTTACTTACTTTAAAAGACAATGGCGTTATCACAGCAAAAATTACAGGTTGTGATGGTGTGAGCGAGGATACAAAGGGTGTGCTAAGGGTGCTTTACTTTTTACCAAGTGAAATATTAGTGGAGTATTAATTAACACTTGAGAATCTAAAAAAAACGAGTTGATGAATGCGTAAGCACTCACTAACTCAAGCTTTAGGAGCGAAGTGCGGATTTATTCCGCACAAGCGGTCTTAAGTAAAGTTTTGTGAAAAAACTTTACGGCTGTGAAATAAAATAAAAGCCCCAAGTAGCAGAGCGTGGATTAATCTTAATTACACTTGACAACTATTACACATAATAGTATTATGGCAATTAAGATTCTTGTGATAATCTTAACCATAGTAACTTCCTTTGCAAAAAGTAGGTTACAGCTAGAGAGGTGCAACTCTCTAGTGCAACCTCTACTTACAATT
Organism: Helicobacter labetoulli; assembly: GCF_003670275.1. GTDB lineage: Bacteria > Campylobacterota > Campylobacteria > Campylobacterales > Helicobacteraceae > Helicobacter_C > Helicobacter_C labetoulli. Next base: position 136,048 of record NZ_QXJF01000003.1, read on the forward strand.
ATATACCACAATCCTTTTTAACCCTTTTAAATCCTCTAGCTTTTAGATTTAATACAATTTCATTTCATATAAAAGGCTAAAAAATATGCAAGTAACTCCTTTTAGTTCAAGTATTTATGGACAAAACTTATCCTCCGTACTTTCTGGTGGTACGAATATGCCACTAGGACAATTAGGCAATCTTTCTAACACTGCAACACAGGCAGGGACTGGAGTAGCTAAATTTTCAGGTTTTAATAACCTTATGAGCGGGGTGGGTGCTGGAGTATCTGCTGTGGCGAGTATAGGGAGCTTATGGAGTGGGATAAGTGCAGCGGATAAACAAAATAGAAGAGCAAAAGAGCAATTAGATTTTGCTAAAACGCAATTTAATACAGAAAATGAACGCTTTAAGAAAAGAGAAGAAGAAAGACTAGAAGCTAATAAAGCCGTTGCAGAATCGGCAAATGCGTATGATCTTAATCCTATGACAAGGAACTAACTCTTATGCGTGAAGTAATTTTTAATGATTTCACTTCGGGTATCCAATGCGACAAGATTGAGAATTTTGGCAAAGGCACGGACAAAAATTCTCAAAACTTGCACAGCAACACCGCAAATTTAAATCATAGTGAGAATCCTCACCCCACACCCCCGCAGGATTTTGTCATTTTTGCAAGTGTGGGTGAAATCCTTGCGGATTGCACGAGCGGTAAGCAAAAATCTAGCCGAGACAAAAAAGCGGATACAACAAAGCAAATAACACTTCACTCCAAGTATGGTAGCAAAAAAGCCACTTTTGAAACTACAAGTGCGAGTATAATGCTCCCCTTTACAAAAGGCGGAGAATATTTTGTATTTGATGATGTGCGTTTTTTTGTGATTGCAGGAGAGGGAGCATTGTATTACTTAGATTGTGTGAAAGCATATGATTTTGAGAATTTGGAAGCAGAGTATTTAGAGCAGTTTTTGCTCACAGGTAAGCAACCGCGAGATTACAAACAAAGAGAGCTTATAAAGGATTTTTTATACATTGATACAAAAAACATACAAAAAGGCAAAATGTATCTTTTGCCAAAAGATTATGAAGCCTTACAAATTCGTATAATGGGTGGTTTTGTTTATGATAGTTGAAGACATTTTAGTAAAAATACGAAGCAGACTAAAAGATGAGGATTATAACGACTTGCGTTTTAGTGATGATGAGATTATAGATAATCTCAATAATGCTTTGAGTTATCTCATAGGCACTTATGATTTTAATTTGCAAACTAAAATCACAGAGCTAAACCCCACGCATAAAGACATAAAAATCCCTTCTTTACTTAAAATCAAAAAAGCTTATTTTAATAACAAAGTCTTAAACACACGCACAAATATCCAAAAATCCCCCACCGAGCCTTTATCGCTTTTCATACACAATGAGCTTATTTCAGTTACGCCATTTAAAGAAGGAGAATTAAAACTTATTTATAATGAGTTTGTGCCACTAAAAAGCCCAGAAGAGAAGATAGATTTACCTTTTTTCGTAGCTTATTTTTTGGTATATGGCACACTATGTAATATTTTAGAAGTCAATACACAAGATGAGAACTACAACAAAATCGGCTTTTTTTTGAATCTTAAAAAGACGGAGGAAAACAATATTGTGGCAGCGATGAATAGAATCTATTGCAACGACAAGCTACAAAGCAAAGTAATAATGATTTAACTTCGGGCAATCATTTGTGCGATGTACGCGGATTTTAGGATAGTCATTACCTTTAGGTAACTCCTACCCTAAAATCCGCTGTGAAATCAAACGAGCTGCCCCCCCCCCGCAGGGCTTTAGGAGCGAAGTGCGGATTTATTCCGCACAAGCGGTCTTAAGTAAAGTTTTGTGAAAAAACTTTACGGCTGTGAAATAAAATAAAAGCCCCACAAAGCAACACCGCGAATTTAAATCATACACAGGATTCTAAGATTTTGCAAGATTCACAAAAAACACAAAAAGCCAACGCGAAACCAACAAAAAGGAATGAAATATGCACATACTCCGCTTCATTAGAAACTTTATCAATGTTAGAAACGCCCTCAAAACTGAAAACTTCAGCACAAAAGAGCTTCACACCATAGCCTTGCAATCTTGCGTAGAGTATGAAAAACTCTATCTGCAAGAACAAGCTCAAGTTTTGCAAGAAGAGAATCTAAGGGCAAAAATGCAGCTAGATTTTCTCAATGCCCAAGCCACACTCCAATCCACAAAAGCCCAAGTGCTAAATACACTCGTGCAATGTCAATCTATGCTCAAATCTCTCAAAGATAACGCAGCAATCAATAGAGCTAATGCAATGGTATCTTTCCTGCAAGTAGTGGGAAATGTTACAAATGGTGGGGGAATATCTGCTCATTCAAATAATGTTATGCAAACCATTAATCTTATAGGCTTAGATGATCAGAGCCAAAAGCTCAAAGACTTTTTAGACAAGGTAAGCGATGAGCTTAATGACTTGCAAGACTTGCAAAAACTCCAAAAATGCACTCATATTTACGCCCCAAGCTTAGAAACCCTGCCAAATATACCTATAAGAATCTATGCCTTTAGCACATTAGAAAATGCAACAAATTATTTTTTATTAGAAAATGGTGAAACACATAGTGGCGATACAATGCTCTTTAAAAGCCAAGAGTTAGGAAAGCATAAAATAGAGTTTATCTCACAAAACGACCAAAAAACTGAAAAAAGCGTGATTGAATTGCAAGTGAGCGATGAGAGTTTAAGAGGGCTAAAATAAGCTTTTTAACCCTTTTTTAAAAACTTTAAATATGTTTTAATTGTCTTAAAATCCACATAAAAAGGATACACAATGCCAAGAAAAGCAAAATCACAAGTTCAAGAACACACACAAGAGGAGCAAAGCCCACAAGAGCAAATCCCCGAGAGCGACACTCTGCCACAAGAGCCAAGCACTGAAGTGGATTCTAAGGAGAATACCGAGAAAGAAAATGGCAATACCGAGAGTGAAAATACAAAGCAAAACAAGGATAACTCACAAGAAAAAATAGAAAATGAGAATCCGCCTAAAGTAGAGCAAACACCACAAGAGCCTAAAGTAGAGCAAGAGCAAACACCACAAGAGCCAAGCTCTGAGAGTGATAAGACACCCGAGCTTATATTCCCTGCCTTGCCAGAAATCCCCTCCTTCCCCTCAAACCCAGATACATCTATACCACAGCCACAAGAGCCTGAAAACACACTGCCTGAAGATATATCCCATAGTTTTATAGACAAAATCACACAAAGCCTAGAAAAAAATCAAGCGTGGAAAGAGCAAGTGCATTTGACACTACAAGGCTTAAGTGTGTTGTTAGAGCGATTTAATAGCATTAAGCATATTTTTGAGAAAAGCTATAATTTGATAAAAGAGGATAAAGAAATCCTAGATTCTAAAAAAGACACACCCAATAGTCAATATAATCACTTTTTAAGTGTTTTAAATAGCTTCAATCTTTACTTCAATTCACTTAAAGAAAGCCTCAATGTCAATATGCAAGTGATTATCAAAAATATGAATGTTTGCATAGAACGGGCATTTTTATGCGAACAAAGCCTTACTCAAACACAAACTCAATGCAATGATATTTTAGGATATAGGGAGGATATACTGCTCACGCTAGAAAAGTTAAAAGCCCTAGAAGCCCAAAGAGAAGAGCTTTTGCAAATTTATGCCAAAGGCAAAACCTTTATAGAAGAAATCACTCTAACTCAACAAAGCATCTTAGAATCTCTCAGCCAAAAGCTTGTAGAGATTAAAGCGGAGTTAAGCACACATAGCGGAGATTTGCACACGAAGTTGCAAAATGCAAAAGAGCTTTTAGAAGCAGATTTACAAGCCCAAGAGATTAATGCTTTAGATCATATCAAAGCACAAATCCGCTTGGTAGATTCTAAAACAACCGAGCTAGAGCAGAATTTTTTAAACAAAAAAGCCCAGCTAGACCTAGCACACCAAGAAATTACGGCTGCTAGAAAAACATTAGAAAATGCAAAAGTGGAGTTTGAAAACAAAAATGATGAATGTATAAAAAAACTACAAGAAAGCACGGCTAACCACACCATAAGCCTAAATAATGTCAAAGAGGAGCATATCATCAGCCTAAATAACGCTACAAAGCAGCATAGTGAGAACTTAGAGGATATAAAAACCGCTTATAAAAAAGAGTTAGATTCAGTATGTGCGGGGGAAATTGCTATTTTAAAAAGATATATTGAGCAAATACAAGCTAGAACCACGCAGTTTGGGGCTAATTTCAAACGCGTAACATATTTGGAAAATGCCACCTTTACCCCGACAGAGGATCATATTTACTATTATGTCTTTTTACAAGGTGGAAGCGGAGCGGACAACTCCGCAAAACAAGGGGACATTACAAGCTTTGGCACTCATTTATCAGCTAGAGGGGGCTTAGGGGGTGTAAATGGCAAAGGTATGCGTGGAGAATGTGTAAGTGGCTTTGTTGAAGTTACTGATCGTTCGTCCATAGAAGTGAGTGTGGGACAAGGTGGGATATGTATCATCTCCTACACCACCAAAGAAGCTACAAGGGCGGATACCCAAAGCTGAATTTTATAAAAAGGAGAAAAAATGCAACCACAAGACATTAGACTAGGACTATCCCACTACCAAAATATAAGCAACGCAATGGATAAAAGCGTGGAAGCACAAAATATGATGACCCAAAGCTTTGAGCGTCTTGCCGATAATGCTATGAAATTTAGCGATTTTTTTGCAAGAAGACAGGAGGCAAAAGAGCAAAAAGCTTTTAGAGAAAAAGCCTATAATGATGAAAAGGCATACAAAGAGCAAAGAGATAGTATCAATGATGAGCGATACACTAAAGAGTTTGATGAGAATAAAAGGCGATATGATAGTGATTTAGCTTTAAAAAACAAACTCACTAATGCACAAGTAAATCTATATGGCAAACAAGCCACAGGACTGCATTATGCCAATCAACTCTCTAAAGCCCAAAATGCTACTGGTATTCTTGCTTTAAGACAAAATTTGCAAAGCGGTGGGGGAAATGATGTAGCCACAAAAACTGCGGAAAATGCTACGGATTCATCTTTGTTGAATTTGGGCGGTAATAATGCGTTAAATCAAGCCCAAAAAGAATTTAATAAGCACGGAGTAAAAAAGACTGCAACTATGGGTTCAAAATCCTTACCAAATCTTACAAATGACAACATTGCGAGTAGATTTTAACACTCCTTAAGACTATGGATAAAAAAAATATACAGCAAGAAATTATCCTTAGAACCTTAGCTCAAAAGGATTTATACTCATTTTTAAAACTCAAGTGGGAGCGGTATAACAATGCACCTTTTATGGAGGGGTGGCATATACAATACCTATGCAAAATCCTAGAATCCACACTTCCTAATGATTGCCCGAAGTTAAATCATAGTGAGAATCCACACCCCACACCCCCGCAGGATTTTGTCATTTTTGCAAGTGTGGGTGAAATCCTTGCGGATTGCACGAGCGGTAAGCAAAAATCTGGCCGAGACAAAAAAGCGGATACAAGCAGACAAGAAACACACGAAGGCGAAGTATTTGCGAGTGATTTTAATGGTTGTGAAGCTTTGAGTGCGGAGACTAGCCATAAGGGCTGTCGCACACACGAAAAGCAAATATCCCTTAAAAGCACCGCAAAGACAAGCCAAACAGAACTTATTACAAGGTTAATGATTAATATGCCTCCCTCTTATGGCAAAACCGAAATCATAGCTAGAAGTTTCATCGCGTGGGCGTTGGGTAAGGATAGAAAAAGAAAGTTTTTTTACATCTCTTATAGTGATGAATTATGCAGGAAAATCGCCAATCAAGTGCGTGATTTACTCAAATCTAAGCTATGGAGCGATGTGTTTCTCTCCCCTCCGCAGTTTTTGCAAGATAACGCCCAAGAGTTTGTTTTACGAGAAGGTGGAGGTTTGTTTGTAACCACGCTAAAATCTGCCCTAACAGGCTTTCACGCTCATCAAATCCTTATAGATGACCCTATAAAAGTAAGTGAGATGAGTTCAAGGGCGGCAAGAAATCTTGTTAATCAAAATTTTAAAGAATCTGTGCTATCGCGTTTGCAAGATAATAAAAGTAATATCACTATTTTAATGCAAAGGCTTGGTGTAGATGATTTATGCGGATTTTTACTTAATGAGCGAGAGTTTGACAAAGATGTCATCAATCAATGGAAGCAAATAAGCCTTAAAGCCATTGAAAAAAAAGATACGACCTACACACAAGGGGACTTTAGCTATTTTAGGAAAAAGGGCGAGTCGTTATTTAGAGCTAGACACACAGAAGCACAGCTAGAACATTTGCGTTTGCAAATGGGAAATGATGAATTTTCATCTCAATATTTGCAAGAGCCCTTAATCACAAGTGGTGGATATTTTGATGAGCAGTATTTTAGCTATATTTGGGGATACGAAATAGGCAAGGTGAATACTTAGATCTTTGTAGATAATGCTTTGAGTTTAAAAGCAAGTGCGGATAATAGGGCGTTATGCGTAGTGAGTGTGGAATCTTATAATGAAAATGTGCGATATATCGTGCAAGATGTGCTTTTTGGTGTGTGGAGCGAAGAGAATACAATCAAGCATATTTTAGAGCTTAAAAGCCAATACAAAACCGCAAAAACTTATATAGAAAGCGAAGGTGGGGGCTTAATCTTACATAGGTTGCTTTTGAGTGAATTAGCTAAATTTAACCAAAAGGCAAAGGAGCAAGGCTTAGAGCTTTTAAGCGAAGATATTTTCTGCTACACGCCTAGTAGAAAAATAAGCAAAGTAGATAAGATTAAGGCAATGCGACCTTTTTATAACACAGGGCTTTTAGTATTTAATCACAATGCAAGGGGCTTAGAGCAGTTTAAAAAGGAGCTTTTTTCATTTAACCCCGATAAACCTTTTAGAAAAGATGATTGTATAGATGCCTGTGCGAGTGCCTTAATCCATAGTGATGTCAAAGCTCCTTTGAGTGAAAGCATTGAATGCGTTCTACCAAGACATAGAAAAAAAGCAAGAAGTTGGAGAATCTAAAAAATTTTAACCCTTTGCATTCTCTCTTTGTTTTTATACACTTCCACTTAGTCGCCCCTCTCCTCCTTTAGAAAAGTAAAAATCAAATGGGTAACTGCATACTTTAAAGGGGCGGCTATGAAACAAACAAAAACGAGTTGATGATTTAACTTCGGGCAATCATTTGTGCGATGTGTGCGGATTTTAGGATAGTCATTACCTTTAGGTAACTCCTACCCTAAAATCCGCCCAAAGCCCACAAAGCAACACCACGAATTTAAATCATAGTGAGTAGAGTAAGTGAGCTTTTTAAGCTAAAAAAACGAGTTGATGAATGCGTAAACACTCACTAACTCAAGCTTTAGGAGCGAACAAGGGCTTTGCTCTTGTAAGCGGTCTTAAGTGAAATTTGACACAAATTTCACGGCTATGAAAATAATAATGAAAAAGGATTTCAGTGAGTGAAGTTTTTAACTTTAATTTTGACAAACTCCAAAAACAATGCATAAGCAAAGAAGCTACACTTAATTTTTTAAAAACAAAAACGGAGAATAATTTTAATTTTGATGAGTTAGAGAATACTTTTAAGTCAAATGGCTACACGCAAGAGCAAATCACAAATGCAATGTATCATAGTTTGCAAGAGGCAAATAAGAGCGGGGATTTATGGCTACGCCCCTTGCCTCAAAATGATTTAGTCTCGGGCAATCATTTAGGAGATTATGAAAATTTTGAGACCGCAGACTCTATGTATAGCCCCACCGCGAATTTAAATCATAGTGAGAATCCACACCCCTGCAGGATTTTGTCATTTTTGCAAGTGTGGGTGAAATCCTTGCGGATTGCACGAGCGGTAGCGAAAAATCTAGCCGAGACAAAAAAGCGGATACAAGCACACAAGAAACCCACAAGGGCGAACAACAAGCGGATACACCAAATTCTAGCCAAAAAGACAAAGGATTCTTTGAATGGATTTTAGAAAACATAGGCTACAAAACCGATAATGTCAAAGCCGTAAACGCAGAGGCTGATAAGCTTTTAAGAGAAAGTGTAGAAAATGGCAAAGATTTAAAAGACTTAAGCGGGGCAGAAAAAAGACGACTTCACGAGCTTTATAGCGATAATAAGGGCTTTTTTGAGTTTAACTCAATGGAAGCAAGTTTAGAGAAAGAATACAACAGACTGAAAGAAAAGCAAAATATCGCACAAATCAAAGACCCCAAAGACTTAACCCAAGAGCAAAGAGAGATAATCGCCGATGACTTAGGAGCTATTCAAAATGCGTGGGATTATTTTTTCACAGATGAAAAAGAGGTCTTACAACAATGGCAGGAAAACTATAAGGCAAAAAATGAGATTTTACCACAAACACAAAAAGCTATCGCCTTTTTAGATAATATCCACAAGCACAAAAGTATAAGCAATGTCATAGAATCTGCCTATAAAGGAGAGATGAATAAAGAAGCCTTTGAAGATTATTTGGGAGAAGTGGAGAAAATCGCCACAACGGCTGGATTTGATGAAATAGGCTATAACAAAAAAAAGGTGAGTTATACTTCTACAAAGGAGAGAATGCCTATAAAGTCAATCAGGGCTTTTTTGATAACTTTACCAATATTTTATCGGCAAATTTAGGAAGCATAGGCGGTGGGGTAAGCGGTGCAATCGCATGGGCAAAAATGGGTAAAACCCCACAAACTGCAATGATAGGAGCAATCATCGGCGGTGGGGTTGGGGCTTTTAGCGGTGGGGCTACTGATGTGCTTATTGCTAATACTTATTTAAATAGAGAAACACACTTTGATGAGCTTATCCGCCATGCCACTGAAGAGGGGGCGTTATCAGTGGTGGGCGATGTCGCAATAGCGGGTATTGCCAAATATGGCGGCAAAGCCCTAGCCAAAGCACAAGATTTGCCATTAGGTAAGATTATAGACTACACGCCCATTTTGGGATTTGCCAAAAGGGCAGTAGATGGCAATGCAAGTTCCGCTCAAAAGCTCATAGATAAGACTTACACACAAGAGCAGATGTTGAGCTTAAAAGAAGCAGGTGAAAGTTTTGGGGCAACTCTTAGCTTTAAAGGACAAAAAGGTAAAAATCCTTTTAAAAGCACTTTTGGTGAGGATAGTAGCTTTGCTAAAAGTTATGATTTTTTGCAAAATGCCCTAAGTTTGCCTACACAAAGAGCAAGGCAACAAGAATTTATACAAGCTATAAGAGCTGATGAAAGTGGGCAACTCTTAGCTTTTTTAAGTGAAGCTTCCGCCCAAAGCCCAAAGGCTTATGATAATATGCGTAGCATTTTGAATGCCACAAGCTTTCAGGTTAAAAAACAGCTAGATAATCTTAATTTAAACAAAGGCGATATAAAAGCCGTATTTGATGAGCTAGAATCTGGCACAAAACAAAGCTATGATGAAGCGATAAATAAGATTATAGGCGGTATCTACAATGATAGCTATAAGGTGAATCTAAATGAGCTTAAATCCCTTAGCAAAGAGATAGACAAACCCATACAACAAGAGCAAAAAGGAATCTACAATGTAACATATAATGGGAAAAACGCTACACTTATAAAGCAGGATTTAGAAAGTGTGGAGAATGCTATATCTTTTATGCAAGGCACACGCTATAAGGGAGCAAAACACGAGAGAATAAAACATTTAACAGACCCTAGCAAAGCAGGATACATTACAGATTTAGAATTGGTCAATTTAGGAAAAGACATAAGAGAGTATCTAGCAAAGCATAAAGAGCCTTTTATTGATACAAACGGAGCTAGATTATATGAGTGGGAAAAAGATAGCGTAAGGTTTAGAGCGGTAGTTAATGATGTAGCGGATATGGACTCTAACCCCACCACCGCTACACAAGAAATTATAACATTTTATAGTGATAGAAACCTTAAAGACAAAATGCAGTTTAAAAATCCAAAATTAGAAAATGTTAAGGAGCATTATACTCCAAATAACCAAACCTTTAAAGTCCAGCCACACGAAGTAGATGATTTTCAAAAACATTTTAATTTTAAAAACAAAAAACTACTTTTAAGAGAATTACGAGAAAATGAAATCGCTCACGCTTTAAAATCGCACGGCGATGAAATAAAAGAAACACAAAGGGGCAATATCGCTATCACAAGGGCGGATATAGAAGCAAATTACCCACGCATTACACAAAAATATGATGAACTATTTTTCACTAATAGAAGCGTGATTTATGTAAAGCAGGTTAATGGGTATCATATAGGTATTGAAGAGGCATTATTAGGGCAAGATAAACTTATTTTTAAAAGCCTGTGGAAAACCAAAGGGAATTACAACAGGGAAGTTTTACTCAAAAATGCTAAGGCTAACCCATATCCACATAATGCAGATGAAGTGGCAAAGAGTGAATCTATCTCTAATCCTAGCTTAGAGCAGGGCTACCCACAACAATATCACCTTAGCACCATAGATTCTACCACAAACAAAGTCTTTAATCAAGGTGATATAAAGTTTGATAGCTTGGGAGACTTTGAGTATTTTGCTAGACTAAGCGGATTTGAGAATATCCCACAAGAAAAACTACAATCCGCTCATACATATATTTTAGAGAATCTGAATAGGCTGGAGTGTTAGATTACTCTTTGACACACAGAAGCGGTGCGAAACATCATATAAAAGGAGAAATTTGAGAATCTTGAGCTTTTTTCTTTTGTATATTACTTGCCATTTACAAGAGACTTTCTAGCAGTGATATGGTTCGGATTTGATTATATGCAATAGTTTGCTTTTCCCTAATGCTAAGAGTTATTTCGCCTAGATTTTTTGTTTTTACACCACTTTTTTTTAAATCACTATGCCACGCACTAAAAAATAATGCCGTTTTTGTGCTTTTCATTAACTTCCCCTTTAGAGATAATTACCTAGATTTTAGCACACTTGGCTTAACTTTGCTTTAACCTTATGCTTTTAACCCTTTTAAAAATCCCATTTGATTATTGCTTATTTTTCTTGGTTTTTATATACCTGCAAAAGCCTTATGATAAAAGTATCCCATTGCGTATGCTCTTTATTTTTAAGCATTTTTAAAATCTCACTGCTATTGTTTTCATTTCTATCTAGTCTTAAGCCTAACGAGTTAAAACTATCATAAATATCATTTAGCGTTGGCGTTAAATGCTCTTGTTTATTCATAGTGTCCTGTATGGTATTTTGGATAATCGCAACAAGCTTATTTATTTTTGAGCTTTGCAAGGATTTCTCCTATTTCTTTATCATTAAACTTAGGAATTGAAAGCTCGCTTTCATTTTGATATTTTGAATCATTGAGTGAGCCATAGGGGATAGCTTCGCCTTTTAATTCACAAAACAATAATTGCATAATCCTTATATAAGGCGGGATTTTAACAATAGAGTTAGAGGCGTTGAAAATCACAATAGGTAAATTTCCATTATATCCGGGATTGACATAAGATGAAATAGGCAAAATCAAACCTATTCTAGCAAATGAACTGCGTGGCAAAACTATACCGCACATTGTGTTTGGCATAGTGATAGTTTCCACACTTTTTGAGTAAAGATAACTTTGAGGCTTAAGCTCATAGCCCTTTGCTAAATCCACTTCCTTATAAATATCCTTGCATAAATCTTCCACGCTATCCACTTGAAATAAATCAATCATATCATTATTTTTTTTGACAAATGCCTTGTCATCAATGCTTAAATCAATGCTACTACCCCTTATATTATTATCATTTAAGGCGGTGATATTGTGGCGGATTTTTTGCAATTCACTTGTAGCTAAAATCATTCTACAATTCCTTTAAAACAATTGCACAGATTTTAACACACTTGGCTTAACCTTGCTTTAACCTTACGCTTTTAACCCTTTTAAAAATCCCTTATCTTTGCTTAAATACCTAATAAAAATCAAGCTTTAGGAACAAGGCAGAATGCTAAGTTTGCAGTTTAGTAAAACTTCAAGGTGAAGTATTTTCTAAAGAAACTTCGTTTTGTGATGATTTTGCTTGTTTTGCAGTGGCGAACACAAGGAGTTTATTGAGAATAAATGACACAGTGTGAGCCAAAAAATCAAGTAAAAGCACACAAAAGACAAGCCAACGGCTATGAAAAATAATGTAAAAAGGCTTTAAGAAATGTATTGCTTAGATAAACTCCAAAGGGAACTTGCTCATTTTTTGGATATAGATTTAAGAGACTTGCCAAAGGTGCAAGAGATTTTACAATCTCAAGGCTACACCGCAGTTAAAAAGAATGATGAGATTATAGAGCTAGGCAATGGCAAGAATCCCAAGCAAAAAACCATAGAAAAAGTGGAATCATATGCTAAAAGTGATGAGTTTAAGACTTTAAGCAAAGATAAGCAAGAAGCTATTTTAAGCCTTAAACATATAGAACCAAGCCCTATACCACAAGAGATAAGTATAAAAGATTTAGAACATTTACAGAAGCATTTTAGCGACAAGCTAGATAAAGAACAAAGGGAAAAGTTTCTAACTCTCTTTAAAGATACAAAAGAGAATCCACATATCGTGCTAGAAGTGCTTAAAAACGGCGAGATAAGACAAGAATATATAAAGGCATATCAACATAAAGAAAGCAAAGATTTGTATTACTTAGCTATTAGTAAAGACCAAAGAGATATAACAGGGATTCCAACAACACAAATACAAAAAGTGATAAATGATGTAGTTAAAAGTAACAGAGTATTAAAGAGAGCGGAGAATTTTCAAGGAATCAGTAACACCGCCGCGCCTTTGCCTAAGCAAACAAGCCTTGAACGCTCAAGCGAGATTATACCACAACAAAATAACCAAACCTTTCAAGCTTACAAGCAAAGCCTAGAATCTCAAGGCATTCCTATTGAAAATGAAGTCAAAAGCTTTATTAGCTTTGTTGAAAAAAACATTTATAATGAAAATGGCGTAAGTTTCAATCAACTCAATAATGCCCTTAAAACACTTAATAGCTACTATAAAAAAGCCAAAGACCCAAATTTCAAAAATCATATAAAAAACGCAATGGATAGCTTTTTAAGAGAGGATATAAAAGCAGGTATTGAAGCTATATTTTCACAAAATAAGAGTGCCTATAAAGATATAAGCTCTCTGTATGCCACAGCTTTAAGCGATTATGCGGATATGAAAGAAGTGCTAAAAATCGCCGATAAACTCAAAATCCGCAACGCCACAACTGAACAAAACAAAGCCTTAGATTCTTTGCTTAAACTTGCCAAGGGGCAAGGCGATAGGCTAGATAATATAAGCACCTTAACCAAAGCCCTAGATAAAGATAATAGAGCCTTAATTGAACTCAATATGCTACAAAGCCTTATTCAAAAATCCCTTTATGATGAAAATGCTTTGCAAGTTATAGATAGTGGCAAGTTTTTTAAAGAGCTACAAGCCTTGCATAAAGACACATTCCAAAGTAAAGAAGCACAAGATTTTATCAATATTATGAGTGATTTTGATAGATTATTTAAAAATGACATTCTCATCGCCAAAGCCTTAAAGCCTACGACCACAGGACAAATCGGCTCATCTATTGCCACAAGCATTGAAGGGGCGGTGAAGTTTCAAATGGTGAAAAATGCCTTTTCACATCTTGTGCGATTAATGCCTCATATCCCTTTTATGAGCGGATTAAACCAAAAAAGTACAAGGCTCGGCTCTTAGGTATCATTTGCAAAAAGCCTTAGAATCTAGCTTTTCTGTGAGTGAGCTAAAACACACCTTGCAAAATAGAATTGCCAAAGCCCCATACACTAGCCAAACAAAAAGCCAAATTGAGAAAATCTTAAATCGTGTGGATAAGGCACAAGATGAGTTAATAGAAGTGGCAGAGAAAAATGCACTTACTCTACAAAGAAAAGAAATATTAGACAAGCTTCAATATCTTAAGGGGAAACAAGCCACAAACAAAACAGATGGTAGAATGGCTTATATTTCTAAAGATGGATTAGAAAAAATGTTAAGCGGAAAAGCTATCGGCAAGAGCTTAGATAATGGCTTTTCACTTGAGAATCATTTACAAGCTGTGGAGAATGTATTAGATTTATTTACAAATGCTATTTTTATGCAATCTCAAAAGTCAAACAATAATAGTGCAGATATAATAGCATTCCATAAGTATTTAGCACCATTTGAAAATACAGATGTAAAACTAACAATCAAAGAACTTAATCAAAACGGAAATAAAATTTATAGCTTAGAATTATTAGAAATGTCCCCTGTGTTTAAACGCAACCTACCAAATGCAAACACACAAGGAGCAAAGGATATTATTCACACGGGTGAGGATAGGTTAAGCGAAGCTTCAACACCGAATAATACCCTAGAATTAGAATCTAAGTTAAGCACAAACACCATTATACCACAACCAAAGCAGGAAACACAAGAAATCCCACCTAGTGAGAACATATTTGCAAACACACAGCCGTCATTGCGAGGGAGCGAAGCGACCGAAGCAATCCACAAAGAAGCCCAGACGCCACCCAAAGACACACAAACACAAGAAACGCAAAAAGCAGAATCTAGCTTAGATGATTTATTTAAAAGCCTTAAATCTAAAATAGATTCTCTACCTAAAAAGCAAGTGGA
>NZ_QXJF01000037.1 GCF_003670275.1 Helicobacter labetoulli
AGGCTTAGAATCCGACCAAGCCCTTGTGGCACAATCTCTCCAAGTCATAGATAGAGCTAAACAAGGTTATACTGGTAGCCTTATAGAATCTAAAGGCAGTAATCCACAATTAAACGAATTAAGAGATTCTGTAAATGAACTACTTGAACTTTTAACGACAGCTGTAGGAAAAGATTTAAATGAGATTAATCGTGTATTTGAATCTTATACTAAATTAGATTTCACCACAGAAGTAAATAATGCAAGTGGTAGAGTAGAAGTAGTTACTAATACTCTAGGAGAAGAGATTAGAAAAATGCTTCATACAAGTTCTAGCTTTGCTCAAAATCTTAGTGAAGAAGCAAAAGCATTAGCAGAAGCAGTAAATAATCTTACAAACCTTACTAACTCTCAAGCAAGTAGCTTAGAACAAACAGCTCAAGCCGTAGAAGAAATCACTTCATCTATGCAAAATGTCAGTGGTAAGACAAGTGAAGTCATACAACAAAGTGAAGATATTAAAAATGTTATAGGCATTATTAGAGATATAGCAGACCAAACAAACTTACTAGCTCTTAATGCTGCTATTGAAGCAGCTCGTGCTGGAGAACACGGAAGAGGATTTGCTGTTGTTGCTGATGAAGTAAGAAAGTTAGCTGAAAGAACTCAAAAGAGCTTAGGTGAGATTGAAGCCAATACAAATTTACTTGTGCAAAGTATTAATGATATGGGTGAATCTATAAGAGAACAAACAACAGGTGTAACTCAAATCAATGAAGCCATATCTCATTTAGAATCTGTAACACAAGAAAATGTAGAGATAGCTAACTCTAGTGCTGAAATAAGTCAAAGAGTAGATAGAGTAGCTAAAGATATATTAGATGATGTGAATAAGAAGAGGTTTTA
>NZ_QXJF01000038.1 GCF_003670275.1 Helicobacter labetoulli
TTCTCCACTCTCAATTAAATCCGCCCATTTCTCTTTGGAAATATCGGGGTAAGTCACAGGTGAAAAGCGTAAATCATCATTCGGATTCCTCAATCTCTCAATTACCTTTTCCTTACACGCCTTATCCCAAGCCTTCCAATAGCATTCTTCTCCATACGCTCTAAGCTCTGGGTCATTATCATAATCTGCTTGACACTTTCCGGGTGTCTCTATAATATCTTGAGGGTTTTGAAAACTCTGTCCTAATAAATAACCTAATGTAAAACTACCAAATCCCATAATAAACTCCTTTTAGTTTTTATTTATATGAGTGGATTATAGCAGAATCCTAAAACCCTTTTCAAATAAGCTTTAAGATGTCTTACTCTTATCCACAAACAACTCTGCTTTTGCAATATCAATTAAGAATGAGTAACAGCTCTTTGCTGATATTGCTTTAAAAACTCTGCAAAGATTTCCTTGTGTGTATTATCTCTTTCAGTAATCATCTTGGCAAGTCTATCTTTTGCTTGAATCTCCATACCTTCATAAATCATAAAAGGGAGAGAGCCAAACTGATATGAGCCTTCTTTGACTTGTTTGTGTTGCTTTTGTATATCTTGCTGATATATGATATTAAAACAAGAGGTAGCCTTACCTACCATTTCTCTAATAGCTAGTTTTTCAGCTTCTGTAAGATCTCTATGTTTTCTTACATAGGTGTCACGAGTTTGATAATAGCCATAGATATAAGAGCCTATAACTAATCCAAAGACTGCTATTGCAAAAAATACTATCCACATATTTGGTTACTCCTTTGTT
>NZ_QXJF01000039.1 GCF_003670275.1 Helicobacter labetoulli
TTTGAATGAAAAAATTACTTTTCATTGCCGGAATCAGTATGGCTGTTTTAGCTAATATAGGATTAGCTGATGAGTTAGAGAAGAACGACACTCAAGTCCAAACACAAACCAAATCTCAATAATCTAAAAATACATTTAAGGTTGATGAAGAAGAGGCTGTCAATATGAGTAAGCAAGATTGGATTAATTTGCGTAGCAGAATGAATGAGAATAAAGAATCACATTTTCAAGCTGCCTTGCAACTTGATAGCGCAGAAGAGAGAAAGTTTCATCGTGAGGCTGCCAAAAACCTTGATGAACTAAAAAAGAAAATAGATCATCGCCGTTGGATTGAAAAAGAAGGCGGTTGGGGTATTCCAGCACAAGTGGATTTGCCTTTGGTAACCTTAATGGACTTTGATGGAGTTCAAGGGAACGAAGGGACTTTTATTATGCAAACTGGCTTTCGTTTAGGTATCAGTAAAAGACAATTCCACCCAAATTTAGAGTTTCGTGCCCTTACAGGTGTAGGTTATGCGTATAGCAGTGTAGGACATTCAGCATACTTCCCTTTTGCCTTAGAAGTGGGTTGGGCTGATAAGTATAGAAGACATCCTCGCTTTCTTGCAGGTGTAAGCTATGAGTATTCTACAGACTTTGGAAAGACAGAAGTGTATCTTGCTATATCCCCATTCAAAGATGATAATTGGGCGCTTCGTGCAAGTTATGGATTAAGTGGCGGTATGAAACTTGATGCCCCAGCTATTTCAGGCAACACAATCACTA
>NZ_QXJF01000040.1 GCF_003670275.1 Helicobacter labetoulli
TTGCCCCTTTTTGTCGGTAAAAACAATGTCGCTAGAATCCACTTCATCAAAAATCCCTTTTTATGGAGGTGTTGTGGAGCTTACATTATGTCCTTGATGGCTAAAATACTCTTGCACGAGCTTTTCTTGCTGGGCTATATTTTGGGCGGATTGTGCTTCGTGGTTTTTAAATATCTCTAGCCTGTTTGCATAATGCTTATTACGCGGATTCTCTTTCGCGTATTTTTCTAGCGTGGGTGCAAGCTTATAAATCTCATTATGCGTGCCTATAAGCACTTTTGCGTCATCGGCGATGGGTAGTATAATCTCTTTGCCATCTTTATGCACCGCTTGCGGATAGACAAAAAGCTGGTCGTGTGTCTTCCACCCAAACTTCGCAAACTCATCGTGGTAGGGTGCTAGGATTTTATCTCTTATCGCTCCTATCTCTTTGGCTCGTGCTTGTTTGGCTTCTGCGTCCTTTTGTGTCTGCTCTGGCATTTTGTGATAGGCATTGATTTTCGTGCGGAGCTTGTCGTTGTAGGCTTGGGTGATTTCTTTTGCGATTTGCTCGGCTCGCTCTTTGGCTTGTGGCGTTTGGCTTATGACTTCTTGCAGGGCTTCTAGGATTTCCTTAGCTTCTTTGGCTTCATCGCTCCCAATCATATATGTATCGCCCTTAGCTTTTATCTCTTTGGCGATTGCATTATATTTTTCAAGCTCTGGCAGCAGCTCACTATACTCGTGCTTTGTTTGTGTGGTTTGCGGTATAAT
>NZ_QXJF01000041.1 GCF_003670275.1 Helicobacter labetoulli
CATTTTGCTCCTTTATTCCTAAACAACCTCTCAAACTCCTTTAAGAATCTATGCTCAACATATTGCATGTCTTGTAGCATAGTTTCTTCTTGAATTTGAAAGATAACTTTCTCTCCATAAGGCTCCGCTAATTGTGTCCAATCATAGTTCTCACTATTCATAAGCACAAGTGCCTCAGAAACCATTAATCGCTTATCAGCGATTTTGATTTCCTCTGGCAGTGGCGGAGTTAAGCCGAAAATTTTAGCTGCTTGAAGCAAGCATCTATATTCAGCTTCCCTATATGGAGCTATTTGGGGACTCTTTTTGATGGGTGTTGGAACATCCATACCCATTAAACTCTCGAATATCTCGTGAATGAGAGCCCATTTCTGAAGCTCTTTATTCCCATCAAAGATTCTAACCATAACCAAGCAGTGTTGAGCGACAGAATAGAACCTTTTTGTTTGTCCCCAAAATCTACAAACTCTTGAAAGAGTTTGTGCTATGACTTTAGGGTCAAAGTCTTTTTTCTGCAAGTTGAAGGGATCAATAAGATTCCCACTTGCATTCATCACACGCATATTTGCTCCTTTGTTTTCGGCTTATGTTTTTCAGACATTTTCGTGCCTTCAAACATCTCTTTTGAGATGCCGTTTATGTCCCAAGAGCTAAGGTTTTGGTT
>NZ_QXJF01000004.1:0-1780 GCF_003670275.1 Helicobacter labetoulli
TACCAGTATAACCTTGTTTAGCTCTATCTATGACTTGGAGAGATTGTGCCACAAGGGCTTGGTCGGATTCTAAGCCTAGCTTTGTTTTTTCTATGTTTTCGTTAATCTCAATTCCCATTTGTCCTAATTCATCTTGAGCGATAATCTTTAAAGGATTAGGAGCATCTTTTCTTTGATGATTAAGGTATTTAAAAAATTCAAAGAGAGCGTTGGAGATATTGCGGATACGATT
This sequence comes from Helicobacter labetoulli, assembly GCF_003670275.1. Taxonomy (GTDB): domain Bacteria; phylum Campylobacterota; class Campylobacteria; order Campylobacterales; family Helicobacteraceae; genus Helicobacter_C; species Helicobacter_C labetoulli. Next base: position 233 of record NZ_QXJF01000004.1, read on the forward strand.
TACTATTGTTGTGCGGATGAAGATAAACACAAACAACGCAACCACAAACACACAAGCCAAAATCCCCATAATATTTACATTTCTCATATAGTCCACAGACTCATATACTGATGATTCAGGTGCGATCGTGATTGCTCCCCACCACTGCCCAGTGCTACCTCGCCCCACTTCAAATGAAGCCACACCCATAATACTCTCCTCCCCTCGTGTGTTTGTTACCTCATACACACCAGATTCGTGGGATTTGAGTGCGTTGATTACAGCTTGCGCACTAGGATTATCCTTAGCTACATCGGCATAATTCTTTCCCATGAACTCACCATTTGGGTGAAGCACAAATAGCCCCTCGCTTGTTGCAAGCACACGATAACCATTTTTAAAAACACTCGTAATCTCTGCAAAAAGAAATTCTTTAATCAAACCAAGATGAAGTGTGCTTCCAACAACACCAACAACACTCCCCCTCTTATCTTTAATGGGATAGTTAAGCGTTAAGTGCATTGTCTGTTTATTTCCCATTTGCACTTTCATTGGGTTGCCAACGCTAGGCTTACCGCTATTTAGTGCTTTTTGCAAACCATCATCTTCTAAAAACGACACATCAGCAGGTAAAATCGCTACCCCACCAGTCTCTTTTGGATTATCATCGTGCCCAAATATCATTACCCCGCCATTACTTAGCCTATAATCACTACTCACATCAGGTATCAATGCAGAATCTTTAAGATAGATATAGGCATATTCCGCCCATTGATTAAAATCTAAAAGTGCTGTTAAAATATCTTTGCCTGTATGCTCCCTTAGATTCCCATTATTGATGTGTTGCGTAAGATTCTGCTGTGAATAGTTCAAAGCTACAAAGTTTTCATTAATATATCCCTCTATGACATTTTCTGTCCGCTTTGCCATATTTAGCACAAGCTTGTTGGCATCATCGCTTTGGATATTGTACGAAATACTCACCAAAACAACGCCCAAAATCCCCATACACAAAAACAGAACCAAACTCACTGAAACAATAATCTTACTTCCTATGCTTAACCTGTTAAACATCACCTCTTTCTCCTTATAAGTCATTTTTTAAGCCCGAAATTTTTTAGAAAAAAGGCTAAAAAATTAACAAAGGAAAAAATACTTTTAATTTATTAAGAAATTGTATTATTTCCTTTGTTAAAATTCATGATGAAAAAGTGTAAATTTTTTTCCTTTAATTTTATTACTTCAAGGAGTCTAAGATGAAAAATAATCCTTTCTCCCTCAAGCTTACACAACGCGACATTGCAGGTATCTTAAACATAGACACAAAAACGCTTTATAATTGGCGGAAAAATAAAAAGGAGTTATATGCGGTTGTTATGCTTGGCTTTAAGTTTAAAGAAATCCTATCCACACAGCAAAATCTTACCAAAGAATTAGAACTTATAGAATCTCAAGTGCTATCTCAAACACGACTAAATTCTTGGGGGTGGGGGGGGGGGGGGGGGGGGGGGGGGGGGGGGGGGGGGGGGGGGGGGTGGGGGGGGGGGGGGGGGGGGGGGGGGGGGGGGG